>CAZXAQ010000007.1:0-84304 GCA_964638635.1 uncultured Flavobacteriaceae bacterium
GATCGTTGAAGGCCGAGCCCGAGACGCCTTCGACGCCGGAGTAGGTGTCGCCGGCGGCATCGCCACCGGTGAACGTGAACGCCGCGAGGTCGGCGTTCACCGCCGCAGTCGAGGCCCCATAGGCCACGATGTCATTCGTGCCGTTGCCGCCGAAGATCTGGTCAGCGCCCGCGCCGCCGTCGAGCCAGTCGTCGCCGTCGCCGCCGTCGATCAAGTCGTTGCCGCCACGGCCTTGGATGAAGTCCGCGCCGCCTTGGCCGAACAGACGGTTACCGTTCGCGTCGCCGAACAGCTGGTCGTTGAAGCCGGAACCCGAGAGACCTTCGATACCCGCCAACGTGTCCCCAGCTGCATCGCCCCCGGAATACGTGTTCGCTTGCAGGTCCAGATTGACTGCGGCCGCCGAGCCTCCATAGGCCGCGATGTCCATGTCGCGGTCGAAGACGTCAAAGTCGCCGCCGGTGATCGTGTCCGCTCCGGCGCCGCCGTCGAGCCAATCGTCGCCGTCCCCGCCATCGACGAAATCGCTACCGGCGCGGCCTTGGAGGAAGTCGTTGCCGTTTCCACCTCGCAACGTGTTGGCTTGCCCGTCGCCGGCCAGCGTGTCGTCGAAGTCGGAGCCGAGCGCGCCTTCGATGCTGACAAACGTGTCGCCGGTAGCGTGACCGCCGGTGCGAATGCCATTCTGGAGATCGATCGTGACGTTGGTTGGTGACGTCGAGTAATCGGCAACGTCCAAGCCCGCACCGCCGTCCAGCGCGTCGATGCCTGCGCCGCCGGAGAGGTAGTCGTCGCCGTCACCGCCCAAGAGCGTGTCGTCGCCGCCATTGCCGACCAAGAGGTCAAAGCCGCCGCGTCCCGAAAGAACGTTTGCAGCTTCATCGCCGCCCAAAACGTCGGAAAAGCTTGTGCCGGTTATGTTTTCAAAGCCCGTGAACTGCCCGAATATGCCGGAGAACGTGAACCCGTCGTCCGATAGGAGCGCACCGTTCAGTTCCACCCCGACGCCGTGATTGGCGAGCACGAACTCCGCCAAGCCGTCGCCGTTGTTGTCGGGGAACAGCGTCCCGGCGTCGCTGTTGAACACGAGTGTATCGATGCCTGCGCCGCCGTCCATGAATGCAGGCCGGCCGGAAACGATGAATGTGTCGTCGCCGCCGTTGCCGATAACCGTGTCCCCGAGGCTCGCATAGAGTTCGTTGGCAAGGTCGTTGCCTGTGAATGTGTCGGCAAAAGCCGTTCCCGCGCCGAGGCTTTCGATCGAGACCATCGTCTCGGCGTTGCCGAAGCCGTCGTTCGAAATGGTTTGCGTGATGAGGTTTGCGACGGCGCCCTGGGTTGCCGCTGCCGCGAAAAAGCTGACGCGATCGGTGCCGGTGCCGCCGTCGTAGGAATCAACACCTGCGCCGCCGTTCATGTAGTCGTTCCCGTCGCCGCCGTTCAGCGTGTCGTTGCCGCCAGGTCCCAGGTGGAACGGATCTTCGCCACGAAGGATGTCGTTACCCGCACCGCCGGAAATGGTGACGCCCGTGCCGCTGCCGAAGAGTTGGTCGTCGAAGGCAGATCCCAGCAGTCCTTCGATACCTGTCAGGGTGTCACCAGCGGCGTCGCCGCCGCTTGCCGCACCGGGCGCTGTGGGCGAACCAAGTGTCACAAGCACGCCTGCGGTAGACGATGCGTAGGAGGCGACATCGAATCCAATACCACCGTTGATTTGGTCGCCGCTGGCGCCACCTTCGATCCTGTCGTCGCCGTCGCCGCCAAACAGTCGATCAACGGCGCTTCCGCCGGTCAGCTGATCGTTTCCGCCGCCGCCGAGAACATCACCGGTTACCGTGCCAAGCTGACCGTTATAGGTGTCGTCGTGCTGGCCGAGGTCGACATTGCCTTGGATCGTGCCGTTGTTTTCAAGGAGGTCGTTGCCGTCGGCGAGCAGCACGTGGCCTTCAAGGGTGCCGTTGTTGAGAACGGTCGCGATGGGAAGGGGGCCGCCGGCGCTGTTCTCGTAGATGGCGTAGTCGCCGCGGATGATCCCGTTGTT
The DNA here is from genome assembly GCA_964638635.1 of uncultured Flavobacteriaceae bacterium. Lineage (GTDB taxonomy): Bacteria > Pseudomonadota > Alphaproteobacteria > Micropepsales > Micropepsaceae > SZUA-430. Next base: position 2,042 of record CAZXAQ010000007.1, read on the forward strand.
CACGAGTACGAGATTGCCGGCGTAGTGTATGCCGAATGACTTGGCGGCCGTGGGATCGAAGTCTTTCGCTTCGATTACCAGCGAGTTGACGATGGTTGTGTTATTGCCGCTGTTGCTGACGAGTATCCCGATTGCGCGCACGGACACACCCGGTCCGCCGTTCGCCCACGCGCTGACGTTGCCGGATTCCGTGATAGTCGCGCCGTTGGCGGCATGGATTCCGATAGCTTCTTGCGAAGCGATTGCGCCGATCGCACCAGTGTTCGAGATCGTCAGGCTCGAGTCCCAGCTTTCGAAGGCAATCGCGCTTTTCCCTGCGCTCGCAAAAATTTGGCCGGTGTTGGCAAGGTTGGGGCTCGACGATGTCGCGCGTATGGCGAAAACCTGGTCGACGTTAGACGTCGTTGCGTTGATTTCGCCGTGATTCTCGATCAACGCTTGATCCCATTGGCTCGTGCTGCTGAACGTAATGAACGCCGTCGAGGTCACCGAAGCGAGCGGTGCCGAGTAGTTCATCGTTCCGAAGTTAATCAGCGAGGGCTGCGGCGCTGCGGGGCTCGCAGGCTCGAACAGCAGGGCACCCGCAACGCCGTTGTCGAGATCGAAGCCCCAGAAGCCGGTGGAGCCCAATGCGAAGTTGAATGTTTGGGTGATCCGCTGTGCCATCAGTCTGCCCTTGGCTCAGGTTGCGAAACGAAAAATGGGTGCAGGCGTTAACCTGCACCCATTTGGTTCATTGCTACAACCGCCTTAGTTGCATTCAGGCGGCGCGCCGTATTGGGCGCAGAGCTTTATTTGCTCGGCTTGGATTGCTTGGAACAGTGAGAAGAGCGCTGAGTCCGGGTCTTGTTTGCGGTGGCGGTCTTTCAGCGTGGCGTCGGCGCCGAAGTAATAAGTCAGGCCGCCGAGATAGGACTCGGTGTTGCCTTCGCCGAACGAAGCGTCGGCCCGGAAGGCGAGACCCGGCAACGCCGAGAAGCCTGGTCGCCACTCCGCACCCAGGCGGGCTGCTTCGTTGTTTTCGGCGAATGCGCCGCCGGCAGACAGTGCGAAATCGTCCGAGATGTACCAACGCAGCTCGATGTCGGCGAACCCGCCCTCCAAAGTGGAGACGTTCGAGAACTGATAACCTGCTTTGGCCAAGATCGAGAGTTGATTCAGGTAGATTTCCGCTTCCGCGCCCAAACGCGTCGCGTCGATGTCGAGCACGTCTTCGGAGGCATACGCCGCGAAAACGCCGAGCAGATAGCTCGACGGGTCGCGGGTAAAGATATGGCCGCCGACGCCGTAGACGGTGTCACCGTCGTTGCCGAATGCACCCGCTTCGCCTTGGAAGCCCCAGGCTTCGCCGAGCGGTGCCGTCAAGGCACCGCCGAAGAACCAGCCACCTTCGCCTTCGGTGCTCGTGCCGGCAGCCGTGACCTTGACGTTCAGCGGGTTGACCGCAGGTTCGGCAGCGGCCGCATTCGCACCGAAGCCGAACATCGTCGCAATGGCGACAGGCTTCCAGTAGCGGCGGAGCGCGCGTAGCGCCTGGGTCGACCAGGCGACGACGGAGCCGTGATCGACGGGCACCAAGGCACCGTTCGGTACGCCGAAGCCGACGCGGACCGACGGGCATTCCGCCGTGCGGCCAGCGTAGGCCGCGGTCAAAGCTTCAACGATCTGGCGCTCGATGGCGGCGAGTTCGGCAACCTTGAACTTGTCGATCCCGGCGAAGCGCTTGCCGGCCAAGGTCACAAACAGCGTGCGCGTGCGCGGGGCGAAGAAGATGCCGCCGATCGCGTCGGCGATTGCCGTGCGGACTGTGTGGCTGGCCGTGACGAGCGCTTTCGCGCGCGAGATGGCTTCGGTCGGATCGTAGGCGATCTCGCCGTCGCCAAAATGGCCGACCAAACGCTCCAGGCTGCGCGGCGCGGTCAGGTCGCGCGCGGTGTGGAAGTGCACCCGCACGCGGGCGACGCCGGCGTTCGCGAGCGCTGACAAAATCTCGGCTTTTGCCTTGGCGCGACTGGCGCAGGCGCCGACGTGTACGTTCAATGTTGCTTTGGAATCTTGCCAGATTGCGGCCAGAACCGGGACTTGAAGCCCCTCAAATACGCCAACGAGTTGGCGGCTCGCTCCTATAGCGACCATACCAAATGCCCCCCATATGCATCCCCGGGTAGTATTTACGATCAGCTACAACGTAAAAACAAAGAAAAAATGGGCACTTGGCGGTCGGTGTTGTCAGTTTGGGTCAACCCTGTCGCGTCTTGATCACAGTTTGCAACGACAGGTATCGGCGTCTTTGGCCGGGAGCTGCGGCGGTTAAGGCAAACGCTCCCCGGGCGCGGATACCACGACGGCAAGTTTCGACGGGGGCCCATGTCTTTGTCGCTTTTCTTGAGCGCATAGTTGGTTTGAAACGTGTCGCTTCAAGAGGGGAGTGGTCAGCGGTGTCTGCCGCGCGCCCAAATTCAGTTCGTGACGTGCTTCTGCAGGAGCGGCCCGTGCTTGCGACCGTTTTGGGGTACGGGCTTGCGATCAATCTTCTCGGGCTGACGTCGTCACTTTATATGCTGCAAATCTACGACCGGGTGCTGTCGTCTTACAGCATCGAGACGTTGGTCGTTCTCTCGTTGATTGCAGCCGGGGCGCTTTTGGCGCTGGGCAGTTTGGAAGGTCTGCGCAGTTCGATGCTGCAGCGGCTTGGTGCGCGCACGGCGTACCGCCTTGGCCCGCACGCGTTCCGGATTCAGTTGCGCGGATCGGCGGGCAAGGATGCGCCGGCGCTGCAGCCGTTGCGCGATGTGGAGGCGGTGCGAAATCTTGTCGGCGGGCCGGTGACGGCGTCGCTGCTCGATCTGCCGTGGAGTCCGGTCTATTTCATTCTGCTCTACGTGCTGCATCCGGTGTTGTTTCTGGTTGCCGTCGTTGCGAGCGTGTTGATCGGCGGTGTTGCGTTCCTGAACGATCGGTTGAATGCGGACGCCTCGGCCGTTGCCGCCAAAGAGAATTTGAAAGCGTTGCAGTTCGCGGAAGTCGCTGCGCGCAACGGCGAGCCGCTGGTCGCGATGGGGGCTGCGGATTCGGTCTCGACGCATTGGCTGGGTGCGGCCAGCGGTGCGATGACGCACAGTCTTGCCGCGACGGAGCGCGAGGCGGGGTTTCATGCGCTCGCGCGTTTCTTGCGCAACCTGCTGCAGATTGCGTTGCTGGGGACCGGCGCGGCGCTCACGATCGCCGGCGAGCTTTCCGGTGGTGGCTTGATCGCGGGGTCGATCTTGGGCGCGCGCGCCTTGCAGCCGGTGGAAGCGCTTGTCGGAGCGTGGAAGTCGGTGCTCAACGCGCGGCAGGCTTGGACGCGACTCGACGAGTCGCTGGCGTCGCTCGCGAAGGAAACGGTGACCATGCCGCTGCCGCGGCCGCGCGGGGCGGTGAGCGCGGAGAACGCGACGCTGGTGCTGCCGGGTGCGCAACGGCCCATCCTCAATCGCGTGTCGTTCGAGTTGGCGCCGGGCGAACAACTCGCCATCGTGGGACCGAGCGGGTCGGGCAAGTCCACGCTCGTGCGCGCGATCATGGGGCTCGTGCCGTGCGCCGCGGGGAGCATCCGTTTGGACGGGACCGATGTTGCGGTTTGGCAGCAGACGGATCTGGGTCAATGGATCGGGTATCTGCCGCAGGCGCCGCTCGCCATGGCGGGGACGGTGGCGCAGAACATTTCGCGCTTCGAGCCTGCGACCAGCGAGGCGATTATCGCGGCGGCCGAGGCGGCGGACGTGCACGAGATGATCCAAGCTTTGCCGAAGGGTTACGATACGGAACTTGGGCCCGCGGGTTTGCGGCTGTCCGGCGGGCAGATGCAACGCATCGCCTTGGCGTCGGCGCTTTACGGGGATCGGCCGGTGATCGTGCTCGACGAGCCGGAGGCGCATCTCGACACGGAGGGCGAGGCGCATTTGCGGACCGCGCTGCAGAAGCTGCGCGAGCGCAAGGCGACGGTCATCGTGGTTTCGCACCGGCCGGCGGCGGTGACGCTTACCGACAAGCTGCTGGTCCTGCGCGACGGGCGTGCCGAATTCGGGCCGCGCGAGGAAATCCTGGGCAAGATCATGCGCTCGGCGACGCCGGGCGGGCGGGCTTGAGGGAGGTGGCGCGATGATGATGGTTCGCGACGCGCTCAGCGGTTTGCGCAATTGGTTTGGCGGCGCTTCGTCGCCGGACGAGCCGTTTCAGACCACCGGCGCGAAGCGGTGGAGCGCGACGGTGTTGTTCGGGTTTCTGGCCGTCTTCGGCATTTGGGCGGCGTTCGTGCCCTTGAGCAGCGCGGTGATCGCGAACGGCGTGATCGCGGTCGAAAGCAAGCGCAAGAAGGTGCAACATCTGGAAGGCGGCATCGTCGAGCGCGTGAACGTGCGCGACGGCGATACGGTGAAGCAGGGTCAAGTGCTGGCCGTGCTGAACCAGGCCGAGACGTCGGCGGCGCTCGGCGTCTTGATGTCCGATTTGGATGCGGTGATCGCGCTCGAAGCGCGGCTGCAGGCGGAGAACGCCGGTGCGCCGTCCATCACCTTTCCGCCGGAACTGACGGCGCGCAAGGACACGTCCTCCGCGAAGGCCGCGATGGACGGGCAGACGGAGCTCTTCGAACAGCGCCGCCAGTCGCTCGACAATCAGATCGATGTGATGAAGAACCGCAAGGCGCAATATCTGGAGGTCGTGAGCGGCCTTCAGGCGCAGCTTGAGGCCGTCGACGGGCAAACCGCGCTGATCACGCGCGAGACGAAGGCGACGGAGGATTTGTTCGATCAGGGGCTTTCGACCCTGCCGCGCGTGCTGGCACTGAAGCGCGCCGCGAAGTCGCTTGCGGGTCAGCGCGGCGAACTTGCGGCCACGATCGCGCAGAACAAGCTCAAGGCCAGCGAGACCGAGATGCAGATCATCGAGCTGAAGAACGACCGGCTCGATAAAAACGCGGCCGAGTTGCGCGAGACGCAGAAGCGACGTTTCGAACTGGCCGACCGGGTGAAAGCGGCGAATGCGCTGGCCAACCGGATGACGATTGCGGCGCCGGCCGCGGGCGTCGTGGTTGCCTCCACCATTCACTCACCGGGTCAGGTGGTGCGTCCTGGCGAAACGGTGATGGAGATCGTGCCGCAAGACGACCGGCTGATTGTCGAGGCCCAACTGAAGCCCGACGACGCCGACAACGTGCGACCCGGCATTGCGGCCAATGTCCGGCTGATCCACTTCAAGGACAAGTTTCAGCCGGTGGTCGCGGGGAAGGTGATTTCGGTTTCGGCGGACCGGCTCGTCGATGCGCGCACGGGTGCGGCTTACTATCAGGCCGAGATCGAAGTCGACCGGGCTGCGGTGGCCGCGGTGTTGGGTAATGAGAAGCTGCAGCCCGGGTTGCCGGCCGAGGTGATGATCGGGCTTGGGTCGCATACGGCACTTGAGTATCTGTTGGCGCCGCTGAACCGGCGCCTGCAACGCGCGATGCGGGAAGAGTAAACGGCACTCTTCCCCGCCCGGTTGTCTTCGCTAACCAAAGTCTTCGGTGTCGGGAACGGCAGCAGCCTTATCCGACCCGATGCGTGGTAGAGTGGCGCCGCCTGGATCACATGGTCTCCCCATGCGAAAGGGCCGGCTCGCCGTTCAGGTGTTCGCGCACCTGCGGCGGGCCTTTTATTTTTCCGTTTCGGCCGGTCCGCCCGGTGCGAACACCAGCTGGCCGCCGGACGGTCCGCCGAGGATGAGGCGATCATCGCTTCGGAAGGTGTAGGTTTGCGAGGCTTGGAGCGTGTTCAGGAACTCGCTCTCTTGCTGCATCAGGCCCTCGCGCATGCAGGCCATTTTGGTCGCGCCGACGGAACCGATTTTGATGGTTCCGTTCTTGTGTTCGGCGGTCCCGAAGTAGCGGTTGCAGCCGCTGCGGCCGCTGACGCGTTCGTCCGAGACCGTGAGCGTGACCGTGCCGATCACCGGCTTGCCGTTGATCGATTCCGCGACCCACGCGACGCCGGTCAGACCTTCGACGTCGCCTTGGTTCGTTTCGCACGCGACGAGGCCGAGCGCGAGGGTTGCAGCGAGCAAGAGGCTCCGGCGCATTGGTCTCTCCTTCAGCGTTTGAGCAGCGATCCCAGAACGCCGCGGACGAGGGCGCGGCCGATGCTGCTGCCGATGGTGGAGGTGACGGAGCGCGCGGCGCTTTTTGCGATCGCTTCGCCCATGGTTTGGCGTTGATAGCCGCTCGCGCGGGGGCGCGGTTGGGCCTCTTCGCGCTGGCTTGGCATCGGATAGGAGGAACTGCGTTTGCGCTCCGGCTCCGGTGCGGGTGCCGGCTCGGACTTGTTGCCCCAGCCCCAACCCCAGCCGCCGGATTTTTGCGCGGGCGGTTGCACGGTTGGCGCTTGGGTCGCGGTTTCGGCGCCTTGGGCTTTGGCCATCAAGATTTCATACGCGGACTCGCGGTCGATGGCTTGGTCGTAGCCGCCTTTGAGCGGGCTTGCGTTCAACACGGCCGAGCGCTCCGCCGGCGTGATCGGGCCCATGCGGCATGTGGGCGGCGTGATCAGCACGCGGTCGACGATCGAGGGGATGCCCTTCGCGTCGAGCGTCGAGATCAACGCTTCGCCGACAGCGAGTTCTTGCACCGCGTCGGCGGCGTTGAAGTTCGGGTTCTCGCGGAAATTGTCGGCGACGGCTTTGACGGACTTGCGGTCCTTCGGCGTGAAGGCGCGCAGCGCGTGTTGGATCTTGTTGCCGAGCTGGCCCAAGACGTCGTCCGGAATGTCGAGCGGCGATTGCGTGATGAAATAGACGCCGACGCCTTTGGAGCGGATGAGGCGCACGACTTGTTCGACCTTGTCGATCAGCGCCTTCGGCTGGTCGTCGAACAGCAGATGCGCTTCGTCGAAGAAGAAGACGAGCTTCGGTTTGTCGAGGTCGCCCACTTCCGGCATGGACTCGTAGAGTTCGGACAAGAGCCAGAGCAGGAACGTGGCGTAGAGCATCGGGCTGCCGAACAGTTTTTCGGCGGCCAGCACGTGGATCGCGCCGCGGCCCGTGTCGTCGTTGATCATGAGGTCGGCGAGCTTTAGCGCCGGTTCGCCGAAGAAGGCGTCGCCGCCCTGGTTCTCGAGCGTCAGCAGCGTGCGTTGGATCGCGCCGACGGAGGTGGGCGCGATGTTGCCGAACTGCGCGGAGTATTTGTCGGCGTTTTCCGAGACGTGCACGAGCATGGCGCGCAGGTCTTTGAGGTCGAGGAGCAGCATGCCTTGCTCGTCGGCGACGCGGAAGACGATGTTGAGCACGCCTTCTTGCGTGTCGTTCAGCTGCAGCATACGGGCGAGCAGCGTCGGGCCCATTTCGGACACGGTCGCACGCAAGGGGTGGCCGAGTTCGCCGAACAGGTCCCAGAAGACCACGGGGAAGTTCGCGGGCTTCCATTCCGTGTTGCCGATCTTCTGCAGGCGCTCGGTGATGAACCCCTTGACCTCGGCCGGTTGGCAGAAGCCCGCGAGGTCGCCTTTGATGTCAGGGACAAAGCAGGGCACGCCCGCGTTCGAGAAGCCCTCGGCGAGGACGCGCAGCGTCGACGTCTTGCCGGTGCCCGTCGCGCCAGCGATCAGGCCGTGACGGTTGGCGCTCGACAGCAGCAGGCTTTGCGGCGCTTCGCCTTTGCCGAGAAAGATTTGACCGGATTGTGCCATGGGGGAGTCCTAAATTCGTTTGGGGGTGTTCGGCGCGAGTATAGAACGGCGGCGTGGCTATTCCGACTTCTTATCGTCGGACTTGTGATGATAAGGCGCATGGCCGGAAATGCGGTCGAGCAGCGCCAGGAAGACGGCGGACGCGATGAAGACCACGTGGATGACGACTTTCCAGAAGATGTCGTTGTCGGTGAATTGTTCGCGGTCCATGAAGACCTGAAGCAGCTTCACTGCCGATATCGTCAGGAGCGCGGTCGCGACTTTGACCTTCAGCGAGCCCGGGTCCAGGCGGCGCAGCCACTCCGGCGAATCGTCGAGCGAGTCGTCGCCGAAGCGGCCGACGAAGTTTTCGTAGGAACTCAGCATCACCATGACGATGAGGCCCGACACCAGCGCGCCGTCGATGAGTTCGAGCACCGGCATGATCATGTTCTTTTCGCCCGGCGGGAAGAACGCGAGCTCCGCCAAATGCACGACCTCGAAGATGAACGAGACCGCGTAGATCGCGAGCGCGACGGCCAGGCCGATATAGAACACGACCAGGATGTAGCGGCTGTAGAGGATGATGCGCTCGACCGTCGTTTGGATTTTGTCCATCGGGTTGGTCGCGGCGGCGGCGAAGAACTGCTTCAACTTGTCGGACATGTTTACCCTTGTTCCGCGTCGCTTTTGCCGGGCGTGTTCATCCACACGATTAGGTAGCGCACCGGCACCACCCAGGCCATGCCGGCCACCGCGTAGAACACGAACTCCAAAACGGATCCGGCCGTCGGCAGGACGGCGACCGCCACGCGCATGACCAGAAGCGCGTAGATCGCAATGATGCCGATCAGCAGAAAAGCGCCGATGAGCTTTTTCCAACGCATACTCATGGGGGTTGCTTAGCAATTGCGCGGGGGGCGGGCAAATTGCAGGATTGGCCCCATGAAAACGATCGGTCTCATCGGCGGAATGAGCGTCGAAAGCACGGCGATCTACTACCGCCTGATCAACGAAGACGTGCGGGTGCGCCTCGGCGGCCACCACTCGGCGAAGTTGATTCTCTGGTCGGTGGACTTCGCCGAAATCGAGGCGATGCAGCGAGCGGCGGCGTGGGACGAGGCGGGCAGGGCGCTCGCCGCGGCCGCGCGGAAGCTGGAAGCGGCGGGGGCGGAGGCGATCCTGATTGCGGCCAACACGATGCACAAAGTGGCCGATGCGGTGTCGGCCGCGGTCAGTGTGCCGCTGCTCCACATCGCGGATGCGACGGCGGCGGCGATCAAGCGCACGCCGTGCAAGCGGCCGTTGCTGTTGGCGACGCGCTACACGATGGAGCAGGACTTCTACCGGGGGCGTCTGAAGGCGCGGTATGGCATCGACGCGATGATCCCAGACGATGAGGATCGCACCGCGGTGCACGACATCATCTTCGGCGAGCTGGTGAAGGGCGTGGTGACGGCGGCGGCAAAACAAAGATACCTCGACGTGATTGCCACCGCGCGGCGCGCGGGCGCGGACGGCGTCATCTTCGGCTGCACGGAGATCGGGATGTTGCTCGCGCCGGCGGACGTTGCGGCGCCGGTGTTCGACACGGCGGTGCTGCACGCGAAGGCGGCGGTGGAGTTTGCACTGGGCCAGACCTGAGGAGAGGGCGGTGGGGCACGTTGTGCAAGAGCCGCGGCGTTATTCGACGCGCGACCTAGCACCTGCGTTGGCGCCGCCCTTGAGTTTGTGTCGGGCTTTGAGGTCTAATGACCTACGTTCGGAGATGAATGCGATGTCGCCAATCGATTGGTCGCAATGCCCCGTGGTTGAGAGTGTTCCCGGCAAAGTGAGCGGCGCGTGGGTCTTCAAAGGCACGCGGACGCCCGCCTCCGTCGTGTTCGAAAATCTCGAAGACGGCTTGACCATCGACGAGGTCGTGGAGCAATTCCCGATCACGCAGGAACAGGTAAAGGCGCTGCTTGAATTCACCGCGCGCAGCCTCGACGCTCCCGTCAGCTGATGCGTGTGCTGTTCGACAACGCAACGCCGCGCGGCGTTGCGGCGGGTCTGAAGAGCCATGCCGTCGAGGAGGCTCGCGCACGCGGTTGGGACAATCTGAAAAAACGGGGAGTTGCTGCAGTCCGCGGAGCTTGCAGGATTCGACGTTTTGCTCACGACCGACAAGAATATGCGCTACCAACAGAACCTTGACGGCCGCAAGATCGCGGTCGTCGTGCTCAGCACCGGCCGCTGGACGCTGGTCAAACTCAAACTTGACACGATCGCACAGGCGATCGACGCCGCAACGCCGGGGCGGTATTTCGAGGTGCCGATTTGAGGTTGCCCGACTGACGTAGCAGTTGAGCCGTCATTTTGAAATTTGGCGACAGGTCGTCTGCTCTCCGAGCAACCAAAGAAAGCAGGGTCGGAGTAAACACACGTGCGGGCGGCGCGTTGCTCCGGGAGCCTTGTCCACTCTGACCCCACCCTCTCTGTAGCCTCGTCATATTGACCGCCGAGATGCTGATCCCAACTTTTTGCGGTTTAACGTTAGTTCTTCCTGCAGAAAAACAGGGCCAGATACGGGGGCATGTTGTTATGAGCCTGTCCTTTTCCCGCGATACTCGTCTGCGCTTCGGCCACGTATTCATTTTCGCCAGCGCCTGCAGCGAATCCGTTCACCTTTGTGCCGCTTCCGCTCGCCCGATCATACGAATGCGTGTGTTCGGGCACCTGGTTCAAGGTGAGTGTCACCGCCTCTTCTCCGCCAACAGCCACACTCGGACCGTCCTGGTAAGCGGGATAATTGGTCAACGGGCGCCCATTCGCGTCTGTGTTCTGGTGGCTCCCCGCACCGACGATCGTCCGCCCACCTGCGGGCTCGAAGAGGGTCCAACCCTGCGGGCACACCCGATCCTTCAAGGTGCGGTCAAATGCGACTACTGCGCCTTCGAAAGACACCCGCTCGGGGAACCAGTACTCAACTAAGCTTCTGAAGCTTATCGCCAACAACCCCGTAACAATCAGGCTACCAGCGACGGATCCAATGACACTCCAAGCCCAACTCTTTCGGTCTTGCGGAAGATATTCTTTGATGCGATCCCAGGCAGTCTTGTTGCCGCTCATCGGCCTCTCTCCTTCACATTTTCGACCACGTAGAGAACTGAAGACTGGAGTACAAGGAGTTGGGTGACAGCTTACCCATTCTCCGGCCACCAGCGGCGTGAACAGGGATGCCGTCATCCGCTTCGCATCGCTACTCCGCAGCGTCGGCGAGCTCGGGTTGGGATACAGCTGCGGCCTGTAATTTGTAGTGCACGCGCGCATCCTTACAAATGCTCGTCCAACTTTGCTCGATGCTCTTGGTCAGTTGGCCCAGCGTTTGTTTCGAGAGATTCGGCTGCTGCAATTTGCAGTCGCTGTAGACGGCGGACAGGCTGCTGAGGAGTTCGTTCAGTGCGCCGCCCATATCGTCGTTGGCCACGCGTTTGAACTGCTTAATACCGCTTCTTGCGTTCGATGGGTCGAATCCTCTCAGGAACTTAGGGAATTCGATGAGTTCTGCCATTGCGTCTTGCACGTCGGTGAGGTGCGAGACGATGGCCTCCTTTTCTTCGGTGCTGAAAGCTGCTGCGAGCGTGACGGATTGCTTGGCCGTGTTGACTTCGGTGGTAAAGGCCGTGAGCGTCGTCCACACCTGTGACGCACCTCGCAGCTCCGGCACATTTTGATCACCAATCGTCTTCATCGCGCCTAGGAAGCGGCCACAAATGTCGGCAGCGTAGTTGGCCAGCTTGTCTTTCGTCGCAAACGAAGTTTCGTTGCGCATGATTTGTGCCGATAGCGGGGTCAGAAAGAAGTCGATCGCGAGTAACGTGACGCATAATCCGTAGACGGAGTTGTAAAGCAACGCAAAGACATTGGCACTCTGGCTATTCCCGTTCAGGCCAAGCAAGGCGTACAAATTTGTAAGCGGTTTCAGATGTCCTTCGCTCTCAACCGCGAGCAGTATGAATGGCGCGAGCAGAAACGCAATCGCGCCGATCCGCATCCAATACATCAGTGCCTTGTTCGCGTCGAAGCTCTCGACCGAGGCGATCCCTTTGTTTCGCAGGGCTTCATTGAAGTCACTCTCGCCGCCTGCTGCCGCCGCGAGTAGGCCTGCAAGCACCAACGCAACCGCCGTATAGATCACGCGGTCGAACACAAACGCCGTCTTGCCCCCGACATTCAGCTCTGTTACGGGCAACACAGCCCAAGCGAGCGTCAGCAAGACGACCGCGAACACTCCAAACAACGCAATTTGCGTTTTGCGATACCACCGCATGCGACGCCCCCACGCCTTATGCTACCCAAGCCAAGCCCCCGAGCCTGCAAGAACAGTATTGCGCAAGGCCAAGCAAAGAAGTGGCGCGCGGAAAGCACAAGCCCGGGATTATCTATCTGATTTACGCGCAATGGTGGGATGGGATCAGGGCGGCATACATCGCACAACGGTAAGAAATGGGTCGAGCGGGGTTCCAAGCAGCGAAAGCGTGCGCCAGGTCGACTCTGACCCCAATTCTCCGGGCGCGATGTGCGATCCCGCTGTTACTGGGTCAGAAAATTGGTGACAGTGCGCTCACAGATTTTTTCTGGTGGCCGCCTTTTGTCGCCGCTTTTTTGCTATTGCCGCCGTCCGAAGCTCGCTGTGCCGTGGCGTGGTAGGCCAGTCCTTGGAATTCTTGCGGCAGGGGGCGGCGAAGCTGGGGCGCTTGGGGTGCGTCCGCGCCACCACAGAACAATCGTTGCCAGGAAGATCGCCTCGAACGCGCCCGCCGCCAGATACATGGGCAACGCATGGGCCCGCCACGAAATGTCCTGGGGGTTGGCGGGATTGTAGCGTATCGCGACCTGCTCGCCGATGCGTGGCGCGGCCCCATCATTCGGATTGAACCGGCCGAAGGCGTCGATCACGGCGGCCGATCGTGTGGCGAAGCGCACGCCGATGTGGGGCACTTGTTTTACCGTGAACGAGATGTCCGGGCGCTCCCGCCGGCGCGCTTCGACGTCGGCGCAGGGCACCTGATGATAGATCGGGCGATAGGCGTTGCGCGACAAGCGCAACTCATAACCGTCCATGTCGCAGGTGACGCCGATGCTGGTGATGGTCGCCTCGGCTGGCTGCCACATCATGTCCGCGTTGAGCTGCACGCCCAGCATAACGGCACCGACGCCGCCGAAGGCCAATCCGGCGATCAAACCAATGATGCGCAAGTTGGAAAACAGTTCAGCCTTGAGGTGTGCGAAATCCACGGCTTTTGCCCGTTGCGGCGCGGAACACGAGCGCCGAGTTTGGCAGCAATTTCCTAACGGGGCATTTCAAGCCCGACTATTGCGCCGAGCATGTTGCACCGCATCGGGGCGGTGAAGCACGAGACGAGGCGCACCTTAACTTGGGCGCTGTGAGGCTTGGCGCAGTTTGTCTTCGATCGTGGCGAGTGGCGTTTCCATGATTGTCAGATGCGGGGGCCATTCGAGCGCGGTTTTGGCTGTTGCGGGCGCGACGCACGCGGGCGCGGCTTTGGGCCCATGGCTTTCGACGAGGACGTCCACGATCTCGTCCTTGTCGCCAAGCAGGTGGACGATCGAGAAATCGAGGCTTGGGAATGCGTCGTGCTCGTGGAAGTCCTGGCCGCTGACCACGACGGTGCGGCCGTCCTTGAGTTCGAACGCGTAGGTCGCGCCTTCGTTCTCGAGGTGTTCGAAAGCCATGAAGCGCGTCGCCTTGATGTCGAAGACGTCGGCGGCGTTGCGGCGGAGCGCCGCGTCGAACCGTTGGCCGGCGGCCTTCGATTGCTGGCGCAGGTCCCAATAGGCCCAACCGACCAGCGCGGCGCCGATGACGAGCCAGATCACGGTCGCGATCCACAATTGCTTGTCCGTCGCCCACGGCGAGAGCAGCCACAAGCCGACATACAGTCCGCCGGCGATGACGAGATTGGTCATGCGGCGCCCGCCGCTCGATTGGATGCGCTCGCGCAGGTGCTCCGCCTCGGCGGGCGTCAGGGCGCGGCGCGATGGCTGTAACAACGTTGGCATACGGCTCGAGGTACTCGCTCAGAAGATAGGGGGACAGTATACTTGCGGCTTGACATCCGTGCGTCGATGTTCGATTTTCGTTCCCATAACCCTCATTCGTCCCGCTTGCGCTCGATCGGGGCGCAGCATATCAGCCTTCGCATGACACCAAGCACTCTGACCGATGCCGTGTTTCCAAGCCCGCGCCACGTGGCGGCGCGGCGGAATATTGCGACGTGGCTCTTCGCGGTGGCCGGGCTCATTGCGTTGATGGTGGTTGTGGGTGGGCTGACGCGGCTCACCGAGTCGGGGCTCTCGATCACGTCGTGGAAGCCGATCCATGGTGCGCTGCCCCCGCTGTCCGTGGCCGAATGGCAGGAGGAGTTCGAAGCCTACAAGCAGATCCCGCAGTACCAGCAGCTCAACAAGGGCATGTCGCTCGACGACTTCAAGGAGATTTTTTGGTGGGAGTGGTCGCACCGGAATTTGGGGCGGCTGATCGGGTTTGCGTTCTTGGTGCCGTTCTTGATCTTCATGGCGCGCGGGCAGGTCGAGCGGGCGTTGGTTCCGCGTCTTCTTGCTCTCTTTGTGCTTGGGGGCATGCAAGGGGCGCTCGGCTGGTTCATGGTGGCGAGTGGTTTGACCGAGCGCGTGAGCGTGAGCCAGTACCGGCTTGTTGCGCATCTGGGCTTGGCGCTCGTGATCTACGCGGCGATCGTGTGGACGGCGTTGCCACTCTGGCGCGGCGAGTGGCCGATGAAGAGGGCGCCGCATTCGCTCTTCGTGCCCGCGCTCGGCGTGCTGGGGTTGATCTTTTTTCAAATCCTGCTTGGCGGCTTCGTTGCCGGCCTCGATGGGGGGCTCACCTATAACACGTGGCCGCTGATGGACGGCGCGTTCGTGCCCGAGGGTGCCTATGCCACCGCGCCGTTCTGGCTCGCGCCGTTCGAGGACGTGACGACGGTGCAGTTCAATCATCGCATCGTGGCCTATCTGCTGACGGCGGCGGTGCTGGCGCTTTGGGTTGCCGGGCGAAGGCAGGGGCTTGGCGGCTTTGCCGGGACGACATCGAACCTTCTGCTCGGTGCGCTTGTGCTTCAGGTTCTGCTCGGTATTTGGACGCTGCTTGCGGTGGTTCCGGTTTGGCTTGGAGCGCTGCATCAGCTCGGCGCGGTGGCGCTGCTTACCGCCGGCATCGTGCACGGCTTTGCGCTTCGCCGTGGCCTTGTGAGTTCGTCATGAAGAAGCGGTGCAAACTCTACGCGATGAACGGCTTGGGTGCCGCCGGCCGGTGATCGCCCGCGCGCGGCCTATTTGCCGACGGGCACGCTCGAGCATCGCAAGGTGTTGTGGCGCTTCGTCGAGGGCCATGTCGACGGTCCGTGGGTTCTCGGGGACACGTTTTCGGCGGTCGACGTCTATTGTTGGGCGATGACGCTGTGGCGGCTGCGGCGCGCAACAAGCTTTGATCGCAGGGCGTTCACACAGGCGTGAACGTGCTTGGGCGGCGGCTGGAATATGTCTAAGGTGACGGCGATTATGGAGGGGGTGCCCCGTGCGTGACTTTGCTCTTGTTCTGTGCGTGTTGGCGTTGAGCGCTTGCGTGACGAAGCCGACGGATTCGATTCCCGGTTACGTCGTTGCGGCGGTGGCCGACAAAGACCGTCCGAAGGACGACACCGACCGCGACGCTGACCGGCATCCGGCGGAGATCATGGCGCTCACCGGCGTGAAGCCCGGCGATCGCGTCGTCGACGTGGGGCCGGGGCGCACCGGTTACTACACGAAGATCATGAGCCGGATCGTGGGCGATGCGGGCCGCGTAATCATGTTCAATCCGACGTGGGTGGCGGAGAAGTTTCCGGTCGCCAAAGAGGGCCCCGCGATCCTCGCCAAGGCGGGTTACACGAACGTCGAAGGCTCGATCCAGCCGATGGCGGAGATCAAGTTCGACGCGCCGGTCGACGTGATCTTCATGAGCCAGATCTACCACGATCAGGTCTGGCAGAAGATCGACATCGCGGCGATGAACAAGGCGATCCTCGCGGCGCTGAAACCCGGCGGCGTGTTCTTCGTGATCGACCACGTGGGACCGGACGTGAAGACGCCGGAACAGATCGACAAGCTGCACCGGATCGAGCCGTCGCTGGTGAAGGAACAGGTGCTTGTCGCCGGGTTCAAGCTTGCAGCCGAGAGCGACCTCTTGAAGAACCCCGCGGACACCCACGCGGCGAACGTGTTCGACCCGTCGATCCGCGGCAAGACCGATCAGTTCGTGTTCAAGTTCGTGAAGCCGAAATAGGCGAGCCGATCAGGGCCCGCCCATCTTCTTTTGGCGCGCAAACTCGCGGATGAGCCACTCGATGAGCGCGCGGTGCTGCGGCTCGCGGATGCGCGACAGCGCCTCCGCGAACGCTGCCGCCTCGGGGTCGCGCAAGAGGTCCGCGTTGCGGTTGCCGGTCGAGATGTCCCCGATGCGATAGGGGCCGCGACCCGATTTCGGTTGATCAGTTGACATAGGCTGCCTGTGCGTCGACTGGCAGACGAACCGGTGCGACCTCGCGATCAACGTCGAACAGAACCGTGCCGCGGGTCGGACCGCGCGCGATGCGCAGCTGCTTTTGGTTCGCGGGCAGAAGTACCGCGATGCAGACACCTTCCGGATAGGGAGTGGGGACGCCGAGCGGTGTCACCTCCAATCCCATGCCGAGGAACCGGGTTACAAAGAAGGTGTCGCAGACGATCGATATCGCATCGAGCTCGTAGGCGAGCGCGAGTTCGAACATCGCCGCGAAGACGTCCCCAGTGACCCGGCCCCGCTTGACTTGACTTGCCCCGAGCCGTGTCGAGAACAGGCGTGTCAGCTCCCAAACGCGCGGCGTGCGCGGCAGCTTGTCCAACGTCACGATGTGCGGAAACACGTGTGACATCAGGTGCGGCTTGTGCGTCGGGATTAGACGCGCGCCCCCAAGTACCTCGGTACGGTCGGCCCACAGCAGGTACGTCGCATCGGCGTTGTCGAACTGATCGATCTCGCGGCCGTCCGGCCTTGCTAGGCCCTTCCAGCCGCGCCCATCGACGTACTCGTGATGCCGTATGCGGTAGGAGGCTTCGAGCAGCTCTTGGTTTTGCGGCAGGTCGCGGTTGGTAGAGTCGATAAGGTGTAGCATGATGCCCTCCACGAGTTGGCGGAGAGCACGTTGCCGACGAAGCGGGCGGCCGGGGGTATCCGATCAGGTACTTGACGCCCTAAACCGAGATATCGCCGTGGCGGATTGCATTGACGACGGCTTGCATGCGTGTGCCGACACCCATGCGGCGTTTCACGTTTTCGACATGTTTATGGACGGCGCTCGGGCTGATCCCGAGAACACGGCTGGCTTCCCAGTCGGTCTTTCCATCGGAGATCAATTGCAGGACTTGACGCTCACGCTTGGTTAGGGTGACCGGTTCGTTCTTCGTACACTGGAGATTCAGTGCGCGTGCATGCGCGTACATTGAAACCAAGTGAAGCTCGGCGCGTGCTTGAAAATCTGTGCGGGGATTCTCGCCCGCCATGGTAACCGTGTGCACGCGACCGCCGGTCAGCAAGATTGGCACTACGAACCCTTGGTGCATTTCCCATTCCGACGCCTCGTCGACGATCTTCCAATCCTGCGGCTCGTAGCGCCGCCGTTCGCGAACCTCTTCCCAGGTGAACGGGTGGACGGTGCGGCACAATTCGAGGACCATCGGATCGCGGAAAGAATAGCTGCGCGACAAGTACCGATCGCGCCACTCCGGCGCCCAGGTGTCGAACAGGATCTGCCCGCCCGTTTGCGTGTCGAGCCGCGGCGGGTCAGCGCACATAAATGTCGTATACCCGTAGTCGTCGATAAAGCGACGAAATAGTTCAGCAATCTTAAGTAAGCTCGGCGCGCGCTTCACCGCATGCAACGTATCCAAGATCGCTATATTGAGCGCCGCGGCCATTCCTGAATCCGAACGATCCCTTTGCTTCACCTGCCGAATACTGTTCCGCACCGCGTGCTGGGCGCAAGTGGCCGTGCGACGATTCCGGTCTGCCCGCCGCTATTCCGCCAGGGCCTGGTCCAAATCTGTCACGATGTCGGCGACGTCTTCGAGGCCGATGGAGAGGCGGACGACTTCGGGGCCGGCGCCGGCGGCGGTTTTCTGCTCGTCGGTGAGTTGGCGGTGCGTCGTGGACGCCGGATGGATAATGAGCGAGCGGGTGTCGCCGACATTCGCCAGATGGGAGAACAGGCGCACGCTGTTGACCAGGTTGACGCCCGCGTCATAGCCGCCGCGCACGCCGAACGTGAAGACGGCGCCGGCGCCTTTCGGGCAATAGGTTTGCGCGAGGCCGTAGCACGGGTCGTTCGGCAGGTTCGCGTAGTTCACCCACGAGACGCGCGGATGGCGGCTTAGGTGCTGCGCGACGGTGCGTGCGTTCTCGCAGTGGCGCTGCATGCGGAGCGGCAACGTTTCGAGGCCGTTGAGAATGAGAAATGCGTTGAACGGCGAGATCGCGGGGCCGAGATCGCGCAAGCCCAGCACGCGGCAGGCGGTGACGAACGCGGCGTCGCCGAACGTTTCGTGCAAGCGTATGCCTTGATACGACGCGCAGGGTTCCGACAGGATCGGGAACTTCTTCGTGCGCGACCAATCGAACGAGCCGGCATCGACGATGATGCCGCCGATCGCCGTGCCGTGGCCGCCCAAAAACTTCGTCAGCGAATGCACGACGATGTCGGCGCCCCATTCGATCGGGCGGATCAGGTAAGGCGTCGCCAAGGTGTTGTCGACGATGAAGGGCAGGCCCGCCTCTTTCGCGACCGCGCCGATCGCTTCGATGTCGGTGACGATGCCGCCGGGGTTGGCGATGCTTTCGATGAAGATCGCTTTCGTCTTGGCCGTGATTTGGCGGCGGAAGCTGTCGGGGTCGCGCGCGTCGGCCCACTTCACGTTCCAGCCGAAGCTTTTGAACGCTTGGCCGAATTGATTGACGGAGCCGCCGTAAAGCTGCTTGGCGGCGACGAACTCGTCGCCGGGCTGCATCAGCGTCTGGAAGACGAGAAGCTGCGCCGCGTGGCCGGAGGCCGTCGCGAGCGCCGCGGTGCCGCCTTCAAGCGCCGCGACACGTTCTTCGAGCACGGCCTGCGTCGGGTTGCCGATGCGGGTGTAGATGTTGCCTGCCGCCTCCAAGCCGAACAGCGAGGCGGCGTGGTCGACGTCGTCGAAGACGAAGGACGTGGTCTGGTAGATCGGCGTCGCGCGCGCGCCGGTCGTGGGGTCGGGCGCCGCGCCCGCATGGATCGAGAGCGTGTTGAAGCCGTAGTCGGAGAGCTTCGATTGCATGTTCATGGGCTTGACCCTTTCGGTGATTCGTCGTGCGCCGTTGCCTTGAGGTTTAGCCCAAGAGGCGCGGGATTTCGATCTTGGGGCACCTGTCCATGATCACGGTCACCCCCGCCTTCTCGGCGCGGGCGGCGGCGGATTCGTTAACGACTCCGAGCTGCATCCACACGACTTTGGCGCCGATGGCGACCGCTTCGTCACAGACGCCGCCGGCGGCTTCGGAATTGCGGAAGACGTCGACCATGTCGACTTTGCCGGGGATCGAGGAGAGATCGGCGTAGACTTTTTCCCCAAGCAAGGTTTGACCGGCGAGCCCCGGGTTCACCGGGATGCAGCGGTAGCCCTTACGCTGAAGGTAGGCCATCACCTCGTGACTGTCGCGCGCGGGGTTCGCGGAGGCGCCGACGACGGCGATGGTTCTCGTCTCCGTCAGGATGCGTTTGATGAGGTCGTTGGGGTAATGCGACATTGATGGGTCCTTAGAGGGCGTAGGTCGCTGGGTCGAGCGCGAAGGCCAGGCCGTCCAGCTTTGTTCCCTTTGAGCGCCGTTCGGCATTGATCCGCGCACGCTCGCGGTAGAGCGCGAAAGCGCGGCGGTCGTCGAGGTGCGATGTGTCCACCCCCAGATGTTCGCCGAGCAAGTCGATCCGAAGCTGGCGCGCAACGTCGGGGGACCAAAAGGTCAGGTTCATCTCGGTGTCGCCGAAGAACGAGCGGCTGCCGATGTTGCAGGAGCCGATCGTTGCCCAGCCGTCGTCGATCACCGCTGTTTTGGCGTGGACGTAGACGTTGCGGGGTTTGCCGTCGCGGCCGGCGGTTGCGATCCCGGCGAGCAGGAAGTGCTCATGGCGGCTCAACGCATCGAAACGATCGAAGAACGGCTTCGAGCGTGGGTCCTTGCGCGCAGCGGCCATGAACGTGTTCGGGTCCGCCGGGGTCAACACGGTGACGTCGACGCCGCGCGCGAGCGCCGCATGCAAGGCTTCGACGGTTTGCGGACAACCGAGCGCCTGGTTCTCGAGATAGATGCTGCCGCGCGCGGCCG
The DNA here is from genome assembly GCA_964638635.1 of uncultured Flavobacteriaceae bacterium. Taxonomy (GTDB): domain Bacteria; phylum Pseudomonadota; class Alphaproteobacteria; order Micropepsales; family Micropepsaceae; genus SZUA-430. The sequence continues at coordinate 22,169 of CAZXAQ010000007.1, forward strand.
CGATCGCCTCTTGATATTGCTCGAACAACGTCGTTTCGCCGCTTGCGATGTCGAAGGGCGATCCGCCGGGGGCGGCCTCGCCGTTCGTGTAGTGTCCGGCGCGCACCGAGCGTTGCACATGCGCGGTCACAGTGCCCGCGGCGGCGGATGCAGTGCGTGGGAACGGCAGATCGCGTGCGGATTGGCGATCGGGCCACGCGCCGTCCGCAAGGTCGCGTTCGCTCGCTTCGTTCCAGCGCTGCACGAAGTTGTGGTGCACGTCGGTAGCGCAAGGGCCGCGAAACTCGACGTAGATATCGTGCGTGTGATCGCGGTCGGTGGCCGCGTGGCCCGGACTCACCACGGAATGGTTGCCCAAGTTGATGCCGCCGACGAAGGCAATCTCGCCGGCGTGGCCCGCGTCGATCAGCCAGCTTTTTTGATGCTGGCAGTAGGCCTTTTGCGCGCGGTCCCAGCGGGCGAGAAAACGCGAGCCGCGCGCGGCGAGCATGCGGCGGTGCGCGTCGGTTCCGGAAAAGACGCTTTCGACCGTGAATCCGGCACCATCGTTCGCGCGCCAAAAGATCACCCGCACGTCGAGGCCGCGCGCGGCGGCGCGGTCGAGCACATCGAAGAGCGAGCCGCGTCCGTCCGGCATGAGAAAGTCGTCATCGAGGAATGCGATCGTGACCCACACGCTGTGTTGGGCGGCATCGACGGCTTCGCAAATGCGCCGGAAGGCCGGCTCGCCGTCGATGAGGGGACGGACGTGATTTCCGTGACGAACCGGGTAGCTTCCGGATGTGGCGAACGGGATGTGCATGGCTGAAGTCCTCAGGGCGTCGTCGTCTCTTGCAGCAAAACAGGTTTGAAAGTGGCGTTACGGCGTTACATCGGCTCATTCGTGCCGTTTTCGGCGTTACGCGGCCGTTACTTCGACGTTACTTGTAACACCCTCAAAGGGGGCGAGGTAACGGGCAAACGCGACGGCAAGGTGGCCGGCGCGATAGCCGCGCGCGACGTCGTTCTTGATGCGGACGAGCACCGGCTTCAAGCCAAAGCGGGTGAGGCGGCGGGCGAGGTCGTTCGGATCGCGCACGGCTTCGGCGCCGCGCAGGGCGCTCAGGTCGTCGATCATGCGGGCGGTGGGGATGTGGTCTTCGGTCGTGCCGTAGAGTGTGTGCAGATCCTGCAGCAATGCCGTGGCTGCCGCTTCTTCGTCGAGCGTGGCGGATTGCGCTGCGAGCGCAACTTCGGCGGGGAGTGCGCCGATCGCGGTGCTGAGTTCGAGGATCGGCGCCCAGGTTTCGCGCCTGAGTGGCGGGAATTTCCGCAAGACCTCCGGCGGCACGGTCGTGATCTTGCCGGCGATCGCTGCGGCCGCAGCTTGAAGCTGCGCGCGCAATTCCAAAATCTCGTCCGGCGGATCGCCTGGCGGGGCAAAGGGGATTGCGTCGGGCGCGGGCGGCGGCAGGCCGAGGATGAGCGAGCGCCTGCGCACGTCGTCCGGCAGCGTCGCGGTCGTGGCGATCGCGACCGGCGCGAAGCAGGGGCTGCGCCCGGTCGGGTTGCGCCGTGTGCGGGCGCTCAAGAACACGCCGTCGCGCGATGCGCCCGCGGCGAGCAATGTGCGCATGTCGCGCCGGTAGAACATGCCGCCGGCGATGTCGTCGAACAGCAGCGTCGGCTGCTCGGCGGCGAGCACCGGCAGCACGTGGCCCGCGACCGTGCGCGAGACGACGAGCGGTGCCGGCGTCACCCACGCCAGGATGCGCAACGCTCGCGCATGCTCGGCGCGCGGGTCCGTGCCCTGCAGGATGAGGCGCGGCGAAAACTCGATCGGCGAGGCTGCCGCGCGCACGACCCAGGCATGGACGCTCCACAGCGCCATGACCTCGAGGAGATGCGGGGACAGAGCGAGATGACGCGCGAGCGCCGCCGCCGTATCGGCGAGCACGCGTTCGGGGTTGATCGATGCCGCCCACGGCAAGACGGCGCGCGGAGCTCGGCAGCCTTGTTGCGGCATGGCGCGCGCGAGCGCTTCGGCGAGAGCGGTGTCGAGCGCGGCGTCGATGTCGGCGGGAGCTTCGCGGTCGCGCGCGGCAATACCGATGGCGGCAACACCGGCGGCGAGCAGCATCTCCGCCCGGCGTGTCGCGCGCGCGAGCCCCGCCGTTCCGGGCGCCGGCCACACGACGACGGCGCGGCCGCGCAGCTTGCGCATCAGGGGGCCAAGCTGACCCACGCCAAGCCGGTCCGGCAACTCCACCACCGCAAACCGTTCCGACGGCCAAGCCGCCGTGCCCAGCGCGCGCCGCGCAGCTTCGCCATCGACGGCGAGCACAGGAAGGGTGGCTGGACCAATGCGGCGGCGGGAGGGGAGGGCGCGGATTTGGGGCATAAGGAGGAGTATAGAACAAATAGTGAACAAAGCAACTGTGCGAAACGACGCGGACAACGCGTGCGCTCCAGGATTTCTCAGCAAATCGCCGCGGTTGAGAGGGTGCCGCACAAGCGCTGCATCGCGCTCACGCGCAGGTCGCGCCGATCGACGGGCAGCAACAAAGGCTCGTTCTCACTGACCTTCTTGTTGAAACAACGCGTTGCAAAAAAGGTGAACACGATGAATGTGATGACGGTGTAGATCGTCAGCAATCCGAGAACGCCGAGAACCGTGCACCATCCAGTTTGATATTTCGGCGTGACGGTAATCGTGAATATTGCAAAACTCCTTTAGTCCAACGCGCTGCTTAAGTTCGACGCGATAGATGATTGTGCTCATCCGCCCGAAAAAAGTTGCTGGAACGGAACGCCTCCGGAGCGCCCGCAAGAGGGGGTGATTGGGATCAATATCAACAGTTTCTCCGTCGCGCGCTTCGATATGTCTAACAGACGTATCGAATGTCTTTGATTGCACCATCGGCCCCTCCCACGCACAACGTGGCGCCAGCTCATCTGCAAAGTGCAGTCGGCTACTCTACAGTGTACCCGAGCGGCCACACGAAACATCACGTCGTCCGGAGAACGATTCCGCCGCCGAATGTACCGCCCGGTTGTCGAGCCGCAGCATTCCCATGAGCAGCTCCTCGACTGGCTCGCGGTCCAGCCGGGCGCGCGATCGTTTGACAGACAGCCGGGCGTTTTCGTGCGATCGTCACTAATACGGGGACGCTATGCCTCTCGCCGGCTTGAAGCCGTGTTGCTCCAATGGGTCCGAGCCGCGCTTATGCCCGCTGAAGCGCGCTGCGCACTTGCTTCGGCAGATTGGCGATGATGCGCAGATACGACTGCGCCGTGGCGTCCGGTTGGCGGACGCCTTGTTCCCAGCTTTGTACTGTGCGTAGCGGGATCCCGTAGGCGTTGGCGAATTCTTGCTGCGAGAGGTCGAGGTTGCGGCGGATCGCCTTTACGTCCACCACCTGAACCTGCGTTTCGCGCGCCGCCGTCTTGTCGCCGCGCAGATAGGCGCGTGCCTGGTTTACGGCCGTCATCACACGCCGGTCGGCTTTCGTCATCGTCTTACGCATGGCCTGCCTTTCTCGATTGCTTGACGTCCTTCGCGAACTCCTTGAGGGCGCGTTTGCCCGCGGGGCTAAGGTCGGACGCTTCGTTCTTTGCGAACATCGTCAACAAAAACACCGGCATCGCCTCGTCATAGAAATAGGTAATCACGCGCACGCCACCGCGTTTGCCTTTGCTCTCACGGCCCCACCTCACTTTGCGTGCACCGCCCGTGCCCTCGATCACATCGCCTGCCCGCGGATTCGCCGCAATAAAGTCGATGAATTCGGCCCGCTCGCTCTCCGTCCACACTTTTGCGGCACGCTTCTCGAAGTCCAGCGTTTCGCAAACGGTGACCAAGTCGACGCGCAGTGTCATTGGCGTCTGTATACGACAATGTCGTATAGTTTGTCAACAAGCGTCGCAAGGTCTTGTCCTCTGCAAACCGAACTCGCTTTGCGCAGTTCGCGCAAGGTGCTAACGGTCGGCATACATGAGGAAGAGCGGCGTGCGGCGCTGGATCAAATACGTTGTCTTGGCGGTGGTGCTGGCGGCGCTCGTTGTGTTCCGGCCGGACCGCGCGCTTCGTGTTGCGTCGGGGATGGCGGCGCAGACGGTTTGTTCGGCGGCGTTCGTTTCGAAGGTCGATCCGGAACGGACGTTCGCGGAAACCGTGCGGCCGCTGGCGTCGGTTGCGGGTCCGTTGCTGCGCTATGGCGTCGATCGCGAGGCGAAGACGGTGCATGCCTCGATCCTCGGCGTGTTGGGGACCGAGGCGATCTACCGTCCGGGCTATGGCTGCCGCTTGGAATACGCGGACAGTGTCGCGGTACCTCCGCCGGTGACGGCGGGCGAGCCGCTTGCCGAAGGGCCCGTGTTCGAAACCGCCAGCGCCGACTTGCGCGCGGCGCTGGATCACATTTTCACCGAGCCCAAAGACGAAATCCCGCGGCACATCAAAGCGGTCGTGATCGTGAAGGACGGTCGCATCGTCGCCGAGAAGTACGCGGATGGCATCGGCCCGGAAACGCCGCTGCCCAGTTTCTCGGTCGCGAAATCGGTGACGAGTGCGCTGGTGGGAATTCTGGTGCGCGAAGGCAAATTGAACGTCGATGCGCCGGCGCCGGTCGACGCGTGGCATGGCGCGAACGATCCGCGTGCTGCGATCACGCTCGACAATTTGATTCGCATGGCGTCGGGTCTGGCGCTCGGGGAGACCGGTTCGGGCTTCGATCCGGTTTCGCGGATGCTCTATCTTGAGAACGACATGGCGGGCTATGCGCAGACCGGGGCGCTGGGCGTGCCGCCGGGCACGCGGTTCGACTACACGAGCGTCAACACGCTGATCGTGGCCGGCATCGTGAAGCGCGCGGTCGGCGGCGGCCAGGCCGGCTATCTGCGTTTCGCGCAAGACGAACTGTTCGCGCCCGCCGGCATGCGCCGGGTCACGATGGAGTTCGACGGTGCGGGCACGCAAGTCGCCTCCACGAGCATTCTGGCGCCGGCGCGCGATTGGGCGCGCTTCGGGCAATTGTTCCTGAATGACGGCGTCGCCGCGGGCGGCCGGCGCGTGTTGCCGGAGGGCTGGGTTGCCTATTCGAAGAAATCGACGGCGGGCTCGAGCTACGGCGCGGGCTTCTGGACGAATGAAAGCGACGACGAATTCGCCGTGCGGCGCGTCAAGGGCGGCCTGCCGCGCGATGCGTTCTTCGCCTCCGGCAATCGCGGACAGCGCATCTACATCATCCCGTCCGAACGCATGGTCGTGGTGCGCCTCGGCATGACGCACCGGCCGCCCGATTTCGATATCGCCGCGGACCTGCGTTTGCTACGCGAGGCGATCGCGGCGCTGAAGGGGGCCGATCCGGCGGATGCTGTGCCGTTGTAGCGTTTGGTTGTTTCCACACAGAAATATGGGGACATGGAGGAGGGCTACGTGCGGCTTCGAGTCCGCAAGGGCCGGCAGGATGCCGGCGGTCCCAGGCAGATCGCCTTACTGATATCGTAGCGCCTCAATCGGCTGTAGGCGGGCCGCTTGGCGTGCGGGGTAGAAGCCGAAGAAAACGCCGATGGCCGCGGCCACCGTGAAGGCGAGCGTGACGGAGAAGAGGCTCACCTCCGTCGGCAGGTCCAGGGCTTGGCCGGTGACGATCGAGAGGCCGGTGCCGATCAGGACGCCGATGAGGCCGCCGCCGAGAGAGAGGATCACGGCTTCGATCAGGAATTGGAGCATGATGTCGCGTTCGCGGGTGCCGATCGCTTTGCGGACGCCGATCTCGCGGGTGCGTTCGGTCACCGAGACCAGCATGATGTTCATGATGCCGATGCCGCCGACGAGGAGGCTGATGGCGGCGATCGAGCCCAAGAGGAGCGAGATGGCGCGGGTGGCGGAGGCGACGCTTTCGGCGATCGCGGTCAGGTCGCGGATCGAGAAGTCGTCGTCGGCGTCCTCGGCCAGTCGATGGCGGTCGCGCAGCACTTCGCGCATTTGTTCTTCGAGTTTCTTCATCACCTCCGGCGTGGCGGCCTGGACGAACATGGTGCGCACGGAGCCTGGGAAGGCCGAGCCGAACAAACGGCGCTGCGCGGTTTGGAACGGCACGATGATGACGTCGTCTTGGTCTTGGCCCTGAAGGCTTTGGCCCTGCTTGGCGAGAAGGCCGATGATCGTGAAGGGGATGTTCTTGATGCGGATCGTGCGGCCGACAGGGTCTTCGTCCTCGGCGAAGAGGTTGGTGGCGACGGTGCTGCCGATGACGGCGACGGGGGCGGCCGAGCGCTCGGCCACGTCGTCGAACGGATCGCCAGAGGCGAATTTCCAGTTGCGGATTCGGAAGTAGTCGGGCGTGGTTCCGGTGATCTGGGTGCTCCAGTTCTGGCCCTCGTTCACGGTTTGCGCGACGCCGGAGTTGATGGGGGCGACGGCTTCAACGCCGGCAAGTTCGGCAAGGTCGCGCGCGTCCTCGATCGTGAGCGTCGGGGCGGAGCCGAAGCCGCCGCGCAGGCCGCCCGAGGTCGTTGAGCCCGAGAGAATGATGAACAGGTTCGCGCCCTGCGAGGAGATGGACTGCTGGACGCTCAGTTCGACGCCGCGGCCAATGGCGAGCATCAGCACGACCGCGCCGACGCCGATGATGATGCCGAGCATGGTCAGGAACGAGCGCAGGCCCGTCGAGCGCATCGAGATCAGAGCTTCCCCGAGGATGGCGCTGTTCTTCATGCTCATGCGGCGAGCCCCGCTTGCACGGGGCCGTCATAAACGATGCGGCCGTCCTTGAACTTCACGAGGCGCTTGGCGTGGGCGGCGATGTCGGCTTCGTGTGTCACGAGAACGATCGTGATGCCGCCGATCGAATTCAGCCCCGAGATGATGCGCATGATGTCGGCGGACGACGTCGAGTCCAAATTGCCGGTGGGTTCGTCGGCGAGGATCAGCGGCGGTTCCATCGCGAGGGCGCGGGCGATGGCGACGCGCTGCTGCTGGCCGCCGGAAAGCTGGTTCGGGCGCGAGTTGTAGCGGCCTTTGAGGCCCACTTGGTCGAGCAGATCGCGCGCACGCGGCGCCCATTCGCTGCGGGGCAAGCCGCCGCAGATCATCGGCAGCGCGACGTTGTCGAGGGCGGAGCGGCGCTGCAGCAGGTTGAAGCCCTGGAACACGAAACCGATCATGCGGTTGCGTAGCTCGGCGGCGCGGTTCTTCGTCAGGCGCGTGGTGTCTTCGCCGCCGAGGTGGTAGGCGCCGCTGTCGGCGGTGTCGAGGCAGCCCAGGATGTTCATGAACGTCGACTTGCCGGAACCGGACGGGCCCATGAGGGCGACGAACTCGCCGGGGTAGACCTTCAGCGAGACTTGGCGCAACACGGGGACGAGCGCGGTGTAGGATTTGTCGATGCGGTCGACTTGGATCAGCGGTTCGCTCATCGGCGCTACCGCGGCGGTCCGCCGCCGACGCGGACTTGCGCGCCGCCGCCGTTGGCCGCGCCGTCGTTCTGGCCGGTGACGACTTTGTCGCCGGCTTTGAGGTCACCGCCCAAGATCTGCGTGAATTTGCCGTCGCTGAGGCCGGTGAGGACGACGATGCGCTTCGGCTTGCCCGCCTGCAAGACGTAGACGCCGCGCGTGCCGTCGCCTTCTTTGCGTTCGGGTTTGCCGTTGGCGCGCGGCTTTTCGTTCGGGTCCTTCGGGCGGAAGCGGAGTGCCGCGTTCGGCACGCGCAGTACGTGCTTGGCTTCGCCGATGCGGATGCGCGCGAAGGCGGTCATGCCGGGCAGGAGTTCGAAGCTCGGGTTGTCGACATCGATCACGGCGTTGTAGGTGACGACGTTCTGCACCGTCGTCGGGTTCAGGCGCACCTGCCGCACGGTGCCTTTGTAGGTGCGGCCCGGAAAGGCATCGACGGTGAACGTCGCGCCTTGGCCTTGCTTGATCGTGCCGACATCGGCTTCCGACAGGTTCGTGTTGATCTGCATCGAACGCAGATTTGGCGAGATCTTGAACAGCGTGGGCGTTTGGAAGCTTGCCGCGACCGTTTGGCCGACGTCGACGTCGCGCGAGAGCACGACGCCGGCGACGGGCGCGCGGATGACGGCGAAGCCCAGGTTCGTTTCGTCGCGTTTGACCGAGGCCGCGGCGATCGCGGCGTCGGCTTCGGTGGAGGCGACTTGTTGGGCGGCGGTATCGACATCGTTCTTCGAGGCGCCGCCCGCGTCGAGGATGCTTTTGCGCCGCTCGTAGGTGAGGCGCGCGAGGCGGGCCGCGGCCTCTGCCTTTTTCAGCTGCGCGCGGCTTTGCGCGAGCGCTGCGTCGAGCAGGCGGGTGTCGAGTTCGGCCAAGACCTGGCCTTCGTCGACGAGTTCGTTGAAATCGGATTTGACGGTTTTGACGACGCCGGAAATTTGCGTGCCGACGTTGATGACGCTGACCGGGTTCAGCGTGCCGTTCGCTTGCGCCACCTGCGTGATGTCACCTAGCTCGGCGGCGGCGGTTTCGTAGTTCGCTTGCTGCGCCGGCGCAGGGCTCAGCGCGCGCCACGCGAAATACGCGCCGCCCAACACCACTGCGGCGATGATCAGATTACGCCAACTGAACACGACAACCCCAAGCCCCAGGGTTGAGATAGACACGCGGCGGCAAATGGGTAAGTTGCAATTGCGTGAGTGGCGTTCGTGGCGGCTCGCTGTTGCAGATGCGCACTCGCCTCACAGGCGAAATGGATCAGCTCTTTTCGTTCCAACCGCCACCTAGCACGCGATATAGGCCGACAATCGCTTGCAGGCGCGCGCCTTTGACTTGGGCGAGCTGGTCTTGCGCTTGGAACATCGAGGTTTGGCTGTTCAGCACGTTCAGATAATCGACGAGGCCGGCGCGGTATTGCAGCTCGGCGATACGGAAGGATTCCGCGGCGGCCGCGGCCGCTTTCGCTTGTTGGCGCTCTTGCTCTTCGAGATTGGCGACCGCGCTGAGCGCGACGTCCACGTCCGAAAAGGCCGTGAGCGCCGCGCTGCGATAGGAGGTGAGCAGCTCTTCGCGGCGGGCCATCGCGGCGTCTTCGCGGGCGGCGAGCGCGCCGGCGTCGAAGATCGTCTGCAGAAGCGAGCCCGCGATCGCGTAAGCGGCGTTCTGGCCGTTGAGAAGGCCGGCGAGCGCGGTGCTGGCGACGCCCGCGTTTCCGGTGAGCGAAATCGTGGGCAGGAACGCTGCGCGCGCGGCGCCGACATTCGCGTCCGCCGCGGCGAGGGTGGCCTCGGCGCGCTTCACGTCGGGGCGGCGGGCGAGAAGCTCCGACGGCAGGCCCGGCGCGACGGTGGGCGTGAGCAGGCCTGCAAGCGATTGGGCTTCCACGGCAAAGCCCTGCGGCGGGCGGCCGAGCAGCAACGCGAGCGAGGCGGCGGCTTGGCGTTCCTGCTGCGCGATGGCGGGCAGTTGCGCGCGTTGCGAGGCGACGATGTTCTGCTGCTGCGCCATTTGCAGCGGGCTGATGAGGCCGGCCTTCAGCTGTAGTTCGGTGAGCGCGAGCAGGCGGTCGGCGTTCTCGACGTTCTTCTTGGCGTAAGAGAGCCGGTCGCGTAGCGCGAGGAGTTGGAAGTACGTCGTAGCGACGCTCGCGACCGTCGTGAGGGCTACGGTTTCCTGGTCGTATCGGCTGGCGCGGAGCGAGGCGTCGGCGCCGCGAGCGTCCGCGAGGTTGCGGCCCCAGAAGTCGAGTTCGTATGAGGCAGTCAGGTTTGCGCCGAGGGACTTCGTTTTCAGGCCGGGGCCGTGGATGTCGCCGGATTCATCCGCACGAAGGCCGGCACCGATCGCGGGCAACAGCGACGATCCGGCGATGCGCGCTTGGGCATCGGCTTGCTCCACGCGGAAGCGGGCTGCGGCGAGGTTCAGGTTGTTCGTTTGCGCAGCGGCGATGAGCGCGTTGAGTTCGTTGCTGCCGAAGTTCTTCCACCAGGTTTGCGACGGCCAGATCGCGGCGTCTGAAGGAATCTCCTGGCCCCAGCTTTGCGGCGTGTCGTTTTGCGGGAGACCGGGGCCGGTGTAATCGCCGACGCAGCCGCTCAACGCGAGCGTCAAGCTCCCGACCAACAACACGCGCCGCATGACGTCCCCCACTTACAGCGGCGACTGTTCGCAGGTGGCCTGAGCACAGCGCAAGCGTTAACTCGCTCACAAATACGTGCGCCGGTTGTCCGGCGGCGTCAGCGTTCGCCCAGATATTCGAAGATACGCTTCTTCCAGACGTCGGAGGCTTTGATGGCGAGCAGTTCTTGGTTGATCGCGCGGCGGTGCGGGCTGCCGTTGGGGAGCGCGAAGGCGTAGTCCTGCGGGGCGAAGTTGTCGGGCAGGACGACGATGCGGTCCTTGTAGTCCTTCTGCGCCATGTATTGCAGGATCGGCGCGTCGTAAACGAAGGCGTCGATCTTGCCGTCGACGACGGCGGCGAGACCGTCGGCGACGTTCGCGTAGGCGGTCGCGCGGACGCGTTCGTTGGCGAGCCATTGCGCGCCGGTCGAGCCGCCGATCGCGCCGACGCGCATGTTCGGCAGGTCTTCGACGCCGCGCACCCGGCCTTGCAGCGACTGCACGGTGAGCGCGGACGTGACCACGCCGGTGAAGAACGTGAGCGTGACGAGGCTGATCACGACCCAGAGCGCGGCGAGCGTGCGGCCGAGCGCGGTGCGCGGCTCGGGCGGCGTGAATGAGGCGGTGAGCAGCATCGTGAGCGACGACCAAAACCCCTCGCTGGGAGCGTCCATGTCGGCGTTCGCCTTGCGCTCGACGAACCAGAGCAACACGCCGACCGCGACGATGGCGGCGAATACGCTGAGCGCGACCGCCAACCACGTCCAGGTGAACATGGCCGAGAGTGCGGTCCAGACCGGCGAGTCGTTCGAGGGCGCGGTTGCAATCGCGAGGCCGGTCGTGAAGAACGGGTGCGAGAAGTCGAGCCGGCGCTGGCGTTCCTCGGTCACGGTGATCGCCGCGACGCCAGCGTCGAAGGTCTTGTCGGCGACGCCGTCGATGAGGTCCTTGACGGTGGCCGCTTCTTCAAAGCGGTAGTTGAGTTGCAGGCGGGCGGCGATGTCGCGCCAGAGGTCGATCGAGATGCCTTGCCATTGGCCGCCGCCGTCTTTGAACGCGAACGGCGGCACGACGCGCGTGCCGATGACGAGCGTTTTCGCTTGCGGCGGCTCCTGCGGCTGTCGCGATGCGGCGGCGGCGATGTCGAGTGCGAGGAGCAGGGCGAGGACAACGGCGAGGTAGCGGTGCACGTGTGGGCTCCGAAGCTTTGCTGTGAATCGCTGACGATTGTTTGACATACAGCATGTGCTGCACTGCGTCTGCGGCGCACAGCGCAACCAGTGAGTGCTCTGTGCGGTTCGGTTCGCCTTCCGCCGATGAGGGACATCTTTGCAACCGTCCTTGGTCAGGGCATAACCTGAGCGAAGGCCGGAGAGATTTCTATGCGCGTCACCAAGTTTGCGATGGTTCTTGTCGCTGCCCTCACACTGTCCCTGGCGGCGTGCCAGATGAACGTCAGCATGTATGAGGGTGCCGACGCGGGATACGCGGTGGCGTCTATCGCCGTCCAAACGGACTCCACCTACAGCAACGTGCAACTCGACTTTCGCGGGGTTGACGGCAAAGCCGACAGTTACTTGTTTTGGGTGAACGACGACGCGGTGGCCGCGCCGGCCGCGGACTTCAAGTCTGGAAGCGAGCATGGCGGTATCGCAACGCTCAAGCTGAAGCCTGGGCGTTATGAATTCTACAGTTTCGGCGTTTCTGCGCCGGGCGTTGGCTATACGCCGCGTGTTGCGTTTTCGGTTCCGATCACGATCGAGGCCGGGAAGGTCGCCTATCTCGGCCAATACCTAACGCTGGGGTTGCCTAAGGAGGGTTTGTTCGGCGGCGAAGTGTTGGGTGCGCCCTATTTCGTCGTTTCGAACCAGCAGCAACGGGACCTACCGCTCGCTGCAAAGCGCAAGCCTGAACTGGCGGGACTCCCAGTCGTGACGCAGGTCCCTGATCCCGCAACGCTGGGCGTTCCCTACTTCCGCTCTGCGCCGATACCGCGGAACTAGGCTAGCTCAAGTGGACACGTAGGTTCTGCAGGCCGTGGAAGAACACGGTGGGTTTCCATGCGATGTTCTCGTCGACCAGGCGCATCTTCGGGAAGCGGTCGAACAGCATTTGGAACACGACTTGGGCTTCGAGGCGGGCGAGGGGCGCGCCGATGCAGATGTGGGCGCCGCCACCGAAGGCGACGTGGGGTTTGGCTTGGCGCGTGATGTCGAACGTGTCGGGGTTGGCGTAGGCGCGCGGGTCGCGGTTCGCGGCGGGGAGCCAGGTGATGATCGCTTGCTTCGGTTTGATCGGGCAACCTTGCGGTTCCATCTCGCGCGAGGCGACGCGCACGGTGATGTCGACCGGCGACTCGTAGCGTAGGACCTCCTCGATTGCGGGGCCGATCAGTTTCGGGTCGGCCTTCAGTTTCGCGAGCTGATCGGGGTGCTTCAGCAGGTTGTAGATCCCGTTGCCGATGAGGTCGGTGGTGGTGAGGTTGCCCGCGACGAGGAAGCCGATCAGGTTGTCGCGGATTTCAAGGTCGCTGAGTTGCGTGCCGTGGTCTTGGGCTTCGAGGATGTCGTTGATGAGGTCATCGTGCTTCGTCTTACGACGCTTGGCGACTTCCACCTCGAAAAATCGGCGCAGTGCCAGCGCGCCTTTGATGTAGCGTTCGGTTTCTTCCGGTGTGCGCACGGCTTTCAGGCTCAAGATCAGGCCTTCCGACCATTCGCGGAATTCGTGGAAGCGGCTTTCATCCAGGCCGAGCACGCGCGCGATCACCTTCACGGGCACAGGGATGGCCAGTTCTTCCATCAGGTCGACGGGGCCTGGTTTGGCCGCGAGGTTGTCGAGTATGCCGCCAACGATGTTTTCCACATCGCCCTTGCACTTCGCGACGCGGGCGTAGAGCGCCTTTTGCAGCGGCGGGCGGACACGAGCGTGTTCCTCGCCCTCAAGGAAGATGATGTTGCGGATGCCACCTTCTTGGCGCAGTTCCTGCGGCTCGTTGATTTCGCGGAGCTTGAGGATCGCCGCCTCGTCTTCGGCTCTTGCGGCCGTGCGCCACATCGTGCGGTCGGTGAGCACGCCGCGCGCGTCATCGTAGCGCGAAACGAAGAACGCACCGAACATCGGATCGCGTTTGACCGGGCATTGTTCGCGTAGTGCCGTGAGCCGCTCTTCGCGGTGCGCGTGGTAGTCCGGATCCATCTGGGTGAGGCCGAAGCCTTCGGGGAGGGGTTTGTTGGTCATCCTACGGCTCCCATTTGGTTGTCGTTTCCAACTTAACCGGGTGTGTCGCCTTGCGCCAAGCGCGCTTGGGCAGCCTCGAGCACAACCTTGAAACGCGGGTGGGCGCGGACCGGGTCGAGGCTGCTATCGACGGATATCCAGGCGAGCCAGGTGGCGGTTACCTTTGCGGCGACACCTTCCAACAAGTCGATCGCGGCGTCCGCGTCACCGAGCTTTGCCATGGCGCAGGCGAGATTGTAGTGCAGGCGGACGTTGTCGGGGTCGAACAAAATGGCACGCTTCGTCCATTCGCGTGCGCGATCGGCTTCGCCCAAGACCGCGAGCGCGGTCACGAAGAAGCCGAGCGCGCCGCCGTGGTCGGGCTCGGTGCGCAGAATTTTCTCGCAGCGTTCGATGCAACGTCGCGCCGCCGTCAGGGCGCCGGTCTTATCGCCGACCGCCTCGTACACTTGGAGCACCATGCCAGCCGGCCGGTAGGCGTCCGCGTCGAGCGTGCAGGCGGTTTCGAAGTGGCGGCCGGCTTCTTCGTATTCACGCTGCACCAGGAACATGTAGCCGGCGAAGAGATGCGCGTCATAGCAGTTCGGGTCCAGCTTGAGCGCCGTTTCGATAGCCTTGCGGCTGCCCGGGTGGTCCATCATCGGTCCGCGCCCAAGCGCTTCCGCCAAGGCGGCGTAAGCCTCCGCGAGGTCCGGCTTTAGCGCGACGGCGCGTTCGGCGGCGGCCTTGGCGTTTGCGAACGAGAAGCCGGAAATGAGCCGCTGGCTTAGCTCGACCTCGGCCATTGCCATCAGCGCCCAGCCGCGCGCAAACGCCGGATCGAGCGCGACGATCCTTTTGCAGAGGCGCACGATGAGGGGTTTCGTGCGTTCGCTGCCCGTGCGTTCGAACTCGCGGGCCTGCAGGAACAGTTCGTAGGCTTCGGCGTTTGTGGTGTCGCGGCGTTCGATCGCTTTCTTTTCTTCGGGCAGGAGTTTGACCTGCAGCGCCTTGACGATGGCCTCGGACACTTCGTCCTGCAGCCCGAAGATGTCGTTCAGATCGCGGTCGAAACGTTCCGCCCAGACATGTCCGCCGCCCGCGTCGATCAGCTGCGCTGTGATGCGCACACGGTTGCCCGATTTACGAACGCTGCCCTCCAGCACGTGGCTGACTTTCAGTTGCCGCGCGACCAGCGGTACGTCCACATGGCGGCCCTTGAAGGTGAATGCAGTGTTGCGCGCCGCGACCCAGAGCGCGGAAACCTTCGAGAGGTCCGTGATGATGTCCTCGGTGATGCCGTCGGCGAAGTATTCCTGTTCCGCCTCGCCGCTCATATTCGCGAAGGGCAGCACGCAAATCGCGAGACGCGCCTTGGCCTTGTGCGGCACCGGTGGTGCGCCGGAGGACCGGGGCTTCAGCGCATAGACGTGCACCGGCCGTTCGATGTTCTTTACGCTATGCAGGCCAAGATCTTCGAACACGGCGGCAACTTTGCCGGAGACCTGGTCGCTGACGTTGCGCGCGAGCGCGATGCCGCCGACCGGCGCCAGCGCTTGCAACCGCGCGGCCACATTCACGCCGTCGCCGTAGATGTCGTCGGCCTGAACGATCACATCGCCCAGATTGATCCCGATGCGATAGGCGAGCCGCTCGCTCATCGGCACGTTCGGCTCGGCCATTTCCATTGCCTGCTGAATCTCGATCGCGCAGGCCACCGCCGACGCCGCGCTTGCGAACTCGACAAGCACACCGTCGCCCATGACCTTGAAAATGCGTCCGCCATGCTTGGCGACGTGCGGATCGAACAGCGCTTTGCGGTTCTCTTGCAGGCGGCGCAGCGTCCCCGCCTCGTCGCGCTCCATCAGCGTGCTGTAGCCCACGACGTCCGCGGCGAAGATGACGGTCAGTTTGCGTTGCATCGCGGCGGATCGTACGGCAGCCGCGGGGCGAATTACAGGGCCTCTTTTAGGCCTGCCACTTTGGTTCGCGCTTGTCGATGAAGGCGCAGATGCCTTCTTCGGCGTCGGCTTCGAGCATGTTGCGGGTCATGACTTCGCCGGCGAAGGCGTAGGCGTCGGAGAGGCCCATTTCGAGTTGGCGGTAGAAGGCCTCTTTGCCGATCGCGATCGAGACGCGGGATTTGGCGGCGATGTGGTTTGCGAGTTTCACCGTTTCGGTGCGCAGGCTTGCTTGCGGCGCGACGCGGTTGATGAGACCGATCTCGCGGGCGCGGGCGGCGCTGATCATGTCGCCGGTCAAGAGCATTTCCATCGCTTCTTTCCGCGCGACGTTGCGCGAGAGGGCGACCATCGGGGTCGAGCAGAAGAGGCCGATGTTGACGCCGGGCGTGGCGAAGCGGGCGTCTTCGGCGGCGACGGCGAGGTCGCAGCTTGCGACGAGTTGGCAGCCGGCTGCGGTTGCGATGCCGTGGACTTGTGCGATCACGGGTTTGGGGAGGCGCACGATCGTCTGCATGAGGCGCGCGCACTGTTTCATCAGGCGGTCGTAGTACTGGCGGCCGCGGTCGCCGTCCTGCCAATGCGGGGTCATCTCTTTGAGGTCGTGCCCGGCGGAGAAGGCGGGGCCGTTGGCCGCGATGATGACGACGCGGGCGGTTGGGTCGTGGCCCGCCGCGTCGAGGGCTGCTTGCAGTGCTGCCATCAGCCCCTCGGAGAGCGCGTTGCGCTGTTGGGGCCGGTTCATGGTGAGCGTGAGCATGGCGCCGTCGCGGCTGGTCAGCAGCAGGGCGTCATCAGCGGGTTTGTCGTGCATGGCGTTCTCGCGTGCGTGGTGACAGCTTATCCTTCCCCGCTTTCGCCGGGGAAGATAGTTTCGACCGTTGCTGATGGAGTAGGTTGGATGCGGCCAATTCTCGGGTTTCTGGGGTGCTTGTCTCTTCTTACGCCTGCGTGGGCGCGTGACGTGCCGCGTGCCGAAGACATGACCTATCGGAGCTGGAACTGGGTTGAGCCGGGCGGGCGGACGACGTGTTCGGACGGGTCGCGCTATCGGTTCTTTGCGCGGCCGGGGGCTTCGGACAAGCTTGTCATTTACTTCAACGGCGGCGGCGCGTGCTGGTCCGGGGAGACCTGCGATCCTGAGGCCAAGCGCGATTACACGATCTACGTTCCAACGGTCGCGTCGAAGTTCAATCAGCCCGGATACAACGGAATCTTCGATCAGACGCGCGGCGACAATCCGGTGCGCGACTGGAGCATGGTTGTCGCCACGTATTGCACCGGTGACGTTCATCTGGGGGCGCGGCGGCTGTCCTATAGGGTGGGCGACTGGAGGTTTCAGATCGAGCACAAGGGCGCGGTGAACGCGAAGGCCGTGCTCGATTGGACGTTCCGGAATTTTCGCAAGCCGAAGACGGTGTTGGTGACCGGGTCGAGTGCCGGCGGCATCGGTGCCGCGTTCTTCGCCGGAACCGTGGCGCGGAACTACAAGCACGCCCGCGTGTCCGTGTTGTCCGACGGAGCGGGCGCCTATCGCACACCGGCAGTTATCGCGCTGTTTCGCGATTGGGGTGCAAGGCAGACGGCGCCGGCGTGGATGCGGAAGGAGAGGGCGAAGCTCAACGTCGAGGCGTTCTTCAAAGCCAACGCGCGCGCGTTTCCGCGCGTGCGGCAGGCGCAATACAACAACGCGCTGGACTGGGAGCAGGCGGCGTTTCTGCACATGCTGGGGCGTGGCCCAGATGTCGAGACGGGGATACGCCTGAATCTGGAGGAGCTGCGGAAGGCGGCGCCGGCGTTCCGCAGCTATACCGCGGCGGGTAAGATGCACACGGTTTTGGGCAAGCCCGAGTTCTTCACGCTCGAGACGGCCGGCGTGCCGCTGCGCGCTTGGGTGGCCGACTTTGTGGAGGGCCGGCCCGTCTCCGACGTGGACTGCAAGGCCGATGCAAGCGGGTGTGCTAGCGCAAAGTAGCGGTATTATGATACCACACTTAATTTTGTGAGCTTTTTCGCCGCATTCCGGGCGGTGTGCATTGACTTGTGCGCGGGGTCCCCGTACTCACCGCGCCTTCGTTTGTAACCCCACTGAAACTCGGACACGCAATGTCGACCTATTCGATGAAGGCGTCGGAGATCAAGAAGGACTGGGTGCTGATCGACGCCGAAGGGCTCGTTCTCGGCCGCCTTGCCGCTGTGATCGCGACGCGCCTGCGCGGCAAGCACAAGCCGTCCTACACGCCCCACATGGATTGCGGCGACAATGTCGTCGTCATCAATGCGGAAAAGGTCGTTCTGACCGGCAACAAGATGCAGAACAAGATCTTCCACTATCACACGGGCTATCCGGGCGGGATCAAGGATCGCGTCGTGGGCAAGCTGCTCACCGGCAAGCGGCCGCAGCAGGTCGTCGAGAAGGCGGTCGAACGCATGCTGCCCGGCGGCGTGCTCGGCCGGGCGCAGCTCGGCCATCTCTTTGTCTATGCCGGCAAAGAGCATAAGCAGACGGCGCAGCAGCCGAAGCCGCTCGACGTCAAATCCATGAACGTTAAGAACGCGAGGCGCTAACAGATGGCCGAAGAAGTTCGTTCCTTCAGCGACGTCAAGACGACGCTGATCAAGCGCCCGACGGTCGACACCAAGGCGCAAGCCGAGCCGACCAAGAAGCGCGACGCCAAGGGCCGCTCCTACGCCACGGGCCGCCGCAAGAATGCGGTGGCGCGCGTGTGGGTGAAGCCGGGCTCGGGCAAAGTCACCGTCAACGGCAAGGAAGAGGCGAAGTATTTCGCCAGGCCCGTGCTGCGCATGATTCTGCGCCAGCCGCTCGTCGTGACGAACCGTGAGACGCAGTTCGACGTTGTCGTCACGGTTTGCGGCGGCGGCCTCTCCGGTCAGGCCGGCGCGGTGCGCCATGGCATCAGCCGCGCGCTCGTGAATTATGAGCCGGAACTGAAGCCGATCCTGAAGAAGAGCGGCTTCATGACCCGCGACAGCCGCATGGTCGAGCGCAAGAAGTACGGCAAGGCGAAGGCCCGCCGGAGCTTCCAGTTCTCGAAGCGCTAAGCGCGGCCAAGGTTTGCGAATTTGCGAGGGGCGTTCCGGCGACGGAGCGCCCCTTCTTCTTTCGTGTTGCGCTTAGTTTCGCCTGTTCGGCTCACGTCAGCAGCGTTTGGCGCAAGACGGACACGATCCGCTCGATGTGAGCCTGCGGTTTCCAGCCGGCATCGACGACGAGGTGCTGCCAGAGTTCGACGTGCGTGAGGGCGAACATCCAGTCGGCGGCGGTGGTTGGGGTCCATCCCGGCTTCAGGCGGCCCGCGGCTTTGAGCGCGGCCGTGAGTTGGGCGAAGCCGTGATGCAGTTTCTGCATGCGGCTTTCCCAGGCGAGACGCGCGTCTTCGTCGCCGCTCTTCGCCGCGGCAGAGAGCGCCAAGGCCACCGGCAGCACGACCGGCAGGTAGTCAAACCACGCGCGGACGTAGGGTTCGAAGTTCGGCTCGCCTTTCCGGCGGAGCGCGGCGAGGCGCGCCGGGCCCGCGGACGTTTGATCCAGGTGATCGACGACGGCCATGAGCAATCCGGCGCGGCTGCCGAACAGCACGTAGAGCATTTGGCGCGAAAGGTCCGCTTTCGCGGCGATCTCGACCAGCGAGACCGCGGCGTTGCCGCGCTCGCGGATGAGGTCGTGCGTAAGCCGCACGACGCGTTCGCGCGTGCCGGCGGGCGGTGGGGCGGTTCGCGCCTTGGGCTTCGGTGGTTTCATAGCGCTATACGAAGTGTATGTTAAGCGATTACTTTACACATGTCAATTTACATGTGTAAAACGCCAGCCGTTCGCCCCCTCAGGAGCGGCGCCATGAGTCTCGTTACCTTCGCGCTCGATGCGCATATCCTGGCCGGTACTGTGGTGCTGGTATCGTTTTGGACGGCAGCGCTTTCGGTCAAGGGCAGCCTCGTGCATCGCCGCGGCGGCCGGGTGTATGCGCTTGCGATGGTGGTGCTGCTGTCGCTGACCCTGGTGATGATCGCGGGTATGGCGAGCGAGGGGAATGTCGCGCGGGCGCTGTTCGACGGCTACGTGACACTAATCTCGGTGGTGTCGGTTTGGATCGCGTGGAGCTCGATCGCTTACAAGAACGACATCCGGCGCTATTTGGGCTGGCCGTACCGGCTGCTTTGTGTGGCGATGTTCGGCTATGGGCTCTTCGTGCTTTCGTTGGCGCCGGCCATGCCGCACCCTGCGCGAGTGGCCTTGACTGTCGCGTTCGCCGTGCTGGGCCTTTCGATCGCGTCGGCGATGGCGTGGCGGCTTTGGAAACGCGACGACACGCCCCGCTGGTGGCTGGCCGAGCATCTGACCGGCATGGGAATCAACTTCGCGGCGACCCACGCGTCGTTCTCGATTCTCGCTGGCGGCAGCCTCTTCCCGCTGCTCAGAGAACCCTGGGTGCGCACCGGCATCTTGGCGGCATGGATGACCTCGGCGCTGCTCGTGCGGCTCTGGGCGGGGCGGCGGTATCTCGGACGCTGCGGGCCCGTCACGGCATCATGACGCGCGACAGCCGCATGGTCGAGCGCAAGAAGTACGGCAAGGCGAAGGCCCGCCGGAGCTTCCAGTTCTCGAAGCGGTAAGCGGTCAGACGCATTGGTTTGCGAAGGGCGCTCCTGCTGGGGCGCCCTTTTGCTTTGGGCTTTTGGCGAGGCAGACAGGAAGAAAGAGCACCACGAAGGACGAGAAGGATTCACGAAGTTCACGAAGAGGCTCACGTGCCTCAACACGCGCTCGTGCGCGGGACGCGCGCATCAATGGCGCTTCGCGCCGCAGAGGTATAGCCGCGGTGGCACAGCGTCTTGGTGAACTTCGTGGATCCTTCTCGTCCTTCGTGTTGCTCTTTCTTTTTTTGAGCGGTTAAGCTCGCTCTTACATGCGAGGACCATCAATGGCGACGTTCAAAGGCCTGCCCAAGGAGTTCTTCACGTTCTTTACGCAGTTGGCGAAGAACAACGAGCGGCCTTGGTTTGAGGCTAACAAGCAGCGGTACAAGGATGCGGTGATCGCGCCGCTCTGCGATTTCATGGAGGCGATGGCGCCGAGGGTGGCGAAGATTTCGAAACACATCGTCGTCGACCCGCGGCCGAATGGCGGGTCGATGTTTCGGATTTATCGCGACGTTCGCTTTGCGAAGGACAAGAGTCCTTACAAGACGCACGCCGGGGTGCATTTCCGGCATGGGTTGGGGAAGGACGCGCATGTGCCGGGGTTCTATATGCACTTCGCACCGGATGAGGTGTTCTTCGGCGGTGGGATTTGGATGCCGGAGGCGGACGCGCTGAACAAAGTGCGGCGCGCGATCGCGGACGATCCGAAGGCTTGGCGGAAGGTCGTCGAGGACAAGGCGTTCGCGAAGGCGTTCAAAGAGGTGCGGGGCGAGGCGTTGTCGCGGCCGCCCAAAGGCTTCGATCCCGAACATCCTTACATTGGCGACATCAAGCGCAAGAGCTTCTTTGCGATGCACGAAAGTTCGGTGAAAGCGGCGCAATCGGCGGGGTTTGTCGACGAGGTCGAAGGGGCATTTCGTGCGGCCAAGCCGTTGATGGCGTTCTTATGTAAGGCCCTGGGCGCGCCGTTTTGATACGGTCGTGATCCCGTTTGAGTCGGGAGTGTCACCCATGAAGAGCCTTCGATATCTGCTCGTTGTTGCGCTGGTCTTGGTGTCCGGTGCGTCCTGCGGGACTGCGCCGGGAATGGTGTTGTTTCCGCGGGCCGTTGCCGTGAAGGCGTATATGTTCGAGGGCGATCTTGGTCGCGGTGTGTTTCAAGACTTCGCCACGCTCGATCCCTCGGCTGTGCCCACGCAAGGCGTTGCGCTTGCGGCCGGACAGACCGAACGCGTGAAGCGTGCGTTCGCGGCCGCAAGCGGCGAGCAGGGCGCCGCGGCGTGCTTCAATCCGCGGCACGGGTTTGTGTTCTATGACGCCAATGGGCAGGTGGTGGGAACGCTCGACGTCTGCTTCGAGTGCACGAACACCTCGGTCAATGCGCCGGGATATGAGGCGCGGGTGAAGCCGATTTACGAACGCTTCAGGCAGCCCGACAATGGATGGGACGAAAAGCTGCATCGCCAGCAACAGGTGGAGGTCAACCGGTTGCGGGCCGAATATGGAATGCCGCCGGTCGACGCGCCCGTCGATTGGCGCGGCCTGGAGGCGCTTGTGCGTGAACTCGGCATGCCGCCTCAGCCAACGCCTGCCGATTTCGAGCGCGTCCGTACGATGGCGAACTAGAAGGAGTGTTTGTTGATGTGGTCGATCTCGCGCGCGACGCTGGCCTTGCTTGCTGTTTTTGCGGCGGCGGGCGCGCCGTATGCTGCGGAGCGCGAGCGGGCGTTGCCGGTCGGAGGTGCGGCGCGCAGCTATACGCTGATCGCGCCGGACAAGATCGTCGCGCCGCTGCCGCTTCTCATCGTCTATCACGGCGGCGGGCAGACGGCGGAGCGGGCGCGGCGCTACACGCGCTTCGACGAGTGGGCGGGCCGCGAGAATTTTGCGGTCGCCTATCCGCAGGGGAAGAACAACCAGTGGAACGACGGGCGCGTGTCGGACGACATCGCCGATCGGAACGCCGACGATATCGAGTTCACGCGCCAGATCATCGAGCAGCTTGCGGCCGAAGGCGTGGCGGATCGTCGGCGCGTGTTTCTGACCGGCGCGTCGAACGGCGGCATGATGGCGCTGCGGGCCGCGTGCGAGATGGGTTCGACAATCGCAGGGATCGCGCCGGTGGTTGCAAACCTGCCGGTCGATTGGGAGTGCCGGGCGCGGGCGATGCCGGCGCTGTTCATTCACGGGACCGACGATGAGTTCATGCCCTTCAACGGCGGGCGGGTCGCGGCGGGCAAGACGCGGCGCAATCTGGGCGACGTGCGCAGCGTCGACGAGACGATCGACACGTTCAAGCGGTTGAACGGCTGTCAGGGCGTGAAGGAGGTGAAGACATTGGATGAGGTAGGCCGCGACAAGACCGCGGCCGTGATCACTGACTACGATTGCGCCGGCGCGCCGCTGCGCCAGATCGAAATTCAAGGCGGCGGGCACACCTGGCCGGGTGCCCGCACCAACATCGTCGCGGATTGGCTGCTTGGAAACACGAGCGAAGAGGTGAGCGCTACTGCTGAGATTTGGAACTTCTTCAAGGCGCTGCCGGGGCGTTAGGACGAACCGCAGCCACCGCCGCCGCCGCAACCTCCACCGCCGTCACCGCCGCCGCCTTCACCACCACTGCCTTCGCCGCCGCCCTCACCACCTTCGCCGCCGTCCGCCTTGCCTTTGCCGCCGGAGGAGCCGTCGCCGACGACGGCAAAGGACGAGGAGCCGCCGTCACTGCCTTTGTCGCGCCTCCTCTTGTTCGAATGTCTTCCGCCGCCCGCGAAGAGCGCGCCGAACAGCAAGAGCGCTGACGCCGCAATGCCGCCAGCCACAAGGGCTGCCGCGTTACCGTCGCCGCTTGTGCCGTCGGCGGCCGTCGCGGCGGTTGTTCCCATTGTCGCGAGCGCAGTGCCGGCCCATAGCGCGCTTAGCCTGGGCTTTCGGATGACGAGGTGCGTTCGCGTGTCGACCCAGCGTTGGTGCGGCGCGCTTGCGAAGCGCATGGCGGCCGGCGGCCAGAATTCGGCCGGGGGCTCGGTGCCGAACTCTTCGTGGTAGAGCACCAGCGTCTCTGCGTATTGCTTGCGGTACTTTGCGTCTTCGCTACGGCCGCCCTTCGTTGGGCCATGATGCAAGGGCTTGCCGAGTAGACCGGCGCACATTGTGTCCCAGTAGGAGCGTGTGAATGTGAGATGCAGATGCCAGACTTGGTCAAGAACGTCCGACGGGGTGACCGGCGTCTCGCTCGTGGCGGCGAGGTAGACGAATCTCTTGTATTCTTCGACGGCGTCCAGCGCGAACGTCTTCGACCATCCATTTTCATGCGCCAGGCGATCCGTGAAGCGGACGTGAGCGCGGGGGTCGTCAAGCTGAAAGTCGTTGAGCTTGTTCCAAAGTTCGAGATCGACGGGCATACACAACCTCCCTCTGTTGTTTCGCATGATCATCAGGTAGGTGGCGGTTACGACAGAAACATGACGTTGTTTCACGGACCTCACGCGGATTTGTCCGCTTATGCTCGCCAGCGGCATAAGGGGCGTCGTGGACCCCCGCCGGGCTTTGTGCAAAATTGGCCGTGGGGACGTTCTTTCCAGGGGGAATACTTATGCGCCTTGCAGCACTTGCGACCGTTGCCTTGGCGACGGCGGCCTTGGCGTGGGCGGCCGACGTTCAACGGGTCGAGCGGGGGATGTTGGTCACAGAGAACGTGCCCGAAACGCCCCCCGCGCTCAAAGACATGCTGCTGCAGTATCAGAACGTGCGCGGCGCCTCGTTTGCGGATTGGACGCCGGACGGGAAGTCGATCCTAATCGCGACGCGGTTTGCCGACACGGCGCAGCTTCACCGGGTGGATATGCCGCTCGGGCTGCGCCGGCAGCTGACGTTCTTTCCGGAACCGGTCGGCGGCGGCACGTATCGGCCCGACAACGGTCCGCGCACGATCCTCTACGGTAAGGATCGCGGCGGCGACGAAAACTACCAACTCTATTTGATGGACGAGCGCGAAGGCGCCTCCACCATGTTCACCGACGGAAAGAGCCGGAACGGCGGCGGCACGTTTTCCGACGACGGGTCGCTGATCGCTTGGTCGAGCGTGGCGAAGGACAGTTCGAAGTACAAGATTTTGGTCGCGAGCGGTGGCGCGCCGAAGGAGCCGCGCGTCGTGCTCGACGAAGAGGGCGCCTGGTTTCCCTCCGCCTTCTCGCCGGACAACACGAAGCTGCTGATCGGCAAGTCGGTATCGGTCAACGAGAGCTACCTCTATCTGATCGATCTGAAGACCGGCACGCGGACACAGGTCAATCCCTCAACGAAGCAAATTGCCTACGGCAATGCGGAATTCTCGGCCGACGGGCAGTCGCTCTATGTGGTGTCGGACGAAGACAGCGAGTTTGCACGGCTCGTGAAGATCAACCTCAAGGACAATTCCAAGACCACGTTGTCGGGCGGTATCGATTGGGACGTTGATGGTTTCGACATCACGCGCGACAAGAAGACGATCGCCTATGCGACGAACGAAGCGGGCATCAGCCGTATCACGCTTATCGACGCTGCGAGCGGGGCGAAGTTGCCGTCGCCGGAATTGCCGGTGGCCGTCTTCTCGGGCGCCGGATTTTCGCCGGATGGGACGAAGCTCGCGCTTTCGTTGTCGAATGCGCAGACGTCCGGTGACGTGTGGGTGTGGGATTTGAAGGCGCGCAAGCTCACGCGCTGGACGGAGAGCGAGGTCGGGGGCATCGACCCGTCGACCTTCGTGCAGCCGACGCTGATTTCTTGGCCCACGTTCGATCAGGTGGGCGGTAAGGCGCGGACGATCACCGGGTTTCAGTACCTGCCGCCGGGACAGGGGCCGCATCCGGTGTTCATCAGCATTCACGGCGGGCCGGAGGCGCAGTCGCAGCCGGGGTTCTCGTCGAATACGCAGATGCTGGTGAAGAAGCTCGGCATGGCGGTGCTCTTGCCGAACGTGCGCGGCTCCACCGGCTACGGCAAGACGTTCGTCAATCTCGATAATGGGCGGCTGCGCGAGGATTCGGTGAAGGACATCGGCGCGCTCCTCGATTGGATCGCGACGCAACCGAACTTGGACAAGAACCGCGTAATCGTGGCCGGCGGTTCTTACGGCGGCTACATGTCTTATGCGGTGATGACGCACTACAGCGACCGGCTTGCGGCCGGGATTTCGGTCGTCGGTATTTCGAATTTTGTGACGTTCTTGAACAACACGAGCGGTTATCGCCGCGATTTGCGGCGTGTGGAATACGGCGATGAGCGCGACGGCGAGATGGCGAAGTTTTTGCAGTCGATCTCGCCGCTCACGAACGCGCACAAAATCAAGAAGCCGATGTTCATCGTGCAGGGGCTGAACGATCCGCGCGTGCCGTATACGGAGGCCGAGCAGATGCTGAAGGCAATCCGTGCGAACGGGCAGGAGGTCTGGTTCATGATGGCGAAGGACGAGGGTCACGGCTTCGGCAAGAAGAGCAACCAAAACGCGCAACAAGAGGCGACGGTGCTGTTCCTGCAGAAGGTGATCGGCAAGTAGCGGCTACTTGCGGCGCCGCCGCCTTCGGCCGGCTTAGGCGTCTTTCGGCGGCGCGATGCCTTCGGCGGTGACCGAGCGCACGACGCGGTCTTCGTCGCTGCGCTTGCGGCGGACATAGGCGGCGGGTGTCATTCCGGTCAGGGCTTTGAATTCGCGGATGATGTGCGGCTGATCGGCGAACTCCAGCGGGTTCTCGATCAACGTGTCGGTTTCCCACGGCGCGGGGTGAAGTTGACGCAGCAGGCGGTCGACACGCAGCACGCGCTGATACTGCTTTGGCGCCACGCCATAGTGCTCGCGGAAGAGGCGGCGGAATTGCCGCTCCGACATTCCGGCGAGAGCTGCTGCTTCGCGAATGGCGCCGGCGCCAGCGGTTGCGAGCGCGTGGAGCGGCGCTTGCCAGTCGATCGTGTCTTTGGGCGCGTGTGCGAACGCGTTGCGCAGATGGGGCGCCATGCGTTCGATCCAGGCTTCGAAGCTTTCGTCTGGCTGCGCGTCGAATGCGGCGGTGTCGAGGGCCACCACTTGATCGATCAGATCGGGCATGGGCTTGGCGATCAGCGCCGCTGCGCCGGCCGGCGTCAGACCGACCGCGAAGACTTTGATATGTTTCTTGGCATAGCCGTAGGCCCAGTTGTAGCGCGGGCCCCAGAAGGCAGCACGGGGAACTGGCCGCCAGCTGGCATGTTGCTCGCGCAGCCAGTAGTCGTCGGCGATCATCACTTGGATCGACGTGCGCGTTTCGGGCAGGACGACGACGACCTCGCCGCCGTGCGTGTCGTCGCGATGGACGAAGCCGAAAACCCAGGGGGCGAGGTCGCCGGGCGCGGCGCGCCGGCGGAGTTCGCCGGAGATCCGCTCTGTCGTGCCGGTTCGCGGTCGAAGCGTCATGTCCGAAATCTTCAATCCAGCGGGCCAGGTCGGCGGGTATGATTGCCGGCATGGATAGCAATTCGGCAACGTATTTCGAACAGTTGAGCCCGGTTGCGGGGCGGTCTTTGCTGCTTGCTGCGGCGGTTTCGCTGGCACTGGCGTTTGTCACGCAAAGCGGGCCGTTGCTGAAGCCCTATTTGGTCTTCGATCCGATCAAGGACATCCCTTACGCGCGGGCGGCAATCACGACCGCGCTCGATTTTGGCGTCTTCTTGATCTTGCTTCGGCTGGCGGGCCTATCTTTTTCCGCCCAGGCTGACATTTCGGGGGTGTTCACCTCGATCGCAAGGCCGTCCGCGTTTGCTTTGCTGACGCTTGGCCCGGCCACGGCCGTTTGCGCGGCCTTTGTACCGCTCGCGCTCACGGCGACGCCGGCGGATGTCGCTTGGAAGATGTTTGTGGGACCGTTCACCGAGGAGGTCGCATTCCGCGGGCTGGCGGTCGGCGTTCTGATGCGTGCGTGCGGGTGGCCGCTGATCCCGGCCTGCGTATGGCCTGCTGCTTTCTTTGGTATCGCGCACGCTTGGCACGGAAGCGATCTCGCCGAGGTTGCGGGCATCGTCGGTATCACGGCCGCGGGCGGGTTGTTGTTCGGGTGGTTGTTTGCGCGCTGGAATTTCAATCTCTGGCCGTCCGTGTTTTTGCACGCCGGCTTGAACGGACTCTGGCTGCTGTTCGCTCTTGGCGAGAACGCGATCGGCGGCTGGTTTGGCAACGGCGTGCGGTTCGGGACCGTTGCGCTCGCGATCCTGGTCACGCTTTGGCTAAGCGGCCGGGCGGCCCAGCAACCTGCGAGCGCTTAGGGCTGGCCCAAGAAAGCCAGCATGGCCGCGTTGAAGGCGTCCGGTTTTTGCATCGGAGCGAAGTGGCTGACGCCCGGCAGGATGATGAGTTTCGCGCCGGGAATAGCTTTGCCCAGATACTGCGCGTGGCTTAGCTTGATGATCTCTTCCTTCTCGCCGTCGGCGATCGCGATCTTGGGGCCGCGGATTTTGGCAAGGTCGGATTCCTTATAGTTCGGTTCGGTCAACAGCATGTTGTACATCGCGTCGTAGAGCGCTTTGAAATCGTGTGGCGGCGGGGACAGGCGCGCGTAGTCCTTCGGCGCTTGCTCCATGAGGTCCATGAAGATCGGGCGTTCGGTGATCCCGGGGATGATGCCCGATTGGTCCATGTTGGCGCCGAACGCGAACAGGCGGTCGAGGCGCTTCGGTTGCTTCATCGCGATGATGAGGCCCTGGATCGCCCCGTCGCTCCAACCGACGATGGAGGCCTTCTTGATCTTCAGCGCGTCCATGACCGCGATCGCGTCGGATGCGAAGAGCTCGTATGACAGCGGCCGGTTCGGATCGCGCGTGCTGCGCGCGTGGCCACGGGTTTCGATCAGGATGACGCGGTAGCCCGCGTTCACGAGCGCCGGGACTTGGAAGCCGAAATTCTCCGCGCTGCCGAACGCGCCGTGCAGCATGATCACCGGCGCGCCTTGGCCGACGCTCGCGTACCAGATCTTCGCGCCGGCATGCGCGACGGTGCCTTCGCTGTCGAACTTCGGCAGCGGCGGCGTGGGGAGCGTGATCTCCCAGATCGGCGGCTTGGACTCGACGGGCGGCGGCGCCGGCGCTTCGGCCTTTTGCTGGGGCGCGGGTTCGCCGCAAGCGCCGAGCAGGCCTAAACATAGCAACACGACGGCGGCACGCTGCATTGGATTGTTCCTGGGTTTCTAGGCCGTGATTATTGGCAGATCGCGCGGATTGGCGGCAAGGCAGGCTTCGCGCCGTAGATTCCTGTGCACGAAGGCCATTGTGCGGCCTTGACTTGGGGCGCGCGCCCGCGCGACCTCTGTCCGGCCAAAACCGCCTGCAAGCCCTCTTTGCGTTACTGGCGTCTCGCGTGGGTTCGACCACGGGGAAGCGCGGGGAGCTCAGGTTTTGGAAGTGCCGCGCGCCTGGGCCGTTTCGCTTGCGTGACCCGCAACCCGAAGGAGGGCCTATGACCGACTATCGCGCCGCACTGAAGGCGACCGATCCCGATATTTACGAAACGCTGATCGGCGAAGAGCGCCGGCAACGCGAAGGGGTCGAGATGATCCCGTCGGAGAACTACACGTTCCCGGAAGTCTACGCGGCGTTGGGCTCTGCGTTCACGAATAAGTATGCGGAAGGCTATCCGGGGCGGCGCTATTACGGCGGTACGGAATTCGTCGACGCGATGGAGAATATCGGGCGCGACCGGGCGAA
Organism: uncultured Flavobacteriaceae bacterium; assembly: GCA_964638635.1. Classification (GTDB taxonomy): domain Bacteria; phylum Pseudomonadota; class Alphaproteobacteria; order Micropepsales; family Micropepsaceae; genus SZUA-430. The sequence continues at coordinate 50,767 of CAZXAQ010000007.1, forward strand.
GGCCTTGTTCCGCGCGGAGCATGCGAATTTGCAGCCGCTGTCCGGCTCGCCGATGAACCAGGCGGTGTATTTGCAGTTCGTGGAGCCGGGGGCGACGATCTTGGCGATGGAACTCAGCCATGGCGGGCACCTGACGCACGGTGCGCCGGTCTCGCACATGGGCAAGATTTACCGGTTCGTGCGGTACAAGACCGATCCGTCGAACGGCGCGATCGACTTCGACCATTTGCGCGACGTGGCGCGGAAGGAGAAGCCGAAGCTCGTGGTGTGCGGGTATTCGTCTTATCCGCGCGACTATGATTACAAGCTGTTTAAGCAGGTGGCGGACGAAGTCGGTGCGCTGACGATGGCCGACGTGAGCCATATCGGCGGGCTGATCGCGGGTGGCGTGATGCGCAATCCGATGGACGCGGGTTTCGATTTCATGACGACGACGACGCACAAGTCGCTGCGCGGTCCGCGCGGCGGCATGATCTTGTGCAAGGCGGCACATGCGAAAGGCGTCGACCAGTCGGTGTTTCCGGGCCTGCAAGGCGGGCCGCATATGAACCAAGTGGCGGCGACCGCGGTGACGCTGAAGCTGGCGTCGGAGCCGCCGTTCAAAGTGTACGCGGCGCAGGTGCTCAAGAACGCGAAGGCGTTGGCGGCGGCGCTCATGGATCAAGGGGTCGAACTCGTTACCGGCGGCACCGACAATCACCTGATGGTCATCGACGTGGTGAAGAGCTTCAACATCAACGGCACGGTCGCAGAGAAAGCGCTCGACCATGCCGGCATCACCACGAACAAGCAGGTGATCCCGGACGATCCGAACCCGCCGCTGCGCCCCTCGGGCGTGCGCTTGGGGACACCGGCGGCCACCACGCGCGGCATGAAAGAGGGCGAGATGAAGCAGATCGCCCGTATCATGATCGAGGCGATGAAGAACCACGGCGATCCGAAGCGGCTTGAAGGGTTGCGTCAGGAAACGCGCGTGCTCTGTTCGCGCTTCGCGGTTCCGGGGCTTTAGAGGATGAGCGGCGTTGAGACGGCACGGCTGAAGCTCGTGCCGCTCAGCGCGCGTTTCAACGATGATCTCTTCCGGCTGTTCAACGAGCCGGAGGTGGCGGACTGGCTGTTCCTGACCGGTGCGCCGACGCGCGAACAGGTGGAAGCGCGCACGGCGATTCACGAGCAGATTTGGGCGGAGCGCGGGTATGGGATGTTCGCGGTCGTCGAGAGGGCGAGCGAGCGGTTCGTGGCCCGCGTCGGCGCGATGACAACGCCGGAGACGGGGCGGATCGAAATCGCTTGGTCGACGACGCGCGACGCGTGGGGCAAAGGCTATGCGAGCGAGGCGGCGGCGGCGTCGATCTCGCATACGTTCGCGGCGTCGCAGCTCGACGCGCTCGACTGTTACTTGAGACCGGACAACACCGCCTCGCGCCGGGTCGCCGAGAAAGTCGGCTTCCGCTATGAGGATACGCGCTTCTTGTACGACCGGCCGCTCCGGTACTACCGGATTTTTCGCAGGGTCTAGCCAAAAACACCGCATTGACCCCAAGGGGCCATGTCCGTAACTTCCGCCCTCTTTCGCGGGACCCCTCCTAGGCGCCCCTGCGTGTGGGGCCCATAGCTCAGCGGTAGAGCATCTGACTTTTAATCAGAGGGTCGCTGGTTCGATCCCAGCTGGGCTCACCAAACAATTCAACAACTTACCGCATTGCGCCGTGCTTGGCCGCATTGCTTGGGTTCCAGCGAGGGCTCCGAGCAACCAGTTTGATCGGCGGCAACCTGACGCGGAGCGCGCAGCCATAGTCGCCAGTGCGTCGTGCGTTCAGTTCGATTTCGCGGGCGAGCGCTGCAGCAGAGGGCAAATCCTAGCGCATATGCTCCCAGAGTTCGCGCTCCTCCTCTAGGCGGTCGCGTTCGGTGCCTTTGAAGTCACCGCGCGAGACGACGCCGAGCAGTTTGCCGCGATCGACGACCGGGACGTGGCGAAAGCCGCCGTCCCACATCAAACGCAAGGCCTCGATGGCGGTTTTATCCGGCGTCATGGTTTCGGGCCTTGGGGTCATGACATCGGCAAGTGTGGTGGTTTCCACGTTCTTGCCGGTTGCGACGACACGGCAAACGGCATCGCGGCCGGTGAAGATACCGACGAGGTGGCCTTGCTCGTCCGTTACGAGCACCGAGCCGGCGCGGGACTCGCGCATCCGGCCGCACGCATCCTTGACGCAGACCGAGCGACGCAGTGTTAGCGGTTGTTGATTGAAGACGATATCCGAGAGCTTCCGCATGGCAGCCTCCACCGGGGTTGAGAGGTAACCATGGCGGCGTCCGGCAGTCCCTTCGTTGATCTCAGTCAAGAACTGGTCGGCTTCGTGCTTGCTTGATGCGGATCAATTGGGGGCGCGACATGGCGCGGGAGACTACCCGCCATGAGCATTGACGAAAGCGATGGTGGACCGTTTTGGAGTCGCCAGGCCGACGAGGTGATCGCGCGGCTCGATACCAGCGCTCACGGATTGACCGTGGCGGCCGCCGAGGCGCGGTTGAAGCGCGTCGGTCCCAATGCGGTCAGCGAGCAGGTCGGCTTGCCGACGTTGCGCCTGTTGCTGCGGCAGTTCGAGAGCCCGCTGGTGTTGATCCTGGTGGCTGGCGCCGTCGCCTCGTCGTTTCTGGGCGAGTGGTTCGATGCCTCGCTTATTCTGGCGATCGTGCTTGGCAGCACGATGCTGGGGTTCAGCCAGGAGTTCCGCGCCTCGCGCGCGGTCGCGGAGTTGAAACAGCGCCTCGCGCTCACTACGCGGGCGCTGCGCAATGGCGCGGAGACCGTGGTGCCCGTTGCGAGCCTGGTTCCGGGCGACGTTGTTCTGTTGTCGGCCGGCAATCTCGTTCCGGCAGACGGATTGATCCTTGAGGCGAAGGATTTTCTGGTCACCGAGTCCAGTCTGACGGGCGAGTCGTTTCCAGTCGAGAAGCGCCTGGGCGTCGTTCCCGCGGATGCGCCGGTCGGCGCGAGGACGAACGCCGTCTTCATGGGCTCGTCCGTGCGCAGCGGAACGGCGCGGGTGGTGCTCGTCGAGACGGGTCTTCGCACTGCGTTCGGCGCGATCGCGTTGCGCCTGCAAGCGGGCGAATCCGAGACCGAGTTCGAGCGCGGGGTGCGCCAGTTCGGCCAGACGCTGGTGCGGGTTATGATTCTGACTGTCATCTTCGTCTTGACGATCAATCAGGCTCTCGGCCGCCCGGTGGCGGACTCGCTCCTGTTTGCGGTCGCGCTCGCCGTCGGTCTCTCGCCGGAGCTTCTGCCTGCGATCATTAGCGTCACGCTGTCGTCCGGTGCACGGCACTTGGCGAAGAACGGGGTTCTGGTGCGCCGCCTCGATGCGATCGAAGACTTGGGCGGTATGGATGTCTTGTGCATGGACAAGACCGGTACGTTGACCGAGGGCACAATCGTTCTGCACGAGGCGGTCGACGCCGAGGGCGAGGCCTCGCCCGAGGTGCGGCAGCTTGCCTTCCTGAATGCCACATTCGAGAGCGGGATCGAGAATCCGCTCGACACTGCTATCGTCGAGATGGGTGAGCGCGAAGGCCTGTCGACCGAAGGGTTCCGCAAGGTCGACGAGATTCCCTATGATTTCGCGAGGCGCAGTCTGACGATCGTTGTCGAAGACGCGCTCGATCCCTCCACACACCGCCTGATCACGAAGGGTGCGTTTGCGAACATTCTCGCAGTTTGCACGGCGGTGAAGTGGCAGGGTGCCGAGCGGCCTTTGGACGACGACGTTCGGCAGCAGCTCGAACGTTATTTCCAGATGAACGGCGAGCAGGGGTTCCGCGTGCTTGCACTTGCCGAGCGGCGCCTGCCGGCGCGCTCGGCCTATTCGCGCGAGGACGAGGCGGGCATGACGTTGCGCGGCTTCCTCCTGTTCCGCGACCCGCCGAAATTGTCGGCGGCGGTCGCGATCCACGACCTTGCACGGCTCGGCGTCGCCCTCAAGGTGATCAGCGGCGACAACAGGTTCGTGACCGCGCATCTGGCCCAGTCGCTCGGCATGGCGCAGCGGAAGCTTCTGCTCGGCGAAAATCTGAACCGAATGAAAGACGATGCGCTGTTGCATGCGGTTCAATCGGCCGATCTCTTCGTCGAGGTGGACCCGCAGCTGAAGGAGCGCATCGTTCGGGCGTTGCAGAAGGTGGGGCACGCCGTCGGCTTTCTTGGCGACGGTATCAACGATGCGCCGGCATTGCACGCCGCGGATGTCGGCATTTCCGTAGACCGGGCGGTGGACATCGCGCGCGAAAGCGCCGACGTGGTGCTGCTGCAACCCGATCTCCATGTGCTGTGCCGGGGCGTGGAGGATGGACGGAAAATCTTCGTCAATACGCTCAAATACATTTCGATTACGACGAGCGCGAACTTCGGCAATATGATGAGCATGGCGCTCGCGACGCCGTTCTTGCCGTTCTTGCCGCTGCTGCCGAAGCAAATCCTGCTCAACAACTTTCTGTCCGATCTGCCTTCGATCGCAATCTCGACCGACAATGTCGATCGCGAGCACGTGCGCGAGCCGCGGCGTTGGCATATAGCGGAGGTTCGCCGCTTCATGATTACGTTCGGCCTCATCAGTTCGGTCTTCGATCTGCTGACGTTCGCCGCGCTGTTGCTTGTGTTCCGAGCTGGCGAGGCGGAGTTTCAGACCGCGTGGTTTGTCGTCTCGCTGTTGACCGAGTTGGCGGTGGTGTTGGTTCTGCGGACAAAGGCGCCAGCGTTCACAAGCCGGCCGAGCCGTCTTCTCGCGGTATCGACGGGCGCCGTGTGTGCGATCACGCTCGCGCTGCCGTATCTCCGTCCGCTCGCGGGTTTCTTCGGGTTCGTGCCGCTACCACCTGCGCTTCTCGCGATCGCCGTGGTGATTGTTGCGGCCTACATTGCCGTGACTGAAGCCGCGAAACGATGGTTCTACCGCCGACGCGGCCGGACCGCTCGCTCTTAGAACGTGCGGGCGCTGGTTGCCGTGACGCTGTGCGCGATCCAAGCGGTGGCAACGAATAGGACCGCCCCGGTTACCGACAGGACGATGTCATCGCTGTGGAGCGGGGCGAGCGCGAACACTTCCCGCAGACGGGGCACCGCGAGGATCGTGCCGGCGACCGCAAGGATCACGGCGATGCCTGCCCAGAGCCATTGGTTTGGCCGCGTGACGGCGTCGAGTAGGGATTTGCCGAACGAGCGGTGAGCGAAGATGAGGCCGATGTTGACGACGATCAGCGCGACGAAGACCAGGGTGCGCAGATCTGCCTCGCTGCCGCCCCGGCTCCGGCCTACGAAGAAGACCAGTGCAACGGCCGCGAGGGCCAGGGCGCCGAGCACGATGCTCGAGACGACGAGGCGGCGATCGAGCAGGTTGGCCTTGGGATCGCGCGGCGGGCGTTGCATCACGTCGCGCTCTTCGGCTTCGGCCTCGAAGACGACGGAGCAGGCGGGGTCGATGATCATCTCCAAGAGCGCGATGATCAACGGCGTCAGCAGTAGAGATTGGCCGAACAAAAGCGGCAGAAGCGCGAGCCCTGCGATCGGCACGTGGACGGAGAGAATGTAGCCCATCGCTTTGCGCAAATTGTCGTAGATGCGCCGGCCCAGCCGGACTGTCTTCACGATCGAGCCGAAATCGTCGTCGAGCAGCACGATCGACGAGGCCTCGCGCGCGACGTCCGTGCCGCGGCCGCCCATCGCGATGCCGATATGGGCGGCGCGCAAGGACGGCGCGTCGTTCACGCCGTCGCCGGTCATGCCGACGACTTCACCGTTCGCCTTGAAGGCTTCGATCAGCCGGAGTTTCTGCTCGGGCAGAATGCGCGCAAAGACGTCGCAGTCGCGCACGCGTGCGCGTAGCGTCTCGTCGTCGAGCGAGGCGATGTCTTGGCCCGACAGCGCGGTGCTTGCGGTTAGGCCCGCTTTTGCCGCTATGGCGCGGGCGGTTTCGGGATAGTCGCCGGTGATCATCACGACGCGGATGCCCGCGTGTCGGCATTCGCGAACCGCGCCCGGCACACTTTCACGGACCGGGTCCTCGTATCCGACGAGGCCGAGGAAGCGGAACCGGCGGCCGATTGTTCGCGCCAGATCCTCGCCCGGATCGGCGTGCTGTTCGGCAACGGCCAACAGGCGCAATCCGCTTGCTGCCAGCGCGGTTGCCCGCGCGAGCATGCGGCGCGCCTCGTCCACGCCGATGTCGCATAGGGGAAGAACCGCTTCCGGCGCGCCTTTCATCGCGGCGACAGCGGGGCCGCCGTTCGTGCGCCAAACCTGGGTCATGGCGAGAAGCTGCGGGGTCACGCCTTGGCGGTGCGCCAGCTCACGCTCGCCGAACAAGTCGCCGGGGGTGTGGCCGTGCGCCTTCATCAGTTCCTGCATGGCGCGTTCCATCGGATCGAACGGCTCGGGTAAACCCGCCAGCGCCGCGGTCTGCATCAAGTGCTTGATCGAGGCGGATGGTGGTCCGTCGGACGGGTCGCGCCACATGCCGTCGGGCGTCTCGAGATGGGCGACCTCCATCTTGTTCAGGGTCAGCGTTCCGGTCTTGTCGGTGCAGAGGACGGTCACCGCGCCTAACGTCTCGATCGCGGCGGCCCGCCGGGTTAGGACTCGCGTTTGCGCGATGCGCCACGCGCCCATGACGAGGAACACCGCGAGCACCAGGGGGAACTCCTCCGGCAGCATGGCCATACCGACGGCGATGCCTGACAGCAGGCCGTCGAGCCACGACTGTCGCGCGAGGCCGTAGAGGCCGCCCGCCAAGACGCTCACCGCAAACCCTGCGATCGCCACATCGCGCACGATGCGCCGGGTTTCTTGCCGGAGCTTTGGTGCTTCGCTTCGAATGCCCGCAAGTGCGCCGCCGATCTTGCCGATCGCGCTTTTGGCGCCCGTTGCGACGACGAGGCCCTTGCCGTGGCCGCGCACAACGAGCGTGCCGGAGAATGCAAGCGGCAAGTCCTCACCTCCTGCTTGGAAAGGGCGCGGTTCTTCGTTCGGCGCCGCGCGCTTCCGCACGGGCGCGGACTCGCCCGTCAGCAGCGATTCGTCGAGCGAGAGTTCGCTGCCTTCCAAGAGCCACGTGTCGGCCGGAACGCGGTCGCCTTCAGCCAGCAGCACGATGTCGCCGCGGGCGACGTCGCGACCGGCGATACGCTTGCGCACGCCTCCGCGGATGACGAGGGCGCGTGGGCTCGCCATGTTCCGCAGGGCAGCGAGTACGCCTTCGCTGCGGATTTCCTGTACGAGTGCGATCGAGACCGAGAACGTGGCGAACAGCGACAGCGCGATAGCTTCGCTGAGGTGACCGAGCGCGAAGTAGATCGCGCCCGACCCGAGCAGGAGTGCGAACATCGGCTCGCTCACCACGTCGAGCGCGATGCGCCAAGTCGGCCGCCGCCCCGCAGAAGGGATTTCGTTCGGTCCCTCTTGCTTAAGCCGCGCGGCTGCTTCTTGGTCGCTTAATCCGTCGTCGCCCGGCCGGTCAGGCCTCATGCGGCGTGCTTGGGCGCAGCGGCGGCCTGATCGTGGAACGCCTGAACGATCCGGGCGAGGGCGTCCCAATCGGTCAACTCAAGCTCGATTGCGCCGCCAAGCTTCACGCCGTGTTCCCACGCGATGATCTTCATCATCCAGCGCTTGAAATAGTCGTACTCCGCAAAGCGGAAAGCGCCGGCGATCTGGTGGATTTCGCCGCCGGTCCAGCCCGTTTCTTTCCGGAATCGATCTGCGCAAACCGCGATGCCTTTCAGTTCCTCGGGGTCTTTCCCAGCTGCGGACAGCGAAACCGAAAGGAAGGCGGTCGGCATCTTGTTGAGCGCTTCATGGTGTTTGCGCGCGAAGTGGATCAGTGGCGTCTGATAAACTCCCGCATGCAGCGACCCGGCCAGGACTGCCGCGTCGTAATCCTGGGGCCGCAAGTCCCAGGGCACGTCGGCAGCGTCGATCATAGCGACGACGTCGCCCCTGTCCTTCAATTTCGTCGTGACGAAGTCGGCGATCTTGCGCGTTTGTCCTTCTGTCGTCCCGTAGAGCACAAGAACTTTCATGACCGTCGCTCCCAATGCGGTGGGAAGTGTCGCGTGAGCTGACCGCCGCCGACATGACCCAAGTCAAGACTTGAACTAGGGCTGGCGAACGTAGGCGCCGGGTGCTGGGCCGAGCGGTGGATAGCCGCGTGCAGGGGCGCCGAGCGAGGGCGGTGCGGCTTGCTCGGTTGATCGCGCTTCTAGCCAAGCGCGCCATTCCGGCCACCAGGAGCCTTCCTTCTGCGGGGCCTCGGTCAGCCAGGTGTCGGGGTCGGTGTATTGCTCGTGATGCGTCTTGCTTTTTACACGGTAGGAGCGGCCGTCCTTGCCCGGCTCCGAAACGATCCCGGCGTTGTGGCCGCCCGTCGTCAGAAGAAACGTCACTTCCGTGTCGGTCAAGATGTGGATCTTGTAGGCCGAACGCCAGGGTACGACGTGGTCCCATTCCGTGCCCACCGCGAAGATCGGGGCGCGGATGTCGGTCAGGGCGACCGGCTTGCCGCCGACCTCGAACCGGCCCGTCGCGAGATCGTTCCGCAGGAACAGTCGTCGCAAATACTCGGTGTGCATGCGGTAGGGCATGCGCGTGCCGTCGGCGTTCCACGCCATCAAGTCGCTGAGATTGTCGCGTTCGCCCATCAGATAGTCGTGTACGACGCGCGACCACACCAGGTCGTTCGACCGCAGAAGTTGGAAGGCGCCGGCCATTTGCCGGGTGTCCAGAAAGCCCTGGCCCCACATCATATCTTCCAAGAATGTGAGCTGGCTCTCGTTGATGAAGAGGCCGAGTTCGCCGGGTTCGCTGAAATCCGTTTGGCCCGCGAGCAGCGTGACCGTTTTTAGCCGCTCGTCTTCGTCCCGCGCCATCGCGGCGGCCGTGATCGCAAGCAGCGTCGCGCCGAGGCAGTAACCCGCTGCATGGATCTTGCGGTTCGGCACGATCGCCGACACCGCGTCCAGCGCGGCCGCGACGCCTTCCTTGCGGTAGGCTTCCAGGTCTAAGTCGCGGTCTTCGGCTTCCGGGTTCTTCCATGAAATCATGAAGACGGTGAAGCCGCGATCGACGAGATACTTCACCAGCGAATTGTGCGGCGAGAGATCCAGGATGTAGTACTTCATGATCCAAGCGGGTACGATTAGCACCGGCTCGGCGTGCACGGTTTCGGTTGCGGGCGCATACTGGATGAGTTCGATCAAGCGGTTGCGGTATACGACGCGCCCGGGCGTGATCGCGACGTTGCGGCCGACCTCGTAGGCTTCGGCGCCCGCCGGCTTCTTCGCGCCGAGCACGCGCTCCAAATCCTGCAGGAAATTGTTCCAGCCGCTGACGAGGTTGGCGCCGCCGCTCTTCAGCGTCTTCTCGAATGCGACCGGATTTGTCGCCAGGAAATTCGATGGCGCCAGGATGTCCAGCATCTGGCGCGTCACGAACGCGACGATGTCTTCGTGCTTGCTGGTGATACCGCGCACGCCGTGCGTCGCGTTGTGCCACCATTGTTGATTCAGCAGAAACGACTGGTAGATGAGATTATACGGCCAGCGCTGCCATTGGGGTCCGTCGAAGCGGTGATCTTGCGGCAGAGGTTTGATGCAGGGCTCGACCGCATTGCCCGATAGCGTTGCGTTGACGGCGTGATTCACGAAACGCAGGTATTTCTTGGCAGCCTTCTCCGCGAGCTGCATCTGTTTGCCGGGAGAGAAGGCGAGATGCGTCCACCAATCGAGATAGGCCTGTCCCAACGCGGCGGGCGAAATCCCCCGGCTCAACCGCGCGAGTGCGGCGTGAAACGAACGATCGGTGATGTCGGCGAACGCCGTGGATGCGTAGGAGTCACGATCGGAGACTTCCGGCAGCGGCAGTGATTTCGGAAAGACGGTCTCGCGCGGCGGTTCGGCTGCGTCCGCCAATCGCACGCGCTGGCCTGTTCGTATTCGAGCCGTCACTAGTGGGTCTCGTCGGGTCGAGGCCGTCTTTCCGTCGCCTCGTCGCTGGCATCACGCATCATGTCGCTCATGAGTTCGCCGTATCGCTGCCATTCTTCGGCGTAGGCTCGAGTCATGCCCGCGAACCATTTCTGCTGCGCGGCAAACAGGTCGGGCAAACTTCTGCACGAACCGAATTCCTCGGCGGCTTTCACGTTGTCTTCGAGGCGTTGGTTGAAGAAGCGCAGTCCTTCCTTCTGCAAGGTCGCGAAGCCGCGACCGAAGATGGATGCGCCTTTGCCGAACGCCTCGGTCATCGGTGTTGCAAAGGGTGCGGTGAACGGCGTGTCTTCATGAAATTGGCTGGGTTTGTGGTGCTTCATCTGGGTCTCCCAGGGGCTGGAGCGGACTCATCGCATGTGGGGCAGCGAAGCGACTTGCGCCAGGTCAAGAAAGAGAGCCGCTTCGCGACTTTGACGAGCGTCAAGGCCCCTTTGGCAGGGTGTGCCTAGAAAACTGTCCGGACAATGCGAATCCGGAGCAAGGTCATGGAACTCGCGATGGCGCTTCCCGTTCAGAAGCTCGCGTTCATCATCGAAAAAGCGCGGGAATTCGACGCGATGGTCGAAGACGACGATCCCGACACCGGCTCTAACCCTGCCGACGACATGGAAGTTGCCATCTTGGAAGCGACGCCTGACAACCCGACAGAGGACGAGCTGACCGGCGCGCTCGCCAATTTGAACGACGACGAGTTGACTGAGCTGCTGGCGCTTTTATGGGTCGGCCGCGGCGATTACGACCGCGCGAGTTGGCGCGACGCCTTGCGGCAGGCGCGGGAGGCCAAGAACAAGCGCATCGTGCGCTATTTGGTTGGCACGCCGATGTTGGGGGATCTTATTGAGGAGGGTTTGGCCGAACTCGGTGTCTCCGTCCCGCTGCCGGAAGAGGAAGCCCGCTGATCATGCCGGTTTCGCACCACAAGTACCTCGACCGGCGCGACGCGGGCCGTCAGTTGGCGCCGCTGCTCGCCAAATGGAAGGGCGCGGGCGCCGTCGTCTTCGCGTTGCCGCGGGGCGGCGTGCCGGTTGCGGTGGAGGTCGCGAAGGCACTCAATGCGCCGATCGACCTGCTTTACGTGCGCAAGATTGGTGCGCCGCTGGAGCCTGAGCTTGCACTCGGCGCGGTGGTGGACGGCGCCGATCCGGACATCGTCTTCAATGAGGCGCTCATCGAGCGTCTGGGTGTTTCGCGTGAGGTGCTGGACGACATCACGGCACGCGAACTCAAGGAGATTGAACGACGGCGTAAGCATTACGGAGCCGCGCCGGCGCCGCTGATGCCGACGGGGCGGCCGGCCATTGTCGTTGACGACGGACTAGCGACGGGCGCGACTGTTCGCGCGGCGGTCAAAGCCTTGCGCCGGCGGGGTGCGACGCGTGTGATCGTGGCGGTTCCGGTGGCACCGCCCGACGGCGTCGCGGATTTGGAGGCTGACGGGGCTGAGGTTGTGTGTCCGTTGGTGACGGACAGGTTTTTCGGCGTTGGGGCGTTCTATCGCGACTTCCGCCAGTTGAGCGACGCGGACGTGAATGCGGCGCTTGACGAGATTCGGCGGGACGAAGCGAGCGTCATCGATTGAGCAATGGGATGGAGGCGACGATGCAAGTGCCTGTTCACGTGGTGCTGAAAGGTGTCGCCCAACCAGCGGCTGTGCGCGAAGAGATTGCCAAAGCCGCGAGCGGGCTGGAGCGATTTCATGCCCGGGTGACGGGTTGCCGCGTCTCGGTGACCAATCCCGACACGCGCCACCGCACGGGCGGTCTTTTCGATGTGCATGTCGTCGTGAGCGTACCGGGTCATGCGGACATCGTGGTCAGCCGGCGCGCGGAGGACCAACCGGAGCGGGAGCACATCAGCGTGTCGCTCCGCAAGGCTTTCGCGCAGGCGCGCCGCCGCCTGCAGGACACGGTGCGTGAGATGCGCGGCGACGTGAAGACGTCGCGTGCGCGAACCCGCGCGACGCGCGCCGTCGTGATCGAATAACCGGATGTGTTTTTCCGCGACGGCGAGTTTTGTGGCTGCTGGGCTTACGGCGGCGGTCGGGATGTACACGGTCTCACGGGCGGAGGGTGTGCGCGAACTGCCGTTGGCCTCAATGCCGCTGTTGTTCGCGGCGCAGCAGTTCTTTGAGGGCGGGCTATGGCTGACGTTGCCAGTCGCGCCCGAGGGGGCCATCTCGTCGTGGCTTAGTCACGCGTTCCTCGTCTTCGCGCTGATCTTATGGCCTGTAGTCGCACCGATCGCGGCGCTGAGCGTCGAGAGCGACGTTCTTAGCCGGCGGGTCATCGGTCTCTGTCTTGTGATCGGCAGTTCGGTTGCGGCGTATTTCCTTTGGACCATGCTCACGCATCCGCACCAGGCGCTGATCGCGGGCGGACACATTCGCTACGACGTGGGCGATACGCCGGTTTCGGTGGGCGGTGCGTACATGGTGGCCACCACATTGGGGCTGCTCGTCTCGTCGCGCCGTGCAATTGCGTTGTTGGGCGTGATCGTGTTGACCGGTTCGATCGTCAGTTATGGCCTCTATATCGAGACGTTCGTGTCGGTTTGGTGCTTCTTCGCGGCGGTGGCCAGCGTCGTCATCGCCGGCCACTTCCGCTTGACCGCCGCCCGCCGGGCGGCAGGAGACTAAGCCGCCTTGCGCAAGGGCTTGTCGCTGTCGATGTGAACTTCACCCAAGGCTAGCTGTTCCAGCATCGCGCGATCCTGAACTCTGATTTGCCGCCAGCCGCGCAGGCTGATCACATGCGAGATCTTCAGTTCGGTGAGCGAGCGGCTGACCGTTTCGACCGAGAGGCACAAAAAGTCGGCCATGTCGCTGCGACGGACGGGCAGGAAGATGTTCGTCGCATCCAGTCCACGCCGCTCGTTGCGGCGGACGAGAGCAAGCAAGAACGTTGCGATGCGACCGGTCGCACAAAGGCGCCCGATGGTTAGCAGGTGGTGGCGCGCATCGGTGATTTCCCGAGATAGAGCTTCGACCAGCTCTTTCGTCAACCCAGGGTCGGCCGCGGCACGGCGCCACAATGTCACCACCGGCAAAGAGCGAATTCGCGTGGCCGCAAGAGTCTGCGCGTCGTACGTGTGCTCGTCGCCCGTTTCGAGGCCGATGATATCGCCTGGAAATGCGAAGCTCACGATCTGACGAATGCCGTCGTTTAGGATTTTGTAGATCAAGACGGCACCGCTCTCGATCTTGTATGCGTTCGATTTACCGTCGCCCTCGGCGAATAGCGGCTCATTGGCTTTCAACTGACGGCCGGGCGCGTCGGCAAAACACTCATCCAGCTTGCTTGCACATTGAACGGGCGCGACGTTGCGGCGGAACGGCACGGGCTCGGCGTGGTGGGCGCTCGTTAACATTGTCGGCTCCTCGGTTGGTGCGAAATGTCCGAGTGTCAAGTAAGAGCCCACCCGAAACAGGCGCTTGTCTCGATTGTGACGAAGTGTAACAAAAGGAAACCGACGGTGCCTTGCGGGCCCTGCAAGCACCGTAAAGTCCTATCCGCGGTCCGAGAGACTCCATGGCGGCGCGTGAACCGGTCAACGTTTTGATTGTCGACGACGAGGCCGAGGTGCGCGCGCTTCTGCGCGAATATTTCGAGCTTGAGGGCTATCGCGTCAGCGAGGCGGGCGACGGCGCCGAGATGCGTGCGCATCTGGAAAAGCACCCGGTTACGTTGGTCACGCTCGACGTCAATCTGCCCGGGCAGGACGGGTTCGCCCTGGCGCGCGAGATTAGGGCGCAACGCAACGTTCCCATCATCATGATCTCCGGCAAGCAAGACCCGATCGACCGCGTGATCGGGCTTGAACTTGGCGCCGACGACTACATCACGAAGCCGTTCAATCTGCGCGAGGTCTTGGCGCGCGTTCGGGCCGTGCTGCGGCGCTACCAGCACGACGATCGTCCCGCGGCCTCGCTGACGGGTCAGTCGAAGGACGACCGCTATGGCTTCGACGGCTTCGTTCTCTCGATTCCGCGCCGCGAGCTCACCGACGCGAACGGACGCGTGATTGAATTGACGACGGCGGAGTTCAATTTGTTGGAACTACTGGTCACGCGGCCTGCCCGTGTGATGACCCGCGACAACATTATGGACGCGTTGAAAGGTCACGAGTGGTCGCCGCTCGATCGCTCGATCGACACGCTGGTCGCCCGGCTGCGCAAGAAGGTCGAGGGCGATACCGAGCATCCGCGCTTGATCAAGACCGTGCGCGGCGTCGGCTATGTCTTCGCCGTGGAAGTCCAGAAGGTCTGAGCAGTTTGACCTGCGTCAAGGACGCCGGACAGCCCCTGTGTTTGAGTGTTGTGCTGCTTAGCCGAGGCAAGCTTGGCGAAGTCGGCGGTGAAACGTCCCCAAGGCGCGAATCCGAACCGGCGACAAACCAAACTGTCAATGACGCGAGCAGGCGGACCCGCGGCTGCCAAGCCTGAGCGCCCCATGAGGAGACTCCAGGGTAGAAGGTAAGGCGACGCGGGTCCCGTTGTTTCCGGAGCCGGCTCCTATGTCGAAAGCCCCTAAAGCACCCGTTGCGCAGGCAATCGCAACGCGCGCAGACGTCTTGCGCCTGTTGGGCGATCTCGATGACGAGACCGTGGCGGCGGTTTTACAGTTGGCGCCGACACTGATGGAAATCGAGGAGGCGGCGGTTTGGTTAGATGGCGAGGGCTCGACCGCGTTTCGCCGGGGGCATCCGCAGAACGCACGGCTCACGAAAATTTTGGAACTTGTCGACACTGACGAAGAGCCCCGATATCTGCGCTAGGAGCATATCATGCGCCCGATTGGCTGGGTGATGCTGTTGATCGTGACTGCCGCGACCGCCGTCGCGGCGGATGATGCCGAGGCTTGGGCTCAGCGGACGATTGATCGGGGTTTCGCGATCCTGCGCGACGACACTGGAGGTGTGACGGGGCGGCGCGCGCGGTTTCATACGTTCATCGTCGATCATGTCGACGCGCGTAAATCGGCGATGTTCGCACTCGGTGTCTATCGCAAAGCCGCGGATCCGGCGGCGCTTGAGGAATACGCCGCCGTGTTCACCGATTACTCGATCGAGATCTACGAGTCGCGGCTTGACAACTATAAAGATGCGACGCTGACGGTGACAGGATCGTTCGAGAACAAGCCCGGCGATATTACCGTGAACACGCTGGGAAATACGCCGAGGCAGCGCGAACCAGTGCGCATCGGCTTCCGGCTTCTGAGCGCCGGCGGTACGTTCAAGATCACCGATGTTCAGGTTGAGGGCATTTGGCTTTCGATCGAACTGCGCGACGAATTCAACGCACTCTTGGGTGCCAGCGCCGGCGATGTCCGGGCACTGACGCGCACGCTGATTGCGCGGACGAAGAATCTTCGGGCCGGCAATTCTCAAGGCTAGGTGGGCGCGCATGCAATTGCCGCGCGCTTGCGCTCCTGAACTCGCCGACCGGCCGAATTGACGGAAGTCAATGCGTCCCTGTGGGCGGTCTGTATTCTTGTTCTATGAGCTACGTCGTACGCACGCTCGGCCAGCACGAGCACATCCTCTTCAAGACCGGTTATCACTGGCTTGTTTGGTTCGCCTCCGCGTCGCTGGTGGTGCCCGCGGCCGGTGTGGCCTTGGGTAGCTATCCGTTTAGCGCGTTGGACTATTCCCTATTGGTCCTTAGCCTCATCCCGGCACCCGTCGGCGTTTACTACTTCGCACGAGCGATGCTGGTTGAGATCGTCGTGACGAACGAGCGCTTCGTCTACAAGACGGGCTTGATCGCTTTTCGAACGGAGGAAATCGCCCTCGACAACATCGAAACGATCAAGATCAAACAATCGATCCCGGGCCGGTTGCTGAGGTATGGAACGATCACTGTCCGCGGCACCGGAAGCGAGTTCATCAAGATCCGGCTGGTGAACGATCCGATCGGGCTCCGCCGGCATATCCCGATGGCGCAAGAGGAGATCGACGAAGCAGCGCAGATTGCCGCTTAACGCAATGCCTCGCGAACGGCGCTGGCCAGTTCGGCGATCGCGTAGGGCTTGCGGAGCACCTCGACATCGCGGGCAGCTTCGTGCTCGCCATTCTGAGCGACTTCGCCGGTGAACCCCGAGGTCAAGAGCACTTTTACCTCGGGCTTGTTTGCCAGGACCCACGCCGCGAGATCGAAGCCCGACATGCCGCCGGGCATCACGACGTCTGAAAAGACAAGGTCGATCTTTGTGCCGCTCTGCAGTTGGGTAACCGCGGAGGGCCCGTCTGCGGCCGTCACCACGCGATAGCCGAGCATGTCGAGCCGTTTAACCGTTACGTCCCGCACGTCGGCGTTGTCTTCGACGACAAGCACGGTTTCGCCAGCGGCGTGCTCCGGCGATGCCATGGGACGCGCTTCCGCAGTTGTCGCGCCCGTCGCGCGGGGCAGATAGAGGCGCACGGCCGTTCCCTTGCCGACCTCGCTATAGATTGTGAGGTGTCCACCCGACTGTTTGGCGAAGCCATAGATCGTGCTTAGGCCCAGGCCCGTGCCGCGTCCCGCTTCCTTCGTCGTGAAGTAGGGTTCGAACACGCGCGCGAGATGCTCGGGCGGGATACCGACGCCCGTGTCGGTGACCGACAGCATGACGTAGTCGCCGGGCTTCAGACCCGCTTCGCCGGCGACGTCGTCCGGACCCAGCGCCTTGTTTGACGTCGAGATGACGAGCTTACCGCCTTGCGGCATCGCATCGCGCGCGTTGATGGCGAGGTTCAGGATCGCGTTCTCGATTTCGCTAATGTCTGCGCGCGTCGGCCAAAGGTTCGCGGCGAATTCACTCCGGATCTCGATCTGATCGCCAAGCGTGCGACGCAAGATGTCGGTCATGCTGCGCGCCAGTTCATTCAGATCGATCGTCACGGGTTGCAGGCGCTGGCGCCGGCCGATGATGAGGAGGCGGCTCGCGAGTCGGCCACCCATCTTGGCGGCTTCTTCGGCGCGGCTCAGTAAATCGCGTGCTTTGTCGTCGAGTTGGCGGAGGCCAAGCAGTTCGAGGTTGCCGGTAATCACGGTCAAGAGGTTGTTGAAGTCGTGGGCCATGCCGCCCGCGAGTTCGCCAACCGCTTGGAGTTTTTGCGAGCGGAGTAGGGCGGTTTGCGCTTCCTCGCGGCGCTCGATTTCTTCGCGCAGTTCCGCCGTCCGTTCGGCGACCCGAGCGGCCAGGGTGAGCTCGATTTCCTTGCGTTCCGTTATGTCATAGACAACGCCGGTCGTCTGGCGGACGGCTGCGTCAGCGCCTCGTTCGACATAGGCGTCCGTCGCCAGCCACCGCAGCGGGCGGCCTTCGATTTGGATACGAAACTGTTCGTGAAAGTCGCCGCCGGTTGTGCGCGCGCGCTCCACTGCAAGTTTCAATCGAGCCTTGTCGTCCGGATGGACATTACGGAAACGATTTCCCGACGCGACGTAACTGTCGTTGTCGCCAAGTCCCAGTAGGCGGGCGGCCGCGGCGTCGAGCCTTGCCATGCCGGTAGGCTCATCGATTTGAAACGTTCCCATTTGTCCGGCGGAGAGCGCAAGTCTCAGGCGCTGTTCGCGCTCGCGCAGCAACGCTTCTCCCTTGAGCCGTTCGCTGACGTCGCGCACGATCGCCGTGTAGATCGTGCCGGTCGCAGTCGAGAGTTTCGAGATCGAAATCTCCGCCGGAAACTCGGTGCCGTCCTTGCGAACGCCCGCCACGGTGCCGCGCTCGCCCATCCGCCGGGATTGAACGGGCGATGCGCCGAACTCGCGAACGTAGTTTCCGTGCAACGCGGATGCTCTGGCCGGAAGCAGGACCGAAAGCGGCTGCCCTAAGGCGTCGGCGGCGGTGTGACCGAAGATGCGCTCAGCGCCGTGATTGAATAGCGTGATGCGCTGCGCTTCATCTACGCACAAAATGGCGTCTTCCGCGTTGTTGATGATGATGCCATTCAAGCGGTCGTTGGCGTCTCGCGCTGCCTGATAGGCTACTTCCGTGGTGCGCGCGGCGCGTTGTCGGAAGAGGACCAAGAGCACCGCGAGCCAGAGCGTGAGCGCTTCGAGCGTCCGGCTAATGATGCCGGGCATGATTGGCGATGGCTCCGGCGACATGAACCAACCCGCCACGATGAGCAAGGTCGCTGCGGCACTTGCCGCGACCGCCTCACGTGGACGGCCGAACCAGGCAGTTCCCACGCACAACGGTAGATAGAGAACCCAGACCGTGTATCCACGGGTCACCATCAGGTCGGCGGCGAAAATCGCCGCTGCCGCCAGCGCGAGCGTGCCGATGATCAGCCATTGGTTGCGCTTCGGAGGCTCATGAAAGTCGAGATTCATGAATGCAGACTAGCCGGACGCATGGGATGTGTCGCGGTTGCGAAGTTGATCTGCCTCATATTCCCTTGTGGGCGAGGGTTTTAACCTTTGCCAACAGCGGAAAGGAACGGGTCATGCGCAAAGCCACAAAGCAGTCTCTGCTTCTTGCGGGCAGCGTTGCGGCGCTGCTGGCGCTGGGCGGCTGCGTCTATCCGGACGGGTACTACAACGACGGCTACTACCAAGACGGTTACTACGGCCAAGACGGTTACTACGGTGACGACTACTATTATGACGGCTACTACGACGGCTATTACGGTCCTTATGCCGGGGGTTATTGGGCGGTCGACGGATTTTTCTACTATTGGCTGCGGGATCGTTACTACCGGGACGACCATCGGCATTTTCGTCGCGATCATTTTCCGGGCGCGTTCCGCTTTCGCGGCGATCGCGATGGACCGAGCCGCTGGCGGCAGCACCGGTATCAACCGTACCAGGACTATCAGCAATGGCCGGCGCCGGCTTACCCGCCGCGGCACAGGCCCCGGCAGGGTGGTCAGCAGCCCGATCGCTACTGAACGGCAAGCCATCTCAAGGAGACATCACCATGAAGGGCTTTGTGGGCGATATCGAAGATTTGACCGAGAGCAACTCGGATTTCCGTCGCGTGGTCTATACGGGCAAGAATCTTCAGCTGGTGCTCATGTGCCTACAGCCCGGTGAGGAGATCGGCGAGGAGGTGCACAAGGATCGGGATCAGTTCTTCCGCGTTGAAGACGGCGCGGGCGAGATTTGGATCGACGGTCACCAAACCAAGGTCAACGAGGACGATGCTATCGTCGTTCCGGCCGGCGCGCGGCACAATTTGGTCAACAACGGCAAGAAGCCGATGCGGCTCTATACGATCTATGGCCCACCCGAGCACCGCGACGGCACCGTTCACGCGACGAAAGCCGATGCCTTGACCCACAAGCATCACTTCGGCGGCAAGACGACGGAGCACGCGTAGCGTTCAGGCCCCGGCCGGCTGCCGGTCGCTATTGAACCGCGCTTTGCGCGGGCCGCCTGAGGTCGGCGACCTGCGCCATGATCGCGATCCAGAGTTCCGCCTCTTTGTGGCTGCCGATGGCATGCAACAGCTCCGCCCGTTCCACCGCCTCGGTTTCGGCTTCATCGCCGTAGTCGACGAGCAGTTTCGTCGCCATCTTTGCAATGTCCTGGATAGGACGACGCATTGCATCCTCCTCTTTCATGCGGCGCTGATGATACGCCCGCCTCGGCCGATTGCCACTTGATCTAAGTCAACAGTCCACCGCTCATTTCTGTGTCGGACCGGAGAGAAGACGTTCAATTTCGTGCACAGGGTGCTTCGTCAAATCTTTGTTAACCTCAGCAACCACCTTGCGTTTGAGGCCGCTGGAAAACGCTTCGCGGAGTTCGGCCAGCGTCTTCGGTGGTGCGACGATGAACAGCGCGTCGATGTCGTTCTCGCGGGCGCAGAGCGTGGTGGCGACGCTGTGGGCGAAGCGCTGCTCGGCGATCTCGTGCCAATCGGTTTGTTCCATTCCGCTGCGACGTCCGGTCATATGCTCCACCGAGCGTCCCGGGCGGTCCGTGCCGTGTTGTGCCGTCGCGGGATTCGCTGCGTCGTTGAAGACGGAGATCGCCTTGAGGTTCGGGTAAAGTTCGTCGCCGTCGTTCCGCAGTACGAGCGCCTTGCGTCCGTCTCCGACGAGCACCCACACCTTGTGAGGTAGCTTAACGCTGTCCATCGCCGATCTCCGCTGGTTGGCGCGAGGTGTACGCGCTTGCACCACGCGCACCTTGACCCTGGTCAACTTCGGCGATTCTTGACCTCGCGCAAGGCGGTTGTTGTCCGGCGGCCGTAGCGTCGCAAGAACCAACGAGAAAGGTCAGCCACATGCCCTACCGGAAAATCCTCGTCCCGGTGATTGGCGCGGCCAGCGATAAGGCCGCACTTTCCGCCGCGCTCGGTCTTACCAAGCAATTCGGTGCGCATGCCGAAGCGCTGTTTGTGCGGCTCGATCCGATACGCGCGGTTCCTTACGGATATATCGGTGGCGACGTCAGCGGCTACTCCGCACAATACGCCATTGAGGCGGCGATCAAGGCTTCCGACGAGGCACAGAAAATCGCGTCCGAGTCGTTTCGGAGCATGGCGGCCAAGTTCGCGGTGGAGATCAAGCAGAGGCCGGGCGCACGGCCCGACGCGACGGCGTATCTCAAAGTCGTGCAAGGCGACTTTGCAAGCGAGATCGAGCGCGAGAGCAGGTTATGCGATCTCGTCGTATTCGGTGTTGTGCCGAACGGCCAGGGACAAGATACAATCCGTGAAGGGTTTGAAGCGGCGCTGCTGAGCGGCGCGCACCCGGTGCTTTTCGTGCCGAACGAACCGGCCGAAACGCCGGGGCAACGCATCGCGATCGCCTATGACGGCAGCGCGACCGCCGCACATGCGGTGATGGCGGCGTTGCCGTTTCTGTCGCGGGCCAAGGCCATTCACAGCTTCGAGATCACACCGGCGACCGGCGACTCGGAGCCGCTAACGGAGCTGCGCGAGTATTTGGCGCTACGCGGCATCGGCGTCATCGAGCATCTGGTGGACCCGGGCCCGAAGTCGACGGCCGAGGCGCTTGTTCTGGCCGTGGAGGCGCAGCGCTGCGACATGCTGGTGCTTGGCGGCTATGGCCACAGCCGCATCCGCGAGTTCGTGCTCGGCGGCGTGACCCGTCACATCGTGCGCCACGGTGCGCCGTTTGCGGTGCTGATGGCGCACTGAATCTGCGTTGGATCAGGGAGCGGCCGTCCGCTCCTTGATACTTGTAAGCATCTCTCGAACCCTAGGAGGATCAGATGGAACAGAGAAGCTCTCTCCCAAGCCTGTTTCGCCAGGCCGGTACGTCGTTCGGTGCCCACTTGGGCGATCTGCAACGCCAGATCGACCGGCTGTTCGACGATTTCACAGGGCACATGCCGGCGCTTCGCGACAAGAACGGCTATGGGGCGTATTGGCCAGCACTCGACATGACGGAGACGCCGGACGCCGTCGAAGTGACGGCCGAATTGCCCGGCGTCGACGCTAAGGATGTCGATATCACCGCGGTCGGCACGATGCTGACGATCAAGGGTGAGAAGAAGACCGAGAAGGAAACGAAGGAGAAAGACTACTACTGCGCCGAACGCAGCTATGGCTCTTTCACGCGCAGTGTGGAGTTGCCGTTTGAGATCGACGCGTCGAAGGTGGAAGCGAGCTTCGACAAGGGCGTGTTGAAGGTCCACGTCGGCAAGCCGCCCGGCGTCAAGAAGGAAGCGAAGAAGATAACGGTCAGGACGGCGGCCTGACGGATCATCGCGGCGGCGGCAAACACCGCCGCCGTTTCTTCATTCGGAGTTCCGCGATGCCTGCACTTCGCTTGCTTGCTCTTGCCGCGCTTGTTTTGCCTTTGGCTGCGATGGCGGATGACGCCCCCGCGCCCGGCGACGCGGACATCGCGCTCGACAATCATTGGGGTATCCCGTTCGACCTCCACGTCGACCGGCAATTCGGCTGTAGCGCACCGAAAGACGGCACGTTCACGGCATGCGTCGAACTGCAGGCACGCGACGGCGATGACGTGGTGGCCCGCCGGTTCGTAACGCTCAAACCTGGTGAAAACTTCAGCTATCACGTGGAGAAGGGGAAGGGCCCGAACCTATAACGGTGCTTTAAGAGGTTCGGTGCGCGGATGGACATTCAATTCCTAGGGGCGGCGGGCACCGTCACAGGTTCCAAGTATCTGGTGCGTGCGGGGAATGACCGGCTGTTCATCGATTGCGGTCTGTTCCAAGGCTTCAAGCCGTTGCGCCTGCGCAATTGGGACAAGCCGCCGTTCGATCCCGCCGCGATCAATGCTGTCGTCTTGACGCATGCGCATATCGATCACTCGGGTTATCTGCCGCTCTTGATCAAGAAGGGCTTTCGCGGCCGCGTCTATTGCACGGAAGCGACGGCGGACCTCTGCCACATCTTGCTACCGGATAGCGCCCGGCTTGCAGAGGAGGATGCGGAGCGCGCCAATCGGGTCGGTTACTCGAAGCACCATCCGGCGTTGCCGCTCTACACGGAGCGCGACGCGGAAGCGGCATTGCGCCATTTGGTGACGGTGCCGTTCGGCCAGGATTTTGATCCGGTTCCGGCGCTTCGTGCGAGGTTCGCCCGCGCTGGTCATATTCTGGGCGCGGCCACGGTACGCCTCTCAAGCGGGCGGACGACGATCGGCTTCAGCGGCGATTTGGGCCGTCAGCACGACACCATCATGCGCCCGCCGGAAGGGATGCCGCGCGTCGACTTTCTGGTTGTGGAATCGACCTATGGCAACAAGCGCCACGAGAACCACGATCCGGACGCGAAGCTCGGCGAGGTCATCAATCGCACCATCGCGCGCGGCGGCACGGTTGTGATCCCTGCTTTTGCTGTCGGCCGGACGCAGGCGCTGTTGCTGGCGATCGCTCGCTTGAAGGCAAAGAAGACGATTGCCGCCGCTACACCGGTGTTCCTCAACAGTCCGATGGCCGAGGATGCGACCGATATCTACCGCCGTCATCGCAGCGAGCACCGTTTGAGCGTGGCCGATTGTGAAGCCATGTGCAAGGCGGCGAAGATCGTGAATTCAATCGAAGAGTCCAAGCAGTTGAACTTGTCGCGCGAGCCGAAGATCATTGTCGCCGGCAGCGGCATGGCGACCGGCGGACGGGTCGTGCACCATATCGCCGCGTTCGGGCCGCACGCTGAGAACGCGATTGTCTTTGCGGGCTTCCAGGCCGGCGGTACGCGCGGCGCGGCCATGGTGGGAGGCGCGGAAGAGGTGAAGATCCACGGGAACTACGTGCCGATCCGCGCCGAAGTCGTAGCACTTGGCAACCTCTCGGCGCACGCGGACAGCGACGAACTCATGACTTGGCTCAAGGGCTTCGAAAAAGCGCCGCGACGGACGTTCGTGACCCACGGTGAGCCTCCTGCGGCGGACGCGCTTCGCCTGCGTGTTCAGGACGAGTTGGGCTGGGCCGTTCATGTTCCCGACCATCTGGAGACGATCGATCTGGCCTGAGGTTTCATGAAGCCCCCGTTGCGCACATGCTCTCGCACCACTGACGTGGATCAATGTTGAGGGGGTACGCGCGGCGTAGCTTTTTGTGTCAAGTCGGCAACGCTATGCCAGCGACGAGATCGGCCAAGCCGAGTTCAAACGGCGGAAGAAGGACATCGCGTGATGACTTATCACTTTGCGAAAACGCTGGACATGGGATTTGCCGACGCCGTGCAACGCGCCACCGAAGCGCTGAGCGAGGAGGGGTTTGGCATCATCACTGAGATCGACGTGAAGCAAACCCTGAAGAAGAAGCTCAACGTCGAGTTTCGCGACTACCGCATTCTCGGAGCCTGCAATCCGGCGTTGGCGTATGAGGCACTGCAAATCGAAGACAAAGTCGGGACAATGCTGCCCTGCAATGTCGTCGTTCAGGACCTCGGCGGAGGGCGAACCGAGGTCGCGGCCATCGACCCTGTCGCGTCCATGCAGGCGATCGACAATCCGCGCCTCAAGGCGGCGGCCGAGCGGGTCCGTGCGAAACTCAAGAAGGTGGTCGCCTCCCTGTGAGCGCAGGTTGCGTTCGGTCTTACGGGACAAGAACCGCCGCGCCAACGATGGACCCGTCGCGAAGATCGGCGAGCGCTTCGTTCGCCCGTTCGAGCGGATATCGCGTCGTGTGAACTTTGAGCGGGGTTTGGACTGCCACCGCGAAGAAATTCCGCGCATCGGCGCGGGTCAGATTGGCGACGGAAACGACTTCGCGTTCGCCCCACAATATACGATAGGGGAAGGCCGGGACATCGGTCATATGGATGCCGCCGCAGACGACGCGCCCGCCTTTTCTGACGGCGCGTAGCGCGGCCGGAACGAGTGCACCAACCGGCGCGAAGATGATTGCCGCGTCGAGTGTCTCTGGTGACGCTTCATCTGATCCGCCTGCCCATACGCAGCCCAGTGAGCGCGCAAGCAATTGCGCGTCGCGGTCGCCAGGCCGCGTGAAGGCGAAGACGCGGCGCCCCTGAGCGTGCGCAATCTGAGCGATGATGTGCGCCGCCGCGCCGAAGCCGTAGAGGCCGAGCGTCTGCCCCTCCGGGACCTTTGTCAGGCAACGCCAGCCGATCAAACCTGCGCACAGCAGCGGTGCCGTCTCGACATCGCCGAGATTGTCGGGAAGCGGAAGAACGTAGTTCGCGTCGGCGACGACATGGCTCGCGAAGCCGCCGTTGCGGGTGTAGCCGGTGAACGCCGGGTGGTCGCAAAGGTTTTCGTGCCCGCTCTCGCAGAACGCGCAAGCGCCGCATGTGCCGCCGAGCCAGGGAATGCCGACCCGCGCACCGATCGCGAACTGGCTGACCGAGGGCCCGACGGCTTCGACGCATCCGACGATCTCGTGGCCGGGTACGATCGGCAGCCGCGTATCGGGGAGATCGCCGTCGACGACGTGGAGGTCGGTTCGACAGACGGCGCAGGCCGAGACGCGGACGAGAATCTCTCCTTCGTCCGGTGATGGCGTCGCGCGCTGTTCGAGCTTGAGCGGCGTGCGTAGCGCGTTCAGGACCATCGCTCGCATGGGATCAGCGCGATCGTCGCTGCGGCGTTGCGATGGCGCGTGCCACCCACGCGTCGCTGCGCTTGACGTAACGCTTCTTCACTGCGGCCCAAGCGACACGGTGTGCGATCTCCTCGCGCCGTCCGCTGCCGGCGTAGGATACGAAGGCGTTGTTGAACGCGGATCGATAGATATCCTGTGCGTGGCTTGGCAACACGTGCCGTATCCGCGGCGGAAGGTTGGTGTTTGAAGCGTAGGGCATCGCGGGTAGGCTCCAAGCTTCAAATAGATAGAGCGTCGACGTCTGCGCGAAATGACTTGGATCAAGTCTGAGGCTTGGCGAAAGTTGATCCTTGTCAGTGAACTTGCGGGGTGATCGTGAAGGAGTGTGCACCGTAAACAGGATGGTGCGCTCATGGAACAGAATCATCTTCCCAAGTACGACCGCAGCCATAATGAGACGGGGTGCTGCCCACGCTTCGATCCTGCGCCCTGGGAGGGGCAGGAACTGCATCTGAAAGACAGGCTCTTCGTTAGAGCCAATACGTTCAGCCTGTTTCACGTTCCGCTGAACATGGGTAGCGTCTTTGCATCGACCTTCAAGGCGATCCAGGACGCAAACGCCGAAGACGAGGAGTTTGTTGTGCTGTCGCGTGATGTCTCGCCGTGGTCCAGCGAGCATTTGTTCAGCGTTGCGCGAGAGGTCGCCGGCGCCGACAACGTGAAGATCTCCGGAGACTTCGTGACGCACGTTTTCGAAGGGCCTTATAGCGACATGGCGAAATGGTGCAAGGAGATGGAGCGCTTCGCCGGCGCCAAGGGCAAACGTGTTGACAGGCAATTCTACTTTTATCCGACATGTCCCAAATGCGCCAAACACTATGGCCGGAACTATGTGGTCGGCATCGCGCAGGTGAGCGCGAAGGAGCAAGCCGCAAAGGCGGCTTGACTCTATTCGCGTGCGGCCACGAGTACGCCGGCTTGAACGCGGTCGCTCGGGTGGGTGACGATGTCGTCACCCACTTCAACGCCGCTTAGAACTTCGGCGCTGGTGTCGTTGATATGGCCGATATCGACGCCCTGGAGGGCAGCCCGCCCTTCGCGCACGCGGAACACCGCCCATTTTGGTCCGTCGCGAAACAGCGTGCCGATCGGGACTTGGAGCGCGTTGGATGCGTGCCAGAGTACAATTGCGGCATCGACCTGGTAGCCGTGACCGAGGCGCGACCAGCGCTCGGGCGGGTCCGTGATGTCGACCAGGACTTTCACGCGTTGTTCCTCGATCCCGAGCGAGGAAATCTTTAAGGCACCGGACGGCTCGATGCGGCGGACGCGGCCGTTCAGGTAGCCGTCGCCGCCCCAGCGTTTGATCTGCACAGCATCGCCGACGTTCGCCTTCACCGCGTCCGTCGAGAGGAGGTCGACCACGACTTCGAGATTGGCGGGGTCGCCGATCTCGACGAGTGGCTGGCCGGGCTGGACGATGGCTTCGTTCTCGTGGATTAGCCGAAGGACCTTGCCGCTGACGGCGGAGCGCACGTCGTAGTAGCGCTTGGCTGTGGGCTGGCGCGAAAACTCCGAGGGCGCCATGAGCGCCGCTTCGGCCGTCTTGACGTCGAACTCGCGCTGGCGGAGCGCGGCTTGCGCCGTGGCGACATCGGCGTCTGCAGTTTGCAGTTGCGTTTCCGCGCGGTCGAGACGTGCTTGGGCGACGTGTCCCTTGGCGAACAATTGTCGGGTGCGGGTCAGTTCCTGACGCGCCTCGGTTGCGCGGGCGACGCTTGCGTTGATGGCAGCGGCGGCCAAGTCGCGTGCGGCGCGCGCGGCGGAGGCCGTGAACTCGAGTTCACGGCGCGTTCGCGCGTCCCAAAGGACGGGATCGGCTGGCAGCATCTGGGCGATCACCGTCTTTCCTGCTTCGATGTCGTCGCCAACATGGGTCTCGATCCGCAGCACGCGTCCCGCGATCGGCGCGGAGATGACGTACGCTTCCTTCACGCGGGTCACGCCGTCGTCTTCAACGGCGACGAACATCTCGCCCTTTGTCACCTTGACGATGTCGACGGGGATAGGGCGGGGCCAGTAGGCGTAGGCGAGCGCGAGAAGCAGCGCGGCGCCGATTGCGGCGGGCCAGAGCATCTGTTTCCAAGCCATCATGTCAATCTCTCGCCTTCAGAACACGAACCAGATCCAACCGATGAACGCGCCATGCCACCATGACGCAACTGAGCGCCGTGGCGGCGGCAATCGCGATGGACGCGTTGGCGTAGGTCGATGGCTGCAGGCCAAACGGCATGCGATAGAGATCCGTCGTGAACATCGTGATGATGGTCAGCGACAAGATATAGCCGATCAAGCACCCCACAGGGACCGCGGCAGCTGTCAGCAAGGCGACTTCCCCGATCAGGATCGCCGCGACTTCGCTCTTGTGGCGGCCCAAGACCCGCAAGGTCGCCAATTCGTTGGCCCGTTCAGAGAACGAGATGCGTCCGCTATTGTAGGTCACGCCGACCGCGATGATCGAGGCGAACAGAACGTAGATCGACAACGTGGTGCCGATGTGCTCGTCGATCAGTTGCCGAAACATCTTGACCGTCTGTTTGTTTGCCATCGTTCCGAGCACGGCAGGCGCGTCCTTGATGGCGCGGAACAAAGATGCTTCGGCGGCCGCGTCGGTCTTGAGCAGCGCACTGTCGGCGACATCGGGCGTTTGCAAGAGACGGTTGAGAGCTGCACGATTCATGTAGGCCGCCGAGCTGACGAACTCCGAAGCGATATGAACGACAGGTAAGGCGGTCTCAATGCGACGTCCTTCGAGGAATTCGACTTGGATGCCGTCGCCCACTTTGACCGAAAGTTGGCGGGCCAGATAGTCGCTCAACACCAAACCTTCCGGCGGCAGGCCCAGCGTCCGACCGCCCTCGCTCACCTGTTGGGTCAGGGTGCCGTCGCCGTCCGTGGCGATGATGGCGGTCCGTTGCGACAAGTGCCCGTTGCGGAGACGGACGATCGCCACGCGCCGCAGCTCCGCACGCAGCACGCCGGGCAATCGCTCGAGTTCGTACCTGACTTCGTCGCGGCGCGGCTCCGTGAACTGGATCGTTGCGTCTTGTTTCTGGGTGCGGAAGAAGAACGAGTCGATCATGACATTGATCGAGTCGAAGAATTGGAGCGTGGAGATCAACAGGCCGATAGCCAGGGCGACGCCGGTGATGGTAGCCAGCGATCGCGTCGGCCAGCGCGCGATATGGCGCACGATCATGAAGCCGACGGCGCTCAGCCCCGTGCCGAGCCCGAAGCGTTCCAGCAGCGTCTCGCGATAGACGGTGGGCGCGGGCGGCGACATCGCCACCGCTGGTGCAAGGCGGATGGCTGCAATCGTCGCGGCAAGTGTCCCGGAGATCGCCGTTGCCGAACCGAGGAACGCCGCTACGAGGAAGACGTCGGGCGAGGCGGAATAGCTCAGCACCGGAAAGCGAAAATACTCGGAGTACATCGTGGTGATCGCGCGGCCGAACCAGGCGCCCAAGCCCCAACCGAACGCCACGCCGACCGCCAGAACGACAAGTGCGAACTTGATGTAGTGCCAGCCGACTTCGCGGTCGGAATAGCCGAACGCCTTGAGCAGACCGATCTGCTCGCGCTCGGTTTGGATCAGCCGGGAGATCACGATGTGCAACAGGAAGGCCGAAACAAGGAAGAAGATCGGCGGGATGACGCTCGCCATCGTCGAAAGCTGGTTGAGCTCGCTGTCGATGAATGCGTGCGAAATGTGATCGCTGCGACCGTACGCGCCGCTGCCGCCGAAGGGCGCAAGAACCCGGTCGACGCGCGTCATCACGTCGGGTTCCGATGCGCCGTGCAACGATTGAACTGTCACGCTGTTGAAGGCACGCTTGAAGTCGTAGGCGGCGGCCAGCGCCTCGCGCGTCATCCACCCGACGCCGAAGCGGCGGTTGTCTGGCACGAGTTCGCCGGGCCCGATCACGTAAATGAACTCGGGCGAGAGCGCGATACCCACGATCGTCAGTTTGCGCCGTTTGCCATTGAGGATCGCGGTGATCGAAGCGCCGGGCAGGAGGCCATGAGCCTGCGCAAACCCCTCGTGCAGCACCAGTTCGTCGGGCCGGTCGGGCGACGGTAGCCGGCCGGAGCGCAGGAAGAGCGCATTCAAGACCGGCTCACCAGAAGGGGGCAGCGACGTGAACAACCCGCGCACCGGCTCAATCGTGTCCGGCATGTCGATGGTGATGAACTGCTGAATCCGTGTCTCGACGCGCGCGACGCCGGGGATCGCGCGCAGTCGTTCGGCGACGGGCTCGGGTGCGCGTTTGAGTTGGGCGAACACGTTCGCAAAGCGATAGCGCTCGTAGTAGATGTCGCGCGCATCCGTCAGCGAACGCATCGCTGTCAACGCCAGAACGAAAGTCGCAACCGCGGCCGCGACGACCGACGCGATCGCCAGGACCTGGCCTCGCATCCGCCAGACGTCGCGCAGCAGTTTGCGGTTGAGCGAGCTCAGCATCGGTCACCAGCTCAATTGCGCCGGGTCGGCGCGCTTCGCATTCGTTTCGATTTGCGCGACGCGGCCGTTTGCGAAGTGAATGACCCGGTCACCCATCGCGCCGATGGCGACGTTGTGGGTGATCAGGACCGTCGTCGTGCCGATTCGCGCGTTGACGTCGGCGAGCGCCTGCAGGACGCGGATGCCGGTGGCGCTGTCGAGGGCGCCCGTGGGCTCGTCGCAGAGCAGCACCTCCGGCCGCTTTGCGACGGCGCGCGCGACTGCGACGCGCTGTTGCTCGCCGCCCGAGAGCTGCGCCGGAAAGTGGTCGGCGCGATCCTTCAGTCCAACGAGGTCCAACGCCTCGTCGGCCGGCATCGGCCTTGCCACAAGGTCGGTGACAAGCGTGACATTCTCGCGCGCGGTGAGGCTTGGGATCAGGTTATAGAATTGAAAGATGAACCCGACGCGGCGGCGGCGGAACTCGGTCAGCTCCCGGTCGCTTGCCGCCGTCAGATCGGTGTCGCCGAACAGGAGTTGCCCGCTCGACGCGCGGTCGAGCCCGCCCAGTATGTTGAGCAGCGTCGACTTCCCGCTTCCCGAGGGTCCAAGCAGGACCGCGATTTCTCCCTTGTAGACATCAAGATCGGCGCCACGCAGGGCGTGCACGAGCGTCTCGCCCATCTGATAGGTCTTGGTGAGCGCGATCGCGCGAAAGGCCGCGGCCCGCGCGGCTCGATCCGGTTCTGCCGTTGCAGCTTCGACATGCATGGGGCTCACGATCCATCTGCCGTGCGATGGATATGAGGTCCTGCCGCCCGGCCGCGGAATGACCCATGTCAAGGTGTGCCTGCGTTCTCGCGTGGCACAAGGATGATCCGGCGCAAGGTTGCGACCGCTGTCCACGCTAGTTTGTCGCCGACAATCTGTCGGGGCTGCAGTGGACCCCTGCCATCCCGCGGCGCGTCCGACAGCGACCGACGGAGAGGTACTGAGTGCGCCGTCGAGTCTCGCCACAACGCTGAAGACGACGTTCTCTGTGGTTCACGTCACGCAAAAGGGCGATACAGCCGCTGAACAGACTGTAGTGCGGGCACTAATCGCCTCTCAGACACGACGGTGCTGGTCGTCAAGAGAGATCGAATGGGTGTGCATGCTATTGCACGAGTGGTGAGTGAGCCGCGTTGATCGATATCCCGCTGACATGTGCGCTACCCACGAGCAATGCGATGTAGCCGCTGACCGCGCGGCGCCAGGCGGTGTTCGCAAGGTCGCGGGCGATTTGATCTTTCACTTCTTCGAAGGCGAAGGCGCGGCCGGGGATGCGGCGGTCGAGGCGCAGGATGTGGACGCCGTAGCGCGTCTCGACGGGGACGGGGCAGAGCTGGCCGTCTTCGAGTGCGTGGAGGAACGTGTCGATCTCCGGTGCGGTGTCGCCGGCGGCGACTTGACCGAGGCGGCCGCCTTCGCCGGCGGAGGCGCATGCGGACTCTGCTTTTGCGAGTTCTGCGAAGGCGGTGGGATCGGTTTTGAGGAGCGCGAGTGTTCGCTCGGCCGATGCGCGGGCGCGTGCACGCGTTTCGGCGTCTTCGCGCGGGGCGAGGTAGAGGATGTGGGAGGCTTCGAAGAGGTCCGGGCTTTTGTACTTGGCGCGGTTGTTGTCGTAGTAGCGGCGCACGGCCGTGGGGTCGGCGTCCGGTAGTTTCAGTTCGCGGGCGAGCAACGTTTCGATCGCCTGTTCTTCGCTTTCGGGTGTCTCGGTCCAGGTCAGCCCGACTGCGGCGGCACGCTGCAGCAGCAGTTCGCGTACGACGAGGGCCTCGGCTGCCTCGGCGTAGGCCGCATCGCGCGACGGGGCAGGGTGGTACTGCATCTCGGCGAGGATTTCGGGCTCGCCGATCGGTTGGCCGTTGACGCTGATCATGACAGAGGTTTCCGGACGCCCGACGACGGGTTGCGGGTGCGGACGATCTGATAGCCGCGCCGGCCCAGGTACCAAATCGGCGCACTCCAGATGTGCACGAGACGGCTGAAGGGGAAGACCATGAACATGATCAGGCCCATGACGATGTGGAGCTTGTAGGAGAGGCTGACGTCGGTCACGAGTTCGCTGGCGCCGGAGCGGAAGGTCACGATGCGCTGCGCCCATTCGGAGAGCACGAGCATCACGGAGCCGTCCATGTGCTCCAGCGAGAACGGGATTGTGACGAGGCCGAGCGTCAGCTGCACCCAGAGCAGGCACAGGATGAAAATATCCATCGGCGCGCTGGTGCCGCGGATGCGCGGGTCGGCGAGGCGGCGGTGCAGCAGGATGGTCAGGCCGATGAAGCAGGTGATGCCGAAGATGCCGCCGGCGGTGACAGCCAGCATTTGTTTTGCCGGAACGCTGATGCCGAGCGACTCGTAGACTTCGTGCGGTGTCAGCAGGCCGACGAAATGGCCCATGAACAGTAGCAGGATGCCGACATGGAACAGGATGCTGCCGATGACGAGCTGGCGTTTGCGCAGCAGTTGGCTGGAGCCGGAACGCCACGAGTATTGCTCGCGGTCGAAGCGGATCAAGCTGCCCGCGAAGAACACGGCGAGCGCGACATAGGGGAAGATGCCGAAGAGGAAATGGTGCAGATAGTCGAACATGGGCTCTATCCTCTGGGCTGCATCGGTTCGAGGGACTTGGCGGCGTCGCCTTCGCCGAAGGTGACGGGGGCCTCTTCCCAGGTACGGTCAAGCGCGTCCAGGCTGTCGTCCTCCGCGCCGCCGCCGCGCATGATTTCGGCGAGCAACGTGCGATCGACCTGTTTCGCGGCGAGCGATACGAGCGCCGCGAATACGGCGGCGTAGGGCGTTTCCTTTTTTGCGGCGCGTTGGTGTAGCGCTTCGATCGTGGGCGCCGCGTCGGACAGGATCGTGCGCGCTGTGCGGTCCGGCATCAGCGACAGGAACTCCGCGAACAGCGGCAGGTAGTCGGGCAGCTCGGCACTGGTGTGGGTGAAGCCGTGGAACTTGTAGAGCGTTTGCAGGCGAACCATTGCTTGCCCCCGCTCGCGCGCTTCGCCGTAGAGGTGCTCGTAGAGATGCAGCGAGAGCGAGCGCATACGGTCGAATAGGCGCACGTACTCGTCTTGCAAGTCCATCAGGTCGCTCGCGCTCAGATGTGTGAGCATGCCGTCGATTGCGGCCAGATGCGGCGCGGCGATGAGCCGTTCTTCCGCGAGTGCGGTGGTGATTTCCGGGAGCGCCGCGATCAGCTCCTCCGTCGGATAGATGAGAAGCGCGCCGAGCGCGCGATAGGTCTTCATCACATCGTCTCCGTCGGCGTGTTTTCGCGCCACTTCTTCATGCCGAAGAGCGAGGATTCGCTCGATCCGTCGGAGCAGTTGTTGCCGAACGAGAAGCCGCAGGCGCCGCGCAGATCGTAGGCGTTCTCCGCGTATTCGCGGTGGGTCGAGGGGATGACGAAGCGGTCTTCGTAGGCCGCGAGCGCCATCGTCTTGTACATGTCCTCGATCTGGAGCTTCGTCAGACCGACCTCGCGCAGCACGGCCTCGTTCTCCTTCCGCTCGACGTGGCGCGAGCGCATGAAGACGCGCATCGCGAACATGCGCCGGATCGCGGCTTCGACCGGCTTGGTGTCGCCGGCGGTGAGCAGGTTCGCGAGATAGCGCATCGGAATGCGGAGCTTCGACAGGTCCGGGAGGCCGCCGTCGAAACCGATATGCTCGCTTTCCACCGCCGATTGGATCGGCGAGAGCGGCGGCACGTACCACACCATCGGCAGCGTGCGATACTCGGGGTGGAGCGGGAAAGCGACCTTCCAGTCCATCGCCATCTTGTAGACGGGGGATGCCCGCGCTGCGTCGAGCCAGGCGTCGGGAATGCCGGCCGCCCTCG
Source organism: uncultured Flavobacteriaceae bacterium (assembly GCA_964638635.1). Lineage (GTDB taxonomy): Bacteria > Pseudomonadota > Alphaproteobacteria > Micropepsales > Micropepsaceae > SZUA-430. Next base: position 84,138 of record CAZXAQ010000007.1, read on the forward strand.
CCGCGTCGATCACATGCACGTCATGCGGATCGAGGAACATGTCGAGCTGGGCTTTGTAGAGATCCTTTTCGTCGGCAACGCTTGCTGCCTTTTCGATCTTGTCGGCGTCATAGAGCAGCACGCCGAGGTAGCGGATGCGGCCCACGCAGGTTTCCGAACACACCGTC
>CAZXAQ010000008.1:0-84177 GCA_964638635.1 uncultured Flavobacteriaceae bacterium
CGGGCGAAGAATTTTTGCGTTTGCTCGCCGCCCATGAAGTAGGCCTTGGCGCCGGTCATGTCGGCGATCTTGGACCAGTTGTCGGCGACCTTTTCGGCGGTGAGGCCTTGGTGGCCTAGGAACGCGCCGTTCGATTCCACAATCTGCGCGACCGCGAAGGCGCCGCCGCCGGCGGCGAGGATCACGCCGGTCGGAGCGTCTTCGCTGACGAGGTAGATCACGCCGGGCGTGACGAACTCGGGCTTCAACGCTTCGAGCGCTTGCGGCGGCATCAGGTTTTCCGTCATGCGCGTGCCGGCGACGGGGGCGAGTGCGTTGACGCGGATGTTGTCCTTTTGGCCTTCGAGCTTCAGCGTGTTCATGAAGCCAACGAGGCCGAGCTTCGCGGCGCCGTAGTTCGTCTGGCCGAAGTTGCCGTAGAGGCCGGACGACGACGAGGTCATGACGATGCGGCCGTATTGCTGCGCCTTCATCGTTTCCCAGCAGGCTTTCGTGACCTTGACCGAGCCCATCAGATGGACGCTCAGGACGAATTCGAAGTCCTTCGTCTCCATCTTCGTGAAGCTCTTGTCGCGCAGCACGCCAGCGTTGTTGATCAGGATGTCGATGCGGCCGAACGCGTCGAGCGTTTGCTTCACGAGGCCGGCAACGCCCGCGTCGTCCGTGACCGAGGCGCCGTTCGCGATCGCGGTGCCGCCGAACGCCGTGATCTCTTCCACGACCTTTTTGGCCGCGTCCGACGAGCCGCCGGAACCGTCGACCGTGCCGCCCAGATCGTTGATCACGACCTTGGCGCCGCGGCGGGCGAGATCGAGCGCGTGCGCGCGGCCAAGGCCGCCGCCGGCGCCGGTGACAATGGCGACTTTGCCGTCGAAACGAATGGACATGTGTTGGGTTCCTTTGAATGCTGCAGTTGCGAAGTCGGCTTGTTCTGCCCCGGCTTTTGGCGGAAATCAAGCCGTACCGCTCGTAGGTGCGACGGTTAGACTGGAGCCCGGTTTCTCTGATTCCAGGGGGGCTTGGATGCCGCTCGCCGTGACGGCCGAGGAATGGATCAAGGCTTCACCAGCGCACGTATTTCGCGCGCTGACCGATCTGCGGGAGCTCGACGCTTGGCTGGCCAACGGACAGACGCTGACCTTTGAGGGCAACGAGCGCGAAATGCGGCGCGGCTCGAGGATCGTGATGGCGACCAAACTCGACGGCGCCCAGATAAAGCAGACGATCGACGTCTCGGCGTTCGAGCGCGGCAGGCTGGTCGAGTTTCAGTTCACGGGTCCGGCCGGTGTTGCCGGTCTCGGACCCTTCGCGACGCGTTGTGAGGTCGCTCCGCACGGCGCGGGAGCGCGGCTGGCACTCTCTCTGAACATGGACGGCGGTGGGCGCCTTGTCCGTTGGATGCTGCCGCTGTTCGCGCCGGCCGTGCGCCGGCGGCTGAAGGCGCAGCTGTCACGACTGAAAGCACATATCGAGGGTCACGGCGCCGCATGAGTTTTCCCCTGCAACTGCAAAGCGCCCTTGGGCTCGCCGTTTTTGTCACGATCGCTTGGGTGTTGTCGGAGAACCGGCGGGCGTTTCCGTGGCAGACGGTCGTGGTGGGGATCGGGTTGCAGATTGTGCTCGCGGCGGCGCTGTTGGGCGTGCCGGTGATGCGCCAGGCGCTGCTGTCGCTCAATGTCGTTGTTGATGCCATTCAAGCGGCGACGGCGAAGGGCTCGTCTTTCGTGTTCGGCTACACGGGTGGCGGGTCGCCGCCGTTCGAGGTGAAGAACCCGAATGCGATGGTGACAATCGCCTTTACGGTGCTGCCGATCGTGCTCGTCATGTCGGCGTTGTCGGCGTTGCTTTGGCACTGGCGCATCTTACCTGTCATCGTGAAGGGGTTTGCCGTCGCGCTTGAGCGCTCGATGAAGATTGGCGGCGCGCTCGGTGTCGGCTGCGCGTCGAACGTCTTTTTGGGGCAGATCGAGGCGCCGATGCTGATCAAGCCGTACCTTGAGAAGATGACGCGTAGCGAGCTCTTCACGCTCTTCACCTGCGGGCTGGCGAACGTCGCGGGGACCGTGCTCGTGCTCTTCGCGACCGTGTTGAACCCCGTGCTCCCCGGCGCGCTCGGTCATATCATCGTGGCGTCGTTGCTGTCGCTCCCCGCCTCGATCCTGCTCGCCAAGGTGATGATCCCAGGCGACGAGACCACGCCCGCGAACGTGGGCCAGGCGCGGCTCTACCGCTCGACCATGGATGCGATCGCGACGGGTGCTGAAGACGGTATGAAGATGTATCTGAACATCATCGCAATGCTTGTCGTGATGATCGCGCTTGTGGCGCTCGCCAACATCATCGTCGGCAATGTCGAGGTCGCGGGTGCGCCGTTGTCGTTCGAGCGCATTCTCGGGTGGATTTTCGCGCCGGTCGTCTGGCTGATCGGCGTGCCGTGGGCTGATGCCGCAACCGCGGGCAGCCTCATGGGCACGAAAACGGTGCTGAACGAGTTCATCGCCTACCTCAATCTCGCCGCATTGCCCGCCGATGCTCTGAGCGAGCGTTCGAAACTGCTGATGGTCTATGCGATGTGCGGCTTTGCCAATTTTGGGTCGGTCGGAATGATGATCGCGGGCGTCAGCGCCTTGGCGCCGAGCCGGCGAGACGAGATTGTGGAGTTGTCGCTGAAGTCGATCGTGCCCGGCACGCTCTCTACGTGTATGACGGCGGCGGTGGTGGGGTTGCTACCGTGAGCGGGATTCGGTTTTCGGGGATCGGGATTGAGCGGAGGGGTAAGCGTGGGAGCGATCAGGTCATACAAAGACCTCGAGGTTTGGCAAGCCGGAATGAACCTTGCCGGAGACGTCTATCGTTTGACGCGCCAGATGCCACGGCAGGAGGAGTATCGGCTTTCGGCGCAGTTGATCCGGGCGACCGCATCCGTACCGGCGAACATTGCAGAGGGATTCATGCGAGGAACGCGCAAAGACTACGCGCACTTTGTCAGCATCGCGCGTGGGTCCTTGGCCGAGACGGAGACCTTCTTGCTGCTTGTCCAGCGATTGGAACTGGTTTCTGGTCCGAGCCTCGAAAGAGCTTTGATGCAGGCGTCGCGCGTAGGGCAGATGCTGACGAAGCTTCGCCAACGCCTTGTTGCTCCCGCCACCGCGGCAAGAAACGCGACCCCCGAAAACCGAATCCCGAAAACCGAATCCCCATGAACAATTCCATCGCGAAGTTGCAATCCTGGATGCTTTGGGTCGCGGGGGTGCTCGCGGTGCTTGGCTCGGTCGGTATTGCGTCGCTGCCTTTGAGAGTGCTGTTCGTCTCCGTCAATGTGTTGATGCCGATCGTGGGCGCGTTGTGCCTCGCCTCGGCCTATGCCACGAGCGAGCGGGCGGTGTTGGATCAGGCTTCGCCGTCAATCACGCGGCGGATACGGGTTTATGCCTTAATCACGCTCGCGATTGCGAGTTTTGCGACGGTTCTGCCGCTGGTTTCGCTGCCCGTGGTCTTGCCACTGGTGCAGTTCGATATGCTAATGCTGCTCATCGGGTTCGGGTGCCTGTTCTTTGCCTATGTGGGCACGCGCGCCTGAGCCATTTCCCGCCTGACCGCCAGACACGGCGCCGTTGCGCCGCGCCATGAGGAGTGCCCCGTTGCAGAAATCGACGACCAGTACGCCTGCGACCGCGGACCGGCTTCCTTGGCTTACCATTCTGGGCTTTGGCCAACTTGCGATCCCGCTCGCGTTCGCGGGGCTGCCGATCGCGGTGTTTGTGTCGAAGTTCTATGCGGAAGACTTGAAGATCGATGTGGCGACCGTCGGGCTCATTCTTCTCGTGGCGCGGCTTGCCGATTTCATCGTCGATCCGATCATCGGCTACGCCAGCGACCGGACGACGTGGAGCCTCGGGCGGCGGCGCACGTGGGTGCTGCTCGGGGCGCCGGTGTTCGCGCTTGGCATCTTCATGCTGTTCATGCCGCCGGCGGACGCGGGCGCGACGTATCTGTTGATCTGGATCGCCGTGTTCTATCTCGGCTGGACGATGATCACGATCCCGTATGGGGCGTGGGGTGCCGAGCTTTCGGGCGATTACAACGAACGTTCGCGTATTACCGGCGTACGCGAGATTTTCACGTTGCTGGGGTTGGCGCTTGCAGGCGCCATTCCCGTGATGGTCGGCGTCGGTGCGGCGGCGGGGGCGGTCAACGGCGGGGGCTATTGGCACGCGATGGAGGTGCTGGGCTGGACGATCGTTCTGCTCACGCCGATCGGCGTCGCGATCATGTTCTGGTCGACGCCCGAGCCGCCTTACGGCGAGGCGCAGCATGTGTCGGTTTGGAAGGGCGTGCAGGCGGCGCTGACGAACTTGCCGTTCTTGCGCTTGTTTGCGGCGACGCTCTTTGTACGCATCGCTTCGCGGGCGGCGGAGGTGTTGTTCTTGTTCTACCTCGTCGACGCCGTTGGGTTGACGAAGGCGCAGGGGAACCACTTCCCGCTGGCGTTGATTGTTTCCGCCATCGTGTTCGCGCCCCTTTGGATTTTGCTGGGTGGCAAAATCACAAAACACAAGGCGCTGTCACTCGCGATGATGATCGGGGTCGGCGTGTTCGCGCTGTTGCCGCTGGCGCAAGCGGGCGGGTATTGGGCGAACATGTTGCTGTTTGCTGCATTGGGCGCGGCCTTCTCGGCGCCATACACGCTGGGCCAGTCGATTGCGGCGGACGTCGTCGATCTCGACTCGTTGAAGACGCATGAGCCGCGGGCGGGTTTGCTCATCTCGTTCTTCGGGCTTGCCATTAAGGGTGGCGACGCGCTTGGGGCGGGCTTTGCGCTGATGCTCGTCGGCTATTTGGGCTTCGACTCGTCGGTCGCCACAAAAACGCCGGAGGCGATCAACGCTCTGACGATCGTGTTCTCGGCGCTTCCGATCGCGTTCTATGTTCCGGCGATCTTGCTGCTCTGGACATTCCCGATCACGCCGGAGGTGCAGCGGCGGATTCGCCGGCTGGTCGAGCGCCGCGTCCTGCGCAAGCTCAGGCGCGACGCAAACGGAACGCCTCGGCAAGCAGCTCGTACGACTTGAGGCGCGCGGCGAAGTCGTAGGTGATGGTGAGCGCAACCACCTCTTCCGCGCCGTAATCGGCGGCGAGGCGTTCGAGACCGAGCTTTACTTGGGTGGGCGTGCCGGTGATGCCGCGGCTCGCGATCCCGCGGATCAGGACGCGGTCTTCGTGCGTGTAGGGATAGGCCAGCGCTTCCTCGGGCGAAGGGAAGGGGCCCGCTTGGTTGCGGAGCAGCTGCATTACCCAGAGGTTTCGTGTGGTGCAGAGGCGTTCGGCCTCTTCCTCCGTATCGGCGCAGAGCGTGAAGACGGCGACGCTGACGCGGGGTTTGTCGCCCTCGCGGTGCGGCTTGAAGTGTTTGCGGTAGAGTTCGGCTGCTTCAGCGCCGCTGCCGTCGGGCGAGATGAATTGCGCGAACGAGAGCGGGAGGCCGAGTTCGGCCGCGTACATCGCGCCGTTGTGGCTCGAGGCCAGCATCCACATCTCGGGTATGCCCGGTCCGCGCGGCGAGGCGTGGACGCTGCGATAGGCGTGGCCGGCCGGCCATTCCGCGAGGCCCGCGGCTTCTTCGAGATAGTGACGGAGCAGAGCCACCTGTTGCGGGAAGACGCCGACATCCCAGGCTTGCGGGCCGGCCTGCAGCGCGACGCTCGTGCGCCCGTCGGCGCCCGGCGCGCGGCCGAGGCCCAAATCGATGCGCCCGGGATAGAGCGTTTCCAGCATGCGGAAGTTCTCGGCGACTTTCAGCGGCGAGTAGTGCGGCAGCATGATGCCGCCGGAGCCGATGCGGATGTGTTTGGTCTCGGCCGCCACGCGGGCGATCAGCACCTCCGGCGTCGAGCCCGCGAACGAGTTCGTGTTGTGATGTTCGGCGAGCCAATAGCGCGCGTAGCCCAGGCGGTCGCACGCCTTGGCGAGTTCGATCGTCTCCCGAACGGCGTGGGCGGCGGTGCCGCCTTTGCGGATCGGCGATTGGTCGAGGGCGCTCAGGATCATGCGTGTATCGTAGAGCACGGTGGTCGGGGTTGCCAAACAGTCCTGGGACCGCGGGCGTCCTCGCCCGCTCTTCGCTGACTCGCCACAACACAGTGCTTTGGAGATGCCGCTAGAGCGGGCGGGGACGCCCGCGGTCCCAGGGCAAGCGCCCTTCCGTTACGCTTCGTGCGTACGATAGCGGTCGGCGAGTAGGCTTGTCGCTAACCCGACGAGTGTCAGCGCGAACAACACCGCGATGATCAACGTCAGCGCTGGCTCGTCGGTTGGGGATTGGATGTTCGAGAGCGAAAAGGGCACGCCTGTCTTGGCGATCTCGTCGAGGTGGCCGAACAGCGACATGTAGAACATCGCGGCGGTGAAGCCCCAGCCGGCGGTTAGGATGCCGACGCCGCGGTCGTTGGGTGTCCACAGCACGGAGATCGCGCCCCATTGCAGCAACGCGACGGCGAGGTAGTCGACGACCCAGAACGGCCACCATTGAATCTCGCCGCCGTTGCGGATCACCTCCGCCACCGCGAGGAACGTGCCGAAGCCAAGTGCGAGCCACGCGGAAAACTGTTTCATGCCCCTTGCGGCTTCGTGCGAACCGCCCCCAGTGCGATCAAGCGATCGATCGCGCCGTCATCATATCCGGCTTCGCGCAACACTGCGCGGTTGTCTTGACCGAAATCCGGCGGGATGTGACGCGTGGACGATTTGGTGCGGGACATTTTCACCGGCGAGGCGATTCCCTTGTAACCGTTTCGCTCGACGAGCATGCCGTTTGCGGCAGTTTGTTCGTCGGTCAGCACTTCGCCGATCGTGTTCAGCGTACCGGCGGGGACGCCCGCGTTCAGAAGCTCGGCTGCGATCTTCGCGCCGTCGCGTTTCGCGAAGGCTTCGGTCAAGAGCTTTGTCAGCACAACGCGGTTCGCGTTGCGGTCGGCGTTCGTCTTGAAGCGCGGGTCGGCGGCGAGTTCGGCGAGGCCGAGCAGCGGCATCGCTTTCTTGAACTGGGCGTCGTTGCTGGTGCCGAGCAAGATCGGCCGTGTCGCCGTCTGGTAGAGATCATAGGCCGCAATGTTCGGGTGCGCATTGCCGAGCAGTTTCGGCAGGCGGCCGTCCATCAGATAGTTGCCCGAGTGCGGATGCAGGATCGATAAGCCCGCATCGTAGAGCGAGACTTCGACGAACTGTCCCTTGCCGGAGCGGTGGCGTTCGTTCAGCGCGAGCAGGATGCCGATCGTGAGATTCAGACCCGTCGTCATGTCGACGATCGGCACGCCGACCTTGAGCGGCCCCGATTCCGGCGAGCCGTTGCAGTTTGGCAGGCTCACGATCGTTTGCACGACCGCGTCGTAACCGGGCATACCGCCCATCGGGCCGGTCTCGCCGAAGCCCGTCACGCGCGCGTGGATCAGGCGGGGAAAGCGCGCGGACAGCGCGTCGTAGCCCATGCCCCAGCGCTCCATCGTGCCGAGCTTGAAGTTCTCGACCAGCACGTCGGCGTTTTCGAGCAGCTTCCAAACGATGTCGCGCGCCTCCGGCTTCGTCAGATCGAGCGCGATGCCGCGCTTGTTGCGGTTGATGTTCGTGTAATAGGCCGACGGGCCGCGCTCGCCCTCGTCATCGCGAAACGGCGGCCCCCACTCGCGCGTCTCATCGCCCAACGGCGGTTCGACCTTGATGATCTCCGCACCGTGGTCGCCCAGGATTTGCGTCGCGTAGGGTCCGGCGAGGACGCGGGAAAGGTCGAGGATTTTGACGCCGGTGAGGGCGCCGGTGTTCGGTGTCATATGATGCTCCGTTCATGCGCTGCATAGCACGGGAACGAGCGGTGTCATCAACGCCCAAAAACTCGTCATGGCTGGGCTTGACCCGGCCACCCAGAGTCAACGCTCCGGTATTGGGAGCTGCTTAGCGAACGGCGCAACACCCCTGGGTGGCCGGGTCAAGCCCGGTCATGACGATTAGGGGACAGTATGCGTCGCTACTCCCACAGCTTCATGCCAATCCAGCCGTAGGACCACAAGTAGCCCGCGAAGGTGAGCGTTGCGATGCTGCTCAGCCATGCAATCCCTCTTGTGAGGATGTTTGCGTCGGGGGCGCCCATGATGGCGCGGAGGAGGGCGAGCGCGCCTAAGGCGGGCGTCGCCAGTGTTGCGCCGTAGAGGGCCCAGCCGAGCGGGCTTGGGCGGCCCAGTTGGTCGAGGCCGGCGCCGGAGAGCGCGACGACGACAATACCCGTAACCGCGACGGTTGAGGCCATCGCCAGCCAAGGCAACAGTCTGATCGTTACGCCGCCGCGTTCGGCCAGGCGGCCCATGAACGCGCTTGGAATCCAGATCAGCATGTAAAGCGCTGACAAAGCGAAGGCGAGCAGGTACACGGTCGCCATGGCGGCTTTGCCGATGAGTTCCGGCAGTGGCACTTTGCGGTCGGCGCCGGTGGCCGTGAACAGCAGCATGTCGTCACCTTTGGGGACGAAGATGATGTTGGGGACGGCTTTGTCGGCCTTCTGGAACATGTTGCTGCCGACGTGAGTGCGCTTCGTGTCGTTGAATTCGAGTTCGCCGTCCTTGGCGCGCGCGGTTTGCCAGGCGAAGATGCTCTCGAGGATAGCGAGCTTTTGCTGGCGGGGCGTGATCGATTGATAGAAGCCGGCGATCTTCTCGAGGTCCGTCGGCGCCAACGGCACGGCGACGGTCTTCGCCTCGGCAAAGTTGCGTTCGAGGTAGCTTCTGATTTCATCGCCGGCCGCATTGATTTCCGACGTGCCCAAGTTTGCCATGACCACGAAGCCCGCGCCTTGGCCGGGCGCGTATTCGTATTTCGAAACGAAGCCGTCGATGCCGCCGTCGTGGCCGTGGAAGATGCCTTTCTTGCCGCTGTAGACCATGTTGCCGAGGCCGTAGCCGTATCTTAAACCGGCGCGCGCGCCATCGTTGGTTTCGGGGCGCTCAATCCGCTCCACGGAGGCGGTGCTGAGGTAGGTGCGGCCGTCCAGCGTGCCGCGACCGAGCATCAGGAGCGGGAGCTTTGCCAGGTCCTTGGATGTGACATTCAGCGAGCCCGAGGGCCGGGCCAGGATTTCGACGAACGGTTCTTCGTTGCCGTCAGTGTCTTTGTAGCTCTTCGAGAGGCGGTCGCTGATTTGCGGTTCGCGCGTCCAATAGGCGCTTGCCATGGCGAGCGGACCGGTGAGGCGGGCGGCGATGAAATCCTGGAAGCGTTGGCCGGAGACTTTTTCGATGATGCGGCCGGCGATCACGGGGCCCGCGTTGCAGTACGACGTCATCGTGCCGGGCTTCCAGCGGCTCTTGTAGGGGCCGTACTGGTTGACGGCGTCCGACAGCGGCACGTCTTTGCCTTCGAGCAGGTAGTGGCGGAACGTGATGTCGTCGAAGCCGGTCGTGTGCTCCAACAGATGCACCAGGCGGATCGGGTCGGTCTTTTCCCAGGGGTTGTCGTATTTGAGCTCGGGCATGAGGTCGGCGAGCTTGGCGTCGAGGCTGAGCTTGCCTTCCTCGACCAACATCATGACGCCGATCGAGGTGAAGCTCTTTGAGATCGAGCCCGCGCGGAAGACGGTTTCGGGGGTAACCGGTTTCTTCGTCTTGAGGTCGGCGTAGCCGTAACCCTTCGTGAGAACGATCTGGCCCCCTTCGATGATGGTGACGGAGACGCCCGGCACCTTGGCCTTCGTGAACGTGTCGGCGAGGCGCTTGTCGAGTTCTTCGAGGGAGGCTGCCGGTTTGGGCGCTTCCTTGCTGTCGGCGGCGTGAGCGGGCGTACCCGGTGAGATGACGGCAAGCACCAGCGCCGCAAGCAACTTCTTCATGGTCACGCGATCCCCCGGCTGACGAAGCCCGGGTTGTAGGCGCAAGCGGCTGGGCAGGGGAGTCTCTTCGCCTTGCGGGGGAATCATCTGCACGCCCGCCATGGGTCCGGCAGAGTGGGGGACACGATAAGTCTGGCTTGACTTTCAGCGTTGTTCTTGTTATGTTCTTTGCGCTGCATGGTGCGTGTTTTCGTCTTGAAAGTGCCGCTACAAGGATTTGGGTAGGGGCGTTACATGTAACGGCGATGTAGCACCCATGTAACAGCGTTTTTCGCAGAATTCTGCGGATGTAACGGTGTAACGCCTGAATTGATGCTGTATTTGTGCACGCGTACCGAATTCGCCTTTAGCTGCAGGATGCTGGCATGGCTTTAGACCTCGAAACGCGCGATCAACTGATCTCCTCCGTCCGCCGCTTTGTGAGCGAGCGGCTCGTGCCTCTCGAGGACAAGGTCGCGCGCGAGGACCTGGTTCCCGACGACGTGGTTCGCGATTTGCGCGAGCTTGGGCTCTTCGGGATGTCGATCCCGGTCGAGTACGGCGGGCTCGGGCTCACCATGGAGGAGGAGGTTCTGGTTTGCTTCGAGCTGGGGCAGACCTCGCCGGCGTTTCGTTCCGTCATCGGGACGAATGTCGGGATCGGAAGCCAGGGCGTCGTCATGTTCGGGCGCGACGACCAGAAGCGCGAGTGGCTTCCAAAGCTCGCGAGTGGCGAGGCGATCGCGAGTTTCTGTTTGACGGAGCCGGGTGCGGGGTCCGACGCGGCGTCGCTGCGCACGACGGCGATCCGGCAGGGCGATCACTATGTCGTCAACGGGACGAAGCGTTACATCACGAACGCCAACAAGGCAGCAGTCTTCACGCTGATGGCGCGCACCGACCCGGGCAACAAGGGTGCGGGCGGGATCAGCGCGTTCTTCGTGCCGTCGAACCTCAAGGGCATCACGATCGGCAAGCCCGAACGCAAGATGGGCCAGCAGGGTGCGCATATTTGCGACGTGGTGTTTGAGGATTGTCGCGTGCCGGCGGGTTGTCTGCTTGGCCAAGAGGGGCAGGGGTTCCGCATTTCGATGCAGGTGCTCGACCGCGGGCGGCTGCACATTTCCGCGGTGTGCGTTGGCGTCGCCGAGCGGTTGATCCGCGATGCCGCGAAATACGCGCTGGAGCGCGAACAGTTCGGACAGAAGATCGCCGAGTTCCAGCTGATCCAAGCGATGCTCGCGGACTCGAAGACGGAGGCTTACGCGGCGCGCTGCATGGTGCTCGATGCTGCACGCAAACGCGACGCGGGTGAGAGCGTTACGATGGAAGCCGCCTGCGCGAAGTATTTCGCGAGCGAGATGGTCGGCCGCGTCGCCGACCGCGCCGTGCAAATCCACGGCGGCGCCGGCTATGTGAGCGACTATGGCGTCGAACGGTTCTATCGCGACGTGCGCATCTTCCGGATTTACGAAGGCACGAGCCAGGTGCAGCAGCTGGTGATCGCGCGGAATTTGCTGAAATCGCTCAGTTGACGATTTGCTAGCATTTTGCTAGCAGTATGTTGTAAGAGGAAAGGTCATGTCCGGCACGACACCAACACTTACAATTCGAGGTCTTCCGGCCAAGGACTATGCGCGTCTGCGCAAGCGCGCAGCTGAGAGCAAGCGGTCGATGGAAGCGGAGGCGCGTGCGATCATGAGCGAGGCGTTGGCGTCGAAGCCGCGCAAGAGCGTAGACAAAGCGTGGCTCAAGAAGCTTCAGGATATCGTCGCAAAGAGCACAAAAAGGCGTGATTCCGGCAGTCTTTTGTCCGAAGAGTTCATGCGCGAGCGGCGGCAGATGTGGGGCGAAGAGTGATCGTTGTCGATGCTTCGGCGTTGCTAGCGCTGCTGAAAAATGAACCCGGCGCAGATAAAGTCGAAGAGCACCTGCACGATGAGCCGTTGATGTCTACGGCCAACCTGGCCGAGACGTTAACACGCCTCGCGGAAGACGGAGGAGATGCTGTTGCCATCAAGGCTCAACTCGACGCAGGGCCAATTCAGTATGTCCCGATCTCCGACGATCACGCGCTCGCGGCGGCGCAATTACGGCTCCCGACAAAGCCGCTAGGGCTTTCGCTGGGCGATAGGCTTTGCCTTGCAGTGGCGTTGGAGGCGAATGTGCCGGTCCTAACGGCGGAGCGCCGATGGGCTCAGCTCACGCTACCAATCAATATTATTCTGATCCGCTAGGAGGTCGCCTCAATGACCAAAACCATCCGCATCGGTTGCGCCAGCGGCTTTTGGGGCGACAGTTTCTTCTCGGCGCCGCAGTTGGTGACGAAGGGGAACATCGACTACCTCGTGTTCGACTATCTGGCCGAGATCACGATGTCGATCATGGCGCGGGCGCGGGAAAAGGATCCGAACGCGGGTTACGCGCACGACTTCGTCACCGTCACAATGGCTGCGATCGCGCGCGATGTGGCGGCGAAGAAGATCAAGGTCGTGACCAACGCGGGCGGCGTGAATCCGAAGGCGTGTGCGGCGGCGCTTGAGGCGCTACTCGCGAAGCAAGGTGTTGCGCTCAAGGTCGCCTATGTTGAGGGTGACGACGTGCTGCCACGGCTTGAGACGTGGAGGAGCCAAGGCGTGAAGGAGATGTTCACCGGCGCGCCTTTGCCCGAGAAGCCGATCAGCATGAACGCCTATCTCGGCGGGTTTCCGATCGCGGCTGCGCTGGCCAAGGGTGCGGATGTCGTTATCACGGGGCGGTGCGTCGATAGCGCGGTGACGCTTGGTGCTTGCATCCACGAATTCGGCTGGGGCCCGAAGGATTACGACAAGCTCGCGGGCGGAAGTCTTGCCGGGCACATTGTCGAATGCGGCGCGCAGGCGTGTGGCGGCATCTTCACCGATTGGGAGCAGGTGCCGGAGTGGGAAAACATCGGCTACGCGATCGCCGAGGTTTCCGCGGATGGGTCGTTCGTCGCGACGAAGCCGGACGGCACGGGCGGGCTCGTGAGCGTCGGCACGGTCGGCGAGCAGATGCTCTACGAGATCGGCGATCCGCAGGCCTACATGCTGCCCGACGTCGTGTGCGATTTCTCTCAGGTGAAGATCGAGCAGATCGGCAAGGACCGCGTGCGCGTCTCGAGCGCGAAGGGTTATGCGCCGACCGCGACGTACAAATGCTCGACCACGTATGAGGACGGGTTTCGCGTCGGCAATCTGGTCGCGATCGGCGGTATCGATGCGGCGGCGAAGGCGCGGCGCACGGGCGAGGCCGTGTTGAAGCGGATGGAAGGCGTTCTGCGTGCGCGGAACTGGGGGCCGTTCACGGAGACCTCCATTGAAGTGCTAGGCGACGAAGACTCTTACGGCCCGCACAAGCATCATGTGGGCGGGCGCGAGGCGATCCTCAAACTTGCGGCGAAGCATACGCGCAAGGAACCGCTCGAGATCATGATGCGGGAGCTCACGTCCTCCGGTACGTCGTTCGCGCCTGGCACGTCGGGCTATGCCGGTTTGCGGCCGAAAGTGACGCCGGTTGTGCGGCATTTTTCGTGCGCGATCCCGAAGAAGGAAGTTGCGGTCACTGTGCATATGGCGGGCGACAGTTTTGCCGTGCCGATCGACACGGCGGGCGGGTTCGATCCGAAGATGCTGGTGCGGCCCGCTGTCGACGCAAAGACGGAGGCCGCAACGGTCACGGTGCCGTTGATCAACGTCGCATTCGCGCGCTCGGGCGACAAGGGCAACAACTCGAATATCGGCGTGATGGCGCGTAAGCCTGCATACGCGCCCTATATTCGCGCAGCGCTCACGGAGGCCGCGGTGGCGAAGTGGTTCGTGCATCTGTTCGAGGGCGGCAAGGGCAAGGTCGAGCGCTGGGATTTGCCGGGCACGCATGCGCTGAACTTCCTTCTGCACGATGCGCTCGGCGGCGGCGGCGTCGCGAGTTTGCGCAACGATCCGCAAGGCAAGGCGCTGGCGCAGATGCTGCTGGAGTTTCCCATTCCCCTGCCGCGCGAACTGGCGGCGGAGGCTGGCTCCTAATGCACCGGGTTGTGACCGTGGGCACGTTGCTCTGCCCGCGTGCGTGCTAAGAGCCTCATCCAACCAAGACGAATCTTGGGAACCATAACGCGCGCGAGCGGTCTTCGAGATCGGCGCTTCAGGAGAGGAAATTCATGCTTCGATATCTTGCCGCGGCGGCGATCGCCGTGGCTTTGCAATTCGCGACGGGAACGGTGTCGACCGCCGAAGCGAAGCCGACCTGCGTGTCGTGGTCGGCAAACCGCATCGATTGCTTCGCGCGCGGCACCGACAACGCGATGTGGCATCGCTGGTGGGACGGCGCGGCGTGGGGCGGCTGGGAGTCGCTCGGCGGCGTGTTGACCAGCGACGTCAGCTGCACGAGCTGGGCGCCGAACCGGATCGACTGCTTCGGCCGCGGGCTCGACAACGCGATGTGGCACAAGTGGTGGGACGGCGCGGCATGGGGCGGTTGGGAAAATCTCGGCGGCGTGTTGAAGAGCGAGTTGAGCTGTACGAGCTGGAGCGCGAACCGGATCGACTGCTTCGTGCGCGGCACGGACAACGCGATGTGGCACAAGTGGTGGAACGGCGCGAGCTGGGGCGGCTGGGAGAGCTTGGGCGGCATCTTGGGCGGCAAGCCCAACTGCGTGTCGTGGGGTCCGAACCGCATCGACTGCTTCGTCAAAGGTCCCTTGAACGCGATGTGGCATCGCTGGTGGGATGGCGCGGCGTGGGGCGGCTGGGAGAATCTCGGCGGCGTGCTGACCGGCGATCCGGAATGCGTGTCGTGGAGCGGCGGCCGGTTGGATTGCTTCGTGCGCGGGCTCGACAAAGGCCTCTATCACACCTGGTGGGCCGGCGGCGGTTGGGGCGCTTGGGAAAATCTCGGCGGCAAGTTTGCCGGCGACATCGAGTGCACCGCGTGGGGCCCGAACCGGCTCGACTGCTTCGTGCGCGGCACGAATGGCGCGATGTGGCACCGCTGGTGGGACGGTGTTGCGTGGGGCGGCTGGGAGAGCCAAGGCGGCATTCTGCTCAGCGCGCCCGAGTGCACCACGTGGTCGGCGAACCGTATCGACTGCTTCGTGAAGGGCCCGGCGAACGCGCTCTGGCACCGCTGGTGGGACGGCGCCTCGTGGGGCGGTTGGGAGAATCTCGGCGGCGTCATTCAGTAGACGCGTCCGATATGACATGATGGGCTCGCGCGTGAGATGACGCGCGAGCCTTTCGATTCGGGTGACATGGCAGCGCAAAGCTTCACCGCTCTTCTTCGCGAGATTCGCGGCTGCCAAATCTGCGCCGCGCACCTGCCGCATGAGCCGCGTCCGGTGCTGCGGGCGAAGGCATCGGCGCGGCTGGTGATTGCGGGGCAGGCGCCGGGCACGCGGGTGCATGAGAGCGGGATGCCGTTCACCGATCCTTCCGGCGACCGGTTGCGGGATTGGTTGGGCGTCGACAAGGACACGTTCTACGACGATACGAAGATCGCCATCGTGCCGATGGGGTTTTGCTTTCCGGGGCTCGATGCGAAGGGTGGCGACCTACCGCCGCGCAAAGAGTGCGCGCCGGCGTGGCGGGACAAGGTGTTTGCGGGGCTGAAGAAAGTCGAGCTGACGCTTCTGGTCGGCCTCTATTCGCAGGCGTGGCACCTGGGCGACCGGCGCAAGGCGACGCTGACCGATACGGTGAAGGCGTGGCGGTCGTATGGGCCGGCGTTCATTCCATTGCCGCACCCGTCTTGGCGGAACAACGCGTGGGTTAAGAAAAATCCGTGGTTCGAAGAGGAGCTTCTGCCACACCTCAGGCGGCGGGTTTCGCGTATCTTGAGGGCATGATCCGCGCGTTTGTACTTGCGTTGAGTTTGGCTCTCACGGGCTGCGTCGCCGAGCGGTTGGCGCCGGGGCCTGGGCCTGCGATGCCGGCGTTTGTCGACGACGGGCATTGGCGCGCGCATGACGGCTACGTGCTCGGCATGAGTCAATGGCAAGCGGCGAACGCGCGCGCGGTGATCGTCGCGCTGCATGGCATGAACGACTACGGGCAGTTTATCGACGCTGCGGCAAAGCACTGGCGGGCGCTTGGCATCACGACGTATGCCTACGACCAACGTGGCTTCGGGCGCACGGAGGGCAACGGTCGCTGGCCGGGGCACGAGGTGATGGCGGCGGACGTGCGGACGTTCGTGGACCTCGTGCGCGCGCGGCATACGGGCGTGCCGGTCTATGTGCTCGGCGAGAGTATGGGTGGCGCGGTGGCGATGGTCGCTGCGGCGGGGCGTGCGGAGCCGATCGCCGATGGGTTGATCCTCGTGTCGCCGGCGCTGTGGGGGTGGTCGAATCTCGACGTGATCAAGCGGTCGGCGTTGTGGGTGATGATGCAGATCGCGCCTGGCAGCCGGCTCACGGGCCGGGGGCTCAGCGTCAGGCCGTCCGACAACGAGCAGATGCTGATCGCGCTCGGCCGCGATCCCTATGTGATCAAAGCAACGCGCGTCGACGCCGTGTACGGGCTCACCGATTTGATGGAGGCAGCGTGGCAATCGGCGCCGGCTGTTCGCGTGCCGACGCTGGTGCTTTACGCCGACGGCGACCAAGTGGTGCCGTCGAAGCCGATCGAAGACGCGGCGGTGGCGATGCCGGGAACGAAGCAGGTCGTCTGCTACGACGACGGTTTCCACATGCTCTTGCGCGACACGAAGGGCGAGCGGACATGGGCTGCGATCGAGGCGTTCGTCGGCGGTGCGGGCGGCTCGCTAACGTGCGCGAAGGATCGCTAGGGTTTCGCGCGCGAGTGTGGCGGTCATTTCGGCGGCGGGGACTTCGCGGGCGAACTGCGGCGCTTGTCCCGACCATAACGGCGTGAAGTCGGTGGAGCCGGCGGCTTCCGCTTTCATGCGCAGCGGCAGCATTGCGTTCGTGGCGTTGGGGAACGCCGGCGCGTCGGCGCTCATGGGTCCGAGTTCGCGGATCGCGCGGTTGACGATGCCGCGCGCCGGGCGGCCGGTGAAGACGTTCGTGAGCGCGGTTTCGTGACCTTCGGCCTTCTTCAGCACGGCGCGATAGAGCGGCGAGATCGTCGCTTCCGGACAGAGGAGATAGGCGGTGCCGATCTGCACCGCGGATGCGCCGAGTGCGAGTGCCGCGGCGATCCCGCGCGCATCGCCGATGCCGCCGGCGGCTATCACCGGCACGCGCACCGCGTCAACGACGTGCGGCAATAGCGCAAACGTGCCGACCTGCGCGGCGATGGTGGTTTCGAGGAACATGCCGCGATGGCCGCCCGCCTCCGCGCCTTGCGCGATGATCGCGTCGACACCGCGCGCCTCCAGCCAGCGCGCTTCGACGGCGGTGGTGGCCGAAGAGATGACGCGCGCGCCGGTGCGCTTCACGCGTTCAAGCAACTCTGCATTCGGCAAACCGAAGTGAAAGCTCACGACGGGTGGGCGGAATTCTTCCACGAGGGCGCAGGCGATGTCGTCAAACGGTGCGCGGCCGCCTTTCACCGTCGGCTCTGCGACGCCGAGTTCGTCGCGATAGGGCGCGAGCTGGGCAATCCACTTTGCTTCGCGCGCCGCGTCGGGTGCGGGCGGCGTGTGGCAGAAGAAGTTCAGATTGAAAGGCTTGTCCGTCTGTTGGCGGATCGTCTGAAGTTCGCGGCGGATCTGATCGGGCGACAGCAGCGCACAGGGGAGCGAGCCTAGGCCGCCGGTGTTGCTGACGGCGATCGCCATCGCTGCACCTTGCGCGCCGGCCATCGGTGCTTGGATGATCGGGTCTTCGATGCCGAACAGGTCGAGAATGCGCCGGTCGCGCCACATACCGCTCACTCACTGAGGCAGGAGGAGCTTTACGCAAGTTCCCGTAGCGCCGCTAGCGACATCGAGTTGCGCCCCGATCGAAGCGGCGCGCTTCTTCATATTTGCAAGGCCGCGGCCGGTTTGTTGTGCGCTCGCGTTGAAGCCAGCACCGTCGTCGTTCAGCGCCAGTGAAATGGCGTTGCCCGGCTTCTCGCGGTGCAGCGAGAAGACGACGCGTTTCGGTTTGCCGTGGCGGATCGCGTTGCTGAGAGCCTCTTGGAGGATGCGGTAGATCTGCAGAACGGTTGCGGGGCCGAGCGCCTTCGTGTTGCCGACGTTTTCGACGTTCCAGACGATTTCGATGCCTGCTGCGGCACATTTGGGTTCGATGCGGGTGCGGAACGTGCCGAGCGCCGTCTCCAGAGAGCCGTCGACGCCGTCGAGCGAGTCGACGACGAGGTAGAGATCGTCGATCGCGGCTTGCAGGCCTACAGTCATTGTTTCGGGTTTCGCGCCGCCGCTGCGCGCCTGGACCATGAGACCGAGGAGCTGCGAGCCGATGCCGTCGTGCACGTCGCGCATAATGCGGCTACGCTCGGCGGCGAGTGTGCGTTCGCGCTCTTGCTCTCTGAGCAGCGCGTGGTTCGCCTCGAGTTCGCGCTCTTTCTCGGCTACGCGATGGCGGAGCGTCTCGTTGTTCAGTGCCGCCAATTGATATACGGCCGTGCCGTGGCGCGCGAGCCCCATCGCAATGAAGACGATGATCGAGAGCGTGCCAAGTTGCGCGAACGCCTCGCCCTGGACCGAGGCGGGCGGCGCGAACGGAAGATCGTTTTGTGTTACGACCGATGCGCAAGCCATGGCCAAGCCAACGCAGGCGACGAAGATTTCGGGTGCAGCGGTGGGCGGCGCCGCGAAGTAGTGGCGGATCAGCCGCTGTGCCATGAAGGCGAGCGCCGCGATGCCGGTGATGGCCTCGGCGTGTGAACTCACGACGTTCGCTTGGGCGCAATCGATGGTCGAGAAGAGGCCAATGATCGCGAGCGTGCATATCACGCCTGCTGCAACGAACCATCGGCGATAAAGAGACGGACCGGCGGTCCATTCGTTGATGAACGCCGCGCAGGAAATCCAAATCAGAGGTGCGACGGTGTTCAAGTACATGTCGCGCGGCGCTTGCGGCCAGGGTTCGTTTACCCAGAGTGCGTGCAGCAAGCGGGCCAGCAGAAAACCGAGCGTCAGAGCGATCGTCAACGTGAGCGCGGGACGTACGAGCGGCGAGAGAGCGAGCGCGAACAGCAACACGATGCCGGCTGCGAGCGCCGCCACTTCGGCGTTGTCGTGCACGATGACCTGCGCGTGGCGGTACGCTGGTTCGAGGCGTGTTGCCGGGCCGAAATAGACTTCGCGCAGCGTGGTTTGGGTGGCGTTGCGCGCGCTCACAATGTCGACGGTGTTGGCCCCGGTAGCGAGAAAGGCAGGCAAGAGG
The DNA here is from genome assembly GCA_964638635.1 of uncultured Flavobacteriaceae bacterium. Classification (GTDB taxonomy): domain Bacteria; phylum Pseudomonadota; class Alphaproteobacteria; order Micropepsales; family Micropepsaceae; genus SZUA-430. The sequence goes on from CAZXAQ010000008.1 coordinate 19,158, forward strand.
CGTAGGAACCGTGGATGGAAGCCGTGCAACGTCGACCGGTCGGCCAAGGTGCCTGGCGCGGCTGCCGCAAGGCGACCATTCACATAGACGGCATAGTTGTCGCGAACGCGGCGAATGAAAAGCGCCAGGTCGGCCGATTGCGGGTCGAGAACGTCGAATTTGAGTCTGGCGACCCCGAAGCGGCCTTTGTGCCGAAACAACGTACCGCTCGACGTGATGAAGTGTGCGCCCGAGAGAGCTGCAATGTCGGGATGCGAAAGTGCCGCGAGTTCGAGGGTTCTCACGCGCAGATCGGCGATTGCCGGCGAACGGACGTCGATCCACGCAACCAGAAGCCAACTGACGATAGCGGCGAGAGCGGTGGCGGCCAACTTCTCAAAGCCCAGGGGCAGCAAATGCCTCATCTCAGTTCTGCAGATTGATCAGGCCGCTCTGCATCGCTTCAAAGACGGCTTCGCTTCGCGAGTTCACGGAGAGTTTGCGATAGATCGCCTTTACATGATCGGCGACGGTGTGATGCGAGATGCGCTGGCGGATTGCCACTTCCTTGTAGGAGAAGCCGCGGGCGAGGTCGGTCAGAACCTCCGTCTCCTTCTCGGTGAGCGGGTTGGGTGCGGGCATCGCGCCTGCGCCACCGCCACGCACGCGCGCCAAGATGTGGCCCGCGACCGCTGGGCTGATCGGTGCGCGGCCGGCGATCACGTCGCGAATAGCGCGCTCGGTGTCGGCGATGTCGCCGCCTTTCAGCAGGTATCCGTCGGCGCCGGCCTCGATCGCTTGCACGACATTGCGCACGTCGCCGAAGACGCTGATGACGATGATCTTGAGATCACCATATCCGCCGGCGCGTGCGCGGCGAATGATGTCGAGGCCGCTGCCATCGGCGAGTTGGAGGTCGAGCAACAGCACCTCGCAGCCTTGCGTGACGAGTTCCCAGCCCCCCGCGACCGTCGTTGCGCTGCCCGCGGCCGTGAACCCTTCGACGCTGGTCACGATTTCGATGAGATGATTGCGTAAGGCTGGATCGTCTTCGACGATCGCGATGCGGGTGTTGGGGTGAACCATGCAGGCATTCATGGGTGATGTAAGGCAGCGCAGCAAGCAGCGATGGCGCCACTTCCACGGCCAAGATTCCGGCTTGTGACTGTGGTCACCCGGCGACCCCCATATACTTGGGATGACCCGAAAAAAACGGCGCGTGCCGGGGCGGGGAGCCCTGACACGCGCCGCAGGTGGCCGAAAGGGGCACTCTCGGCTCGTGGCCCTCAGATGATGATGTCGGCTTGGTTGACGAGGCCGAAGCCGACGCCGGGCAGGTGAAGGTTGAAGTGGTCGCCGGTGGTGGTGTTCCAAAAATCGAAAAGGACGCTGCCGTCGGAGGCGGCGCCTTGTGCGCCATGCCATCCCGGTTGGTTCAGGAAGGTCAGATCGAGGAGGTCGAGGCCGTCTTCGAAGCCCACCTGCGTGTAAGTGCCTGACGCTTGCGGCGCGATCGTGAAGACGTCGGCTTGGCCGTTGCCGTCGGGAAAAGTCGGCGGCGGCGGGATCAGCGCCGTGCTGCCACCGATCATGTCGTTCAGCGTGAGGTGGTAGCCGTCGGCGATGCCGTTCAGCTTGATCGTCACGACCTCTTGGTTTTGGCCCGTGAGCGTCAGTGTCGCGACGGTCAGCGCGCTTTGACTGGCGCTTGCGGTCCAGTAATTGCCGTTGCCGAGGTTGAATGCCGAGAGGTCGAGCTTGTCGACGCCGAGTTTGAAGTCGGTGATCGTGACGGTGCCTGCGCTCGTACCGATGACGAACGTGTCCGCGGCGTAATCGCCGAAGCCGTCAAACGAGTAGTTGCCGGAGAGCTGGTCGTTGCCGCCGTCGGCGATGAGGCGGTCGCTGCCGGCGCCGCCCCAGATCGTATCGTTGCCTTGGCCGCCTGCAACCGTGTCGTTGCCGGCGCCGCCGTCGAGGATGTTTGCACCGTTGTCGCCGGTCAGGGTGTCGTTACCGGTGCCGCCGACGAGATCCTCGACGCCGGTCATCGTGCCGTGGTTGTTGGCGTCGAACGAATACGTGCCGGTTGCGAGGCTTGCCGTCGCGCCGGGTTGGCCGCGGAAGTAGACGGCATCGCGGGCGCCAATGCCGCCGTCATAGATGTCGACACCCATCGTCGCGTGGATGCCGTCGTTGCCGGCGCCGCCCATGATGTGGTTGTTGCCGGCGTTGCCTTTGATGCGGTCGTTGAAGCTTGAGCCCAGCACATTTTCGATACCGGTCAGCGTGTCGGTGCCTTGGCCGAACGCCGTGCCCGCCGTGAGATCGACATTGACGGAAGAGCCGCCGTCGAACTCAGCCCAGTCGATGCCCGTGCCACCGTCCAAGGCGTCATTGCCTGCGCCGCCGTTCAGGCGGTCGTTGTCGGCTCCGCCGAACAGTTGGTCGGCGCCGTTGCCGCCTTTGAGCGTGTCGTCGCCGTTGCCGCCGTAGACGACGTCGTTGCCGTCGCCGGCATCGACAAAATCGTTGCCGCCCTTTGCGTCGATGATGTCGGCGAGTGCGGTGCCGATGATGTTGTTCGAACCACCGTTGCCATTGATGTTAGCCATGACTTGAAACCCCCGTTTACGCGTGAATCAGCTCACGGCGTCACTGTCGGGGAGCGGCGACTTTGCTCAAATCCCAGGGATATGGGAGAGGCGCGCTTAACGTGCGCGGGATCACATTGCGCGGCGACGCTTGCCGAATGTGGCGAGCGGATCCGCGTTAGACCGTGTCTTCTTGGTCTTTGTGCGCGGCGGCGAGGGTTTCCATCTGTTTCTCGCTGCTGTTGGCCCAGAGGATCAGGACCTGCACAAGCGCGGCGAAGCCGAGGGCGAAGTAGAGGTAGCCTTTCGGGATCGGGGTGCCGAGCGCTTCGGCGAGCAGGATGAAGCCGACGAGCAGCAAGAAGCTCAAGGCCACGATCTTGATCTCTTTGTGCTGCTCGATGAAGTGAGAGATCGGATTGATCGCCACCATCATCACGAAGACGGCGATGATGATGGCAACCGCCATCACTTCGATGTGCTGGGCGATGCCGACGGCGGTGATGACGGAATCGATCGAGAAGACGATGTCGATGATCGCGATCTGGATGATGATCCATGCGAACGCGGCGCGCGGGCGTTTCGAGTTCGTTTCCTTGCGTTGTGCTTTGTGCGGCCGCACCGCTTCGTTCATCTCGACGATGGCTTTCCAGATGAGAAAGAGGCCGCCCAAGCCCAGCACGACGTCGCGCCAAGAGAGTTCGTGGCCGAACAGGCCGAAGCCGGTTTTGCCTTCAAGGTGCGAGAGATAGAAAAGCGTCGCGAGCAGCGCGAGCCGCGTTCCGAGCGCGACCGACAAGCCGATCTGGCGCGCCGCGGCGCGATCTTCCTTCGGAAGGCGGCCGGCGAGGATGGCGATGAAGACGATGTTGTCGACGCCCAGCACAATCTCGAGCGCCGTCAGGGTGATGAAGGCGAACCAGACTTGCGGGTCTAGAAGAAAATCCATCGGGCGCGCGTCGACCTAGAGATGGTGATGTGGGTGGCGCAGACACGCTTCGCCAGGGGTAGATGGATGGTGGGCGCGGCAAGGATTGAACTTGCGACCTCTCCCGTGTGAAGGGAATGCTCTCCCGCTGAGCTACGCACCCGTTTCCAGTGCCAAGCCTATAGGGTCGCCCTGTCCGTCAAGTCAAGCGTTTGAGGCCGGTAAGTGCTTGTTCCAGCGCGTCGAAATGGTCGATCACGGCGTCGGCCCCCAGCTCGCGCGGGGGAATCTCCGTATAGCCGAAGCTGACGACGATCACAGGGATGTTTGCGGCACGCGCCGTCTTCACGTCCGTCTCGCTGTCCCCGATCAGGACCGCATTCGCGGGGTTGCCGCCGAGGCCTGTGATCGTGTCCAGCAAGTGGCGCGGATCGGGCTTGCGGTAGGGGCGGCTGTCGGCGCCCAGGATCACGGGGAACAGCGTGCGAAGCCTAAGTTCGCTCATCAATTTCAGCGACAGGGCTTCGGGTTTGTTCGTGCAGATGCCAAGCTTGTGCCCGCGTTCCGTCAGGCGCCGGGCGACTGTTTCGGCGCGTTCGAACGGGCGGCTGGTCACGGCGATGTTGGCGTCGTAGTGCGCGATGAAGTGGCGGACGAGTTCGCTGACCGCGTCGGGGTCAGCAGCGTCGCCGGTTGCTTCCATCGCGCGTTCGATCAGATAGCGCGCGCCGCGGCCGACCATGTGGCGCACGTCGTCGAGCGGCACCTCGGGGCGGCCTTCGCCGCGCATGACCGCGTTTAGCGCCGCGGTCAGGTCCGGGGCGGTGTCGACCAGCGTGCCGTCGAGGTCGAAGATGATGGTTTCCGGGAAGGGCGGCGCCAACTTGTTAATGCTCTCAATGACTTAAGAGCGGCATCTGCCATGGGTCCGGCAAGAAAGCGAAACATTTTTTTATTTCGCCGCATTCGACCCCCATGTAAGCGTCTCTAACTCCTCGATTTTTCGTGACGGTTCGATTTGACCTCTCCCTCTCATCGCAGCACGGTCGCTGCGGTCATTCTCGCGGCCGGCAAGGGCACGCGCATGAAGTCGGCGCTGCCGAAGGTTCTGCATTACGTCGCGGGGCTGCCGATCCTCGGCCACATTCTGGCCGCGCTGAAGACACTTGGCGTCGGCAAGCTCGTCGTTGTGGTCGGACCCGGTCAAGACGACGTGGCAGCCTTCGCGCGCGGGTATGGCGCGGAGATCGCGGTGCAGACGGCACAGCTCGGCACGGGCGATGCGGCGCGGAGTGCGCTGCCGGCGCTCGCCGGGTTTTCGGGCGATGTGAGCGTTCTCTATGGCGACAATCCGTTGCTCACGACGGCGACGCTTGAGACGCTGCTTGCGGCGCGGGCGGCCGGCGCGGATTTGGCGTTGATGGGGTTTCGACCTGGCGACCCCACGCCGTATGGGCGTTTGGTGCAGCTTCCGAACGGCGATCTCGACCGCATTGTCGAGGCGCGCGATGCCAACGCTGACGAGAAGCGGATTGGCTTCTGCAATGCGGGCGGGTTCACGCTCGATGCGGCGCTGCTGCGCGCGCTGCTCGGCGAACTCAAGAACGAGAATGCGCAGAACGAGTTTTACCTCACCGACATCGTCGCCGGGGCGCGGCGGCGGAATATGCGCTGTGTCGCGGTCGAGGTGCCGGCGGAAGACGTGCTCGGCATCAACTCGCGTGTGGAGTTGGCGCAGGTCGAGAAGATTATGCAGCGGCGACTGCGCGAGCGCGCGATGCTCGACGGCGCGACGATGGTCGATCCGGAAACCGTGTGGCTCAGCCATGACACGAAGATCGGGCAGGATGTTGTGATCGGGCCGAATGTGTTTTTCGGGCCGAAGGTTGCCGTCGCGAACAATGTGCGGATCAACGCGTTTTGCCACTTCGAGGAGTGCTCGATCGGCGAGCGTGCGATCGTCGGGCCGTACGCGCGGCTCCGGCCGGGCGCGCAGATCGGGCGCGACGTGCATATCGGCAACTTCGTCGAAGTGAAGAAATCCGTGATCGAAGACGGCGCGAAGGCGAACCACCTCGCGTATATCGGCGACGCGCGCGTGGGGGCGCGCGCGAACATCGGTGCGGGGACGATTACCTGCAACTATGACGGCTTCGACAAGCACTTCACCGACATTGGCGCGGATGCCTTCATCGGCTCGAACACGGCGCTGGTGGCGCCGGTGAAGGTCGGCGACGGCGCGAATGTGGGTGCTGGCAGCGTGATCACCAAAGACGTCGAGAAGGATGCGCTGGCGGTCGAGCGTGGCGAGCAGCGGCAGATACCGGGCTGGGCCGCGAAGTTCCGGGCGAAGAAGAAGGCCGAGAAGGCCGCCAAGGCGAAGAAGGAGTAGGTTCGATGTGCGGTATCGTTGGGATTGTCGGCAAGCCGGATGCCGCGCCGGTGATTTTGGAGTCGCTGAAGCGGCTTGAGTATCGCGGCTATGACTCCGCCGGCATCGCGACGCTGGTGAACGGGCAGATCGAACGGCGACGCGCGCCGGGGAAGCTCTCCGGCCTCGACAAAGTCTTGCATGAGAAGCCGCTGCCGGGTTCGACCGGCATCGGGCATACGCGCTGGGCGACGCATGGCGTGCCGAACGAGACCAATGCGCATCCGCATGTTTCGGACCGCGTCGCCGTCGTGCACAACGGGATCATCGAGAATTTCCGCGAGTTGCGCGAGGAGCTTGAGGCGAAGGGGCACAAGTTTCACACCGAGACCGATACGGAAGTCTCCGTGCACTTGATCACTGAGTATTTGAACCAGGGTTTGGAGCCTGTTGCGGCCGCGACGAAAGCAATCCGGCGGCTCAGCGGCGCTTTTGCGCTTGGGATCATCTTTAAGGACCACGAAGGGCTGGTGATCGGCGCGCGGTTGGGGCCGCCGCTCGCGGTCGGGTTTGGGACGAAGGAGATGTATCTGGGCTCGGACGCGTTTGCGCTGGCGCCGCTGACGAACAAGATTGCTTATCTCGAAGACGGCGACGTCGCGGTGGTGCGGGCCGACAGCGTCAGCATCTTCGACGCGCATGAGCGGCCGGTGAACCGCGAGATCCAGACGACGACGGTGTCGGCGAGCCTCGTCGACAAGGGCGCGCACCGGCACTTCATGGCGAAGGAGATTTTCGAGCAGCCGGAAGTCGTCGGTCACACGCTGCACAGCGTGATCAACTCGGTCGCGCAGACGGTTGCGCTGCCGAAGACGCCGTTCGACTTTGCGAATCTGCCGAAGATGACGATGGTGGCGTGCGGGACCGCGTCTTACGCGACGCTTGTCGGCAAGTATTGGTTCGAGAAGCTTGCGCGCATGCCGGTCGAGATCGATGTCGCGTCGGAGTTCCGCTATCGCGAGGCGCCGATGCCGCGCGGGGGCTTGGCGCTGTTCGTGTCGCAGTCGGGCGAGACGGCCGATACGCTGGCGGCGCTCCGCTACTGCAAGGATCAGGGGCAGCACGTCGCCTCGATCGTGAACGTGCCGATGAGTTCGATCGCGCGCGAGTCCGAGATCGTGTTCCCGACGCATGCGGGGCCGGAGCTTGGCGTTGCGTCGACGAAGGCGTTTACGTGCCAGCTTGCGGTGTTGGCTTCACTTGCGATCGCGGCGGGCAAGGCGCGCGGGACGGTGAGCGTGGCCGACGAGGCGCGGCTCACGCGGGCGCTGATGGAAGTGCCGCGGCATATGCTGACGCTGCTTGCGCAAGATGCCGTGTATCAGGGGCTCGCGCACGAACTCGCGAAGGCGCGCGATGTGCTTTATCTCGGGCGCGGGCTTGCCTATCCGATCGCGCTCGAAGGCGCGCTGAAGCTCAAGGAGATTTCCTACATTCACGCCGAAGGTTACGCCGCCGGCGAGATGAAGCACGGGCCGATCGCGCTGATCGACGAGAACGTGCCGGTCGTCGTCATCGCGCCGCACGACGCGCTGTTCGAGAAGACCATCTCGAACATGCAGGAGACGATGGCGCGAAAAGGCAAGATTGTGCTGATTTCCGATAAGCGCGGTCTGGCGGCGGCTGGCGACAAGGTCTGGGCGCGCATCGAGGTGCCGGAGGTCGATCCGTTCGTGACGCCGCTGCTCTACTCGATCCCGGTGCAGCTGCTCGCCTATCACACAGCCGTCGTGAAGGGCACAGACGTGGATCAGCCGCGCAATCTGGCGAAATCGGTGACGGTGGAGTAGGGCTTAGTTCGCGGCCATCGCCACTTCGTTGAAGATTGCGAAGTAGTGGCAGGCGGCGGCGATGAGGACGAGCCAGTGCCAGATCGCGTTCTGGTAGGGTAGGCGGTCCCAGAGGTGGAAGATCACGCCGATCGAGTAGATCACGCCGCCGACCGCGATCAGATAGAGGCTCTGCATCGAGACGGCCTGGAGGAGCGGGTTGTAGGCGAGCACGATCGACCAGCCCAGGCCAAGATAGAGCGCGACGGTGATCGACTCCCAGCGGCGCGGGAAGGCGAGCTTCAACGCGGCGCCGGCGAGGGCGGCCGTCCACACGAAGGCAAGCAGGCCGAAGGCCCATTCGCCGCCCATGCGGTTCAGGAGCAAGGGCGTGTAGGTGCCCGCGATCATGATGAAGATCGCGGCGTGGTCGAAGCGGCGCCACAGTTCCTTCATCGGCGAGGGCGGCCACATGTTGTAACCGGCCGAGCAGGTGAGCATCGCGAGCAGGCCGAGCCCATAAAGGCCGGCGCCCAGGATGAGCAAACCTTCGCTGTGTTGTGCGGCGGTGATCAGAAGCCAGATGGTGGCGACGAAACCGAGCGTGAGGCCGGTGATGTGTGCGGCAGCGTCGGCCAAGACCTCACCGCGCGAGTAGCTCGGGAAGCGGAATTCGTTCCTAGTGTCGAGTTCCATCGTCATGACACCACTTCACTCCGGCACCTTGGCCAAAACGTGGCGGAACGCGTGATCCACGAATTCCAACACGTGGTTGTGACACACTGCCATCAATTGGTTCAGGAACGGTCAATGCGCTTCGATTTGTTGTGACGGGATTCACATCCGCTTAACCAACAGAAATCCGCATTCGTCTTGGTGACCGCCGTCACTTCACTTGGCCGGTCCGAGTTGTGCGACAGTGCTGAAACAATCAGTGTTTCTTTGCTGCGCCGCATCGTGCCGATTGCATGCTGTGACCCTTCCGATTTGAGCGCGCGGGCGTCCAGGATCAAGGTATCGATCCGATAGGCGGCGCCTCACGAAGACGGGCATAGTTCACAGGGATTTCTTCGATCGGCCTTTGGCTTCGGCCGCGGTTGCGGCCTATAGTGGCGCCATGACCAGAAACCAGACCATCGACGATCAGAAGCGCGCGGCCGCGGAAGCCGCTCTCGAATATGTGAAGCCGGGGATGCGGCTCGGGCTCGGCACGGGCTCGACCGCCGAGCACTTCGTGCGGGCGTTGGCGCCGCGTGTGAAGGCGGGGTTGAAGCTCACCACGGTTGCGACCTCGGAGCGGACGGCGGCGCTGGCGCGGGAGCTCGGCATCGCGGTCGGCGATCTCGACACGGTTCGCCACCTGGACCTGACGGTCGACGGGGCGGACGAAATCGGTCCCAGCCTGAGTTTGATCAAAGGCGGCGGCGGCGCGTTGCTGCGCGAGAAGATCGTGGCGTCGGCGTCGGACCGCATGGTCGTGATCGCGGACGATGCGAAGGTCGTGGATACGCTCGGACGGTTTCCGCTGCCGGTCGAAATCGTGCCGTTCGCGCATACGGTTACGATGGAGCGCATCGCGGAGGCTGCGGCCCGCTGCGGGTGTTCGCAGAACCTGATGCGGCTGCGCGGGGGCGAGGCGCATCCGTTCAAGACGGACAGCGGCAACTACATTGCCGATTGCGCGGCGGAGAGCATTCCCGATCCGGAGCGCCTCGCGCGGATGCTGGAGGCCATTCCGGGGGTCGTCGACCATGGTCTGTTTTTGTCGCTGGCAAGTGCCGCGCTGGTCGGAACCCCCGCCGGCGTGCGCGTGATCGAGCCGCCGCGGCGATAGTCGCAGCGGCAACCATTCCCGTTCACGTTCGCTTCAGGGCTTGCGGCGTAGGGTTTCTCGCGATTAACCGCGCGGCATTGTGAAACTGGCAATGCCCGAAGGCGAGAGCTATTTAACCCTCATGACTTGGAGTCCCGCCAGCTGGCGCAGCAAGCCGATCGTTCAGGTGCCGGTCTATCCGGACGCCGACGGACAAACGCGTGTCGAGACGAAACTGAAGTCGTTTCCGCCGCTGGTGTTCGCCGGTGAAGCGCGCAATCTGAAGCGTGCGCTGGCCGAGGTGGCCGAGGGGCGTTCCTTCTTGCTGCAAGGCGGGGATTGCGCCGAGTCGTTTGCCGAGTTTCATCCGGACAACATTCGCGACACGTTCCGCGTGATCCTGCAGATGGCGATTATTCTGACCTTCGCCGGCGCGATGCCGGTGGTGAAGGTCGGGCGCATCGCGGGTCAGTTCGCGAAGCCGCGCTCCAGCGATACGGAAATTCAGGACGGTGTCGAGCTGCCGGCCTATCGCGGCGACATCGTGAATGCGTCGCCGTTCGATGCGGCGTCGCGCACGCCGGAGCCGGAGCGGATGATGCAGGCCTATGCGCAGGCCGCCTCGACGCTGAACCTGCTGCGGGCGTTCGCGCAAGGCGGTTACGCCGATCTGCACAACGTGCACCGTTGGAATTTGGGCTTCATCGCGGGGTCGCCGTCGGTCGAACGCTATCGGGCGTTGGCGGACCGGATCTCGGAGACGCTGGAGTTCATGGAAGCCTGCGGCATCACGCCGGAGTCCACGCCGCAACTGCGCACGACGGATTTCTACACCAGCCACGAAGCGCTGTTGCTCGGTTACGAGCAGGCAATGACGCGCATCGATTCCACGACGGGCGATTGGTACGACACGTCGGCGCATTTGCTTTGGATCGGCGATCGCACGCGGCAGGTGGACGGGGCGCATGTCGAGTTCATGCGCGGCGTGAAGAACCCGCTCGCGGTGAAGTGCGGACCGTCGCTGTCGAACGACGATTTGATCCGGCTGTGCGATGTGCTCAATCCTTCGAACGAGCCCGGCCGGCTGACGCTGATCGCGCGCTTTGGCGCCGACAAGGTGGAAGAGCATCTGCCGCGTCTCATCCGTGCGATCAAGCGCGAGGGGCGCAAGGTCGTTTGGTCGTGCGATCCGATGCACGGCAATACGATCAAGACGCCGAACGGTTTCAAGACGCGGCCGTTCGATCGGGTATTGAAGGAAGTGCAGACCTTCTTCGTCGTGCATCGGGCGGAAGGCTCGCACGCAGGCGGCGTGCATCTGGAGCTCACGGGCCAGAACGTCACCGAATGCACCGGCGGTGCGGCGGCGATCACGGATGCGGATTTGTCGTCGCGCTATCATACGCACTGCGACCCGCGGTTGAACGCGAACCAGGCGCTGGAACTCGCTTTCCTGGTGTCCGAAGGAATCCGCGCCGAACGGTTCAAAACGCCGCGTCCTGTCGCCGCGCAATAGAAGCTCTCACTTGCGTTGCCTAATCTTCGCCCCTTAGCGTTCGTCGGGGGACGACGGGGCTCGTGTTGCGACTTGGCTTTATCCTTTGGTGCGTGCTTGGTTTGGGCCTGATCGGGCTCAAGGCCTACATCGATCGCACGCCCTTAAAGTACGCGGATGTCGCGGTTAAAGCGGGTGCTGCGACGTACTTCGTGCCGCGCGCGTTCGTTGCCGACGGCGGTTGGCGCGCGGACTTGATGCGCCTCAACGGATGCTGGGACGTGCGCGAGGCGGGCGTGTTGCCGTTCGGCGGTGGCGCGTGCGCTCATGCACGCTCGCTGCACTTGCGCATTCCGGCGCGGGCGTTGGGTGCTGAGGCCGAGGCGGTGCTTCGCGGTAAGACACTTGAGGCCGTGTTCTGGTCCTCGTATGCCCCACCGGCCGAGCACATGCCGCAGCTCGTGCAGGCGTGGAGGGGGCAGGGCGAGTGGGCCGGCCGCCTTGCCGTGCGCCGCGACGACTGGGGGCTCGTGCGTTTGCAGACAGCGCATTCGCCGTGGGTGCCGTTGCTGACGGCCGAGCCGCAGACGGGTGATCCTGCGGAGTTGGCGGCGCTCTATGCCGGGCGATGCTATCGCCCTGACACGCTCAGCGATGTCGGGATGACGTGCGCGGTAGCGCTGCGGACGGCGCACGGTGCGGTCGTCGAGTATGCCTTGGGGCCGGACGAAATCGGGTCGTTCGCCGCCCTGCGGCAGGCGGTCGGAGCCCAAGTGGGGACATGGTTGTTGCCGCCGTTACATGGCGGAAATGGCTGATTTCCAAGTGTCGGGTGTGCTCAGGGCGCACACCCTGCGGGTGAATCCCATTCCGAAGACCCGTTTCCCTTGACTGGGTGAACCGTCGGTCGAGAATGCGAGACGGGGCGCTCGGGATTGGGCCGGGCGAATGGGGGATTACGCATATGGGTAAGACGCAAGTGCGCGCGACTCTGCTCGCGACGACCGCCGTGCTCACGATTATCGCGAGCGCCAATGCAGGGCCGAATTTGGTTGCGGATCCGGGGTTTGAGTCCGGCGCCTTCGGCATTTGGACATCTGGAGGCAGCATCGAGAACAGCATCAGGGGCGCGAACGTGCCAGGCTTCACTATTACGTCGCCGCGCTCGGGCGGCTTCGCGTTCTCGGGCGGATGCATCGGGGCGGCTTGCGTCACCGTCGGGCCGACGGGCGTCGGCGGGCCGGGCACCATCCGACAGAATATCAACCTGCAGCCGGGGATCTACCAGGGCTCGTTCTACTATCAGAGCGTTGGTGGAACGAACCGGTTGGCAGCAAGTCTGGGGAACTACACCCCGATCGATCGGACCAACATAGCCGCCGCGCCGTACACACGTTTCCAGTTCGTCGCGGCCGCATCCGGCGGATCGACGAAGCTCGCGTTCGGCGTCCAGAACGACCCGGACTACGACCGCATCGATGACGTGAGGTTGGAATTGGTTGATGACGGACGGGGCAACAATATCGCGGCCGCCGCGCAAACAGTCGCCGTGCAAGCTTCTCGCGAGTTCCTCGACCGGCTGCAGGGTCGGTTCGGCCATGCCGGTTCACCGATTCAGATGGCGAGCGTGCGCGAGACGGTCGTCGCCGATGCGGGCGGCATGACCTATGTGAACGCTGGCGGCAAGTACCGCGCGTTCTTGAGTGTGTTCGGCAGCGATGCCGAGTGGGACGACTCCGCAACGGAAGCGGATCGCCGGGGCATGAGCGCGGGCATCGAAGTCGCAGCGGCTAGTTCGCTCGACGTCGGTATTGCGTTCTCGCTGAGCCGCAGCGAATTCTCGACGCAAACATTGTTCACCGCGAATGAAGGCGAAGCGTCGGAGTATCTGGGCGCGATCTACGCGCATTGGAGCCCGTCGTCCGCACCGGTTTATTTCAACGTGATCGGCGGCTACGGGAAGAGCAGCAACGATTTCGGCCGCACAAGCTTCTTCGACCTGGGCTTCGACAGCGTCATCGATTCAGTCGGGGCGCAGGATGTCGACTCGTCGCAGTGGTTCGCGAGCGCCGAGTTCGGATTCGATTGGGCGGTTTCGGAGAAATTTATGCTCACGCCGTTCGCGCGGATCGACGGCGCGTGGGTTGATCAAGACGGCTACACCGAAGTTCCGTCGCCCGGTTCTTTGATGGTCCCCGCCGTGGTCGCGGGACGCGACTTCGACGCGGTGCGCTCGGTGTTGGGCGTGCGGGCGGAAGTCGGCCTCGACATCGGTCGCGGCGGCAAGCTTGGCGGCAAAGTCGGGTGGGCGCATGACTTCGAGCAGGATCGCTTCGTGACGTTCACGGAGACGACGGGCCCGGTTTCGTTTGCGGGCGTGACGGGCGCGGCGACACCGGCGGAGGATGCGGTTGTGGCGGGCGCGAGCCTCGAACTCGCGGTCAGCGATCAAGCGTCTGTCTATGCGGGCTACAACGGCGACTTTGCGGACGAGCAGGAGATTCACGCGGGCGAAGTCGGCCTGCGCGTGACCTGGTAGCAGAGCGGTCCGTTCGAATATTCCGGCGCAACATCTTCAGGTGTTGCGCCGTTTTCTTTGAGTGCCCTGTGACCGCAAGGACGCTCAGCCGGAACAGTGTTCGTTTCCGGCGTGGTCGATTGTTGACCGCCGTTGCTGCGATTCCAGACTTGTCCTCGAAGCGTGAGCGATTCGCTCTAAGAGGGGACACTGATGAAAATGCAATTGCGGCCGATGCTGCTTGGAACCACCGCCACTTTGTTGCTGACGTGCAGTGCGCATGCCGTGCCCGTAACGAATTTCGATTTTGAAACGGGCGACCTCACGGGGTGGACGGTCTCATGCCCCAGCGGCGCTTGTGTAGTGTCGGGCGGTGTCGGAAACCCTGGATTTGCGTTTGATGGGTTTAACAACGCAGCGACGCCAGGGACGTTGTCACAGACGCTTGCGACCGGACCGGGAATTTTCCGGGTGAATGCGGACTACATGGTAACTAGTCTATCTGCGAGCAACGTCTTTGGCGTGCGCTTCGGCACCAACGCTGTCGTCAACGATCCGCTGACCACCAGCTACCAAACGGCCGCGCATTTGTTCGCAACAAGCACCGCGAATACGCCGTTGGTGTTCGAGTATACTACTGCCCCGGGGACGGGAGACATCTACATCGATAACGTGCGCGTTACGCAGATCGACGACGTCGAGGGGCCGAACGTCGCTGCGGCGGCGCAAACGGTTGCGGTGCAGGCGTCGCGGGATTTGCTGGACCGGCTGCAGGACCGCTTCAACCACGCGGGCTCGCCGATCCAGTCGGCAAGCGTGCGCGAAACCGTCGTCGCTTCGGCGGGCAGCTCCACGTATGTGAATGCCGGCGGCAAGTATCGCGCGTTCGCGAATGTGTTCGGCAGCCACGGCGAATGGGGCAGCAACGCGGCCGAGGCAGACCGGCGCGGCGTAAGCTTGGGGGCTGAGATGGCGGCCACGAATGGGCTTGATGTTGGCGCCGCGTTTGCGTTCAGCCGCACCGACTTCGACACCAAGGGCACCTTTACGACCAAGAACGGCGAGGCATACGAGTATCTGGGCGCTCTTTATGCGCACTGGACGCCGTCGTCGATGCCGCTCTACGTCAACTTGGTGGCTGGCTACGGGTCTAGTTCCAGCGACTTCGCGCGCGCGAACATCCTTGGCGCCGGGGTCGCGAGCGACGTCAGCGCCGACCAGTGGTTCGGCAGCGTCGAGTTGGGTTGGGATTGGAACAAGGGTGCGGCGGTTTTGCTGACGCCGTTCGTGCGCTTTGATGCGGCCACGATCGAACAAGACGGTTACACCGAGGTGGCAACCGGCACGTTCGTACCGGCCGCGGTTGCCGGACGCGACTTCGACGCGGCACGCTCGATCTTGGGTCTGCGCGCCGAGACCGACATTCCGAGCGTGGGTCAGTACGGCGCCAAGATCGGCGGCAAGATCGGCTGGGCGCACGAGTTCGAGCAGGATCGCTTGGTGACGTTCACGGAATCGCTTTCGCCCACGGTCGTTTTTGCGGGCACGGCTAGCGCCGCGCGGCCAGCGGAGGATTCGGTTGTTGCCGGCGCGAACTTCGAAGTTGCGATCGGTGGCGATACGAGCATCTATGCCGGTTACAACGGCAATTTCGGCGGCAATCAGGCGATCAACGCTGGCGAAGCGGGCGTGCGTATCACCTGGTAGGGCTCTCTGCGCGGTATGATTTGCGGCGCGGCGTCTTCGGATGCCGCGCTTTTTTTATCCCGCGAGGTGGACGAGGCGGCGGCCGAAGCTTTCGCCGGTGAAGAGGCCGATGAACGCTTTCGGCGCTTGCTCCAGGCCTTCGATGATCTCTTCGCGGTAGGTGAGTTTGCCGGCACGGACCCACTCGGCCATCTGCGCGCGGGCGTCGTTGAACTGGACGCCATAGTCGTAGACGACGAGGCCTTCCATTTTCAGCCGCTGGGTGATGAAGGGGAGCGTGTGGCGGATACCGCGTGGGGTTTCGCCCGCGTTGTACTCGGCGATCTGGCCTGAGACGACGATGCGGCCGTGCTTCCTCATGTTCAGGATCGCGGCGTCGAGCGTGTCGGCGCCGACGTTGTCGAAGTAGATGTCGATGCCCTTGGGTGCCGCTTGCTTGAACGCGGTGGTCAGGTCGCCGGCGGCCTTGTAGTTGATCGCGACGTCGAAGCCGATCTCTCTTAGGTAGGCGCACTTTGCATCGGACCCAGCGAGCCCGATCGTGGTGCAGCCTAGGATCTTCGCGATTTGACCGGCGGTGGCGCCGACGGTGCCCGCGGCGGAGGAGATGAGGACGACGTTGCCTTCCTTCGGCTTGCCGATCTCGAACAGGCCGAAGAAGGCTGTCAGGCCCGGGATGCCGAAAACGCCGATTGCGGCGGTCGGTTTGATCGAGCCTTTGTAGATTTCCGGGTCGAGCGCTTGGACGCCGCGGCCGTCGCTGACGAAGTGGGTCTGCCAGCCGAAGCCGCCCCAGACAGAGGCGCCTTCCTTGAGCTTTGCGTTGCGCGAGGCGAGGACTTTGCCCACGCCTGCGCTTTCGATGGTCTCGCCGATGGCCATGGCGGGCGCGTAGGAGTCGCCGGAGAGGCGCGAGCGCATGCCCGGGTCGACCGAGATGTGTTCGACCCGGATCAGCGCTTGGCCGTCCTGGATGTCCGGCAGCGTCGTCTGCTCAAGCTTGAAGTCGTCCGCTTGCGGAATGCCCGCAGGCCGTTTGGCCAATACCCAACGCCGGTTCGTTGTCATCGCACACCTAAGAATTCGCGCGCGCGAATCTTATCATCAAACCGCTTTGTCGGGACCGATCTTGACGAGCGCCTTACCGAAATTCTCGCCCTTGAAGAGGCCCAAAAACGCTTTCGGTGCGTTCTGTAACCCCTCGGTGACCGACTCCTTCCACTTCATCTTTCCTTCGGCGACGAGCTTGCCCATTTCCTGATGGAATTTCGGCAGCATGTCGAAGTGGTTCGAGACGACGAAGCCTTCGATGCGCAAGCTCTTCGGGATCGTCATGATGATGTTCCACGGGCCGGGTGCGGGCGCCGTGTTGTTGTACTGTTCGATCATGCCGCACATGGCGATGCGGCCGAACACCTTCATGTGGTTCAGCGCAGCTTCCAGGTGCTTGCCGCCGACGTTTTCGAAATAGACGTCGATGCCTTTCGGGAACGCGGCGCCGACCGCTTTGTCGAGGTCGGGCGTGGTCTTGTAGTTGATCGCCTTGTCGATCTTGGCCTCTTTCAGAAGCCACTGGCACTTTTCGTCCGATCCGGCGGAGCCCACGACATAGGCGCCGTGTGCCTTCGCGAGCTGGCAGACGATGGCGCCGACGGCGCCGGAGGCGGCCGACACGAATACCGTTTCGCCGGGCTTAAACGAGGCGATCTTGAAGAGGCCCGCATAGGCGGTGAGGCCCGGCATGCCGAGTGCGCCCAGGAAGCTCTGCACGGGGGCGAGTTTCGGGTCGATCTTTTGCGGGAAGGCCTGCATGCCCACGACCGCGTACTCGCGCCAGCCCAGCATGTGCTGGATGTAGTCGCCGACGCCGAATGCGGCGCCTTTGCCGGCGGCGATCACTTGGCCGACCGTACCGCCCTGCAGCGCTTGGCCGACTTGGAACGGGGGCACGTAGCTCTCGCGGTCGACCATGCGGCCACGCATGTAGGGGTCGACCGACATCCAGATGTTGCGGACGAGGACTTCGCCATCCTTCGGCTCGGCGACGGGGGCTTCGACGTATTCGAAGTTGTCGTCGGTCGGCATGCCGGCGGGGCGGCTCTTGAGTCGGATTTCGTGGCCTTTCAGGTTGCGCATGTGGATAAGACTCCGGTGTGTTGCTTAAGGGATGGCATCAACCATGAATTTGGCCTGGCGTCTCGGCCAGGGAAAGGCCTCGGCGTGACAGGGCTGCAATATTTGTTGAACCTCTGCGGCAAGCCCGCGGGTAGGCGCCAAAAATTCAAACAAGTAAACATGGGCGCACGTGAGGGTTGCGTTTATCGGCGGAACTATCGTGAGCTTACTTTCAGACGTTAATCGCGAGATCAAAGCTGGCGTCATCGGCGCGGGCGCGTTCGGCCGTTTGCATGCGCAGAAGTATGCGAGCTTGCCCGGCGTGAAGCTGGTCGGCATTGCGGACGCCGACATTGCGCGCGCGCAAACGTTGGCGAACGACTTCATGGTCACCGCGTATCCGGGGTGGCGTTCCATTCTTCCGCATGTCGAGATCGTGACAATCGCGGCGCCGGCACGCTTTCACGGCGAGATCGGCGTCGGTGCGCTGAACGCCGGCAAGCATGTGTTCGTCGAGAAGCCGCTGGCCGCGAACTTGCGCGAAGCCGACGCGTTGGTGCGGTTGGCGGAGACGCGCGGGTTGGTTCTGCACACGGGACACCAAGAGCGCTTCGTGATGAAGCACTTGGGCCTGTTCGACGGCGACGTGAAGCCGCTGAAGGTCGAGTGCCATCGGGCGTCGCCGTTCAGCCCGCGCAATACGGACGTGAGCGTCGTTCTCGATCTGATGATCCATGACATCGATCTGGTGCATCAGTTGAACCCGGCGCCCATCGCCGACATGAAGGCGAGCGAGCGGTTCGTCAGTGCGCGGTCGGATGAGGTTTCGGCGTCCATGACGCTCGCCGACGGAATGCAGGTGGAACTGTTCGCGAGCCGCATGGCGGAGGCGCGCAAGCGCTACATGCGCGTCGTCTATCCGGACGGCGAGATCTACATCGACTTCCTGACGCGCGAGATGCAGAACTCGACGCCGCGCAAGCTGAAGGCCTTGGGCAGCGCTTCGGCGGCGGCGTCCGGCCTGCCGTGCCCGTCGACCGATCCGTTGGGCCACGGTGTCGCGCAGTTTGTGCGCTCCGTGCGCCAGGGTCTGCCCGCTTCGATTGCGCCGCGTGAGGCGCGCCGGGCGCTGGAAACCGCGCTCTCCATCCTGGACGCCGCAAGGCTGCCGCAGAAGAGACTGGCTCATGCCTGAAGCACAGAACGCCGACACCCGCACCGCGCAGGCGGATGCGGGCCCGATCCGCTTTTTCGATCTCGAAACGCCGAAGAAAATGCTGCGCGCGGATATCGAAAAGCGCTGGCAGAAGATTTTGGATCACGGCGCTTTCATCGGCGGGCCTGAGGTCACCGAGCTTGAGGCGGCACTGGCGGCGCGTACGGGCGCGAAACACGCGCTGGCGGTTGCCAGCGGAACCGATGCGCTCGTCATCGCGCTCATGGGCGAAGGTGTGAAGGCGACCGACGCCGTCTTCAT
Organism: uncultured Flavobacteriaceae bacterium; assembly: GCA_964638635.1. Classification (GTDB taxonomy): domain Bacteria; phylum Pseudomonadota; class Alphaproteobacteria; order Micropepsales; family Micropepsaceae; genus SZUA-430. The sequence goes on from CAZXAQ010000008.1 coordinate 37,984, forward strand.
TCCGGGCTTCACTTACAACGCGACGGCGAATGCCGTGCTGGTCGCGGGGGCGACGCCGGTCTTCGTCGATGTCGATGCGCATACCTGCAACATGGACCCCGCGCATCTTGAGGCGCAGGTCGAGGCGGTCGTCCGCGAGGGCAAGCTGAAGCCAAAGATGATTATCGCGGTGGACCTCTACGGGCTGCCGGCCGACTATGCCGCGATCAACCGCATCGCGAAGAAGCATGGCATGCTCGTGATGGCGGACGCCGCGCAGAGTTTTGGCGGCGCGCAGGGCGGGCGCATGATCGGCGCGCTCGCGGATATGACGACGCTCAGCTTTTACCCGTCGAAGACGCTCGGCTGTTACGGCGACGGCGGGGCGATGACGACGGACGACGCCGCGCGGTTCGACCGCTGGTCGTCGATCCGCTGGCACGGCACCGACGCGCAGAAGAAAGAGTCCATCCGGGTCGGCGTGAACGGGCGGCTCGATTCGGTGCAGTGCGCCGTACTGTTGTCGAAGCTCACGATCTTTGGCGACGAGATGATCGCACGGGAACGGATCGCGCAGCGCTATCGCGCGGGCCTCGGCAACGCGGTCGAGATTCAGCACGTGCCGGCCGGCAGCCAGAATGCCTGGGGCCTGTTCACGATCATGGTCAACAACCGCGATGCGGTGATGAAGGCGCTGCAAGACAAAGGCGTGCCGTCCTCGATCTACTACTTCAAGGCGCTGCATCAGCATAAGGCCTTCGCGCCCTATGCGCCGAAGGGTGGATTGCCGGTGTGCGAGAAGCTGGCCGCGCGGGTGTTGAGCCTGCCGATGCATCCTTACCTAACCGACGGGCAGGTCGACCGCGTCGTCGCGGCGGTCAAAGCGGCGGTGTAACAACACTGTGAAGCGGTGTACGTTAGGCGCATGACGTCATCTCTCAAGATCGCATTCGCGCAGCTCAATCCGACCGTTGGCGACGTTCAAGGGAACTTGGCGAAGGCACGTAAAGCGCGCGCCGAGGCGGCGGCGATGGGCGCGGATATCGTGCTTTTCAGCGAACTGTTCATCGTCGGCTATCCGCCGGAGGATTTGGTGCTGAAGCCTGCGTTGCAGGCGGATGCGCGGGCGGCGGTCGAGGCGTTGGCGAAGGAGACCGTGTCGGGGCCGGCGGTGCTGATCGGCACGCCGTGGGTCGAGGCTGGGAAACTCTACAACGCGATCGCTGCGCTCGACGGCGGGGTCGTGAAGTCGGTGCGTTACAAGGTCGATTTGCCGAACTACGGCGTGTTCGACGAGAAGCGCGTGTTTACGCCGGGGCCCATGCCGGGGCCAATCGAGCTGCGCGGCGTGCGCATTGGCGTGCCGATTTGCGAGGATATCTGGAAGGGCGATGTCGTCGAGTGCATTGCGGAGACCGGCGGTGAGTTCCTGCTGGTACCGAACGGATCGCCGTTCGAGGTCACGAAGGAGGAGACGCGGCTCAGTATTGCGGTCTCGCGCGTGGTCGAGAGCGGGCTGGCGCTCGCGTATTTGAACCAGATCGGGGGGCAGGACGAGCTGGTCTTCGACGGCGCGTCGTTCGTGCTCAATCCGGACCGCAGTTTGGCTGTACAGATGCCGGCATGGACGGAGGCGCTGACGCTCACGCATTGGCGGCGCGAGGGTGCGCGCTGGGTATGCGAGCCCGGCGCGAAGGCCGACGTGCCGGAGGGGCTTGAGTCCGTCTACAACGCGATGATGCTGGGGCTCGGCGACTATGTGCGCAAGAACCGGTTTCCGAGTGTGGTGCTCGGGCTGTCGGGCGGGATCGACTCGGCGCTGACGGCGGCGGTCGCCGTCGATGCGCTGGGCAAGGATCGCGTGCGTTGTGTGATGATGCCGTCGCGGTATACGTCGCAGGAGAGCCTCGACGATGCGGCGGGGGTCGCGCGGTTGTTGGGCGCACAGCTCGACAACATTCCCATCGAGGAGGCCGTGAAAGCGTTCGGGGGCATGCTGGGGCCGCTGTTTGCGGGGCGCGCGCCCGATACGACCGAGGAGAATATACAGTCGCGCATCCGCGGCGTGACGCTGATGGCGCTGTCGAACAAGTTCGGGCCGATGGTGCTGACGACCGGCAACAAGTCGGAGATGTCGGTCGGGTATGCCACGCTCTACGGCGATATGTGCGGCGGGTACAATCCGCTCAAAGACCTCTACAAGATGCAGGTGTTCGCGCTGTCGCGCTGGCGTAATCAGCACAAGCCCGCCGGCGCGCTGGGTTCGTCCGGCCGGGTGATGCCGGAGCGGGTGATCGACAAACCGCCGAGCGCGGAGCTGCGGGCGAACCAGAAGGACGAGGATTCGCTGCCGCCTTACGCGAAGCTCGACGACATCCTCGAATGCCTGGTCGAAAACGAGATGCCGGTCGAGGAGATCATGGCGCGCGGCCACGACCTCGCTACGATCAAGCGGGTCGAGCATTTGCTCTCGATCGCCGAGTACAAACGCCGCCAGGCCCCGCCGGGCGTCAAAATCACGCGCAAGAATTTCGGGCGGGACCGGCGGTATCCGATCACGAATGCCTTCCGGGACGCGACGTGACCCGCTAAACACGCGCCCATGACAACGGTCGTTCGCTTCGCGCCCAGCCCCACGGGCAAGCTTCACGTCGGCAACATCCGCGCGGCGCTCACCAATTATTTGTTTGCGCGCAGGACGGGCGGGAAATTCCTGCTGCGTCTCGACGATACGGATACCGAGCGCTCAACGGAAGAGAACGCGCAGGGCATCTACGCAGACCTCGCGTGGTTGGGGCTGAAGCACGACCTCTTTGCCAAACAGTCGGAGCGGGCGGCGGAGCACAATGCTGCGGCCGACAAGCTGCGCGTCTTGGGCCGACTTTATCCTTGCTACGAGACGGCGGACGAGCTCGACCGGCGGCGGAAGCGGCAGCTCGCGCAGCACAAGCCGCCGGTTTACGACCGCGCGGCATTGAACCTGACGGCGGAGCAGCGCGCCGAGTTGGAAGCCAAGGGGCGAAAGCCGCACTGGCGGTTCAAGCTGTCGGGCAAAAGCGTCGAGTTCAATGACGTCATTCGCGGGCCGGTGCATATCGAGACGGCGTCGCTGTCGGATCCCGTGTTGATCCGGGAGGATGGGCGGTTCCTGTACACGCTGCCCAGCGTGGTGGACGATATCGACTTCAGGATCACGCACATCATCCGCGGCGAGGATCACGTCACGAACACTGGCGTGCAGATTGAGATTTTCGAGGCGTTGGGCGCGGCCGTGCCGGTGTTTGCGCATTTCTCGATGCTGGTGGGTGCGGGCGGCGAGGCGTTGTCGAAGCGGCTTGGATCGCTGGCGATCGAGGGTTTGCGCGAGGATGGGATCGAGCCGCAGGCGATCAACAGTCTGCTGGCTAAGCTCGGTACCTCCGATCCGGTGGTCGCGCGGGCGACTTTGGACGAACTGGTCGCCGACTTCGACCTCACGAAGTTTTCGCGCGCGCCGGCGCATTTCGATCCTGCGGATCTGAAGACGCTCAATCACAAGCTGCTGCACGGCATGTCGTATGACGCGGTCGCGGGCAAATTGCAGACGCTTGGCGTGGGTGGTGGGGCGCCTTTCTGGGACGCGGTGCGGGACAACATTGAGCTTCTGAAGGATGCGCGCGGCTGGTGGCAAGTGGTCGAAGGGCCGCTGGACCCGGTGATTGAGGACGCCCAGACCCTTGAGGCGGCGCGGGCTTTGTTGCCGCACGGGCCGTTTGGCGATGCGACCTGGACCGAGTGGACGGCTGCGGTTTCGGCCAAAACCGGGGCTAAGGGTAAGGCTTTGTTTAGGCCGCTACGGTTAGCGTTGACCGGGCAGCCCCATGGACCGGAGATGCGAAAGCTGTTACCCCTCATTGGTCCTGAGCGGGCGGCGAAGAGGTTGGCCGGTCAGGCTGCATGAGGTTGACGTGAGCATTGGGACGACCATTTCCGGCCTGTCCACCGCGGCGAGTTCTTCGCGCGCGGCGATTTGTATTTGCGGCTAACGAACCCTAGCGGCCGCGCTCACCGATTCTATTCTCGTCAGAGACCGAATCCTAAAGGCCCGGCCAGACCGGACTTTATGAGGATTGGACTATGGCACTGACGATCTACAACACCTTGGCCCGAGAGAAGCAGGTCTTCAAACCGATCGACCCGAAGAACGTGCGCATGTACGTCTGCGGACCGACGGTTTACGACTTCGCGCATATCGGGAACGCGCGGCCGGTGATCGTGTTCGACGTGCTGTTCCGGCTGTTGCGCCACGTCTACGGCGAGAAGCATGTCACATACGCTCGTAACATCACGGACGTCGAGGACAAGATCATCGCGCGTGCGGCGGAGCGCGGGGTTTCGATCCGCGACCTGACCGAAGGGACGGCGAAGATTTATCAGGAAGACGCACTGGCGCTTGGCAATCTGGCGCCGACGCTGGAGCCACGCGTGACCGACACGATGCCGGAGATCATTGCGATGATCGCCAAGCTCGTCGCGAACAAACACGCTTATGTGGCGGAGGGCCACGTGTTGTTCGACGTGTCGTCGGATCCCAAATACGGCAAGCTTTCGCGCCGGTCGCTCGACGACATGATCGCGGGCGCGCGTGTCGAAGTGGCACCTTACAAGAAGAACCCAATGGACTTCGTGCTGTGGAAACCCTCGCACGGCACCATGCTTGGGTGGGAGTCACCATGGGGCAAGGGGCGGCCGGGCTGGCACATCGAATGCTCCGCCATGGGCGAGAAGCATTTGGGCGAGACGTTCGACATTCATGGCGGCGGGAACGACTTGCAGTTCCCGCACCATGAGAACGAGATCGCGCAGAGCGAGGGCGCGCACTACGGGAAGCCGATTGCGAATTATTGGATGCACAACGGCTTCTTGCAGGTCGAAGGCGAGAAGATGTCGAAGAGCCTCGGCAATTTCATCACCATTCGCGAGCTGCTGGCGGAGAAGAAGTTCGGCGATCAGCAATGGCACGGCCATGTGTTGCGGTTCAATATGCTTCGCACGCACTATCGTCAGCCGATAGATTGGACCCTCAAAAATCTAAGGGAGTCACAACACATTCTCGAATCACTTACTGATTTCGACGAGTTACATCAGGGGCGTGAGGAACGCTTCTCTCGACGCGTCTTCGAGGCTCTTCTCGATGACCTCAACACTCCAAAGGCGATTGGTGAAATGCAGCGTTTGCGCGCCGAAAGCAGATTAGACGAACTTGCTGGTACGCTTCGTGCTCTTGGCTTCGACCGACGCCTGGTCGACACAGCGGCAAAGGAATTGAGGGTGACGCGCGAAAATGTCACCGAGGTATCGGCGGAGGTCTCGACGGCTACGGGCGTTCCGGCCAACGATGTCAGAGAGCTGCTTGTCAGGAGGTTCGACGCTCGCAAGGCCAAGGATTTCGGTGAGTCCGATCGTATACGGGATGATTTGGCCGAAAAGAGTATTGGAGTAAAGGATCTGCGAGGTACTGAGGAGATAGTCATCACTGTACGCGTGCCGGTGGGGTCGTCATGAGCCGGGAGCGTCTTTATCTCTTCGACACCACCTTGCGCGATGGGGCGCAGACGCAGGGCGTCGATTTCTCCGTTGAGGACAAGCGTCAGATTGCGGTGCTGCTCGACGATTTTGGGATCGACTACATCGAGGGTGGGTGGCCGGGAGCCAATCCGACCGATACGTCGTTTTTCGGGGCGCCGCCGGCGCTGAAGCGGGCGCGGATGGTTGCTTTCGGGATGACGAAAAAGCTCGGGCGCAGCGCGTCGAACGATCCGGGCTTGGCGAGTGTGCTGGATGCGAAGGCGGATGCGTGTTGCCTTGTCGGCAAGTCATGGGGCTTTCAGGTCGATGTCGTGCTGGAAGTTCCACGCGCCGACAATCTGGCGGCGATTAAGGAGAGCATGGCGGCCGTTAAGGCACGCGGGCGCGAGCCGATGTTCGACGCGGAGCATTTCTTCGACGGTTACAAGGCGAGCCCTGAGTACGCGCTCGCTTGCCTGGAAGCGGCCCTGGACGGCGGTGCGCGATGGGTTGTGCTGTGCGATACGAACGGTGGGACGCTGCCGAACGAAGTCTCGCGCATCGTGGCCGAGGTCGTGAAGAAGTTTCCGCGCGACCGGATCGGTATTCATGCGCATAACGATACGGAGAATGCTGTCGCCAACACGCTGGCCGCCGTGGACGCGGGTGTGAGGCAAATTCAGGGCACGTTGAACGGCCTCGGTGAGCGGTGCGGCAACGCGAACCTCGTGTCGCTGATTCCGACGTTGCTGTTGAAGCCGGGATTTGCGGAGCGCTTCGAGACGGGAATCCCGCCGGCCAAGCTGAAGGACATCACGCATCTGTCGCGGCAGCTCGACGAGATTTTGAACCGCGCGCCGAACCGACATGCGGCTTATGTAGGTTCATCCGCCTTCGCGCATAAGGGCGGGCTGCATGCGTCTGCCGTGCAGAAAGACCCGCGGACCTATGAGCACGTTCCGCCAGAGGCGGTCGGCAATGTGCGCAAGATTCCGGTATCGGATCAGGCTGGTCGGTCGAACCTGATCGGGCGCATCGCGGCACTTGGCATCGACGTCGATTCCAAGGACCCGCGTATCGCCACGCTGCTCGAGCGGATCAAGGAGCGTGAATTCCTGGGCTATGCCTATGACGGGGCGGAGGCGTCGCTGGAGCTGCTGGCGCGGCGGGCGTTGGGGCGGGTGCCGACCTATTTCAAGGTCGACGGGTTCCGCGTGTCGGTCGAACGCCGGCACAATGCGCTGGGCGAGGAGGTCACGGTGTCGGAGGCGGTCGTCAAGGTCGTGGCCGACGGCGAGAAGATCATGAATGTGGGGGAGGGGAACGGCCCCGTGAACGCGCTCGACAATGCGCTCAGGAAGGACTTGGGCCGGTACTCCAAGTGGCTCGAGGATCTGAAGCTGGTCGACTATAAGGTGCGTATCCTGACGGCCGGTACGGAAGCCGTTACCCGGGTCATGATCGAGAGCGCGGACGGGGCCGGCAATCGCTGGTCGACAGTCGGCGTTTCGCCGAATATTGTCGATGCCTCGTTCGAGGCGTTGATCGACTCCATCACTTACAAACTGCTGCGCGACGGGGCGCCTCCGTCACGCGCGTGACGAAGGGGCTCCCATGAGAATACCGGCACACGGCAAGCCGAAAGAGCAAATCAAGGCTGAGTTGGAAGCGTTCGCGGGGCGTGACCTGCCGTGGCGCGAGGGCAAGACACTCGCGTACATCTACGACGGCGGTGCCGACGTCGAAGAGATCGGGAAGTGGGCGTATATGCGCTATCTGACCGAGAACGGACTCGACCCGACGGTCTATCCGTCGATGATGCTGATCGAGAACGAGCTCTCGGCGATGGCGGCGGCGCATTTGGGCGATGTCCCGGGTGTGGTCGGGAACTTCACCAGCGGCGGCACGGAGAGCTGCATGCTGGCGGTGAAGAGTGCGCGCGACTATGCGCGGGCCGTGAAGCCGCACATCAAGGAGCCGGAACTCGTCCTGCCGGTGACCGCGCACGCGGCGTTTCACAAAGCGTGCCATTACATGGACATCAAGCGGGTTTTGGTGCCGGTCGATCCGAAGACGTTCAAGGCCGTGCCGGAGGCGATCGAGAAGGCGATCACGCCGAATACGATTCAGATCGTGGCTTCGGCGGTGTCTTATGCGCATGGCGTGCTCGATCCGATCGAGCCGATTGCGGCGATCGCCAAGAAGCACAACGTGTTGTTCCACGTCGACGGCTGCATCGGCGGATTTTTGCTGCCGTATTTCAAGCGGCTGGGGGCACCGCTCGGCGAGTTCGATTTCCGCGTGCCGGGTGTCACCTCCATGTCGATGGATTGGCACAAATATGCGTATTGCCCGAAGGGGGCGTCGGTGGTGCTGCACCGGTCGAAGGACCTGCGGCGGTTCCAGTATTACGCGGCGGCGGAGTGGACCGGTTACACGGTGATCAACCCGACGATCCAATCGTCGAAGTCGGGCGGGCCGATGGCGGCGGCGTGGGCGGTGCTGAACACGCTGGGCGATGACGGTTACATGCGGTTCGCCAAGCGCATCTATGAGGCGACGAAGACCATTGTTGGGGCCATTCGGAAAAACCCTGGCCTGCGCTTGCTGGGCGAGCCGGATTTGAACCTGATCGCGTTCACGGCGGACGAGTTCTCCTGTTACCACATCATCGATGAGATGAAGGCGCGCGGGTGGTTCGTGCAGCCGCAGTTCGGCTATCACGGGTCGGAGCCCAATGTGCACCTCTCGATCGGGCAGAATGTGTTCGATAATGCGGGTGAGTTCGTCGCCGCCCTGAACGATGCGACGGAGGCGTCGAAGCCGAAGGGCTTTAGCCAGATCGCGGCAAAGGTGAAGGCGGAGCTTTCGCGGATGAACCCGGCCGATTTCAAGCCGGCGATGCTGAACGACCTGATGCGTGCGGCGGGGATCGAAGATGGTCAGTTGCCGCGCAAGTCGGCCGAACTGAACCAAATCTTGAACGTTCTCCCGCCGAAAGTGACAGAGTTCGCGCTCATCGAGTTTATGAACGACCGTTACGTTTACCGCGAGAAGAAGTGAGGGCTTCGGGCGGTGCAGCGCAGCCATGCCGGTTGGGCATGGCTGAAGGGCGTTCGCGTTAGTATGTGTATGGGATGAGCGACTCTGCAAATCGCGGTGTGATCTACGCGGCCGGTGCCTACGTGACCTGGGGGATCATTCCGATCTTCTGGAAGTTCCTGGAGCAGGTCGGCGATGTCGGCGCGGTCGAGATCGTCGTGCACCGGATCGTGTGGACGCTGATCTTTGCGCTGGCGGCTCTTGCGGCGTGGAGCCGGTTGCCGCGGGTTTGGACAGCGCTGCGCAATCCGCGGGCGCTGCTTGCGCTGACCGCGAGTGCGCTGTTGATTGCTGTGAACTGGGGGCTCTTCATCTGGGCGGTGACCGCCGACCGGATTATCGACACCAGCCTCGGTTACTACATCAATCCGCTGGTCAGTTTCGTGCTCGGCGTCGTGTGGCTTGGTGAGCCGCTGACGAAGGTGCAGTTGTTCGCGATCGGCCTCGCAGTGTTGGGCGTGATCAACCAGACCGTCGCGATCGGCTACCTGCCGTGGATATCGCTCGCGCTTGCGGTGAGCTTCGGCATCTATGGGCTTATCCGTAAGACCGTGCCGGTCGAGTCACTTGAGGGGTTGACCATCGAAGCGCTGATCCTCGCGCCCTTGTCGTTGGGTTACATTCTGTACCTGGCGGCGCATGGCGAGGGTGCGTTTATGCACCAGAATCTGGGCCTGGACTTGTTGCTCATTCTTGCGGGGCCGTTGACGGCGATTCCGCTGCTGCTGTTTGCGGCGGGTGCGCGCCTCGTCAGGCTCTCGACGATGGGATTCCTGCAGTATCTGGCGCCGTCGATCAGTCTGTTGATCGCGGTGTTCTACTACCATGAGCCGTTCACGAAGGACCATGCGGTGACGTTCGCGCTGATCTGGAGCGCGCTCGCCTTGGTGTCGTGGGAGGCCTTCCGGCGCGAGCGTTATTCCGCGGCCTGACGGCGGAAGTTCAGGATCGCGGGCATCGTGTCTTCGACGCGACTTACGACCGTGTAGAGTTCCTTTAGGCCGTAGCGCGCGAAGTTGTGCGTGTGCACGCGATCGAAGGTGGCGAACAGCGGATCCCAAAAGCCCTTCGTGTTGACGAACACGATCGGCTTTTTGTGCAGACCGAGCTGCGCCCACGTCATCGCTTCGAGCACTTCCTCGAGCGTACCGAGGCCGCCCGGCAAAATAACGAACGCGTCCGACATAGCGTGCATGCGCGTCTTGCGCTCGTGCATGTCCGGCGTGATCAGGAGTTCGGTCAGCGTGCCGAGTTCGATTTCGCGGGCGCGCAGGAACTGCGGGATGATGCCAACGACTTCGCCGCCGGCTTCCAGCGCCGCGCGCGCGACTTCGCCCATGAGCCCGATCGACGCGCCGCCGTAGATCAGGCGTGCGCGGGCTTCGGCGATGTGACGGCCGAGCGCCCGAGCGGCGTCGGCGTAGGCGGGGTCGCTCCCTTCGGAGGAGCCACAGAAGACACAAACCCCAATCAGCTTATGCATTGTTTGTTCTCAAGGCTGAACGCAGAGGATGATACGACGGCTACTCTAAACACTTCGAAACCATGCAAATCATCTGGGCAGTCTAAGGCCAAAACATGACGGTTTTGCCTGGCAAATTGTGGGGGCTTGGCGGGAGCGTGACAATCGTTACCATGCGTTAAGTTCAACGCCTTCGTGTATCCGGGAGAAACTAATGAGAGTTGTGGTTGCCAGCACGCTTCTGGCCGTGACTGCCTTTGCATCCGCCGCGTGGGGGACGTCGCTTGCGGTTCCGCCGCAGACGCCGCAACAAATCGTCGACGCCCGCGTCGAGAGCATGAAGACGCTGGGCGGCAATCTGAAGGCAGCTTCCCAAGCGGCGACGCCGGCCGAGGCGAAGGCGAAGGTCGCCGAGGCGATCGCGTTCTCCGAAACCATCGTGTCCCGCTTCCCGAAGGGCACGGGCATCGGCGATACGGGCGTCACGAAGAGCCGCGCCCTTCAAGATATTTGGGCGAAGCCGGCTGAGTTCAAGGCTGCAGCCGAGGCGCTGACGGCGGTCTTGAAGAACATCGATGCCGCACTTGGCACAGGCGACAAGGCCAAGATCGACGCGGCGTTTAACGAGGTCGGCAAGGGCTGTGGCGGCTGTCACAAGCCGTTCCGTGGCCCTGAAATTCCGGGCTAATGCCATTCACGCGGATTCTCTTGCTGACGGCGCTTGTTGTCGGCGCCGCCATTCTCGTTTGGCTGCTCGTTCCCTCGCGCGCGGCGGTGAACGTTCCCGCGGGCGTCTCGAGCGCCAATCCGGGTATGGCGGAGCGCGGTGCCTATTTGGCGCGCGCGAGCGGCTGCGTCAGTTGTCATTGGGACAAGAAGGGCGGCGGGCAACCGTTTGCGGGAGGCTTGGCCCTCAAGACGCCGTTTGGGACGTTCCGGTCGCCCAACATCACGCCGGACAAAGTGACCGGGATCGGTGACTGGAGCGATGAGGATTTTGTGCGCGCGCTGACGCAGGGGCAGGGCGTGCATGGCGAGGAGCTTTATCCCGTTTTTCCGTACACGTCGTTTTCGGCGATGACCGTCGAAGATGCCCTCGCGATCAAAGCCTATCTCTTCACGCTGCCGCCGGCGAATGCGCCGCGTCGCGCCGACGACGTCGCGTTTCCGTTCTCGTGGCGTGCGCTGATGAAGGGGTGGAAGCTCCTCTTCTTCGGTGGTGCCGCTCCGCTCGCAAACGATCCTTCGCGCGATGCAACTTGGAATCGCGGGCGCTATTTGGTCGCAGTCGGGCATTGCGGCGAATGTCACACACCACGCAATTTTCTCGGCGCGCAGACATCACAATCGCTTCAAGGGAATTCCAGCGGTCCCGACGGCTCGAAAGTGCCCGCGCTCGCAGGCCCAAATGCCAAGGAATTCGCGGCGTGGTCTGTGGAGGAAATCGCGGAATATCTCAAAACCGGCACAAAGCCTGACTTCGACACTGCGCAAGGGCCGATGGACGAGGTTATTGAAGACGCGACGAAACATCTCACGGACGAGGATCGCCGCGCGATCGCGCACTACTTGAAGTCGTTGGACGCGCGCTAGCAAAACCTGTTGATAGATGGGTGCCGCTGATTTGGCGGCGGTACCCTTGTGACTAAATTCCAGCACTTCAAGAAACCGGAACGGTGAAACGTCCATGGCTCGCGTCATTGTCATTCTCGGATTGATGATCGCCATTACCGCGACAATGTTCTGGATCACGCGCAAACCGCCCGTTGCCACGGATGCGGCGGCGACGCCGGCCGCGACTTCGGCGGCGCCCAGCGCGACGGTGAGCCTTGCCGAACTCACAGCGCCGAAGACGTCGGGCGTCGATGAAGATTTGGTCGACAAACCCGGCGACACCCAATCCCCCACGTCGGCCGAACCGCGTCCTGTCATGAACCCGTCGGCCGAGGTGCAGGCGGGCGCGGCGAGCGCGCAGGACGTGACCAAGGGTCCTGTCTCCGGTGCAGCGCCGACGATCGGCCTTCGGAATATCGACAAGAGGCACAACGGGACGTTTAGCGGCACCGCTTCGCCCGGCGATGCCGTGTCGCTGATGTGGGACGAAAAGCCGATTGCCTGGACGACCGCGGGGCCGGACGGCGCGTGGACGATCGAGTTCAAGGCGCCGGACTTGAAGAAGCAGCACGAACTCTACGTGGTCGCAAAGGGGAAAGACGGTGTGGACGTGCGGGGGCCGCAGCGCGTGGTCGCCGGACCGCCTGTTATCCCGGGCGGCGAGCCGGCCATTGAAGTCGCGATGGCCGATCTGTCCAAGACGGCGCCGCAAACGCCGCCGGCCGCTTCGACGGACGAGCCGGTCACGGCGATCGTCGTCGAGAAATCGTCCGGCGGTCCAACCGGGCAGGCGCAGCTCGCGGGCCGGGCCGATCCCGGGGCTACGATGAAGGCTGAGATCAACGGGAAGCCCGCCGGCGAGACGGTGGTTGCCGCCGACGGGTCATGGTCGCTCACGATTACCAACACATCGGGCAAGGACGCGAAGGACCTGCAGCTCGAACTGATTGGCAAGGACGGAAAGTCGCTCGACAAGACTCCGTATCCACTGGCCGTTGCCGCATCCACGACGCAGGTCGCCGCCAACGATGCGAAGACGACGAAAGACTATCCGGCCGTGCTGACGTCGAAGCCGATTGCTGAGGGTGCAGCAGGCGCACTGAAGACCGGGATCGCCGCTATGTTCGAGGCGCCGCCGCAGGCGGTCGTGGAGAAGCCGAAGACGCAAGTCATTCGCGTGCGACGCGGCGACAGTCTGTGGCGCATTGCGAAGCGTCATCTCGGCAACGGCAAGAAGTGGTCGCAGTTCTATCGCTTGAACAAGCGCAAGATCGACAATCCCGATCTGATCTATCCAGGGCAGACCCTTATTCTCCCCAGCTAGACGGGAAATGGGCGGGCCACTGGAACTGCCCCACGGCATGGCTTAAGTCAGGGCCATGCCGCCATCACCTGGACGTTCCACTGCCGTCGCCGGCGAGGCCCATAGGGGCACCTCGCGCTTTTCTCCCGTACGCACGCTTGTGCCTTATCTGTGGCCTGAGGGGCGGTTCGACCTGAAGGCGCGCATCATGCTCGCTATGGTCGCGCTGGTGCTCGCGAAGGTCGCGACGCTGGCCTTTCCGCTGCTCTACGGCAAGGCGATCGACGCGCTCGCTCCCAAGAGCCCGGCTGTTCAAGCGATCGGGGTGGCGATCGGCTTCATCGTGGCCTACGGCGTCGCGCGCATCGTGATGCAGGGCTTGGCGCAGTTGCGCGACGCCATTGCGGCCAAGGCGGTTTACAACGCCGTGCGAGCCGTGGCTGCGAAGACGTTCCGGCACGTTCACGCGCTGTCGTTGCGGTTTCATCTTGAGCGCAAGACGGGCGGCCTGACGCGCGTGATCGAGCGGGGAACGAAGGGCATCGATGTGCTCTTGTTCTATGTCTTGTTTTCGATCGCGCCGACGATTTTGGAGCTCATACTCGTCTGCGGGTATCTGCTGTGGGTCTATCATTGGGGCTATGTCGCGATCACGATCACGACGGTGTTGCTCTACGGCTGGTTCACGATCCGCGTGACGGAGTGGCGGACCGCGATCCGCCGGCAGATGAACGACAGCGACACAGAGGCGAACACCAAGGCGGTCGACAGTCTGCTGAACTACGAGACGGTCAAGTACTTCAACAATGAGGCGCACGAGGCGTCGCGCTACGACAAGGCGATGGTACGTTTCGCCGAGGCGTCGGAAAAGGCGCAGTTGTCGCTCTCGGTTTTGAACACCGGGCAGGCGGTGATCATCGTGTTCGGCCTTGTCGCCGTGATGATCTTGGCGGCGTATCACGTCTCGCAAGGCGTGATGACGATCGGCGACTTGGTCGTCGTGAACGGGTTTCTGACGCAGCTTTACGTGCCGCTGAATCTGCTGGGCACCGTGTACCGCGAGATCAACCAGGCACTCATCGACATGGAGAAGATGTTCGATGTGCTTGGTGTGCCGCAGGAAGTGCAGGACAAGCCGGGCGCCGGACCGCTGAAGATCACCGGTGGCGAGGTGCGCTTCGACGACGTCGTGTTCGCTTACGATCCCGAGCGCACGATCCTGAAGGGCGTGAGCTTCACGGTTCCGGCGGGCAAGACCGTTGCGGTCGTGGGGCCGTCGGGCGCGGGCAAGTCGACGATCTCGCGCATTCTCTATCGGTTCTATGAGGTGAAATCGGGGCGCGTTACGATCGACGGGCAGGACATACGCGATGTGACGCAGGATTCCGTGCGTGCGGCGATCGGGATCGTGCCGCAGGATACGGTGCTGTTCAACGACACGATCCGCTACAACATTCGCTACGGCCGCATCGAGGCCAGCGATGCGGAGATCGAGCAAGCGGCGCGGCTTGCGCAGATCGAGCCGTTCATCAAGCAGCTTCCCGACGGGTTCAACGCGATGGTGGGCGAGCGGGGCTTGAAGCTTTCCGGCGGCGAGAAGCAGCGCGTCGCGATTGCGCGGACGATCCTCAAGAACCCGCCGATCCTGCTGCTGGACGAGGCCACGTCAGCGCTCGATACGCATACGGAGCGGGAAATTCAGTCGGCGCTGAAAGAAGTGTCGCGCAATCGCACCACGCTCGTCATCGCGCACCGGCTTTCGACGGTGGTGGATGCGGACGAGATCCTGGTGCTCGATCAAGGGCGGATCGTCGAGCGCGGGCGGCACGGCGAATTGCTCGCCAAGAACGGTGCTTACGCGGCCATGTGGAACCGGCAGCGTGAGGCGGCTGCGGCGCGCGAGAAGCTCAAAGAGGCCGAGACCGATCCCGCGGTGAACCCGGAGGTCGATCGGGTTCAGCCGGCGGCCGCGGCCGGGGAGTGACCCGCCGTTAGAGCGGGATTTCCAGCTCGACGATCGCTTTAACGACGCCGTCTTCGGCCGCGTCGCTGACGCCGAAGAGATAGCCGGCGTTGTATTTCAGCTTGAGGCCTGTGTCGTTCAACGGGATGACGCCGGTCGCGATCGGGCCGATGTAGTGTTCCTGGCCGTTGAAGCCGGGCATGTCGCCGATGGCGCCGAATTCGTTGAAGACCTCGATGCCGGGTTCGAAGGCCTTGTCGAGGCGGTACTTCAGCTGAAACGCCTGCGCGAGTTCGACGTCATTGCTCGCGCCGCCGCCGACTTCCTTTTCGAAGACGAGATTGTAGGCGGCGTCGAATTGGCCCAACTCTTTCGCGAAGAGCAGCGCGAGTTCGATCTTGTCGGGTGCCTTGTTGTCGTCGGTGCGTTCGTATTCGACGAGCAGGCCGAAGTCCGCCCAGTACTCGCCGGGGTTCGTGATCTGGAAGCGGTTTTCCCATTCGAACGCTTCGAACTTGATCTCTTCGCCGGGGCCCGCTTCGCGTTCCCATTCGGCATAGACTTCCGTGAACCACCACGCGTTCACGCCGTAGCCGACGCCGAGCAGGTGCTTTTGCTCGTTGTCCTTGGCTGGATCGTTGTCGATCGTGACGGACGGGCGGTATTCGATCTCGAGTTCGCCTTGCTCGACGTAGGGGGTATAGACCTTGAAGCCCGCCTGTGCGTCGCGCGTGGTGGCTGCAGCCAGCGTTACGAACGCGGCGGCGACGAGCACGGCGGCGGCGTTGGGTGAGATGCGCGGCATGCGGGGTTTCAACGCGATCATAAAGCCACCGATGAGTAGGATGGTTGCGGCGTAGAAGAGAAGTTGGATGCCGGACGGGCGGGCGACGTAGCCGATAAGGACGTGCAGCAGTTCGCCGGGTACGCTGTCTTCCGGCAGCAGCCACGAGGTGTCCCAGATCGCGTTTCCGAACGTGGGCAGCAGGTCGGCCTGCGTGAGGTACTTGGCGGCGCCTGCGGCCATCCCGGCGGCGAGCAGCAGGATCATCCAGCTCGTGACGCTGAACAGGTGGCGGGTTGAGAGGTTGAGGAGGCCCGCGTAGAGCGCGTAGCCGACGGCCGCGCCGATCGCGAGGCCGAGGGCGCCGCCCGAGGCCAAATCGGTGGCTGTCGCGCCACCGCCGGCGATGCCATAGAGGAAGAGGACAACCTCAGAGCCTTCGCGCAACACGGCAAGGCCTACGGCCAGAGCGACGGCGTAAAGCGGCTGGTTGCCGGCGGCGACGGCCGCGCCGACGCTGCTCATGCGGGCCGCGAGTTCGCGGCCGTGCTGCTGCATCCAAACGTTGTGCCAGCCCAGCATCGCTACGGCGAGGAGGAGGACGCTGGCGTTGAAGATTTCCTGGCCGACGCCTTCCATCGCGTCGGCGATCTGGCCGGCGAAGGCTGCCACGACCAATGCGCCGAGGAGACCGCCCGCGACACCGACGGCGAGCCAGCGGTTGCGGCCGGCGACCATGCGCGTCGCGGCAGCGACGATCGACAGGACCAAAGCGGCCTCAAGGACTTCGCGAAAGACGATCAGTGCGGACGCAAACATGTTCTGGCTTTCTTGATTGGGCGCGTTACTTCGCGACGATTTTTCCTTGGGCCGTCGCTTGATTGAATTCGCCGAAGAAGGGGTAGGTGCCGGGGTCGAGCGGGCCGATGAAGACGATCGCCTGTGCGTTGCCGGCGATGACCTTTTCGCGGTTGAGCTCGTAGGACTCGAATTCTTCCGGCGTTGGGTCCTGGTTCTTGACGATAAGCTTCACCTTTTTGTTCGCCGGGATTTCGAGCGTCGATGGCTGGAACTTGTGGTCCTTGATGACGAGCTCGAACGTGGGCACGTCGTCGGCCATGGCCACGAAGGGCAGGGCGGCGGCAAGGCTCAACGTGGCGATTGCAAGGGCGCGCAGCATGGGTGGACAAGGGCTCCGGTCAGGGTTTGTCGTTATTGATAATCATTCGCAACTAGTACAACAAGTGCAAATCGGTCGCAGTTGCAGTAGCAAATGGGGCGTTCCCCGGCTTTGATTTGGATCAGACGGCTCTATTCGCCGCGTGCGCGGGCGAGGGTCGCGACCAATTCGGTCACTTTCTCGCGCTGGGCGCGCTTATCGCCGGAGCGGATCGCGTGCTCTACGCAATGGGCGATGTGGTCCTTCAGGATTTCGCCCTCGACCTTCTTCAACGCGGCGACGACGGCCTGAACCTGATTGACGACATCGATGCAGTAGCGGTCGTCCTCGACCATCTTGGCGAGGCCGCGGACCTGGCCTTCGATCCGGCTCAGGCGCGACAGACAGGACTTCTTCGTTTCGCTTTGCATGGTTGAAAGATACCCCCAGGGGGTATATGTGGTCAAGACGATGAAATCGGACGCGTTCCATGACCACGACGCATGACCACACGGACGGGCACGCGTGCTGCCACGGCGAGCCTGTGAAGGTGAAGGACCCGGTCTGCGGGATGATGGTCGATCCGGTGACGGCAAAGCACCGCGCCGAACATGCGGGGCAGGATTACTTCTTCTGCAATCCGCGGTGCCGCGAGAAGTTCGTGGCCAATCCGGAGGCGTATCTGAAGCCCGCGGCGCCGGCGCCTGCGGCCGTGAAGCCCGGCGCGATCTATACCTGCCCGATGCATCCGGAGGTTCGCCAGGTCGGGCCGGGGTCATGCCCCAAGTGCGGCATGGCGCTTGAGCCGGAAGATGCGGCTGCCGCCGGCGATGCGTCCAATCCGGAACTCGCCGACATGACGCGCCGGTTCTGGATAGCCTTGGCGCTGGCGGTGCCCGTCGTCGTGCTTGAGATGGGTGGGCATCTTGCCGATCTGCATACGTTGATAAGTCCGGCTGTTAGCAATTGGCTTCAGCTCGCGCTGGCGACGCCTGTGGTGTTGTGGTGCGGCTGGCCGTTCTTCGAGCGCGGATGGCGTTCAATCGTCAGCGGCCATCTGAACATGTTCACGTTGATCGCGATCGGCACCGGGATCGCATGGCTTTACAGCGTCGTGGCGACGGTGGTGCCGGTTGCGTTCCCTCCGGCGTTTCGCGGCATGGGCGGGACCGTCGCGGTTTATTTCGAGGCGGCGGCGGTCATCACAGTGCTGGTGCTCCTCGGTCAGGTGCTGGAGTTGCGCGCACGCGAAAGCACGGGTGGTGCGATACGCGCACTGCTCGACCTGGCGCCAAAGGTGGCGCGGCGGGTGCGTGCGGGCGCTGACGATGAAGAGGTGCCGCTTGCGCATGTCGTGAAGGGGGACCGTTTGCGCGTGCGGCCGGGCGAGAGCGTGCCGGTCGACGGCGCCGTCGTGGAGGGGCGCAGCAATGTCGACGAGTCGATGGTGACGGGCGAGGCGCTTCCGGTCGCAAAGGCTTTGGGCGATCGCGTCATCGGCGGAACCGTGAACCAGACGGGCGCGTTCGTGATGGAGGCACAGAAGGTCGGCGCGGATACGGTGTTGGCGCAGATCGTGGCGATGGTCGCCAAGGCGCAGCGCAGCCGCGCGCCGATCCAGCGCTTGGCCGATCAAGTTTCGGGTTGGTTCGTTCCGGCGGTGATTGCGGTCGCGGTGCTTGCGTTTGCAGCTTGGAGCATTTGGGGACCGGAGCCGCGCTTCACGTATGGCCTGATCGCCGCGGTTGCGGTGTTGATCATCGCCTGTCCTTGCGCGCTGGGGCTTGCAACGCCGATGTCGATCATGGTGGGTGTCGGCCGCGGTGCGCAGGCGGGCGTTCTCATCAAAGACGCGGAGGCGCTGGAGCGGCTTGAGAAAATCGATACGCTGGTCGTCGACAAGACCGGCACGTTGACCGAGGGCCGGCCGAAGGTCGTGGCGGTCGAGACCTTGGGCGCCATTGGCCGCCGCGAACTGCTGCGGCTGGTCGCTGCTTTGGAGCGGTCGAGCGAGCATCCGTTGGCGGCCGCCATCGTCGCTGCTGCCGCAAGCGAGGGCGTCACACTGCCTGCGGTCGACGGATTTGCGGCCGTGACGGGCAAAGGGGTGACCGGAACTGTCGACGGGCGCAAGGTTGCGATCGGCAATGCGAAGCTCATGATCGATGTTGCGGGTTTTGCCGTGCTTGAGGCTGCGGCCGACCGGCTCCGCCGCGAGGGGGCGACCGTGATGCTCGTTGCCGTCGACGGCGCAGCGGCGGGCCTGGTCGGCGTTGCAGACCCGATAAAGGCGACGACGGCGGATGCGATTGCGCGGCTGAAGGCCGAGGGCGTGCGCGTTGTCATGCTGACGGGCGACAACAAGGCGACGGCGGATGCGGTCGCGGCGAAGCTCGGTATCGACGAGGTGATCGCCGATGTGCTGCCAGAACAAAAGAGCGCTGTGGTCGAGCGCTTGCGCAGCCAGGGCAGGCGCGTGGCCATGGCGGGGGACGGTGTAAACGACGCGCCGGCGCTGGCGGCGGCGGAGGTCGGGATTGCGATGGGAACGGGAACCGAGGTCGCGATGCAGAGCGCGGGTGTCACGCTGGTGAAAGGTGATCTGTCGGCGATTGCGCGCGCGCGGGCGTTGTCGGCGGCGGTCATGCGCAACATCCGGCAGAACCTGTTCTTCGCGTTCGTCTACAACGCGGCCGGCGTGCCGATTGCGGCGGGTGTGCTCTATCCGGTGTTCGGTGTGCTCTTGAGTCCGATCATTGCGGCGGCGGCCATGGCGCTAAGTTCGGTTAGCGTCATCGGCAATGCGCTGCGCTTGCGGTCGGTGCGCGTCTAGGCGCCGTGCTTGGCGAAGGCGCTGCGCGTGCCATCCTTGGCGAAGAGCCAGACCGTGTAGGGTTCATCGGGCTCGCCCGGGACTTCCATGCCTGGCGAGTTCACGGGCATGGCGGGGACGGCAATGCCCAGAGCCTTCGGCTTCTCCTTCAGCAGGCGCTTGATGTCGTCGGCTGGTACATGGCCCTCGATCGCGTAGCCGCCGGCTACGCCGGTGTGGCATGAGGTGAGGTCGTCCGGAACGCCGTACTTCGCCTTGATCGCCGCCATGTCTTGGCTGTCGTCGACCGTGGTCTTGAAGCCCGACGCCTTCAGATGATCGACCCAGGCACCGCAGCAGCCGCAGCTTGGGTCCTTGTAGATCGTGATTGCGGGGCCTGCCTCTGCCGTACAAGCGGGCGCGATCGTGAGGATCGCGGCCGTGGCCAGGAGAAGGTGACGGCGATGGAGCATGTTCCTTACTCCGCAGCTTCAGGGGTGCGCTTGATCCACTTGCCGCGCGTGACGAGATTGTAGAGCCACCACATCGCGTACTTGAAGCGCGGCCAGAATTTTCCGTCGGCCCAATAGCGCTGCTCGATCGCGAGCATTGCGGGGGTCACGAACAGCGTCAGCAGCGTCGAGAAGGCGAGGCCGTAGACGATGGCGGTGGCGAGTGGGACCCACCACTCGGCGCTCGGGCCGCCGTAGTGGACCTCGCGGGTCACGAAGTCGACGTCGATTTTGTACATCAAGGGCAGCAAGCCGAAGATCGCGGTCCATGTGGTGAGCAGCACCGGGCGCATGCGCTGCACGCCGGTGCGAACGATCGCGTCCATCGGCTTGAAGCCTTGGGCCAGCAGGTGATGGAACGTGTCGATCAGCACGATGTTGTGGTTCACCATGACGCCGATCAGCGCCACGATGCCGGTGCCCGACATGATGACCGAGAACAACTGCCCCTCGATCAGCGTGCCCAACAGGGCGCCGAAGATCGAGAATATAACCGCCGACAGAATGACGAAGGCGTGCCAGAAATTGTTAAACTGAATGATCAAGATGCCACCGATCGCGAGGAGTGCGATCGCGAAGGCGATCAAGAGGAACTGCGCGGACTTGTTCTGTTGTTCGTCGGCACCGCGGAACTTGATGCGCACTTGGCGGTCGAGACCTTCAGCGGTGATCCATTTGCGGATTTCGCTAATACGCTCCGCGATGTTGTAGTTCTTTTCCGTTTGAACGTTCGCGCGGATCGTCCAAACTCGCAAGCTGTCGACGCGCTGCAGGCGATTGACCTGTTGCTGCGGTTTGCGTTGCACGAAGTTCGTGATCGGCACGCTGCCTTGGCGCGTGTTGACGTAAATCTCGTCGAGCGCGCCGATGCCGCGATCCTCGAGCGGGTAGCGCACGCGGATGTCGATTTCGTCCTCGGCGTCGTCGGGGCGGTATTCGCCGACCTTGATGCCGTTCGTGATCAGCTGGACGGCCGCGCCGATCGTCGTCACGTCGGCGCTGAAGCGGCCGGCCTGTTCGCGGTCGATCGTGAGTGCCCACTCGATGCCGGGCAACGCGCGCGAGTCTTCGATGTCGCGGAGACCCGGGATGCCGTCGAGATGCTTGCGGATACGGTCGGTGACACGATCGAGCAGTTCGTAGTTCTCCGAGCCGACCTCCACCTGAATGGCCTTGCCGGTCGGCGGGCCGCCTTGGGCTTCGGATAGCTCAAGATAGACGCCGGGGATGGTGCCGATGCGACGCTTGACCTCTTCCCAGATCGGTTTCGAGGGGCCGCGCTCGGCGTAGGGTTTCAGCTCCATCGAGAGGCGGCCGATCGTGTCGACCGGCGTCGAGCCGCCGAAGGGACCGCCGCCGCCGCTGGATCCCGACACGGCGTAGACGGCGTGCAGGCCCGGTGCGCCGAGGACGCGGCGCTCCGCCTCCATGACGAGGTCGCGCTTTTCGTCGGCCGACAGGTTGCCGCGTGCGCGGACGTAGAGCGTTGCCTGAAACGCGTCGGTCTCGACGAAGAATTCAACGCCTTTCCCGAACGTGGCAAGGCCAGCGAAGATGGCGACCAGCGTGACGGCGACGGCGCACAAGACCTTCAGCGGATGGCGCACAGCGCCCGCGACGAGCCGCGCATAGGTGCCGACCCAACCCTTGATCGCGAACACGTCGCCGGATTCGGAAAGGTGGATCGCTTCGGCAGTCGTCGCGTGCGCCTTCTCGGGCTTGCCGAACAGAATGCCGATCGCCGGCAGAAAGATCAGAGCCACCACCATTGACGCCGTCATAATGAAGATCATGGTCAGCGGCAGGTAGCTCATGAACTTGCCGGTGACGTCCGGCCAGAACAGCATCGGTGCGAAGGCGGCGAGCGTGGTCGCGGTCGAGGAGACGACGGGCCAGAACATGCGCCGCGCGGCCATCGTGAACGCTTCGCGCTTCGAGAAGCCTTCGGTCAGTTTTCGGTCGGCGAATTCGACCACGATAATGGCGTTGTCGACGAGCAGGCCGACGGTGATGACCATGCCCATCATGATCATCATGTTGATCGTGTAGCCGCCGAACCACAGGCAGAGCAGGCCGATCAGGAACGAGGCGGGGATCGAGAAGCCGACGATCAAGCCCGAACGCAAGCCGAGCGCCGCCACGACGACGACGAGCACGAGCGCGACGGCGAGCAGCACGGCGTTCGTGAGGTGGGTCAGCTGCGAGCCGATCCAGTTCGAGGAGTCGAACGAATAGTCGATCTTGATCCCGTCGGGAATTTGCGTGCGGGCTTTGGCGACCACTTCCTTCACGCGCGCGATGGTGTCGACGATGTTTTCGCCGACGCGCTTCTTCACTTCGACGGCGATCGCGGGGTTGCCGTTGAAGCGCAGATAGGTGCTGCGATCGAGGAAGGTGCGCCGTACGTCGGCGATGTCCTGCAACGTGATGACGCTGTCACCGCTGACCTTTACGGGCAGGTTCAGGACGTCTTCGGGACGTTCGACCAGGCCGGGCACCTTGACCGCGAAGCGGCCGCGGCCGGTGTCGACGTTGCCCGCCGGGATCAACTGGTTGTTCGCCGAGACGACGCGGAACAGATCGCCGCTGGACACGCCGAAGGTCTGAAGGCGGGCTTGGTCGACGACGATTTCGAGAACTTCTTCGCGCTGACCCGACAGGTCGGCACCGAGCACGCCTTGAATGCTTTCGATCTCGCGCTCCAGACGCTTGGCGGTACGCAACAGCGTGCGCTCCGGCACCGTGCCCGAGAGCACGACCGAGATCACCGGATCGTCGGCGATGTTGATCTCTTGGATCTGCGGTTCTTCGGCGTCTTGCGGCAGTTCGGGGCGGGCGATGTCGACTTTTTCGCGCACCTTCTGGCGCACGGTGTCTTTGTCGAAATTCACGTCGAACTCGAGCGAGACGACGCCGTAGCCCTGCGACGCCGTCGAAACCATCCGCTTCAAGCCTTCGACGCTCTTCAGCTGCGTCTCGAGCGGGCGCACGATCAAGCGTTCCGCGTCCTCCGGCGAGATGCCAGGGTGGATGACGAGAATGTTGAACAGCGGGATGGGTATGTCGGGGTCGGCTTCCTTCGGGATCGACAGGTAGGCGACGAAGCCCAAGATCAGCAGGGCAACGAGCGCGCTGAGCGTCAATCTCAGCCGTGCCATCGCCCAGTCGACGATATGCGTCATGATTGGGTCGCCTTGTCTTCAGGCGTCGTGTCCACTTCCTGGCCGTTGGTCACGAACTCCTGGCCGACGGTGATGATCGTGACCGTCTTGGGCAGTCCGGTGACCCAGACGCCCTCCGTGCCGTCGGCGACGATGGCGACCGGGAGGAACTTGACCTTCTTCGAAGCGTCGACAATGCGCACGCCGACCGTGCCCTTGTCGTCCAACGACAAGATCGCTGGCGAAATGCGATGCGCCTCGACGGTTGCCGATTGCACGTGAATTTCGGCGGTGACGCCGTCGCGCAGATCGCCTTTGGTGTTCGGTACCTCAAGCTCAAGCCGGAACGTGCGCGTCGCTTCGTCCGCGCTCTTGGCGATGAAGCGCACCTTGCCCTCGACGCGTTCGCCGGTCGTGAGTTTTGCCCAGCCGCTGTCGCCGATTTTGACTTCCTGCACGTCCTTTTCGGAAACCTGACCCACGATCAGGAACGGGTCTTGATCGATCACCATCGCGCACGCTTGGCCGGGCGCCAGATAGTCGCCGACGTTGACCATGCGATCATCGACCACGCCGTCGAACGGGGCTTTGATCTTCGTGTTCTCGAGTTCCTTCTCCATGCGCTCGACCTGGGCCTTGGCGGCCTGGAAGCGAGCAAGGTCGCCCGCAACGGAGGTGTCGGAGCGGAAGCCTTTTTCCTGCAGCTTCTTCGACGCTTCGAACTGCAAGGCATATTGCTTTTGGTTCGCGCGTGCTTCGTTCAGCATCGCCACTCGTGCGTCAACGCTTAGCTCGCAGATCGTCTCGCCGGTTTTGACGAACGCGCCCTTGTCGGCGCGGATCGCGGCCACCTTGCCGGCCGTCTCCGCGCGCACCTGCACCTTACGCAGCGCTTCGGTCTTGCCGCGCACCGTCAGTTCGCGCGGGCGGGTTTCGGCGGTGATCGTCTTTACGCGCACCGAGGGTTTCTGCTGCGCCGCGGGCTTCGCCTTGTCGTCCTTTGCCGCCGCCTTCGGATCGGTCGCCGCCGACGCCGCGATGTCGACCTTCGAGGGCTTGTCGTCGCGGTTCAACGCGCCGGAA
The DNA here is from genome assembly GCA_964638635.1 of uncultured Flavobacteriaceae bacterium. GTDB lineage: Bacteria > Pseudomonadota > Alphaproteobacteria > Micropepsales > Micropepsaceae > SZUA-430. The sequence goes on from CAZXAQ010000008.1 coordinate 62,465, forward strand.
GCGACCCAAACGGCGAGCAGGACGAAGATCGACGCCGCCACGATGTACGAGCGGCGGATCGGTGTTCCGGTGACATTGTTGTCTTGGTTTTGATTCATTGGACTCTCGAAGGCCCCCAAACTCAGGGCCATTATTCATGTAATCCGTTGCAGAAACGTCGCGAACGCCCGCTTTCTTTAGCGGATGTTCCTGTTTTGGTCGGCGGAATCGTCAGCCTGCGACGCCCAGCCACAAGCCGTTTCCCGGCTGCCTTAGCGGAAATAGGCGCTATTGGGCAATTTACAATAGCGTGAACACCGTGCGCATCCAGCCGATCGAAGTACTCCCAAAGGAGAGCCGCATGATTAATGCACGAGGGACAGTGAAGGGCTCAACTGGTGAATGAAAGTGCAATGGAGGCTAAGAATATCCGCTGAATCCCTTGGCAAAGTGCAAAAACTGCCGATACGGTCAGGTCCGTTTTTGCGATCCGGCGAATCGTGCGTTGATGTGCGTTCGGGGGGTCGATCTTCTCAACCCCGGGGGAGACTTCATGAAGAACTATGCTCCAGCCGCACTGGCGGCGTTGGCGATGTTCGCTGTTGGCGACGTTCGCGCGGAGTCGGTCGGTAACGCGTCGGCGATCATTCCGTCGGCATCGCAAGCGACGCAAGGCACGCGCAGCGACCTTCGCATCAAGGACAACATCATTCGCAATGCGGAACTCGCGACCGCCGATCGCGGCGCGCTTGAGGTCACGTTCAACGACGGCTCGAAACTCACGATGGGCCAGAACTCGCGTCTGACGGTCGATGAGTATGTGTACGGCCAAGGCAGCGCGAGCAAACAGACCGTGCGGTACACGAAGGGGCTGTTCCGTTTTCTGTCGGGCTCCATCCCAAAGGAAAACGTGAAGATCGATACGCCGACGGTCACCATCGGCATTCGCGGCACGATCTTCCGCACCTATCTCGATGGTCAAGGCGGCGGCGCAACGTCGGTCGAGTACGGGCCGAATGGCGAAGAGTACGAGGTTGTTCTGACCTCGAAGGGCACGGGGAAAACGATCGTGCTGAAGTCGGGTCAGAAGGTCGCCTTCGACAATCAGGGTGTGTTCGAAGGTATCGTCGACGGTCAGATTGAGGGTTGCCAGTAGCGCGCCTACGCATAAGTGAAACCGAGAGCTGGGAACTCGAAGGGGATTTAGGATGAATAGCCAAACGCGCAGCAAAAGCCGCCTCCTCGCGCGCGCTTCAACGATTGCCATTCTCGCCGCGGCGGGCCAGTTCGGTGTGGTCGCGCAAGCGCAAGCCGCGTGCTTGAACATCACGGCGCCGACGACGACGATCAACAGCGCCCAAGAGTGTGCTCAAGTCGTAAGCAATACGGTCACCAGCGTGACGAACAACGCGATCGTTGGTCCGCCGCCGGGCGGTGGTCCTGGGTTCTTCATTGGTGGCGAAGGCTCGATCACGGGCGAGCTTCTGAACAATAACACGATTTCGGGCGGTACCGTTCTCGATGGTGCGTTGACAATCGGCGACGGCGCTGACGTTGCCGGTGGCATCCGGAATACCGGGCAGATCATTTCCGGTTCCGGAAATGCCATCAGTCTGGGCTACGAAACGACCGACACGTTTGTGTCGCCGGCCTCGCTCACTGGCAACATTACGAACTCCGGCGCCATCAGTGGCGCGACGAACGGCATCTTGGCTCAGGCTGGCACCATGTCGGGGCAGCTTGTGAACAACGCGAACGGCGTGATCTCGGGCGGCAATGCCGGCGTGTTCATTCGCGACAGCTTTACGAGTTGGAGCGGCGGCATCTCCAACAGCGGGAATATTTTGGGCAACAGCGCCGGCATCCAAGTCGGTAGTCTGACGGGAACCGGCGCGGGCGACGTCGATTTCGCCGGTGGCATTCAAAACAATTCCGGCGGCACGATCAGCAGCTTGACCGGCCCTGCCATCATCGCGGGCGGCAACTCCTTCTCGGGAGGCATCAACAATAACGGCCTTATCACGCAGCGGGATTTGGCCGCCGCGGGCGGGGAGGGCAGCTATGCGGGCGTCGGCGTCGTCGTGTCCGCCGAGACGTTCGGCGGCGGCATTACGAATGGCGGCGAGATCGAGGGTCTCGGTGGCCCTGCGATTTGGGTGACGTCGGAGAACGCGACGTTCAACGGCGATATTACGAACTTCAATCTTATCGAGGCCACTGGCGGCGCATCGGATGCGCACGGCATCTTGATCGAGAGCAATGCGTTCAATGGCAGCGTCACGAACTACGGCCTGATCACCGGAAACGGCAACGGCGTTTGGATCGAGCCGAGTTTCTTCACGGGCAACGTGAACAACTACAATTACATCAACGGCGGCTCGAACGGCGTCTTGATCCAGCCGGGCCGTTTCCGCGGCAATGTGACGAATACGGGCAACATCATCGGCAACAACGCCGGTGGTTTGATTATCTCGTCGGATCAGATCGACGGCAGCGAGGGGGTTGCGTCCGAGATCGTCAACAACAACCATATTCGGGGCCGCATGACGGGCCTTGGCATCTATGGAATCGACGTACACGCCAACATAACGAACGAGCGGCAAAACTATCCGAACTCACCGCTCGCAATCATCGAAGGCACGAGCGGCGTCGGTCTGGCGATCAGTGCGGAGAATTGGACCGGCAACATCACGAACGCCGGCACGATCCTTGGCGAGGCGTCGTTCGACCTGATCCAGGCGCTTGGGCCGTCTCTCGTCGAAGGTGGCAGCGGCACCGGCCTCTACATCAACGCCCATACATTCGACGGCGTTATCACGAACAGCGGCACGATCCAGGGCGACTCGGAAGGCGTTGGGATCTACGTCGTCGCCGCGTCCAGCTCCGAATGCGAGTGTACTGTCGAAGGCACGTTCAACGGCAGCATCACGAATTCCGGCCTTATCCAAGGTGACAGCGGTGTTGGCCTCTCGATCGAATCCGGGAGCATCGGCGGCTCGTTCGACGGTACGATCACGAACGCCAGTTCCGGGATTATCAGCGGCGGCAACGCCGGTGTCGTGATCGAACTTGGCGGCGACTATACGGGCAACGTTGTCAACAACGGCCGGATTAACGGCGGCAATGTCGGGCTCGATTTCTCGGTCGCCGACTTTACCGGCGATTTCATCAACAACGGCACGATCCACGGCGATATCGACGGCGCCAACATCTCGGCCAACAGCATCGACGGCGATCTTACCAACAATGGAACGATCATCGGCGAAGGGTTCGACACGGCCTGGCACATCACAGCGGGCTCGATGTCGGGCAACATCACGAACACCAACTATCTGTCGGCGGCGTCGAACGCGTTGCATGTCGACATCGTCAACTTTACGGGGCAGGTGATCAACAGCGGCGGCCTGATCGAGGCGACCAGCGGTGGAACGGCCGTCTTTTTGAACATTGGCAACGGCACGACGTTCCGTAATGCGGGCGACGTCGACGGCGATGTGGTGTTCAACAATCCAACGTCTAGTCCCGTTAGCTACATCTACAGCGCCGGAAACGGCAGTATTGACGGCAGTCTGCTGGGGCAGATCGGCGTCGGCGGTCTCAACGACGACACGATCGTCGTGGATGGCGTGCACTCGTTCGTCGGCGGGACGGCGACGAACTTCGCGTCGTTTACGGTCGCAAACGGCGGCGAGGCGTTGATGGGCGCAAGCAGCATGGGCGGGCCGAGCGCCAGCCCATACAGCTTCACGAATGTGGGTGCGCTGAACGTCAATTCGGGCGGCACACTTTACATCGACCAGGGCACCACGCTGAACGTCACCAGCTATACGCAGCAGTCGGGCGGCACGTTGATGTTTGACCTGGGCGCGCCGTCTGGGCTCGCGAGCGCGACCGGTACGATTGTCGCCGGCGCTGCCGACTACGGCCAAATCATCGTGACCGGGCCGGTGACGCTGAGTGGGACGATCGCGGGGTGGTTGGATCCGGCGTTTGCCTCGGCGAATGCGGCGTTGGAGGAGGTCATCTACAACGATGTGATCACGTCGAACGCGCCGATCACGACGGACTTCACGACGACGGCGCTGGTTGCGAACAACTCGCTGTTCCAGCTCTTCGATCTGATCGACGGCAATACGGTCGATTTGCGCGTCGCGCGGTCGCCGCTCGGACAGTTCCCCAGCGTGAACGCGATTGTGGGGACGAACGATCCGTTCGACGGCAACATCGCCGATCGCACGAACGGCATCGGCTCCGCGGGTTGCGGCCTTGCGGGCGGCGGCTGGTGCTTCAACCGCTTTGCGGCGAACGAGCCGGGCGCGACGCAGGTCATGACCGATGCATCGCCGGGTGAAGATCCGTTCGCGTGGTTGCGCACGGGTGTTCGCCGCGTCGGCGAGACGGCCGTGTGGGGCCGCGGCGTCGGCGTTTGGGGTGACACGGACGGCGAGGTTGCGGCCGGCATTCCCGGGACCGACTTCTCGTTGGCTGGTGCGATCGTCGGTATCGACCACGTCTTCACGACGACGTTGCTTGCAGGTCTCGCGGCGCAGTGGACGTCGACTGATGTGGACTTCGACGGGCGGCGCGACAACGCCGATGTCGATAGCCTCGAGCTCGGCGCTTACGGCTCGTGGGGTGACACGCGGCTCTATCTGAACGCGAACGTCAGCTATATCTGGCACGACTTCGAGATCCGCCGCTTCGACGGGCCGGATTCTGCGCGCGGCACCTATGACGGCAGCACAATCTCGGCCTATGCGGAAGGCGGCAAGATCTTCGAGACGGAGAGCGGCGTTCGGATCCAGCCGATTGTGGCAGTCAGCTACTCGCATCTCGATACCGACGCCTATCGCGAAACCGGGACGGCGGCGACCTTGCTCGACGTGTTCGCCGCGGACCTCGACTCGCTCAAGGGCATGGTCGGCGGGCGGTTCGCCTATCCGTTCCAACTTGAGTCCGGCCGCAAGTGGGTACCTGAGGCGCGCCTTGTTTGGTCGCACGAGTTCATGGACGACCAAGCCTCGCACTTCGTCGACGTGCAGGGTGGGCCGGTGATCAAGACGCTGATCAGCGGCGAGGAGTTCTCGCGCGACAGCCTGGTCGCGGGGGCGGGCGTGACGGTGCCGGTGACGGACGATGCGACGATGTTCGTGGACTACGACGCGACGCTGAGTTCCGACGTCACGATCCATACCGTGTCGGCTGGTGCGCGCCTGCGCTGGTAGCAAGAAACGGCTCCTCCCGCTTGGAGGAGCCGTCCTTCCGGGTGTTGCCGCAATGCCCGTGGGCTCGCGAACCATCGCAGCCGGGCCTCCTAGGTCTTTGATTTTGCGGTTAAAACGCTTGAGAAAAATACTATCCACGGTGGTGGAGCTGCGCTAGAATACAGGCGTTGGGGGATATCTCGCAGTTTCTGGTGACCGGGGGGCCCAGTAATGGGATCACTGCTTCTGTTCGTATTGGGTGTCGCCGCGCCGTTGGCCGTGGCCCTTTACATGCTGTGGGCCGAACAGAGCCGGCGTTCGCGGCTGCAGGGTCTGCGCCGCGCACCGGGGGCTAACCCACCGGGGGTCATGCGTTCCTCCGTTGCTGCTGCCGCCGCCGTGCAGGCCGATACCGGACGCGCGCCGCCGCCTGCCGCTGTCGCGGGCTTGAGCGCGCGCGATGCGGCGATCGCGAAGCAAGTGATCGAGGAGTGGGGTGCCGACGGGCTTGTTGCCGCGCTCGATAATCTCAAAGGACGGCTCGCGGCGGTCGCCGAGATGGAGATGATTTGGGCGGATCCGCACTCGCAGCTGGCGCAAGAGCAAAGCGACATGCTGGAGCGGGCGCTCTGGGTGTTTGAACCGGAATATGTCGTCAGCGAAGGCCGCTACGAGGTCGATCAGCGCTATGGCGCGGTTGCCAAGCCGGCGGTTGGCGCGAGCTTGGTTCCTGGTCATCACATCAAAGAAGGCGAGCCGGTCCTCGTTGTCGAGATGAAGAATGCGCGGGTGACGATCGGTGCCGACCAGCAGCAAAAGGCGTGGTCGAACGTGCGCGATCTGATCCGCGGCGGCGCGCTCAAAGAGCGTGATCAGGTGGACGTGTTCCTGGTCGGCGGCAGCGTTGACGAGTTGGACGCCAATCCGCGCCTTGAGGGACGTTATCGCAACGTACGGATCACGTCCTACGACTACGGTCAATTCATCACGCGCGCGAAGCGGCTGACGTTTGGGCTCTATGACGCGTTGAAGGATACGGCGCCGTTCTTGCGGCAGCACCGCGCAGAGATCGCGGCCGCACAGCAATCCGCCGCGGAACAAGCGGCGGCCGAAGCTTCCGCAGCGGCGCAAGCGCCTATGGCTGCTGCAGTCGAGGAGCCGCCTGCGGCCTCCCACGAGGCCGACCTCGTGCGGCATGAAGACTTCGCGGATTCGCCGCGGCGCGGCGAGTACGAGGACGAGGCTCAGCCCGTGCCTGCGGCCAAGCCTGTCGCCCGCGTGCCGGCGCCGGTCGGGCGCTCGCGCGCGGCGCAGTGACGGAGCGCTTCCGTCTCATCGCCTATGTGCCTGCGCATTTGCCCGAGCTGGCCGATCTTTGGGTTGCGGCTTGGGCGCACACGTTTCCGGACATCGATTTCGAAGCGCGGCGGTCTTGGTTCGTCGACCGGATCGTCGACCTGAAAGAGCGTGGCGCCGCGATCATTTGCGCGTTCGACACGACCGACGGGCGGATGGCGGGTTTCTTCACGCTTGAAGCGGGGCATGTCGATCAGCTGGCTGTGGCGGTCGAAGCGTGGGGATCGGGGGCGGCGGCGGTACTTCTGAACGAGGCGAAACGTGCGAGTCCCCGGCTCGTGCTCGATGTCAATCAAGAGAACCATCGCGCCGCGCGCTTCTACGAACGGGAAGGATTTCGCCGCGCGGGCGAGGGTGCGAACCCGCGCTCGGGCCATGCCACGTGGCGCTACGAATGGCGGCGGACGGCCGATTTTTCTTCGAGCGGTTAAGATTGCGTTGATAGCGGACGTTTCAGACGTCTCGATTTATCTTCAGATTAATCCGAGCGCGCTAAGGATGACTCTGGCCGAAGTGGGACCGGCCGGAGGGTGTTCGTGGCTGGGAAATCGCAAGAGCGCGCAGTCGTCGCGCCGGAAGCTGATCTGCCGTGGGGCGAAACCGCTTCGCTGCGCGCGCGTGTCGACGCCTATTTCGATCGCATGCGCGATGGGCACGTGGTCGCTGGCCGCGTGCCGGGACCCGGTTCGCTGCAATTGTGGAGCAACGACTATCTCGGTCTCGGCGGCCATCCGGAGATCGTAAAGGCACAGGTCGATCTTCTGGAGAGCCATTCGGAAGGCGTCTTCATGTCGGCCGTGTTCTTGGGTGCGACCAGCTTGCAGCGCCGCTTCGAACAACAAATGGCGTCGTATCTCGGCGCCGACGCCGCAGTGCTCTGTCAGTCGGGTTGGAGCGCGAACACCGGTCTGGTGCAGGCGCTGGTCGATGAGCGGACGCCCGTTTATCTCGATCAATTCGCGCATGCTTCCATGTGGGAAGGCGCGCATATGGCGGGCGCGACCACGCACGCGTTTCGGCACAATCAAGCGGCGCATCTCGAGCGCCAGATCAAACAATATGGTCCGGGGCTCATCCTGGTCGACGCGATCTATTCGGCTTACGGCACGGTTTGCCCGCTTGCTGAGATTGCCGCCGTGAGCGAGCGCATGGGCTGCATCTTGGCGGTCGACGAGTCGCATGCGATCGGCGTCTACGGCCCGCACGGCGAAGGCTTGGTGCATACGCTGGGTCTGACCGAGAAGGTGCAGTACCGTACGTTCAGCCTCTCAAAAGCGTTTGCGACGCGCGCCGGCATGGTGGCCGGACCTCAGCGGGCGATGTCCTATTTCCCTTATGAAGCGCGTCCGGCGATCTTTTCGTCGGCGGTTTTGCTGCATGAGGTTGCGGGCCTCGCGGCGACGCTGAAGGTCGTGCAGGAAGAAGACTGGCGCCGCCAGCAGCTTTGGTACAACACGCGCTATCTGCGCCGCGGGTTGAAGGGGCTCGGCTACGCGGTTGATCAAAGCACGTCGCAGATTATCGCGTTGCCCAGCGGCAACGACGCGCAGACGCGCGCGTTACGCGACGCGCTGGAAGACCGCGACGTGTTCGGTGCAGTGTTTTGCGCACCGGCGACGCCCAAGAACCACGGCGTGATCCGGCTTTCCGTCAATGCGCGGCTGCGCGAGGACGATCTCAACCGCGTGATCGAGGCTTTTGCCGCGATCGCGCGCGACAAGGTGATCGATCCGTGGCCGCGGGATCTCATCGCGGCGCACAGCGCCGCCGACGAAAACGAACGCCTCATCAACAGCGCCGTCGCCTCGCTGCAGACGGCGGCAAAAGACTTGCGCCGGGCGGCCAGCCGCTGGCTCGACAAGGATCGCAGGCCATGAAGACCAACAACTCCACGGGCGCGGTTCGCGAGTCCGACGGGACGCTCGCCTATAACTACTGCCAGTGGCTTTATCGCTATCGCTGGCACGTCGTGGCATTCTATGTGCTCGTCGCCGCGGTCGCGGCTTGGCAGGCGCTTGAGCTCAAGTCCACGATGGACAACCGCGTGTTCTTCGGACCGGAGAACCCGGAACTCAAACTTCTGACGAAACTTGAGAAAGACTATTCGCAGACGAACGACGTTCTGATCGCGATCGAGCCCAAGGGCGGCGACGTGTTCACGCGCGAGGGGCTTAGCGCCGTTCTCGAACTGACCGAGCGGCTTTGGAAGGCGCCCTTCGCGACGCGCGTAGACTCGCTCACGAATTTCCAGTACTCGCGCGGCAACAGCGACGAGGTCGCGATCGGCGATCTGGTGCCGAAGCATTTTACCTTCTCGGCGGACGAGCTCGAGCGTGCGCGCATCATCGCGCTCCGGGAGCCGCTGTTGAAGGGCCTGCTCGTCTCGCGCACCGGCAGCGTTGCGGGCGTGCGGGTGAACTTCCAGTTTCCGCGCGACGACGCCGCCAGCGTCGCGAAGATTGCGGACTATCTCTCTGCGGTCCAAGCCGACTTCAAAACCAAACACCCGAACGTCGAAATCTACTTCACCGGCAACGTGATGGTGATGCAGGCGTTCGGTGAGGCACAGCAACGCGACATCGTCTATCTCGTGCCGCTGATGATCGCCGCGATGACGTTGATCCTTTACTTGCTGCTTCGGTCTTGGGCTGCGACGGTGATCGCGATGTCCGTTGCGGGGCTCTCCATGCTGATCGCGATGGGGGCGGCCAGCGCAATGGGGATCGTGCTCAGTGCGGGCACAGCGCCGGCGCCGTTTATCGTGCTGACCGTGGCGCTTGCGTACAGCGTCCATTTGATCGCGGAATATGTCGACGGCTGCCGCCTTGGCGCGTCGAACCGTGTGTCGGCGCTAGGCGCCGTCGAGTCCAACATCTTCCCGATTTTCTTGACCAGTCTGACGACGGCGATCGGCTTCTTGAGCATGAACTCGTCCGACGCACCGCCGTTTCACGACCTCGGCAACATCTCGGCGATCGGCGTTGCTGCTGCGTTCATTTTGGCATTCAGCCTGACGCCGGCGTTGCTGCAGATCTTCACGGTGCCGGTCGATCCGAAGACGAGCGTGACGCATATCGCGCTCAAAGAGGCGGCGAAGCTCGTCAACGCCAAGCCTGGGCAGGTGTTGATGGCGATGGCCACCGTGGTTTTGGTGCTTGCCGTCGGTATCCTGCACATGCGCCAATCGGAGAATTGGGTCGAGTATTTCGACGAGACGTTCCAGTTCCGGCGTGACACGGATGCGGTGCTGGAGAAGCTGACCGGGTTCGACGTGCTTGAGTTTTCGGTTCCGGCGACCGCGCAGGGCGGTGTCGAGAGTCCGGAGTATATGGCCAAATTGCACGAGTTCACGACGTGGTTACGCAAGCAGCCCGAGGTTCTGAACGTCATCGCGGTCAGCGACATCGTCAAGCGTGTGAACCGGAACGTTCACGGCGACGATCCAGCCTATGATCGGCTGCCTACCGGCCGGGACGAGGTTGCGCAGTACCTGTTGCTGTATGAGATGTCGCTGCCGCACGGCTTGAGCCTGACGGATCGAATTACGGCGTCGCGGGATGCGTCGCGCGTGACGGTCGTCGTCGGCAAAGACGGAAAGAACTTACCGTCGGACGTGCTGATCCCCTTGTCCGAGCGTTTCGAACAATGGCTTCTGATCAATGGCGGTCCGGCTATGGCCACGCAAGGGACGGGCCTGTCGCTGATGTTCGCGCACTTGTCGGAGCGCAACATCACGCTGATGATCGGCGGCACGTCGGTCGCCGTGCTTTTGGTGTCGCTGATTCTGATTATCGGCCTGCGCAGCTTTAAGCTTGCGATGGTTTCGCTTGTGGGCGACTTCGTGCCCGCCATCATGGCATTGGGGCTTTGGGGCTACCTCGTCGCCGAGATGAACGTTGCGGTGTCGATCGTGGCGGCGATGACGTTCGGCATCGTGGTCGACGACACGATTCACTATTTATCGAAGTACGCGCGCGCGCGCCGCATCTTGGGTATGACGCCCGATCAGGCGGTCGAGTACGCCTTTACCTCCACGGGTAAAGCCATGATCTTCACGATGACCGTGATGTGCTTCGGCTTTACGGTGTTGAGCTTCTCGTCGTTCGGCGTGAATGCCACGCTGGGCGCGCTTACCGTGATCACGTTCGGCTTTGCGCTTTTGTCGGACTTTTTGATCTTGGCGCCGTTGCTTTTGATCTGCGACCGCGAGTTCAAGATGTTCGCTTGGCACCCCGTGCGCCGCATCTCAGGCGTCACGGAAAACGACGCGCTGCGCGAGCGGGTGGATGCATATTTCAAGCGCATGGTCACAGACGAGGGGCACTTGGTCGCCGGGCGGGCGCCGGGGCCGGGCTCGGTTCAGTTGTGGAGCAATGACTATTTGGGCCTTGGCGGCCACCCGGAAATCGTGAAGGCGCAGGCCGACGTGTTGCGCACGCATGCGGAAGGCGTGTTCATGTCGGCGGTGTTCTTGAACGACACCAGCTTGCAGCGCCAGTTCGAGCGCGAGATGGCGTCGTTCCTGGATGCGGATGCGACCGTCCTTTGCCAATCCGGCTGGAGCGCGAACACCGGGCTGGTCCAGGCCTTGGCGAACGAAGGCACGCCGATCTATCTGGACCAGTACGCGCACGCGTCGCTTTGGGACGGTGCCCGCATGGCGCGCGCGAAAGCCCACCCGTTCCGTCACAACGATCCTTCGCAGTTGGAACGTATGATCAAGCGATACGGACCGGGGCTCATTCTGGTGGACTCAGTCTATTCGGCGTTCGGTACGATTTGCCCGTTGAAGGAGCTTGTCGAGGTCGCGGAGCGCGAAGGCTGCACGCTTGTGGTCGACGAGTCGCATGCGGTTGGCGTGTACGGTTCGCAAGGGGAAGGTCTGGTCCACGCGCTTGGCCTTGCCGACCGCGTTCACTATCGTACCCTGAGCTTGTCGAAAGCGTTCGCGACTCGCGCCGGTATGGTGGCGGGTCCTTCGCGGGTGATGACCTATTTCCCCTACGAGGCGAAACCCGCGATCTTCTCGTCGGCGGTGCTGCTGCACGAAATCGCGGGTCTTTCGGCGACATTGCGGGTGATCAAGAGCGAGGGCTGGCGCCGCGCTCAGCTGTGGGAGAATACAGCGTATCTGCGGCGGGAACTGACGCGGCTCGGCTATGCGGTCGATCAAAGCGACACGCAGATTGTCGCGCTGCAATCCGGAACGGATGCGCAGACGCGCGCGTTGCGCGACGAACTGGAGCAACGGGGCGTGTTCGGTGCCGTGTTCTGCTCGCCGGCGACGCCGAAGAACCACGGCATCATTCGCTTGTCGGTCAACGCACGATTGAGCAAGCAGGAATTGGACCGGGTGGTCGATGCGTGCGAGCAGATTGCGCGGACGCGGCCGATCAAGCCGTGGCCGGAAGACTTGCTGGTGCCGCAGCGCGCTCAGCCGGTGCGGAGCGAGATGGGATCGACGGGCTGGGCGGGGCTAGGGATGCCCGTGCCGTCGGCAGGATCGTGAGGAGAAGAGTCATGTTCAAACAATCCGTTTTGAGCGTTTCGGTGCTGTTCATCGCGGCGTCGGTCTTGACGGCCGATGCGTCGCCGCAGCTGCCGGCCGACCCGAAAGCGAAGGGGCGCGAGATCACCGCCGAGTCGATCCGCCGGGACTCGGGCTTTGCCGACACGCGCTCGGAGATGACGATGTCGTTGATGAGCGACGGCACAGAGGTCAGCCGGCGTACGCTGCGCATGAGCGTTCTTGAGGGGCCGAACAACGATGTCGGCGACAAGTCGGTCATCTTCTTCGAAACCCCGAAGGACGTACAGGGCACGGTGCTTTTGACGCACACGAAGATTTTGGCCCCGGACGACCAGTGGATTTTCATTCCGGCGATCTCGCGCGTGAAACGCATCGCCTCGGCCAACAAGTCCGGGCCGTTCTTGGGCAGCGAGTTCGCGTATGAAGACCTGACGGCCCAGGAGCTCGGCAAGTACGAGTATTTGTGGCTGCGCGACGAGGCGTGCCCGGAGGGCGGACGGCAGTGCCATGTGGTGCAGCGCAAGCCGCTCTACGAGAACTCGGGTTATAAGCGGCAGGTCGCGTGGATCGACACCACCGACTACCAGTTCCGTAAGATCGAGTTTTACAATCTTGAAGACCGGCTGCTGAAAACGTTGACGCTGGCGAACTATCAGCTGCACGAGGGGCGCTTCTGGCGGCCGCATCAGCTCATGATGATCAATCATCAGACGGGGCGTTCCACGAAACTCGACGTGACGGCGCTCAAGTTTAGGACGGGATTAACCGAGACCGACTTTACTGAGCAAGCGATGGAGCGCTTGAGGTAAGAATTCGTTTACGTGTTGGGGCGGGGTAGGAAAAGAACAGTCATACTCCTCCCGCTCCTCTCGGTTGCTGCGGGCCTGCAGACGGCTGCGGCCGACGGCACGCTGACGATGCGCGGCAGCCTGGGCGTCGAGGTTCGCGCCTTCACGATGCGGCCTGCTTACGCGCTGCAGGACGGCGATCCGGTCCAAGGCTCTATCGTTGCGGATGCCAAAGTGTCATGGGCGTCGGCGAACAACGATGTCGTGATCGACGTGGCACCGTTCTTGCGGCTTGACGGCACGGACGACGAGCGCACGCATGGCGACCTACGGGAAGCGGCGATCAACGTCTATTCCGATCACTTGGATCTGCGGCTCGGCGTCAGCAAGGTCTATTGGGGCGTGACGGAGTCGCGCAAACTCGTCGATATCGTCAATCAGACCGACCTGGTGGAGGAGCCTGAGGGGGACGAAAAGCTCGGCCAGCCGATGATCATGCTGCGAGGGCATATGGAGGACTTCGAGGCATCGGCGTTTGTGCTTCCCGCGTTCCGGCCGCGGACGTTTCCGGGGCCAGAAGGCCGCCTGCGGCCTGGGATTCCGATCGACGAAGACCGGGCGCTTTACGAGTCAGGGGAGCGGACCGGCAGGGTCGATGTTGCGGGGCGGCTTAAGGGTCGGATCGACGACCTTGATGTCGGCATTTCCTATTTCTCCGGGACCAGCCGCGAGCCGCGTTTCGCGTTCGATGGCACCGTGCTCGTGCCCGTCTATGACGTGATCGATCAGGCGGGGTTGGACGTTCAGGCGACTCTGGATGCCACGCTGCTGAAACTGGAAGCGATTACCCGCGACGGGCACAGGGGATCCGGCGCGCGACGGTTCTCGGCCGTCGTGCTGGGGCTTGAGCATACGTTCTCGCAGTTTGCCGGCACGAATTGGGACGTTGGGGCCGTGCTCGAGTTCAACTGGGATGACCGGCCGGACTCCGCACCGCCCACGATCTACGACAAGGACTTCTTCGTGGGTGCCCGGTTCGCGTTCAACGATGACGGCGACAGTTCGGCTCTTTTGGGTGCATTGATCGATGCGGAGAAAGGTTCTGTTTACGCAACGATCGAGGCCTCCACACGTCTTTACGAGTCGTTACGACTGGAGATCGAGGGCGCCTTCGTTTTGCGGGCCGACGACGCCGATTGGGTTTTGCGCCAATACCGCCGCGATTCGTTCATTAGCCTTCGGTTAATGCAGTACTTCTAGGGCGGCGGTTAGCCCGCCTTTAAGCGCAGGCAGCGTAGGGTTTGCGCCCTGGTGCCTGGGTTTTTCTTATGAGCAATCAGCCCGCCGCTCGCGCGGAATTCGATGGTACGACACCGCCACCGGCTGAAGCCGGGCAGGCGCCGTCGTTGCTAGCGAAGTTGCTGAAGGCGGAACGTGCATCGCTGGAGCGCTCGTACAAAGCGGTCGAACCCATCATCTTCGCGATCGCAGCCTTCGGCATCTGCGGCATGCCGCTCTACTATATCGTTTGGCACTTCTGGTTTCCGCAGGTCTATGAGAGCTTGGAACTGCGCTTGATCGGCGGCGGCTTGTGCGCCGTCACATGCTCGATCGCACTGTGGCCGCGCCGTTACCGGAACGCGTTCGGGCCCGGGCTCTGGTACACGACGGTGACATACTGCCTCCCGTTCTTCTTCACGTTCATGTTGTTGAAGAACGGCGGGTCGCCGGTCTGGCTGATGACCTGGCTGCTCGGCTTTGCGCTGCTCGCGATGGTCGTCGAGTTCGGCGGTCTGCTGCTTCTGTTGGGTGCCGGCGCTGTTACGGCGGTGGGCGCTTACTTCCTCAGCGGCGGAACCCTGACAACGCTCTCCAATCTCGTCGAGCAGGTGCCGGTGTTCCTGTTCACGATTATCGCAGGCACGGTCGCCATCTACCGCCAGCAAGTCGTCCGGCAGACCCTTACGCGCGCACGCGATGCGGCGGAAGCCGCGAACCGGGCGAAGTCGGAATTCTTGGCGATGATGAGCCACGAAATCCGTACGCCGATGAACGGCGTTCTGGGCATGACAGGCGTTCTGCTCGACACGAAGATGACCGAAGAGCAACGCCGCTACGTGAAGACGATCCGGGAATCCGGCGAAGGCTTGTTGCGCATCATCAACGACGTGCTCGATTTCTCAAAGCTCGAGGCGGATGCCGTCGAGCTCGAAGACGTGCCGTTCGACGTGCATGCGCTGTTGTCCTATACGATCGACATCGTGACGCCGCGCGCGAACGCGAAGGCGTTGCGCTTGGATCTTGTGATCGATCCGTCGGTGCCGCGCTTTATCCGCGCGGACGCCGGTCGCGTACGGCAGGTTGTGATCAATCTGCTCGGCAACGGCGTGAAGTTCACCGACCAGGGCCGCGTGCGCATGACGGCGTCGGCCGCGAATGGGCGGCTCAAGGTCGAGGTGAAGGATACGGGCATCGGGATCGCCCCTGATCATTTGCCGCGGCTGTTCCACAGCTTTACGCAGGCCGATGCGTCGATCTCGCGCCGCTTCGGCGGCTCGGGACTTGGCCTTGCCATCGCGCGCAAGCTTGTCACGCGCATGGGCGGCAAGATCGGCGTGGAGAGTGCGCTGGGCAAAGGGTCGACGTTCTGGTTCGAGATTCCACTCGAACCGGCAACCGACGTCGAGGCCGAAGCCTTTGCTTCCGGCGCCGTCAGTGAAGCTTTCGGGGAGAGCCAGCGCTATTTGGAACGGCTTGGGCGGCCGGTGCGCGTTTTGGTTGCCGAAGACAACCCCACGAACCAGGTCGTTGCCAAGGCGGTGCTCGCGAAGTTCGGCATAGCGCCCGATCTTGTCGGAAACGGCGCGGAGGCCGTCGATGCTGTGCGTCGCGCGCGTTACGACGTCGTGCTGATGGACGTGCATATGCCCGAGATGGATGGGTTAGAGGCGGCGCGTGCCATTCGCACGCTCAAGGGCGACGTCGGCCGCACGCCGATTATCGCGTTGACGGCGAACGCGCTGCACAGCGATTTCAACGAATGCCGCGCGGCGGGCATGAACGCTTATGTGGCGAAGCCGTTCAAGACCGAGGACCTGGTCATTGCGATCGCGAACGCGGTCAAGGGCGTGGAGGCTGCGACAAGCTTGCCGTCGCCGGAAGCGCACGGCGATGCGCCCACCGTAAACTGGGCGACGCTTGAGACGTTCCGCAAGTCGACGTCCGACGAGATGTTTCGCGAGCTCTTGGATACGTATTTGAATGACACCGCGCGTAAGCTTGTGAGGCTGCGCGAGCTCGCGAATAGTGGCACGGTCTCGAAGGACGCGTTGCGCATCGCGCATTCATTCAAGAGCTCAAGCGCGATGGTTGGCGCCGATGCGCTGTCCAAGATGGCGGCGGCGATGGAGCACGATCTGCACGCCGGCGGCGGATTGCCGAAGCCCGCCGACGCTGAAAAATTGGATGCGCTGCTCGCGCAATATCGCGAGGCTGTGACGGCGCGCTTCGGTTAGCCTATTTCGCCCACTTCCGGGCGATGGCTGCGTTTTCTTCTTCCGCGCCCATCGTCGATTTCACGCCGATCCGCGCGAAGGCCGCATCGATGACCGGGTTTCTGGGCGCGCCAGCCGTCTGATACGTGTCGGTGAATTCCTGCGTCGGGATGCTGGCCAACGCCTCGATGCACCACTCGTCTTCTTGCAGGTCGCGGCAGGCAATAATGCGCGCGGCCATTTCCTTGTCGCGCACGTGAAGTTCGCGGCAGGAGCGGCCGTCATTGGCGACGAAGCTGACCACGGGACGGATGTTGAGATCGCCGGCCCGCACGAGGTCTCCCGAATGCGTGTTTTCGGCGGCCGCCTCAAGCGCTCCCGAAATGGCGACACCATCGTCGACATGGCGCAACCAGCCGGCGGTTTGCACCGGGGCAACGCTCGTCCCGGCGAGCCAAATGGCGAACGTGGCCGCGATCGCGGCACCCGCCGGGATCCACCACTTTGTGCGCGACGTCGCTTTCAGTTGAACGACGTTCGACGCTGGCTGCGGCTGCAACAGGTGCGCAAAGCGATCGGGCATGTCGAGACTCGGCGTGACTGCGGCGCGCAGCAGGCCGTCCGTGTCGCGCATCTCCTGCAGCCGCTTGCGCAACGCGGGGTTTGCCGCCAGGGCAGCTTCGACTTCGGCGATGCGCGCGTCGGTCAACTCGCCGTCGGCAAAGGCCATCAGGGTTTCGTCGTCGATGGGTGTCATCAGTTTGCCCGCAACGTCTCTGTTGTCTTGTTGTCTTCGATCAAGCGCCGTAACGCCTCGCGGCCGCGCGATAGGCGGCTCATCAGGGTTCCAATGGGAATCTCCAGATGATCCGCAGCCTCACGGTAGGAGCGGCCGTCGAGGACAACCAGCGCGAGCGCCAGCCTCTGCTCCTCCGGCAGCTTGGAGAAGCAGGCTCTGGTCTTGTTAAGCATTAACATGGTCTCTGCCACGTTTGGCCCGTCTACCGTTTCGTCCGCACCGGCGCTGTTCAGCACCTGTTTTCTCTCGTCCGTCCGGCGGCGGCGAAGCTCGTCGCGCCAGACGTTCTGCATGATCTTGAAGGTCCAGCTTTCCAGGCTTGTTCCAGGTTGCCACTGGTCGGACTTGGTCAGGACCTTCTCAATCGCCGCTTGTACGATGTCGTCCCCCTGCTCGGCGGAGCCCGCCAAGGCTATTCCAAAGCGCCTCAGCCGCGGCAGCATGGCCGCAATCGCTCGCCGAAGTTCTTCGTTGGTACTTGTCATACGTGCGTGCAGCCATACAACGAATGGGTGGGGCGGTTTATTCCGTTGACCATAAGGAATAAAGGCCGGGACACCGGGCCCGATTTCAACCTAGAATTCGAATTGACGCTAACAGCCTGGATTCGCCGTGACCGGCCATCTGAAAAGCACCGTTCTTTGGCTTTTTGCCTGCTTGGCCATGGGGTTGGCCCTGGCGGGGCCCGTTGGGGCGTCACCTGGCAGGGGGGGCGGCGACGATGACGACGACCACGACACGGCCGACGACGATTTGAGCGGCCCCGACGAAGCGTCCGGGGGCGGCGACCACGATAGCGATGGCGGCGAGGGGGGCGGTGGCGACGATTCCGGCGGTGACAGCGGCGATTCCGGTGGCGACTCCGACGACGGCGGTGAAGGTGGCGGTGGTGGCGACGACGATGGTGGCGAAAGTGGGTCCGGGTCCGGATCTGGCGACGACGGCTCGTCAGGCCATTCAGGCCACTCCGGCGAGGGCGGCGAAGGCAACTCCGGATCGAATTCCGGCTCCAACTCGAACTCCGGTTCCAACTCGAATTCCAGTTCGAACTCCGGTCGCGGCAGCGATGACGATGATGTCGTCGCGGTCACGCGCAACGATGCCGGCGAGCGCGTGCGGGAAGGCGAGGCAATCGTTCTGACCAGCCGGACCGACTTTGCGGCGCGGCTCGCGGATAAGGGTTTTCGCTTGGTCGAGAGCTTTCGCGTGGAGACGATCGGCGCATCGGCGATGCGGGTTGCGGTTCCGAACCGGATGAGCGAGCGCGAAGCGTTCGACGCGCTGCAGAAGCTCGATCCTAAGGGTATCGTGACGTTCAATCACATCTATGATCCGGCGGGCACTGCTGCCGCGGCAGGGGCGGTGCGTTCGGCGGCGCCCAAGAAACCCGTGCACGCGAAGGTCGGTCTCGTTGACGCCGGCGTGAACGCGAAGCATCCGATGTTGAAGCAGGTCGTGGTCAATGCACGCGCGTTCGATCCGATCGCCAAGGTGAAGGCGGACTCGCACGGCACGGCGGTTGCGTCGCTCATTGCCGAGGTGGCGCCGGGCGCGACCGTATTTGCGGCCAACGTCTTCACCTTGTCTGCAGACGGCCGGGAAATCGCGACGGCCGATGCGATCGTGCGTGGGCTCGATTGGCTGGCGACGATGCGCGTGGCGGTGATCAACCTCAGTTTGACGGGGCCCGCCAATCCTATCCTGGGGGCCATGATCAGCCGGCTCAATGCAACGGGGCATGTTCTCGTCGCCGCCGTCGGCAACGAAGGGCCGCGGGGGGCGCCGCAGTTTCCGGCCGCGTACGACAAGGTCGTGGGCGTGACCGCGGTCGACAACAAGAACCAAGTCTATCTCTACGCCAACCAAGGCGATTACGTAGATTTCGCCGCACACGGCGTTGGCTTGCGCGTCGCCGATCCGAAGGGCTCCGTCGATACGGTTTCGGGGACGTCTTACGCTGCGCCGCTTGTTGCGGCGAGGCTCGCCGCCGTCCTCGATGTGCCGGACACAGTGCGTGCCGCGGAGGCGGTCGAGGCGTTGGCGGCAGAGGCGCGCGATCTCGGCGCACCGGGACGCGATCCGGTCTACGGCTACGGGCTGATCGGCGACTGAGCGTCTACGCGTCGCGCGTCGCTTGTACCAGCTTCTCGAAATCGACCCGCGCGATCGGTTCAAGTTCCTTCGCCAGCTTCGACGCCTGTTCGGAAGCTTCGATTAGGAATTCGAAGCCGCCGTCGCGAAGGCGCAGCCGTTGCGCAAGCCTTGACTCCAGGTGCTCGCGGCGCGCGGCGGTCATATCGGGCGAGGTTTGGAACTCGGTTTGGATATCGGCCGCTTCAGTCGCCGATTCCAAGGCGCCTTCGACGCCCATCGTCGTGCGCAGCAGCGTGGTGTGAATGCGCGCGCGGAGCGCCGGCTCGGAGATTTCGAACAGTCGTTCGCGATTGCGCTCGTAGATGTCGAGTTCGCGGCGGATGGTGCGCAGGATACGCATCGTCACGGGGCCGAACGGATCGCCGATGCCGCGCGCGCGTTGGGCCGCGGCGACGGACACGTTCAAAAGCGACATGATCTCGCCGAAGAAGAGGGCGGCTTGGCGCTCGCGCCGGCGCGTGTCGACGCGGTGCTCAATCTGCGTGCCGATAAAGCCGCCTGCGGTCGCCAGAACGGCGCCCAAGACCACGGCGGTCAGTGTGTCGAGATTGGAGAGAAAGTCGAAATGTTCGGCACGAATGGCCATTTGGGGTCCTTACAGAGGGTCCCTATATGTAGGATGCCGGGCCACCCTTTGCGAAGGCTTGCGGGGCAGCCCCCCACGGGTTTATGAAGGCGCCCCGCCATTGGGGGATCGTCTAATGGTAGGACTGCAGACTCTGACTCTGCCTGTCTAGGTTCGAATCCTAGTCCCCCAACCACTTTTCTCCAGAGCACAAGGAATCGCCCGTATGGCCAAGCGCAAGCGCGGGGCGGAGAGCCCTCGCTACGACATCATCTTGGTCGGAGCGACCGGCTACGTCGGTGCCCTCATCGCCGAGTATCTGACCGGACGTGCCGGCAACAATGCCGTGCGCTGGGCGATGGCTGGGCGAAGCGCGTCGAAACTCGACGCGGTGAAGACCTCGCTCGGGCCGCGCGGTGAACGGGTGGCGACCATCGTCGCCGACACGTCGAACCGAGCGGAGATGGATGCGCTGGTGGCGCAGACGAAAGTGGTGCTGACCACTGTCGGGCCTTACGCGAAGTATGGGTCGGAGCTGGTCGCGGCGTGCGCGGCGGCGGGGACGGACTATTGCGATCTGACCGGTGAGGCGCCCTGGATTCAGAAGATGATCGACGCGCATCAGGAGACGGCCGAGGCCTCCGGCGCGCGCATCGTGCCGTGTTGCGGGTTCGATTCCACTCCCTCCGACCTTGGCGTGTTCTTCTTGAACGAAGAGGTGCGCAAGGTTACGGGCAAGCCGTGCACCGCAATCCGCATGCGCGTGACGTCGATGAAGGGCGGAGCCAGCGGCGGCACGATCGCCAGCATGATGAACCTTGTCGAAGAGGCGACGCGCGACGCCGCGGTGCGCAGTGTGCTCGCCAATCCCTACGCGCTGAACCCCACGGGTGAGCGCAAGGGGCCGCGGCAGCCGGGGGCCATTCCGGTGACATACGATGGCGCCGCAGGCTCGTGGACGGCGCCGTTCGTGATGGCCGGGATCAACACGCGTGTCGTGCATCGGTCGAACGCGGTGATGAACTATGCCTATGGCCGCGACTTCCAGTACGACGAAGCGATGCTGACGGGCGGCGGGCTCTTGGGCGCGCCAGCGGCGGTGGCGCTGACCGGGGCGATGGGCGCGTTCGGGCTTGCGGCCGCGTTCTCGCCGACGCGCGCGTTCTTGAATCGCTTCGTGCTGCCGAAGCCGGGGCAAGGGCCCACAGCCGAACAGCGCGAGCGCGGGAGCTACGACCTGCTGTTCGTGGGTACTGCCGCCGACGGACGCGTGTTCAAGGCGCGCGTCACGGGCGATCGCGATCCTGGCTACGGCTCGACCGCGAAGATGATCTCGGAAGCGGCGATTTGCCTTTCCGAATTGGGCGACGATGTGGCCGGCGGGTTTTGGACGCCTGCGTCGGCGATGGGTGGGGCATTGATCGAGCGGCTGCGCGAACACGCGGGATTGACGTTCGAGATGGTGGATTGACCCGGCGGTACCGTTCGGCCGTAGTTCATCCGTGACGTCACGCAAAGACAACCGCGCGCCGCCCGCGATCGTCTGGTTTCGCCAAGACCTTCGGCTTGGGGACAGTCCGGCGCTGGTCGCGTCTAATCCTGCGGCGTGCGGCGTGGCGGCGACGAGTTTCAAGGGGTCGCGTGGGCGGCGATGCCTATCCGATTGGAGATAAGCGACGGCCGACAAAAAAACGTCCCGGCCTTGGAGAGGCCGGGACGTTGCAGGCGCTTGATGCCGCGTTTTGTTTAGACGAACGTGAAGTCGTCTGCGCCCATGGAGGCGAGTGTCGTGTTGAGGAGGAGGATGTCTGTGGTGGCGAAGTCGATGAGGACATCGGCGCCGG
>CAZXAQ010000009.1:0-17202 GCA_964638635.1 uncultured Flavobacteriaceae bacterium
AGCGCGAAGCCCGTCAGGCGAAGAAGGAAATGGTCGAGGCGAACCTGCGCCTCGTGATCTCGATCGCGAAGAAATACACGAACCGCGGCTTGCAGTTCTTGGATCTCATTCAGGAAGGCAATATCGGGTTGATGAAAGCGGTCGATAAGTTCGAGTATCGGCGCGGCTACAAGTTCTCGACCTATGCGACGTGGTGGATCCGACAGGCGATCACGCGCTCGATCGCCGATCAAGCGCGCACGATCCGCATTCCGGTGCATATGATCGAGACGATCAACAAGCTGGTGCGCACGTCGCGTCAGATGCTGCACGAAATTGGCCGCGAGCCGACGCCGGAGGAACTCGCCGAGAAGCTGGCGATGCCTTTGGAGAAGGTGCGCAAGGTTCTGAAGATCGCGAAGGAGCCGATCTCCCTCGAAACGCCGATCGGCGATGAGGAAGATTCGCATCTCGGCGACTTCATTCCAGACACGAACGCGGTGCTGCCGATCGATGCGGCGATCCAGTCGAACCTGCGCGAGACGACGACGCGGGTTCTGGCCTCGCTCACGCCGCGCGAAGAGCGCGTGCTGCGCATGCGCTTCGGTATCGGCATGAACACCGACCACACGCTCGAAGAAGTGGGCCAGCAGTTCTCGGTCACCCGCGAACGCATCCGCCAGATCGAAGCGAAGGCACTCAGGAAGCTGAAGCATCCGAGCCGGTCAAGGAAGTTGCGCAGTTTCTTGGATAACTGACGCTAGCGAACGTGGCGTTACTGCTTTGAGCCTCGCTGTTTGCGAGGCTCTTTGCTTTTGGCGACAACCGGTTTGGCGAGCAACCACTCCATCAACACCACCGCGTTGTTGTGTTCCTCGTTGCTGGCGGCGAAGAGGAGGGTGACGGGGCCCTTCTTCAGGTGCCCCTGCAATAGTTCGACGGCTTCGCGCGCCGGTGACTTCGACAGTTCTTTTTCGTACGCCGCGCGGAACTCGTTGAACTTCTCGGGCTCAGCATGGAAGCGGCGGCGCAAATCGCCGCTGGGGCTCACCTCCTTGGGCCAGAGATCCACATGCGCTTTCTCGCGCGTTAGGCCGCGCGGCCAAAGGCGGTCGACGAGGATGCGATAGCCATCACTTTCTTCCGCCGGTTCGTAAATGCGCTTGAGATGCAACTTTGGCCGCTTCTTTGCCGGCCTCGTGTTCGGCATTGCGGCACCCTTCCCGATGAACCTTCGTCGCGACATCCTCGACACGTTCGAGCGCAAGGGCCAGCTTTATTTCCAATTCGGGACCTGAGGGTTTGGGCCGTTGCTGGGCCGCGGACGTTCCAATTCTACAATATCGATGCTCAGGAGGCGGGTATTTTGATACCGATTTGGTCTTCGTTTGAGGGGCCGGAATGGTCGATTTGCTGAGCGATATTCTCGATACAATCGAATTAAAGGGCCAGCTTTACTTTCATACAAACTTCTCGCCGCCGTGGGCGGTGCTCGTTCCGGAACACAAGCGTACGATCCGGTTTCATCTTGTCGCGCAGGGGCGGTGTTGGGTGAAGCCGGAAGGGGCTGCCGGAGTCGATTTGGAACCGGGCGACGTCGTTCTGATTCCGGGTGGGGCCGCGCATACAATTGCGGATTCCGCCGACCGCGAGCCCGTGGCGCTCGATACGGTCTTGGCCGATAGCGGATTTACCGGCAGCGGAGCCTTGGTATGGGGCAAGGGTTCGGAACCGGCCGTGACGAAACTCGTCTGCGGACATTTTACCTTCGCCGACGGAGTCGATCATCCGCTGCTGCGGGCGTTGCCGAGCGCGGTGGTGGTGACGCGGGCGCACCGCGCGCAGAATGCGTGGCTCGACGAGTTGCTTCGCTTTATCACGCGGCAGCTTCCGGAGGGAACGTTGGGCTCCTACGCCTCGGTGCGGCGCCTGTCGGAGGTGGTGTTCATCGAAGCGGTGCGCGCGACCGCCGATCAATCGCCGGCGCTTGCGGGCATCGTGTCGGCGTTGAGCGATCCGAAAATCGCACGCAGCGTGGAAGCGATGCACCGTTGGCCGGAACGGGCGTGGACGGTCGAGACACTGGCCGCCGAAGCAGCAATGTCGCGCAGCAGTTTTGCGGAGAAGTTTCAGGCGCTGATGGGCTGCGGGCCGCTGAATTACTTGTCCGATTGGCGGATGCAGAGGGCGCGCGTGTGGCTTTCCCACACGGATATGAGCATCAGCGAGATCGCGGCGAAGGCCGGATATCAGTCGCCGACCGCGTTCGCGCGCGCCTTCGCGCAGGCGCTCGGCGAATCGCCGACAGCGTTCCGCCGGCGCACCGGCTAAGATCGTTGCAGATCGTCCAAGAGATCGCGCGCATGCTCTTTATGAGTGCGGCGGTCGCTCTTGTTGCCGCGCGGCTGGGGTAGGGTCCGCACCCAAAATCAGGAGTACACAACATGAGCCCGTTATCCCCTCTGCATATGCAGCGCCGAAAATTTCTGAGCCGGAGCGGCGCCGTTCTTTCCGCCGGAGGTCTGCTCGCTTTGGCTGGCGCGGCAACGCCGGCATTTGCGAAGAAGAAAGCAATGAAGCCCAACGCGCAAGATGCGGCGCTCTTGAATGCCGCGCTCGGGCTCGAGCACGAAGGCATTGCCGCCTATCAAATCAGCGCGGAAAGCGGCCTGCTCAGCAAAGACGTCTTGGCCCTCGGCATCTTGTTCCAAGGTCATCACAAGCAGCATCGTGACGAGCTGGCGAAGGCCATTCGCCGCTTGGGCGGCAAGCCGGTCGATGCGAAGAAGCAAGCCGACTACGCGACGGATCTTGAGGCGGGCAAACTCAAGTCGGAAGCCGACATTCTAAAGCTGGCACTGGGTCTCGAACGGGGTGCGACGAACGCCTATCTCGGACTCATCCCGTCTTTGACCGGGTCCGACCTCGACGTGCTGGTCGCCCGGCTTGCGGCCGACGAAGCGGTGCACGTGGCCATGCTGATGCCTGCGGTGGGCGAGAAGCTTTCCGCGAATGGGTTTTTCTTTGGGTAATCGAACGACAATTGCTGCGGCGGCCGTTCTGGCCGCCGCCTTGTTCGGCGCGGCGCAGGCCGCGACGCCGGTTGCGCCCATTGCGGCGCCGGTCGGCGACGCTGTGCGCGGCCAACAGCGCTACGACGCGCGGTGCGGCGGATGCCATTCGCCGAAGACGAATCGCGTGGGCCCACGCCACAACGGCGTGTTCGGCCGGCGCGCTGGCGGGGTGGCGGATTATCACTACAGCGACGCGCTGAAAAAGTCCGGACTGATGTGGGACGCGGCGACGCTCGACAAGTGGCTCGCGGGTCCGCCGAGGCTCGTGCCCGGCACGCGCATGGGTATTTCTGTTTCCGACGTGAAGGACCGTCAGGACATCGTCGCGTATTTGGCGACGCTCAAAGAATGAGCGCGTAGGTCCGAGCGTCCGAATTTGTTCGTCGACCGTCCGAGAGTTCAGCTCCGCCGGCGTGCGCTCGTAGTACCGCTACTCTCACGGCGCTATAGTTTGGCCCGCGCATCACAGCGCCCCTGGAGATTGATGATGCAAACATTTGTTCGGCCGAGCATGCGCCTGCGCGCCTTTGCGGCGGCGGCAATCGTAACGGCGGCTGCGTTTTCGGCCGGCGCAACTGCCAAAGACAAAACGCTTTATGAGCGATTGGGCGGGTATGAAGCCATCTCGGCTGTCGTCGAAAAATTTGCCGACAGCCTATTCGCCGACCCGAAGATCAATCAGTTCTTCATTGGCATGAGCGATGACACGCGCCAGTCGTTCAAGCAGAAGAACAAGAACCTTCTGTGCAACGTGACGGGAGGGCCTTGCAAAGTGATCAGCCGACCAGCCGGTGACGCGCATCGTGGGCTCGGCATTACAGGCGGCGACTTCGAGGTCGTGACCGGCCATCTCAAAGACGTCTTGAACGAGTTCAAGGTACCCGCGCGTGAACAAGACGAAGTATTCGTCATTATCCTGTCGCTGCGTCCAAAAATTGTCGATCGGCCGAATGAGAAGAGACTGAGCAAGGACGCCCCCGCCAAACGCTGAAGAACACGCGGACGGAGCAGCTACGCTTGCCGCTCCCTGCGGAAGCGGCCGGGCGTTGTGCCCGTTGTGCGGCGGAACGTGACGGTTAAGTGGCTTTGATCGGCGAAGCCGCAGGACAGGGCAATTTGCGCGAGACTCAAGTCACTGGTGGCCAGCAAGTCGCGCGCACGCGCAACGCGCTGTTTCATCAGCCATTGGTGAGGACCGGATCCGGTGGAGCGTTTGAAGACACGAGAAAAATATTTGGGCGATAGGCCGACCAGCTGCGCAAGTGTGCCCAAGGCCGGATCGTCGGCAAGATGTTCCTGCACATAGTCGGTTACCCGGCGCAGTTCGCGCGGAGAGAGCCCGCCGCGCGCCGGCGGAGCGATCGCGTTGGTGCCGTGCAAATGCAGCAACCGGTCGAGGAGCAACAATGCTCGGCCTTCCATTTCCAGCGAAGTCGGCGGGTCGGCATGATCGAACGCTCTTTGCACGTAGTGACCGACCAGCGACTCTAGAGGATCGTCTTCGAAGAACACCAAATCGTCGCGAAGCCGCCGGCTGAGTGGTGGAGCGTTTGCCATGTCGCTGGCCCGGTCAAGCAGCTCATTCGGCAAGTGCAAATGGGCAAATTGGATGTCGCTACGAGCAACATAGTAGTTTCCGACACCGGCAGGCTCGAATGATGGGCCAAAGCTCGGACGGCTGACCGCGCCCGCCTTCTTGCCTTTCAATTTCTGGACCGAGCCACCCGATATGCGCGCGGCGATAAACGTCTCGGGCAGCGCATCGACCCAAATGCTCTCATCAAACCCGTTCGGCGCATCGTAGTAGACGGCGGGCACTTGCCAACCCGGCTCAACACCAACCAGTTGGCCAGCGAGTATGGTCTGCAAACGATGATAATACTGCAGATGCATGCCGCACCCTTTGATGCTTCGGGTGAAGGGATTGTGATGGCATTCTGACAAAAAAGGCTCATTCTTCATAGATGTAGCCGCAGACGGGGCCAACCACGGCCGACACGCGAACGCATCCGCCAGATCGAAGCGAAGGCACTCAGGGAGCTGAAGTATCCCAGTCGCAGCCGGAAGCTGCGGAGCTTTTTGGATAACTAGGCGCACCTCGACTTGCCGGTGCGAATGTGCGATTCTGCGAGCATGGCAACGGTCAAGCGTACGATCGAACTCGACGCCGATATGGACGCCGCACTTGAGAAAGTCGCGGCGGCCACGGGTTTGTCGCCGGCTGCGTTCGTGCAATCCGCACTCGGTCAGATTCTCGCGGATAGCCACGACCTGGAAGAAGAGAAACGTCGGTGGGCGGCGTTCGAACGAGACGGCCGCTATGTGACGGCAGAGGCAGTTGATCAATGGATCGACAGCCTGGGGACGGCAAACCCGCTTCCCAAGCCTCAGCCGAAATCGTGAGACTGATCTATCTTCCCAAAGCAACGGACGATCTCGACCGGCTTTACGAGTTCTTGAAGCCGAAGAACGAAGCGGCAGCGGCGGCCGCGTTGCGTACAATTCGCGATGCAGCGAACAGTCTTGTAGAAGGCTTGGCGGAGCGGGGAACGCCGGTCGGATTCTCCGGCTATCGCCAACTCTTCGTGCGTTTTGGCCGGAGCGCCTATGTGATCCGCTATCGCGCGAGCGCCGACAGTGTCGTGATCGTTCGCGTTTGGCACGGACGCGAGCGGAGGAACTAACCAGCTACTTCCGCAGTGCCAGCCCAATCGTGCCCGTGATGATCGGAATCATCACGTAGGTGAAACCGATGTCGGCCATGTAGGCGTCGGGGGACATGCGCATTTGTTCGGGGCCGAAGATGAAGAACGGCACGTCGAGCGCGAGCGACATGAGCATCCAGATCGTGCCGGCGAAGAGGCCTTCATCGAGGCCGGGTGTGGCGCTGCCGCGCAGATATCGGTAGCCGAACAGTGAGGCCGAGAACGCCATCGCCACCGACATCAGCGTGTCGAACAGTGCAGTCTCGGGCGGGACGATCGGGAAGATCGCCATGCCGCCAACGAACGGCAGTGCCCATACCGCGACACCGAACAGCAGAAGTCTGATTGTCCTGCCCATTGCCCACCTCTCGCGGGCAATCGTACCAGGGCCTTGTTGCGCTGCCTAGGTTCTGACCTGGGTCAAAGAAGCGGAGCGCCAAGCTGTGATCGTGTCACCCGGATGTTGTTGAGGAGGGTCGGCGATGACGGCTGGGGAGATAGCGCGCGCACACTTTGCCGCGGCGATGGCGGCTGCGAAGGCGGAGGGGCAAGACGCGGACGCGGTCGCGCGGAACCTGCTTTCGATGGTCATCTCGTCGATGCTGGAGCGGCGCAGCGTGGCCGACGTGCGCGCCGAATTGCTCGCGGCGGCGGAGAACGTCGATCCCGATACCGACTACATGTTCATGCGGCCCTGAGGTTTGCGCGCAGCAGGAAATCCGAGAAGAAATCGCTGAGGGCGCGCAGGGATGCCATGTGCGCCAACTTGGGGTTGCCTTAGTCACCCCTCTTTTACCTCGGACGCGGCGGGTCTAGTCTTCGAGCGCCACACCTTCGGGGGATGATTCATGCGGACCGCTCAAGTCTTCGTTGTGACGATTGCTGCTCTGTTGATCAGCGCTTGCACGAATACTCAGGCCATGAAGGCGACGTCGGCGAATTTTCAGTGGCAGTCCAGTGAAAAGAAAATCGCAATCATCGAACCCGATGTCGTTCTGGGCGAGCTTGAGGCATCGGGGATGTTTTCGCCGCGCGCGGACTGGACGAAGTCCGGGCGCGAGAACGTGCGTTCGGAAACCGAGAAACTGTTTCAGTCGCGCGGCGTGAAGATCGTGGTGCTTGATCCCGCGACCGAACGGCGCGACACGCAGCTTGTGAAGCTGCACGGTGTTGTCGGGCGCGCGGTGTTGCTGCACTTGTTCATGCCGAATAACGAGTTACCGACGAAGGGCAAGGCGCTCGATTGGTCGTTGGGTTCGGGGACGCAGACGCTGCGTACGAAGCTCGGCGCGGATTATGGGCTCTTCATTTATGTGCGCGACAGTTACACGACCGCCGGCCGTGCGATGATGATGCTGGGCGCGGCGATCCTGGGCGTCGGGATTACCGGCGGCCAGCAGGTTGCGTTCGCGTCGCTTGTCGATCTCAACACCGGCAATGTGGTCTGGTTCAACGTGCTGCAGAGTTCGTCGGGCGATCTTAGAACGCCGGCGGCGTCAGCCAACGTCATCTCGGCGCTGCTGAAGGACGCGCCGCTGTGATGAAGCTGCCCAGGCTCGCCAGAGCCGGAATCGCCGGCCTTCTGGCAGCCTCGATGACGGCGAGCAGCGTTCTTGCGCAGGGTGTGCCGCAGTCGATGCCGTTGAACAGCGACGAGGCCGGTCTCTGGATGATGTTCGAGAAGGCGGAGAAGGACATCCAGCGCTCGCCTCTGCTGATCAAGGACCCGGCGCTCAATGCTTATGTCCGCGGTGTGGTGTGCAAGATCGCAGGTCCGCGCTGCGACGAAATCCGCATCTATATTCTCGACATTCCGATGTTCAACGCCAGCATGGCGCCCAACGGCATGATGCATGTCTGGTCGGGCCTGCTGCTGCGGGTGAAGAACGAGGCGGAGCTCGCGTTCGTGCTGGGCCACGAGTACAGGCACTACGCCGCCAAGCATTCGCTGGCGCAGTACCAGTCGATGCGCGACACGGCCAACGTGCTGTCGTTTTTCGGACTGATCGCGGCCGGCGTGGGCGTCGGCTTCGTCGGTTCGCTGGCACAGCTCGCGGCCCTTGGGGCGCTGTTCTCTTATGGGCGCGACCAGGAGCGCGAGGCGGACGAAGGCGGGCTCGAAGCGCTGATGGCGAACGGTTACGATCCGCGCGCCGGTGGTGCGATTTGGGCGGGCCTGCTCGAAGAGCATGCCGCGAACAAAGACCGCGACTCGCGCTCGATCTTCTCGGCGACGCATCCGAAGGCGGAAGAGCGCGCGACGACGCTGACCGAGGCCGCCAACAAGTTGCTGGCCTCGGGCACGGCGCCCGGGATCACGGGCGAAGGCGCTTTGCGCGCCGCGCTCGGGCCGCATCGTACGGCGTGGCTTGAGGGCGAACTTGCGCGCGGCGAGTACGACGAGAGCTTGGTTCTCATCAATCGCTTGCTGCAGGTCGAACCGTCGTCGGGCGAACTCTTGTTCTTCCAAGGTGAATCTTACCGTCGGCGCGACAAGGACGGCGATCTGCAGGCGGCACGCGACAGCTATCAGCGCGCGATTGCACAAGCGGTGCCGTTTCCGGCCGCCTTCCGCGGGCTTGGTCTCGTCGCGATGAAGCAGGGCGACAAGGCTGCCGCCCGTCAAGCCTTTACCCAGTATCTCGCGAAGGTGCCGCAAACGGACGATCGCGCGATGATCGATTTCTATCTCAAGTCTCTGTGAGGTCCCATGGCTTACGCCCGTATCTTCCTTGTCTTGGCTACCGCGCTGGCGCTCAACGCCTGTCAGGGGTTCCAAGCGGTCAATCCGAACGAGCGCGTCGTCGTGGCAAGCCGCGTAGCGGTCTCGCCGCAGGTTATGTGGGCGAAGCCGACCGGCGTCGGCGTGTCCGACGCGGTGTGGACGATCGACGGTTTCGGGCTCAATGAGCTGCACTTCCTACTGGGCCGCAAGCCCGGCGACACGATGTTCACCGTGCGCGACAGTCAGCGCAAAGATTTTCCCGCGGTGAAGAAAGGGATGTTGCCGAACGACGCGATGGAGCTGATGGTCAACTCGCTGACGCGGCTCGGGAACAATCAGGTCAAGGCGAGCAACTTGGCGCCGGCGACGTTCGGCGAGCCGAATGCGGGCTTCAAGTTCGATCTCAACTATGTGAACGCGGACGGGCTTGAGATGCGGGGCATGGCGCTTGGTGCGCAACGCAACGACATGGTCGACGTGCTGCTGTTCATCGCGCCGAACGAGTATTACTTCGACAAACTGCGCACGACGGTCGATCAGTTGTTCCAGTCGGTTCAGCCGGTTGCCGGGTCCTAGGCGTAGTTGAAGCTCACGCTGATCCGGTTTTCGCGCGCCGGGTTTGGCGGAACCTCGTGGCGAAGCCAGCTTTCGAAGAGGATGAGGGTGCCGGGCTTCGGCGCGATGGTGACGAACGGTTGGGCGTCGCGTGGGGCAGTCTCTTTCTTGCGCGGCGCCGCCATCATGAGGCCGAGGCGCGGGTCTTCGAATTTGAGCGCGCTCGCGCCCTTTGGGACTGTCACATAGTAGGTGCCGCTGAGCACGCTTGAGGGGTGGATGTGGCCGGAGTGCGTGCCGCCCGGTTTCAAGACGTTGATCCAGATGCTGTCGAGCGCGAGTTTCTTGCCTAGATCGAAATGCAGCGCCTTCGCGAAGCGCGCGATGTGCGGGCTCAGGCGGCGTTCGAGGTCGGCGAAGGCGGGTGCGCGTATCGTGAGGTCGTTCAACGAGGCGTAGGACGTGTAGCCCGCGTAGCCGTGCTCGCGGCACCAGGCTTGGCCGGCGCGGTCGTCGCGGGCGATCGAGAGGCAGGCCGCTTCGAGGTCGCGGTTGAGGCGTGCCGTATCTCGTCCGCCAAGCGGGGCTTGGTAGATGCGGGTCGCGAACAGGGTTTCGATCGTGGCCATGTGCCTTGGCTCTTACTGAGCGGATGGGGCTCACGTCAAAGGGGCGTTCGGCGTATGGTTTCGGACGCGGTTTAGGAGGCTCAAATGCGGCTCAATCAGGTGATGGTTTCGGCGCGCGATCTCGATGCGTCGATCGGGTTCTACCGGACGCTGGGGCTCGAGCTGATCGTGCGCTCCGAGGATTACGCGCGGTTCGAATGTCCCGATGGCGAGTCGACGTTTTCGCTTCACTTGGCGCCGGATACACGTGGGGTCAGCGAGACGCTGATCTATTTCGAAGATGACGACTTGGATGGGTTGGTGGCGCGACTCAAAGCGCGTGGGCTCGCGTTCGAGGCCGATCCGGTCGACCAGTCTTGGTTGTGGCGCGAGGCTTACCTGCGCGATCCGGCAGGCAATCGCGTGTGTCTGTTTCATGCCGGGCGCAACCGGCGATACCCGCCGTGGCGCCTGAGCGAGGCAGAATCCGGCTCGTAACCATCCGTGGACGGTTGACCGCGCAGGCTCCGCGGATGTTCACTGCACCTCACCCTTACAAAGGCCGGTTTGTCATGCGCGCTCTTCTGGTAGCCGTTCTCGCCCTCGCGGCGCTTAGCCTCAACGGCTGCGCCGCGATCGCCATTGTCGACACGGTGGTGAGCACCACGGCGACCGTTGTCGGGACGACGGTCGATGTGGCGGCGAGCGCCGTCGGCGCGGTCGCCGGTTCGTCGGACGATGACGATGACATCGATTGCGATGACGAAGACAACGCGGATGAAGACGTCTGCAAAGAGAAGGCTAAGAAGGCCAAGGCCAAGAAGAAGGCCGAGAACCCCGACGAGTAGCGACGGCGGCTTGGCAGGGACGCTTCGCCGCTCTATGCATCTCTGACCAGCAATCATGGCGTTGCGTGAGGGATGTATGCGCAGTCAGACCGAAGATTTGATCCGGCGCTACTATGCGGCGTTCAACGCGCGCGACTGGGCGGGCATGGTCGCGTGCCTGTCCGAAGACGTCGTGCACGACGTCAATCAGGGCGGGCGGCATACCGGCAAAGCGCATTTTTCGTCGTTCCTCGCGCATATGGATCGCTGCTATCGCGAGGCGCTGGCCGACATCGTCATCATGTCCTCCGCCGACGGCCAGCGGGCGGCGGCGGAGTTCGTGGTGCACGGCACGTATCTGGCGACGGACGAAGGTTTGCCGCCAGCCAGCGGGCAGAAATATGTGCTTCCGGCGGGTGCATTCTTCGACGTGAAGGGCGGTCTCATCACGCGGGTCACGACGCACTACAATCTGAAAGACTGGATGGCGCAGGTCGACGCATGAGCATGCGCGTCGAACCGCTAACCGGCGCGCGGTTGCAGGCGCATCTGCCGGACGTTGCGCGGCTGCGGATGGAGGTGTTTCGTTCTTATCCGTATCTCTATGACGGCGATCTCGACTATGAACGCGACTACATTGCCGCGTTCGCCGCGTCGCCCAATGCCGTGATCGTGGCGGCGTTCGACCGGGACGAGGTGGTCGGTGCGTCGACGGCGGCGCCGCTTGTCAGCCAGGTGGACGAGGTGACCGCGCCGTTTCGGCGCCGGGGCGACGATCTTTCGTCCATTTTCTACTTCGGTGAGTCGGTGCTGCGGGCGCGGTACCGCGGGCACGGGATCGGCGTGCGCTTCTTCGAGCTGCGCGAGGCGCAGGCGCGGGCGTGCGGTGCGCGCGCTGCGACGTTCTGTGCCGTCGTTCGTCCGCCCGATCACCCGGCACGGCCGAAAGGCTATGAACCGCTTGACGCGTTCTGGGGGAAGCGCGGCTATGCGGTCGAACCGGGCTTGATTTGCCACATGAGCTGGAAGGAAATCGGCGCTTCGGCAGAATCGCTTAAACCCATGCAGTTTTGGATGAAGAGGCTTTGACCCCATGAAGGTGCGCGTCGCCGCGGCTCAGTATCCGATCGATGCGATCGCGTCGTGGGAAGCCTATGCGGACAAGATTTCGCGTTGGGTCGGCGAGGCGGCCGAGAACCAGGCGCAGCTGCTCGTCTTTCCCGAATACGGCGCCATGGAGCTCGCACGCAGCTTCGCGCCCGAGGTGTGGGGCGACTTGCAGCAGTCCGTGGATTTCATGGGCGGATTGCGCGGCAGTATCGACGCGCTCCATGCCGATCTGGCCGAGCGGCATCAGGTGCACATCGTCGCCGCGAGTCTGCCCGAGCGAAGCGACGA
The DNA here is from genome assembly GCA_964638635.1 of uncultured Flavobacteriaceae bacterium. Classification (GTDB taxonomy): domain Bacteria; phylum Pseudomonadota; class Alphaproteobacteria; order Micropepsales; family Micropepsaceae; genus SZUA-430. The sequence goes on from CAZXAQ010000009.1 coordinate 11,872, forward strand.
CGGCGTGACCTACAACGTTGCGCGCGTCGTGTCGCCGAAGGGGCGCATCCGCGAGCAGCGCAAGCTCATCATGACGCGCTTCGAGCGCGAGGAGTGGCGCGTGCAGGGCGGGCGCGACATCACGGTCTTCGACTCGCGCATCGGCATGTTCGGGATTGCGATCTGCTACGACGCGGAGTTTCCGTTGATCGCGCGCGCCATGAGCGAAGCGGGGGCCGCGATGATCTTGGTGCCGAGCTGCACGGATTCGCTTGCCGGCTATTACCGGGTGCGGGTTGCGGCGCAGGCGCGGGCGCTTGAGAACCAATGCTACGTCGTGCAGGCGCCGACCGTGGGCGAAGCGCCGTGGTCGCCCGCCGTGGATCACAATGTCGGTGCGGCCGGCGTGTTCGGGCCGCCGGATGCAGGGTTTCCGGACAACGGCGTCGTTGCGCTCGGCGCTATGAACGAGGCGATGTGGGTTTATGCCGACCTAGACCTCACCGCGGTGACGCGCGTGCGGCTTGAGGGCCAGGTGCTGAACAACAAGCACTGGCGTGAGCAGCCAGGGGCCGCCACGCTCAGGGCCAACGTCGTCGAACTCTAAGGCGTTCCGGCCAATAGTCTTTTGTAGGAATCCACCAGTGACGTGTACGGCGGCGCGAAGTGAATTTGCGACGTGCCGTCGGGCAACGCCACCGTCGTCTTGATCTCGAAATGCAGGTGGATCGTCGTAGCCGCACCGCCGAAGTCGTTCGAAACCAAGCCGAGGCGTTGACCGCGGGTGACCCTGTCGCCGAGGGCGACCGCGAGCGCATCCATCTTCATGTGCAGATAGCGATAGCGGATGCCGCTGTCCGCGGTCAGGGTGACCGTGTAGCTGCCGATATTGGTGACCTGACCCGCTTCAGCGGCGACGGCCCAGTGGAGGCCCTTCTTGCAGGTGGCAGGACGGATGTCCTGGCCCTGGTGGCCCTTGGCGCCCGGACAGATCGGCGTATCCCAGCTGCGCTTTTCGCAGAAATTGTCGCGCCAGGGGTAACTGTAGTTCTCGGTATCGCATTGGCCGCCGCCTGGGCCGGAGCCGCCGCCGTGCATGTAGACCTGGCTGTTCGGGAACGACGGCGCCTTCTCCAGCGGATAGCGCATGCCGGGGGCGTAGATCGTGTCGGTCTCGACGCCGGTGCCCGAGCCCGCGAGCAGCTTGCCCGCAGGTTCGAACAGGAACGTGTTGCCGTTCGGATCTTTGGGCGGCTCCGTCGGTTGGGGGTCTGGCTGAGGCTGCGGATCCGGTTGAGGTTGCGGATCGGGTTGCGGTTGAGGATCAGGTTGAGGCTGTGGATCTGGCTGTGGCGTCGGATCGGGTTGCGGTGTCGGCTGCTCCTTCGGCGGAAAGATCTGGTCCGTCGTGCAGGGCGTCTTGCCGCCGCATTGGATGAAGAACGCCCACGCCACAAATGCGAGGATGACGACGATAAGGAAGATGAGGAAGCCGCGCATCAGGGTGAATCCGCTCCTGCCAATGCCATCCGCTCAGCGAGTGTTCGGACGAAATCGGGCTTGGTGCAACGCTCATCCGTTTCCGGGTTGCGGCACTCGATCGAGACGAGATAGGCGGCGCCGAAGCGGCTGAACGTGATGTCGAAGCCGCCCTCGGTCTTGTCGATCGAAACCGGCACTTCGCGGCCGGCGACCATGTTCCTGAGCTTGCCCTGGGCGAATGCCATCAGCGGGTCGCCTTTCGGAAGCACGGTCGCGCGGCGTTCGCCGTGCACTTCGACCGTGATCTCGCCCAGGGGCACGGAGGCGGCATAGGAGTCGGGACGCGGAAACACATGAGCAGATGTCGTGAGCAACGTCGGCTCAAGCGGCAGCAGCATCGGCAATGACGGCTTCGGCGCGTTGGGGGCGATGGCCATCTTGATGCGCTGCGCTTGCAGCAAGCGCTGGTTCTTTACCGCGTCGCGAACCTCGTCCCAGTCGATCGGCATCAGCTGGCGCGACGGCGGCGCCGGAAGAGCCTTGTCGGTGGGTTTTGGCTGAGCGATGGCTAAGAATGCTGCGGCCGTGGCTGCAAGCGCGGCCGTGCCGATCCATATGAAGCGCATACGGACGTTCTCCCGATAGGCGCTCACAGTATGCCGCAAACTCTCAGGGGTGGGAGAGCGCTTCTTTCAAACCTGTGATGAACTGCCGTCCGGTGGGGACGGCAACCGAGGAACCGGCAAAATCTCCCCCGATCGGCTCAGCCCGGCCACCCAGGCATTGGGCCAGAAATGCCTCGGAGATCGCGTAGAACGAGAGGCGGTTCTCCGGGCGGGCGAAACCGTGTCCCTCATCGGCGTAGAGCACGTAGGTCAAAGGGGCGCCTTTGCGCGTCGCGGCGCGGGCGAGCTGATTCGACTCCATCTGCTTGATGCGCGGGTCGTTCGCGCCATGCGCGATCAGGAGCGGGCGCTCGATCTTGTCGGCGCGAAACAGCGGCGAGCGGTTCTTCAGCTGCGCTTTGCCCTGCGGTGTCGAGGCGTCGCCGACGCGGCGCTTGTAGGTGTCGATCATCGACGTCCAATAGGGAGGGATGTTCGTCAGCATCGTTTGCAGGTTCGACGGGCCGACAATGCTGACGCCGCAGGCGAATTTCTTCGGCGTGAAGGTGACACCCACCAAGGCGGCATAGCCGCCGTAGGAGGCGCCGTAGATTGCAACCTTGTCCTTCTGCGCGATGCGTTCCTTGATCGCCCAATCGACCGCGTCGATCAGGTCGTCTTGCATCTTGCCGCCCCACTCTTTGTCGCCGGCGTTGACGAAGGCTTTGCCCAATCCCGTGGAACCGCGAAAGTTCACCGTCAGCACCGCGTAACCGCGATTGGCGAGCCATGCGTTCGGCGGGCTGTAAGCGAAGCTGTCGCGCGCCCACGGGCCGCCGTGTACGTTCAGCACCAGCGGCAGCGGCTTGTCGGGTACGCCGTCGCCATCCGCGTCGCTGCCTTTCGGCAGCGTCACGTAGCTCACGAGGTCCAAGCCGTCGCGCGCCTTGATGATCCGAGGATGGGCGCGTGGCAAAGGTGCGCCCTCAAGACTGGGACGGGCGGCGAACAGCGTCTTCAATGCGCGCTTCGTGCGATCGAAGAGCGCGAACTTGATCGGCTCGCCCGGATTGTCGACCCAGAGTGTCCACAGATTGCCGTCCTTCGATTGGCTTAGGACGGCCCAGTACCCCGTCACTTGCTTGTCGAGGAACGTGATATCCGGCTTCAGATCCGGCTTCAGCGCCTTCCACGACATCCGATCGTATTCGGAGCCGTAGGCAAGTATTTCGTGGGTTAGCGGGTCCTTGATGACGTAGGTGATGTCGGCCTTATCCGCCGTGGCGATCGTCGTGCTCTTGCGTGAGGCGAGGTCGATCTTGACGAGGGCGCTGGTGTCGCGGCCGCGGCTGTCGGTTAGGTAGAACGACTTGCCGTCGCCGCTGAAGAACAGCGGCTCGGTCGTGATTGCGTCGTCGCCGGGGATCGTCGTGAACGGCTTCCACTCGGTGCCGTCGAGGCGCAGAATTTCCTGGCCGCCGTCCGGCAGAGACTTTGCCGCCAGGCGCACGGTCAGTTTGCTGTCGGCGAATGTGGTGGTGAAGCCTTCGTTTTTCAGGACGAGTTTCGCTTCTCCGGTCACGATGTTGACGAGCCAAACGTCGTGCCAGCGCGGATCGCGGTTGTTGAGGCCGACGAGCAGTTCGTCGGGGCGTGCGTAGGAGTCGGCCAAAACTTCGGCGCGGGCGTTTTTGTACGGTGTGAGATCGCGCGTGCTGTTGGTGGCGAGGTCGACGGCGTAGAGATGGAAGTTCTCGTTGCCCGCTTGGTCTTGCAAGTACAGCAGATAGGCGCCGTTGCGGGCCCAGAAATAGTTCATGATCGGGCGGCGCTTCTCCTGCGTCACAGGTTTTGCGGCCGCGATGTCGTCGACCGGGGCGACCCAGAGGTTCATCACGCCGTCGACCGCCGCGGTGAACGCGATCTGCTTGCCGTCAGGGCTGAGGTATGGCGCCGTGCGTTCCGGGTTGCCGAACAGAACCTTACGCGGAATTAGATCGTTCGCGCCGAAGCCTGCTGTGGCGGATGACACGAGGGCGGCGAAGGCAGCCGCAACGGCGAGCCCCAGTGCCAGTGTCCAACGGTTGATCCGCATTCGCGCCGACTTGCTCCAAAGTACGGGCGGGACGTTAGGTTCGTCCCGCCCGGCTTACTGCTCACGATTGTGACATGTGGAAGTGACTAAGGCTTTAGGCCCCTTGTCTCATCCTAGCCTATTGAATTTCATAGGTAATCGAGACCGTGGCGCTGACCGTCTGCTGGCCCGCCGCGATCGGCACGGAGGCGTCGGCCGCCGCCGCTTCGACGGCCATGCGCATCATCGGAACCGGCGGGGTGATTGCGGTCGATTCCGAGATCTGCACGACATGGCCGAGCGATACGCCTGCGGCTTCCGCATAGAGTTCGGCCTTCGCGCGCGCGTCGGCGACGGCCTTCTTGCGCGCTTCGTTCAGGACCTTTTTCGGGTCGTCGATGCCGAAGGTGATGCCGCTGATCTGGTTCGAGCCGGATTGCACCAGCGTGTCGAGGATCGGGCCCAGCGTCTTCAGGTTCTTGACCTGCGCCGTCACGTTGTTCGAGACGGTGTAGCCGACAATGCGGTTCGTCGTCTGGTTCGGTTGATAGGGCGGGTACTTCGGCGACACGGAGAAGCCCGATGTCTGGATGTCGTCTTCGCTGATGCCGGCATTCTTCAGCGCGGCGATGACGGCCGCCATCGCGGCGTTGTTCTTCGCGAGCGCGTCCTTGGCGGAGACGGCTTCGCTGACGACGCCGGTCGAGATCGTCGCCATGTCCGGCGGCGACTTCACCTCGCCGAGGCCGGAGACGCTGACGATGCGGGGTAGGGCGGTGTCGGAGGCTGACATGCTGGAGCGGGGTCCTATCAGAGCCGCGGCGGCCAAGGCGGCGACAATAACGAGGGCTGAGCCGGCAGCAATCGCGCGAACGTTCATGGGGGTATGTCCTTTCGAGTTGCCGCAATCATATCTTGGCCGATCCGGGCGAAACAAAGGCTTGAGGCTGCGACAAACCCGGCAACCGGCTAACCGCCAAGTGAATGGGAGATCACAAAACTGAGGGCTTCGTGGTTTTGCGCAGGTTTGCTATAGCGGGCGTCCCTTTTTCTAAAGGGCCTGTAGCTCAGTTGGTTAGAGCGGGCCGCTCATAACGGTCTGGTCGTAGGTTCGAGCCCTACCGGGCCCACCAGCCTTCGCTCGCGAAGCGAGTGAAGGCTGCCACGCCGAAGCCCGTCTTCGGGCGTAGG
>CAZXAQ010000009.1:17302-71173 GCA_964638635.1 uncultured Flavobacteriaceae bacterium
AGCCCGTCTTCGGGCGTAGGCGGGCTGTCCGCGAGCTTCGGCTTGGCAAGCCAGCCAATGTTCGCTCGCGAAGCGAGTGAAGGCTGCCACGCCGAAGCCCGTCTTCGGGCGTAGGCGGGCTGTCCGCGAGCTTCGGCTTGGCAAGCCAGCGCAAATACGGCGGTACAAACGCTGCCGCCGCCAATCGTTCAAGTCCCTAACAATTCGTTGACGGTCGATCGTCGGCTTAACGGCTTGGAAACCGTTGCGACGGCGGCGGTGTGCGGTGACCGGCATTTTATCGAAATATCTCAGCGGGAAAAAACCATAAGTTAGGACGTCAACGCAGAAGATGGGGTGTCCTCATCCTTCATCCAGGTGCGTGATGTCCCCTTCTGCTCGTCTTGCCTTGCTTGCGCTCGGTGTTAGCGCTCTTCCGATTGTCGCCAGCGCCGAACCGGCTGTATCGCGTTGGTTTGTCGCCGACGATTTGTTGCAAGGCGACGACTTGGCCAGCGTCGATCCGTTGGCGTTGGCCGATGTCACTGTGGCTCATGGGGTGGTGGCGCCTGCCTTTTTGACGCGCACGCCGCCCGCGCTGCCCCCGCCGCCGCGTCCGACGCCGACGCCCGGCCTCGGCGGTCCGGTCGTGGTCGCTGTCGTCGATTCAGGTATCGATCTCGATCATCCGGAATTCTTGGGTCGCATCGGCAAGGGCGCTTGCTTCGGTTATTGCACCGGTGCCGCGTTGCTCGGCGACGACGACTTCGGTCACGGCACGCACGTTGCCGGCATTATCGGCGCCGCGTCCAATGGGGTCGGCAACACCGGCGTCGCGCCCAACACGATTCTGTTGCCGATCAAAGTGTTGGACTCGACGGGTTATGGCGACACCGACACACTGCAGAAGGGGATCAGGGCCGCGGTTCTGGGCCGGGCACGCGTCATCAATATGAGCTTGGGCGGGGCCGGCGGATCGCTGCCCCTTTTGGGATCGCTGCAATATGCGGCGCAGACGGCCGTGCTGGTGGCGGCGGCCGGCAACCAGGGCAACGGTATGCCCCCTGAATTTCCCGGCGCTTACGCGACAAGCGCGCGCATCGTCGGGAGCATGATCATTGTCGGCTCGGTCGATGCGTCCAATGTGATTTCCGATTTCTCGAACACGCCCGGTAACGCCGGGTGCGCCACGGTCGGGCGCGCGACGACGTGCTACAAAGATGTGTTTTTGGTCGCACCGGGAGAGGATATTGTCTCAGCGTTCCCGGGTGGCGGGTACTACACGGCCTCCGGCACGTCGATGGCGACGCCTTATGTTTCGGGCGTTGCCGCGCGGGTGATTTCGGCGGCGCCGTATCTAACACCGCAGCAAGTCGTCAGCATTTTGCTGCGCACGGCGACGGATTTGGGTGCACCGGGTACGGACGGAATCTATGGGCGCGGTCTCGTCAATCTGACGGCAGCGTTGGCGCCGGTCGGTGCGAGTTCGATTGCGACGTCCGGTCTGACGACGGCGCAATTCGCGGGGACGGGACCGATTTCCCAATCCGGATTGTCGGGCGCTCTGGGGATGGGTTTGCGCGGATCGCAAGTCGCGAAAGACGCGATGTTCTTCGACGAATACGGCCGGGACTACAAGACCGATCTGACGGCTTCCATCGCGCCGTCGGCCGTGAGTCTTGACGGTCTGGTGTCGCAAACCGGATTGCTCCGCAGCGTCGCGTTCGCCGGCAACGGCTACAGCGTTTCCGGCTTCGTTTCCGACGACACGCCAAACATGGTCGCAACGGCGGGGCTCACCAACAACGAACCCGTGGAACTCAACGACGTCGTTCTGCGCGCAAGTTTGAGCGACGACCTATCTGTGACGGCCGGCCACAACGCTTCGCTTGAGGGGCGCGTGAACGCGTTGGATCTTGCGGCGAGCAGCGCCACCAGCGGCCTCTTCATCTCCGCATCCGCGATGAACTCCCCCTATCTTGGGCTAACCGACAACGCGACGTTTGCCGCAGGCAGCGTTCGGGTCGGCGACGATTTGACGTTCACCGTCGGCCATGCGCAATCCGAGCCGGAACGCAATGCGTTCGCAGACCGTGATCCGGTCAGAACGAGCTTGCTGCAGGACCGCACCCACGTTCGGGCGGCCGAGAACACCGTCGCGTCGGCAAGCTGGCGTTTTGCGCCGTGGGGTCTCGTCGGTATCAACGCCGCCTACACGAGCGAGGACAACAGCGTGCTCGGTACGCGCGAGCAAGGCGCGTTGGCGCTGACGTCGGATGCGGCCACCGCTTCGGTCGGGACGGGTGCGCGGGTCAATCTCGGCGGCAATTGGGTCGTCAATGCTGCCTGGAACCGCGGCGAGACGCAGGCCACGCCGCTTGCCAACGCACTGTTCCGCAGCGTTTCGGCGATCACGTCGGAAGCTTACGGTCTTGCGGTGTCGAAACGCGGCGTGTTCGGTCCCGCCGACACGCTCGGCTTTGCCGTTTCCCGGCCCTTGCACATCACAGGCGGGTCGGCGGTGATCACTGCATCGACCGGCGTGACGGAAGAGCGCGAGATCATCTACACGAGCGAGATCGTGGACCTTGCGAGCGTGCAGCCGGAAACGGACTACGAACTCGGTTATGCGGCCAAGCTCGGCGATGTCACGACCCTGCAGGTGCGTGCGATCTACCAGCAGGATGCCGGCGGCCAAGCGGGTGTCGATGCGGTGGCGGCCTTCGCGAGCATCACGACGACGTGGTAGCGGCGGGGGAGTCACTCCCCCTTATGCTTCAACTGCTCTCTCGCGGTTTGGATTTGGCGGCGCAGGTTTACGGGGTCGCGGACCATCAGAACGCGGATTTTACCGGCGCCGGTGCCGTGAACGTGGATCGTGCCGAAGCCGAAGATGCGGCCTGCGATCGTTTCTTCGATGTTCACTTCCTCGATTTTGTCGAGGCTCACTTCCTCGGTCTTGATCGACACGAGGCCCGACTTCTTGACGAAGCGATCGGTCGTCACCGCGATTTCAAGCGCGATGCCGTGTACGAAGCGGTAGACGCCGTAACAGAATGGAACGGCGGCCAGGATCAGAAGGAAGATAATCCACGTCGGAAAGGCCTTGATGACGCCTGCAATCAGCAGCGCCAGAAGCGGGCCGGCAAGCAGAACAACGCCGAGCCAGTAGAGCCAATGATAGCCGGTCGAGAACAAGATGCTCTCGCTCTTGCCCAGTGTACGGCTGACGTAACTCATCGCGTCCCCTTGGCGGCTTGTTCTTCTTAGCCCGACAAAAAGGTCACAAGCCGGTCGTACCCGCAAGGGCCTTGAGCCGCTCGACGTCCCTGATTTCGACCTCTTGCGGGGAGGGGAGGCGGATGACGCCCAAACTCTTAACGCGGCTGAAGGCGCGGCTGACGGTTTCGAGCGTGAGGCCCAAGAAGTCGGCGATGTCGCTTCGGGTCATCGGCAGCTTCAACACGCCGGTCGAGGTCTTGGGGCAGCTAGAGCCGTGGAGGTCGAGCAGGAACGCCGCGACGCGTTCCATCGCGGTGCGGCGGCCGAGCGCGTAGGCGTGGTCGTAAGCGGTCTCGAGTTGGCGCGCGGTGCCGGCGCGGTACCCTTTTTCGACGGCCGGATACTTTGCCATCAGTTCTTCGAGCGTGCGGCGGTCGAAGCGGCAGACCTCCGCGTCGGTCAACGCTTCGGCATCGAAGTGATAGGTCGCGCCGGACGGGATGCCGATGAACTGACCGGCGAATAGGAAGTCGAGAATCTGACGGCGTCCGTCTTCGCTTGCCTTCTGGGCGCGCAACGTGCCGCGGGTAATCACGTAGCTGTACTGCGCGGCGTCGCCGTCCCAGACCAGCGTCTCGCCCTGCTTCAGCTGGATGCGGTGCGAGACCGCCGCGAGGTCGCGAATCTCGGCGTTGTCGAGGCCGCCGCAGATGTCGCTCTTGCGCGCGGCGCAGGTGAGGCAGGCGAGCGACTCAAACAGTGGGTGGGGCACGTCTTCGCCGCGCATCCCGACGCGGCCCAAGCCGGTCGTGGAGGGCGATATGGCGTTGGCTTTGGCCGTCGCTAGCATGACGCGATCCCGTGGGTGTGCTTGGCACAGCATAGGTGTTGAGTCGGGTGGCGTCCAACAAGCGGCGCGTGGAGATTTGTCGCGGCTTGCCGGACGGGTGTGGCTGCTTTAGAACGCCCCCAATTCCGGCACAAACGCTTTGGATTTTCGAGGGAACGGCGCACGCATGGCCTCCTATCAGTACGTCTACGTGATGAAGCAGCTGGGTAAGGTTTATCCGGGCGGCAAGCAGGTTTTGAAGGATATCTGGTTGTCCTTCTTTCCCGGCGCGAAGATCGGCGTGATCGGTCTGAACGGCGCGGGTAAGTCGACGTTGCTCAAGATCATGGCGGGGCTCGAAAAGGAGTTCACGGGCGAGGCCTGGGCGGCCGAGGGCGCGCGGGTCGGGTACCTGCCGCAGGAGCCGCAGCTGGACACGTCGAAGGACGTCATGGGCAACGTGATGATCGCGGTCGCCAAGAAGAAGGCGCTGATCGATCGCTACAACGAGATCGCCGCGAACTACACGGACGAGACCGCCGACGAGATGGCGAAGCTGCAGGACCAGATCGACGCGCAGGGGTTGTGGGATCTCGACAGTCAGATCGAGCAGGCTCTGGACGCGCTACGCTGCCCGCCGGGGGACGCGGACGTATCGAAGCTCTCGGGCGGCGAGAAGCGGCGTGTGGCGCTCTGCCGCTTGTTGTTGGAGGCGCCGGACCTGCTGCTGCTCGACGAGCCGACGAACCATCTCGACGCGGAGTCGGTGGCGTGGCTTGAGCACCATCTGAAGGAATACAAGGGTACCGTCGTGCTCGTCACCCACGACCGCTATTTCCTCGACAATGTGACGGGGTGGATTCTGGAACTCGACCGGGGGCAGGGGATTCCCTACGAGGGCAACTACTCGCAGTGGCTGGAGCAGAAAGAGAAGCGCATGGCCGTCGAGGCCAAGGGCGAAGAGGCGCGGCTCAAGACGTTGGTGCGCGAACGCGAATGGATCGCGGCGAGCCCCAAGGCGCGGCAGGCGAAGTCCAAGGCGCGTATCCGGGCCTACGAAGATTTGCTGGCGCAGGCGAATACGCAGCGCAGCGGCGAGGCGCAGATCATCATTCCGCCGGGGCCGCGGCTCGGCTCGGCGGTGATCGAGGCCACGGGCTTGAACAAGGCCTATGGCGACCGGCTTCTCATCGACGATTTGAACTTCACGTTGCCGCCGGGCGGGATCGTCGGCGTGATCGGGCCGAACGGCGCCGGCAAGACGACGTTGTTCCGCATGCTGACGGGACAAGAGACGCCGGATTCGGGTGCGCTGAAAGTCGGCGATACCGTTGTTATGGGTTATGTCGACCAGTCCCGCGATGCGCTCGATGCAAAGAAGACGGTTTGGGAAGAAATCTCGGGCGGGCTCGACATTCTGGAGTTGGGCAAGCGGCAGATGCAGAGCCGGGCTTATGTCTCTGCGTTCAACTTCCGGGGTCTCGATCAGCAGAAGAAGGTCGGCCAGCTCTCGGGCGGTGAGCGCAACCGCGTGCATTTGGCGAAGATGCTGAAGTCGCATTGCAATCTGTTGCTGCTCGACGAGCCGACGAACGATCTGGACGTCGAAACGTTGCGGGCGCTGGAAGATGCCCTGACCGAGTTCGCGGGCTGCGTCATGGTGATCAGCCACGATCGCTGGTTCCTGGACCGCATCGCGACGCATATGCTGGCCTTCGAGGGCGACAGCCACGTGGAATGGTTCGAGGGCAACTATCAGGACTACGAGGCCGACCGGAAGCGCCGGCTCGGCGATGATGCTATGGTCCCGCACCGGATCAAGTACAAGAAGCTGGTTCGCTAAAGCGAGGTTTTCATGCGCCGCATTGCTGCACTGTCGTTCGCCTTGGTGATGTTGGGGGCTTGCGAAGCGGAGCCGCTCGAAAGCGGTGTGATCAAGGGGGTGGTCAAGCTTGGGCCCATCATGCCGGTGTGCCGCGAGGGCGTGCCATGCGATGGCGTCTACAAGGGTGCGAAAGTCGTCCTGCGTGCGCTGGGCGGGCAGGTGGTCAAGCGCGTGACGGCAGACGACAAAGGCGAGTTCTGGATGGACGCCCCTGTCGGCAATTTCGATGTCGCCGTCGACGTGGAAGGTCCATTACCCAGCTGCACGCCGGCACAAGTTTCCGTCAAAGCGCGCGAGACGGTGCGCGTCGAAATCGACTGCGACAGCGGTATCCGCTGAACAAGAAAAACCCCGCCGGGTGAGGGCGGGGTTTTCGTCTTTCGACTTGATTGTTTAGCGGCCCGAGCTTGCCAAGATCTGGCGCGCTTGCGCGTTCAGGTGCGCGGTGAGCGCCGGCACGCTGCCGTTGTTCTTCGACAGGTAGCCCGCAAACTGATCGCGCTGTTCGACGGACAGCCAAATGCCCGCTACTTGTATGTCGACGAAGCGGTAGTTGCCGCCGCCACCCAAGAGGCGGAACGCGACGCGCAGCGGTTCGCGCGCGGCCGGATCGACGACCACCATGTTCACGGTCACGTCGCCGGGCTTGTTGTCGATCGAGCCGGTGACCTTGAGCGTTTGACCTTTGTATTGGTCGAGGCGCGACTCATAGACGGCCGTCGCAAAGTCGGTGAACGCGCGTACGAACGCTTCGACGTCGGCGTCGCTGGCGCCGCGGCGATAGTTGCCGAGCGTGAACATCGCCGTCTTGCGCGCGTCGGCGTAGGCGAGAATGAACTCGCGGAACTTCGCGCGGCGCTGGGGATCGCCCGTGTTGCGCAGGATGCCGACGCCGCGGTCGATCAGACCTTGCGCGAAGGCTTCCGCGTCACGATCGGCGAATGCCGGACCGGCCGACGCCATGGCGACCAAGCCGATAACGGCGGACAAGAAGGCACGGCGAGCAAACACAAACATAGACCCTGACCCTTGCGCGCACTGGCGCAGACTGAATGTAAGCCGCGAAGGGTACTACTTTGCGTTCGAATCTGGGCTAATTGTTGACGGCGAAGTGATGCCGCCGCCCGAATCGAAGTCCGGCAAATCCTGAGAAGGAGCGCCGTTGCGAATAGCGTCCGCTCGCGATTGGCGATAGAGGCTACGGATCGAGGCGTAATAGTCAACCGACGAGCGCTCGATATCGTCCAGCGTTTCAATGTTACGCGAACGTAAATCGATCACATTCAAGACAGTCCGCGCGATCGGAACATATTCCAGATCGTCGTCGCCCCAATTCACATAGGTCAGCGGATCGAAGCCGCGATCGACCACGAAACCGGTGAAGTCGCGCGCGGTCGAGGGACCCATCAACGGGAAATAGAAATACGGACCTTCGTCAACGCCCCAAACCGCCAAGGTCTGACCGAAGTCTTCGTCGTGGTACGGATGGCCGAGTTCCTTGGCCACGTCGAACAAGCCGCCGATACCAATCGTCGAATTGATGCCGAAGCGCAGAAGCGTCGTGCCGGCGCGATCGCCTTCGCCCTGCAACAGGTCGTTGGTGAAGATCACCGGCGAATTCAGGTTGTTCATGAAGTTGCGCACGCCGTCGCGCGCAAAGTCCGGCACCACCGCGCGATAGCCGATCGAGATCGGGCGCAACAGAATTCGGTCGAAGAACTGATTGACGTCGAAGAAGAAGCGGTTCGTGCCCTCGAACGGATCGTTCGTGTCATCGGCCGCGATCTGCTGCGTCGTCACCGTTTGCTGTTCGGGCTGCGCCGGCTTCGCGTCTTCCGCCCATGCGTTCGTGCTCGGGATCGCAACCGCGCCCACAGCCACTGCCAACAAAATGCTCCGCACCGCGCTCATGCGCTGCTACCCCTTCACTCGTCTCGTTCTTGGTCCCCGCGCGCATCGCCTCGCGCTAATACGAACCCGGATACGAACTGGACGCCCCTTGCGATGCACCAACCGGTCCACCTGCAAGCATCCGACCAATTCCTTATACGGTACATGATGTTGGCACCATAAGGTTACGATCCCGTAAGGACCGTAAATGGGCACGCGGTGTTGCACTCTTGCCGAGAAAGACAGTGTTACCCACAGCCGTAAGTTGGCCCTACCGCTTCATATAAACATATGTTTATATGTTGCTGCAGAGGTTGAGATGGCGGATTTGGACGGGATTCTTGGATGCTTGAAGGCGACCGCCGAAGCCACGCGGTTGCGTCTGCTCGCGCTTTTCACCAAGGGCGAGTTAACTGTGACCGAGGTCACGCAAATCCTACGTCAGAGCCAACCGCGCGTAAGCCGTCACCTGAAGTTGATGTCGGAGGCGGGGCTCATCGAACGCATCAAGGAAGGCAGCTGGGTTTTCTATCGCCTGGCGGAAGAAGGACCGGCGCGCGCGGTCGCCCAGAAGCTGAGTGAGCTGCTGCCCTGGGACGATGTTGTTCTGAAACGGGACATGGAGCGGCTTGAGAGCGTGCGCAAGCAGCGGCAGGACGATGCGCAGGAATACTTTGCTTCCAACGCGGCCGAGTGGGACCGATTGCGTGCGCTGCATATTCCGGAAGAGCAAGTCGAAGGCGCGCTGCTCGATTTGATCGGCGCGGCGCCGGTGCCGTCGTATCTGGATTTGGGTACGGGGACCGGGCGCATACTTGAGCTCGTGTCGCCGCGTGCGGAGCGCGCCGTTGGAGTCGATCTCAACGCGGAGATGCTGGCGTTGGCGCGGGCGCGGATCGAGAAGGCGGCGCTCAATCATGTGCAGGTGCGGCGCGGCGATCTGTTTCAGCTGCCGTATGGCGACCGCAGTTTCGATCTGATTACGCTGCATCAGGTGCTGCACTATCTCGAAGATCCGTCGGCGGCCGTTTCCGAGGCGGCGCGCGTGCTCAAGCCCGGCGGCAAGATCGCGATCATCGACTTTGCGCCACACGCGCTCGAGTTTCTGCGCGACGAACACCAGCATCGCCGGCTTGGGTTTGCCGACAAGGAAGTGGCGCAGTGGTGCAAGGCGGCGGGGTTGTCGCTCTCCGTCACGCGCGCGTTTCCGCCGCGCGGGTCGTCGGGATTGACCGTTGTGGTTTGGCTGGCGGTCGCGCCAGCGGTGCCGCGGCGTAAGACGGCGGAGGCGGCCTAATGTCTCTTTCCGTATCGTTCGAGTTCTTTCCGCCGCGCACGGAGGAGATGGAGGCGCAGCTTTGGCGCTCGATCGGCCGCCTTGCGCCGCTCAATCCGTCGTTCGTGTCGGTGACCTATGGCGCGGGCGGTTCGACGCGCGAACGGACGCACGCGACGATCAAGCGGCTCTTGGCTGAAACGCATCTGAAGCCCGCGGCGCATTTGACCTGTGTCGGCTCTTCGCGCGAGGCGATCGACGAGATCGTGCGCGATTATCTGCGGTCCGGCGTGCGGCACATCGTGGCGCTGCGCGGCGACATGCCGGAGCCCGGACCTTACGCGCAGGTCTCCGACGGTTACGAGTCCACGCCCGATCTCATTCGCGGGATTCGCAAGATTTGGCCGTTCGAAATCAGCGTTTCGGCCTATCCCGAGAAGCATCCGGATTCGCCGTCGGTCGAGCACGACTATGCGCTGCTGCGGGCGAAGATCGACGCGGGTGCCACGCGGGCGATCACGCAGTTCGTCTACGACACCGACGTGGTGTTGCGGTTTGCCGACCGCGCCTATCGCGAGGGCGTGCGGGTGCCGATCGTGCCGGGGATCATGCCGGCCACGAACTTCAAGGGCGTTGTGCGCATGGCGAAACGTTGCGGGGCTTCGATCCCGGATTCGCTGGCGCGGAAATTCGAAGGGCTCGACGACGATCTGGAGACGCGCAAGCTGATTGCGGCGACGGTGGCGGCCGAGCAGGTCGAGAAGCTGCGCCGGCACGGCTTTGACTCGTTTCACTTCTACACATTGAACCAGGCGGATCTGACGTTTGCGATCTGCCACTTACTGGGCGTGCGTGCGCAGGCCCCGGCGGCAGCGGTATGACCAAGACGGAACGAACCAAGCGCTTTCAGGCGCTCATCGACGCTGCGCGCGAGCGGATCTTGCTGCTCGACGGCGCGAAAGGCGCGATGATCCAGACGTACAAGCTTTCGGAGGAGGATTATCGCGGCAGCCGGTTTGCGAATTTCACGCATGACCTCAAAGGCAATCACGACCTGCTCGCGATCACTAAGCCTTCGGTGCTGAGCGACATTCACGACGCGTTTCTGGATGCGGGTTCGGACATCATTCAGACGAACACGTTCAATGCGCAGAAGATCAGCCAGGCGGACTACGGCTGCGAGCATCTGAGTGCGGAGATCAATGTCGCTGCTGCACGGGTGGCGCGGGAGAGTGCGGACAAGTTCTCGAGCGCCGATAAGCTGCGCTGGGTCGTGGGTTCCGTCGGGCCCACGAACAAGACGGCATCGCTGTCGCCGGATGTGAACGATCCGGGGTTTCGGGCGATCACGTTCGACGAACTGGTTGCGGCCTACAAAGAGCAGATTGCGGCGCTGATCGAAGGCGGCGTGGACGCGCTGATCGTCGAGACGATTTTCGATACCCTGAACGCGAAGGCGGCGGGTTATGCGGCGGAGCTGGTGTTCGACGATGTCGGCTATCGCGTGCCGATTTGGTTTTCGGGCACGATCACGGACAAGTCGGGCCGCACGCTGACCGGGCAGACGACGGAAGCGTTTTGGCATTCGATCCGGCATACGAAGCCGTTTGCGGTCGGGTTGAACTGCGCGTTGGGCGCGGCGGACTTGCGGCAGTATGTGGCCGATCTTTCGCGCGTTGCGGACACGCTGGTGTCGACGCATCCGAATGCGGGGTTGCCGAACGCGTTCGGCGGCTACGACGACTCGCCGGAGTATATGGCGGGTGTGCTGGGTGAGTTCGCGCAGGCCGGGTTGCTCAATATTGTGGGCGGGTGCTGCGGCGTTTCGCCGAAGCATATCAAGGCGATTGCTGCGGCGGTGAAGCCGCATCGGCCGCGCGTGGTGCCGACGCTGGCTAAGCAGATGCGGCTCTCAGGGTTGGAGCCGTTTGTGCTGACGCCGGAGACGAATTTCGTCAACGTGGGTGAGCGGACGAACGTGACGGGCTCGGCGAAGTTCCGCAAGCTGATCACCGACGGCAAGTACGACGAGGCGCTCGATATCGCGCAGGGCCAGGTCGAGAACGGCGCGCAGATCATCGACGTCAACATGGACGAAGGCCTGCTCGACAGCGAGAAAGCGATGGTGCGCTTTCTCAATCTGATCGCGGCGGAGCCCGAGATCGCGCGCGTGCCGGTGATGATCGACTCGTCGAAGTGGTCGGTGATTGAGGCAGGCTTGAAGTGCGTTCAGGGCAAGCCGGTTGTGAATTCGATCTCGCTGAAAGAAGGCGAAGCGTCGTTCATCGAACATGCCGAGAAGTGCAAGCGCTACGGCGCCGCCGTCGTCGTGATGGCCTTTGACGAGAAGGGGCAGGCGGATACCGCCGAGCGCAAGTTCGAGATCTGCAAACGCTCCTACGATGTGCTGGTCAACAAGGTCGGGTTTGCGCCCGAGGACATCATCTTCGATCCGAACATCTTTGCGGTGGCGACCGGGATCGAGGAGCACAACGACTATGCCAACGCGTTCATCGAGGCGGCAGCGCGCATTCGAAAGGAGCTGCCGCACGCGCACGTGTCGGGCGGTGTGTCGAATATTTCGTTCGCGTTTCGCGGCAACGAGCCGGTGCGCGAGGCGATGCACTCGGCGTTTCTCTATCATGCGATCAAGGCCGGCATGAGCATGGGGATCGTAAACGCGGGGCAGCTCACGGTTTACGAGGACATGCCCGGCGAGTTGCGCGATGCGGTGGAAGACGTGCTGTTGAACCGGCGCGCGGACTCGACGGAGCGGCTCTTGGATGTGGCCGGTCGCTACAAGAATAGCGGCGAGGCGAAGGTCGAGGAGACGTTGGCCTGGCGCGAGGCGCCGGTCGAGGAGCGATTGAAGCACGCGCTGGTGCACGGGATCGACGAGTTCGTTGTGGCCGACACGGAAGAAGCGCGTGCCAAGGCGAAGCGACCGCTCGACGTGATCGAAGGGCCGTTGATGGCGGGCATGAACGTCGTCGGCGATCTTTTCGGCGCGGGCAAGATGTTCCTGCCGCAGGTCGTGAAGTCAGCGCGGGTGATGAAGAAAGCGGTCGGCTATCTCGTGCCGTTCATGGACGCGGAGAAGGACGCGGCCGGTACTGCGCGCGAGGCCAAAGGCAAGATCGTCATGGCGACGGTCAAAGGCGACGTGCACGATATCGGCAAAAACATCGTGGGCGTCGTGCTTCAGTGCAACAACTACGACGTTGTCGATCTGGGTGTCATGGTGCCGGCGGCGAAGATCATCGAAGCGGCGCGGGCGGAGAAGGCGGATATCATCGGGCTCTCGGGTCTGATCACGCCGTCGCTCGACGAGATGTGCCATGTGGCGGCGGAGATGGAGCGGGCGGGGTTCGACATTCCTCTGCTCATCGGTGGCGCGACGACGTCGAAGGTGCACACGGCGGTCAAGATCGAGCCGAACTATAAGCGGGGCGCCACGGTCTACGTGACCGATGCGAGCCGCGCGGTCGGCGTGGCGTCGAGCTTGCTGTCGAAAGAACAGCGTGGCGCGTTCGTCGATGCGACGCGCGTGGAGTACGAGAAGATTGCGGCCACCTACGCGCGCGGAAAGTCGCCGGAGAAGCGGTTGCCGCTGGCCGAGGCGCGGGCGAACCGGATGAAGGTGGACTGGAAGGCGTACACGCCGCCGGTGCCGCGCTTCTTCGGCGTGAGGGCGTACGACAAGATCGATCTCAAGGCCGTTGCCAAGTACATCGATTGGACACCGTTCTTCCGCACCTGGGAACTCGTCGGCACCTATCCGATGATCCTCGAGGACGACAAGGTCGGTGCGACGGCGCGGGCGCTCTATGCGGATGCGCAGAAGATGCTCGGGCGGATCTTCGACGGCGGCTGGTTGAAGGCGCGCGCGGCGGTTGGGTTCTGGCCGGCGAATTCGGTCGGCTTCGACGACATCGAGATCTACGCGGATCCGGAGCGCTCAAAAGTGCTGGGCACGTTCCACACGCTGCGCCAACAGATGAAGCGCGACGACGGGCGGCCGAATCTGGCGTTGGCCGATTTCATCGCGCCGAAGGAAACGGGCGTCGGCGACTATCTCGGCGCCTTCGCGGTGACCGCGGGGCATGGCGAGATCGAGCGCAGCCTCGTGTTCAAGCGCGCGAACGACGATTACGACGGCATTCTGTTCAAGGCGCTGGGCGATCGATTGGCCGAGGCGCTCGCCGAATACACGCACGAGCGCGTGCGGCGCGAACTTTGGGGTTACGCGCGCGGCGAGAACCTGAGCAACGCCGATCTGATCGCGGAGAAGTATCGCGGCATCCGGCCGGCGCCCGGTTATCCGGCGCAACCCGATCACACGGAGAAGGGCACGCTGTTTAAGCTGCTCGACGCGGGCACGAATGCAGGCATGGAACTCACCGAGAGCTTTGCGATGACGCCCGGTTCATCCGTGAGCGGGCTCTATTTCAGCCATCCGGACGCCGTCTATTTCGGCATCGGCCGCATCGAGCGCGATCAGGTCGAAGACTATGCGAAGCGCAAGGGCATGCCCTTGGCGGAGGCCGAGCGCTGGCTCGCGCCGAACCTCAACTACGTGCCGGGTAAGGCGGAGGCGGCGTAGGGGAGGGCGATCAGGGCGCCGACGCCGAACTCGAAGGCGATCGAGGTGAGGTTGAAGCGGGTCATTGCGCCGTCGATGAGGGCTGAGCAGAGGCGACAGATGCCGGCGAGCACCCAGCCGAGGGCGAGCGTCAGGAAGGCGTGCGGCTCGCCGGTCACGAGCGGGTAGAGCGAGACGCCGATGAAGACGCCGCCATAGGTCGCGCGGACCTCGGAGATCGAGTGGGCGAGGCCGGGGACAGTTTGCAGGCCGATCAGGTCGAGCGCGCCTTGCGGGCGGATCAGACCGAACAGTCCAAGGCCCAGGCTGAACAACGTCGCGACATAGCCAAGGATGGTGAGGGCTTCGGGCATTTTTGAGGGGAATCCTGCGGTTGCGGTTCGCCTTAGATACGAAAGAAGGGCCGGTGGTGACCACCGGCCCTTCGAATTTCCCCGCAATCGACGCGGTCTACAGAAGCCCGATTACTATGGCCCCGAGAAACGCGAACACGACCCCTGTTGTGATCAGACTCAGCTGCTCAGCCATAAGAGCGCCCTCCTTTTCCGTCAGGGTGAACACAGTGTGGCACGAAATGTCGCAGGGCCCAACAAGATTCGATACGGCGGTGCAACAAATCCACAGGGAGCGCACCGTAACTCTCTGATCTACCAGGGAATTTCCGATCCGTCGTGGTTAAGAACGGGCATGAAGTGTGGTTTCGCGGGTTCTCCGTGCCGAAGCGTGTGACGCTTCTTGGAGGCACTGTTGCATTGATGCCGCGGCGCTGTTGCGTGAGCGCCAGGCGCTAGTAATGCAGCTTCATGGGCAGCCGGTTCTCGCGGGCGATCCGGCACATTTCGTAGAACGTGGCGAAGCCGAATTGGGCTTGCGCGTCGAACGTGTCGGTCTCGGTTAAGGTCCGTGCGCGCCAGGTGGCGATGTCTGCCGGGCTCGCGCCCCAGTTCATGTCGTTCAGGTATTCGAGCGCGCGCCACAACAGATCGATCGAACCCGCTTTGATGGGCTGGCCCGCGGGGTCTTTCATGCCGATGCCGAAGGCGAAATTCACCGGGAACCAGATGCCGCAGTTGAGGATTTCCCAGAGCGCGTCTTTCTTCTCGCTGGGCTTCATCGCCGCCTCGAACGCGGGATCGCGTTCCCACGTTTTCATGAACGTCACGGGACGCGGCAGATGCGCGTGGTTGGTGTAGGCGGCAAGCAGGATGGCGCCGCCGTAGCCGGGCACGCCCATTTCGCCGACGAAATAGGGCGGCAGCATGCCTTCCTTCCACGAGAGCGGCTCCTTCAGATGCTGCTGAAGCTTGAAGGTCGCTTCTTCCAGCCAGCCCGCGATGATCCCTTGAAGCTCGACCGGATCGGTCACGGCCGTGCGGTCCTTCTTCGAACCGAAGGGGGACGATTCGCCCGCGCGCGTTCTGCCGTTTTGCCACTCGGCGGCGTAATAGCGCGTCAGCGTGCCGACATAGAGATCGACGTTCATTCTTGGCCTTGTTCTCTTCGTGTACTGCCGTACCCCCCTCCGCCCGGGGTTTCAATGACAAAAACATCGCCGGGCTCGACGGCCGCGACTGCGCATCCAGGCAGGTCTTCGACCTTTCCGTGTTTGCGCTTGATCGCGTTGCGGCCCGGCTTCGCGTCAGCTCCACCCTTGATGCCGAACGGGGCGATGCGGCGGCGGGTTGAGAGGATGCCGGCTTCCATCGCTTCGCGGAATTCGATTTCGCGGATGGTGCCGTCGCCGCCCTTGTGCGCGCCTGCGCCGCCGGAGTCTTTGCGAATCGCGAATCGGCGGAGGAGAACGGGGTAGCGCCACTCGAGCACTTCGGGGTCGGTGAGGCGCGAGTTCGTCATGTGCGTGTGAACCGCGCTGGCGCCATCGAAGGTTGGGCCGGCGCCCGCGCCGCCGCAGATGGTCTCGTAGTACTGGTGGCGCGCGTTGCCGAACGTGAAGTTGTTCATCGTGCCTTGGCTCGCGGCTATGATGCCGAGCGCGCCGAACAGCGCGTCGGTGACGGCTTGGCTGGTTTCGACGTTGCCGGCGACGACGGCCGCGGGGTAGCTCGGGTTCAAGAGCGAGTGATCCGGCACAATGATGTCGAGCGGTCTCAAGCAGCCTGCGTTCAACGAGATGTCGCTGTCGATCAGGCAGCGGAAGACGTAGAGCACGGCCGCCGTCGTGACGGAGCGCGGGGCGTTGAAGTTCGTCGGGCGCTGCGGGCTTGTGCCCGTGAAGTCGATCGTGGCGCTGCGGCGTTCGCGGTCGACCGTCACTTTCACGCGGATGATGGCGCCGTCGTCCATCTCGTGTTCGAACGCGCTGTCGTCGAGTGCGCCGATCACGCGGCGGACCTGCTCCTCGGCGTTGTCTTGGACGTGACCCATGTAAGACGCGACGACGTCGCGGCCTTGGGTGGTGCAGAGGTTCTTCAGTTCCTCCGCGCCTTTCACGCACGCGGCGATCTGCGCCTTCAGATCGGCGACGTTTTGCGAGGGGTTGCGCGCGGGGTAGGGGCCGGAGCCAAGGATGTCGTTCACGCGACGGTCGTCGAATTTTCCGCCGCGCATGATGCGCTCACCCTGGAACAAGACGCCTTCTTCGTCGACCGATGTCGAGTTCGGCGGCATGGAGCCGGGCGAGATGCCGCCGATGTCGGCGTGGTGACCGCGGGATGCGACGTAGAACGCGGGCAGAGGTTCGTCGTTCAAGAACACCGGCATGACGACGGTGATGTCGGGCAGATGCGTGCCGCCGGCGTAGGGCGCGTTCAGCGCGAAGGCATCGCCCGGCGACATGCCGCCGGCGTGACGGGTGAGCACGGCGCGCACACTTTCGCCCATGGAGCCCAGATGGACCGGCATGTGCGGGGCGTTGGCGATCAAGCTACCGGCGGCGTCGAAGATCGCGCAGGAGAAGTCGAGGCGCTCTTTGATGTTTACGGAGGACGCGGTCTTCTCGAGCACGACGCCCATCTGCTCGGCGATGGACATGAAGAGCGCGTTGAAGATTTCGAGGCGGACGGGATCTGCCTGGGAGCGCCGGCCTCCGGCCGGTACTTGCAAGAGCCGGCCGGAGGCCGGCGCTCCCAGGACAAGATTTCCGTCGCTGCGATATTCGGCTTGCCAGTTGGGGTCGATGACGATTGTCGAGTTCGGTTCGATGATGAGCGCGGGGCCTGCGATCTTGTCGCCCGGATTGAGGTGTTCGCGCAGGTAGATCGGCGCTGTGTGGCTTTGACCGTCGGCGAGGAACGTCGTTGTGGCGTGCGCTTGCAAGGGGCCGGTGCGGTTGGCGTCGATGCGCGGTAGCGTCGGTGGTGGGGCTTGCGCGGCGGCGTCGACGGCAATCGATTCGACGATCAGTTGGCGATCCTGATCCCAGAAGCCGAAGCGGGCGCGGTGGGCCTCTGCGAAGTGTGCTTCGATTTCGCTCTCGGTGCCGAACGGCACGGCGAGGGCGGTGTCGGTTCCTTGATAGCGCAGGTGAATGGTTGCGTTCGTGGTGATCGATGCGGGTGCGAAGCCTTGGGCCGCGACTTCGTTGGCTGCTGCTGTGGCGAGCTTAGCGGTTTCATCGCCGAGCATCGCCATGACGCCGGACTCAAGCGGGCGTTCGATGGCTTTCTCGCGGCGCGCTTGGGTTTGCGCGAAGCCCATGCCGAACGCCGACAGCACGCCGGCCAGCGGGTGGATCATGATCGTCTTCATGCCGAGCGCGTCGGCGACGCGGCAGGCGAGTTGCGCGCCGGCGCCGCCGAAGCACTGCAGCGCATAGCCGGTGACGTCGGCGCCTTGCGCGATCGAGATGCGTTTGATCGCTTCGGCCATGTTGGCGACGGCGATCTTCAGGAAACCGTCGGCCGCTTCTTGCGGCGAGGTTTTGAGGTCGCGGGCGAGCGCGTGGAACTTGTCGGCGACGACGCCAGGGTCGATCGGTTGGTCGGCGTTTGGACCGAACACACTCGGGAAGTAAGCGGGTGCGATGCGGCCCGTCATGACGTTCGCGTCGGTGACGGTGAGCGGGCCGCCTTTGCGGTAGCAGGCAGGGCCTGGATTGGCGCCTGCGCTCTCGGGGCCGACGCGCATGCGGGCGTTTTCGTAGAAGAGTATCGAGCCGCCGCCGGCTGCGACCGTGTGCACGGCGAGCATAGGCGCGCGCAGGCGGATGCCGTTCAGTTCGTTTTCGAAGATGCGCTCGTACGTGCCGTCGAAGCGCGAGACGTCGGTCGAGGTGCCGCCCATGTCGAAGCCGATGACTTTCGCGAAGCCTGCCGCCTTCGCGGTTTCGGCCATGCCGATCACGCCGCCGGCGGGGCCGGAGAGCAGCGCGTCTTTGCCGGAGAAGTGGTTCGCGTCGGCGAGCGCGCCGCTCGAGCGCATGAAGCGCAAGCGGCCGTCGTGGGCCGCGCCGCCGAGCGGCTTCGCGACTTTGTCGACATAGCGGCGCAGCACCGGCGAGAGATACGCGTCGGCGACGGTGGTGTGGCCGCGGCTGACGTATTTCATCAACGGGCTCACCTCGTGGCTCACCGAAATTTGCGTGAAGCCGAGACGCTTGGCGATGGCGGCGACATCGCGCTCGTGCGCGGTGTGGCGGTAGCCGTGTAGAAGCACGATGGCGCACGACTCGAAGCCTTGGTCGCGCGCGGCTTTGAGATCGCGTTCCGCTTGCGCGCGGTCGAGCGGCGTCAGAACGGCGCCGTCCGCGGCGACGCGCTCATCGATTTCGATCACGTTTTCGTAAAGCGGGGCTGGGAGATCGATGCGGCGGACGAAGAGCTTCGGGCGGTGTTGGTAGCCGATGCGCAGTTGGTCGCGCAGGCCGCGCGTCGTCACCAAGACGGTGCGCGCGCCTTTGCGTTCGAGCAGCGCGTTCGTCGCGACCGTCGTTCCCATGTGGACTTCGGCGATTTTTGCGTCGGGAAGAGGCGCTTCTTGCGCGAGGCCCAGCAAACGCCTAATTCCTTCAATCGCCGCGTCGTCGTAATGTTCGGCGCTTTCGGAGAGAAGTTTGGTGGCGCGCAACTGGCCGTCGGGGCCCAACGCTACGAGATCGGTGAACGTGCCGCCGCGGTCGATCCAAATGTGCCAGGCGCGTTGCGTCATATGTTCGCCTCAATCGAATTCGATGAAGCGTCACTGTAGAATGGGCTGATCATGTCGATTTGGGGCAAAATTGGTGGTGCGGCCGCGGGCTTCTTCACGCTGGGCGGGCCGATTGGCGCGTTGTTGGGTGCGGTTGCGGGGCATGTGCTCATTGACCGCGAGGGCCGGCGGCGCCGCGATGACGACAGGAAGGACGACCGCAAGGACGACCGCGACGAACGGGATGATCGCACCATCCGCGAGCGCGACCAGGTTGCGTTCACGATCGGCGTGATTGCGCTCGCCGCGAAGCTGGCCAAGGCCGACGGCACGGTCACGCGTGACGAGGTCGAAATCTTCAAGCGGGTGTTTCCTGTGCCGCGCGAGGAGGAGGCCAATGTGGGGCATTTGTTCAATCTCGCCAAGCAGGACGTTGCGGGGTTCGATTCGTACGCGAAGCAATTGGCGTCGTTGTTTAGGTCGAAGCCCGGCGTGTTGGAGGACTTGCTCGACAGCTTGTTCCTGGTCGCCAAGGCCGACAACAGGCTGCATCCGGGCGAGCTCGAGTACCTGAAACATGTGGCGCAGATTTTCGGGTTTACGAGTGCCCAATTCGAACGCATTCGTGCCTCGCATTTCGGGCCGGATCGCGAGGATCCTTACGTTATCTTGGGTGTCGATCGATCGTCGTCGGATGAGGATTTGAAGCGCGCGTACCATGCTCTGGTGCGCGAGAACCATCCGGACAGTCTGATCGCGCGCGGCGTGCCGGAGGAGTTCGTGCGGCTGGCGACGGAGAAGCTCGCGTCGATCAACGGGGCCTACGATGTCATCAAGAAGGAACGCGGGATCAACTGATGGAAACGAACTCGCCCGCGGTCGAAACGCTCGGCAAGACGACGTTGGAGACGGACGCCGCACGCGGCTATGTGAAGGCGTCGTTCGTGGCAGGCGAGAATTTCGTCAACCGCGGCGGGCGCGTCTTCGGCGGGTTTCTGGCGGCAATGTTGGACTCGCTGTGCGGGCATGCGGTTCGCACGACACATCGCGAGCCGAACACGCCGCAGGTGACGCTGGAGCTCAAGACCTCGTTCATCGGGCGCGCGGATGTCGGCACCTTGATCGGCGAGGGCTGGGTCCGCCATCGCGGCAAGTCGATCGCATTTGCGGAAGCGGAGTTGCGCAACGAAGCGGGCGAGGTGGTTGCGCGGGGCAGTGCCACGCTGAAGGTGGGCGCATGAAGATCATCGAACGGCCTTCGCCGAACTTCAACGAGCGCGTCGGCGAGGGCGTGCCCGACATTCTGATCATGCATTACACCGGCATGCAGACCTGCGAGGCGGCGGTGACGCGGTTGACCGATCCGGTGGCGCGGGTGAGTTCGCACTACACGGTCGACGAGGACGGCACGATCTATCGCCACGTCGCGGAGGAGATGCGGGCTTGGCATGCGGGTGTGTCGCACTGGCGGGGCGCGACGGACATCAACTCGCGTTCGGTCGGGATCGAGATCGTCAACCCGGGGCATGAGTTCGGCTATCGCGCGTTTCCGGATGTGCAGATCGACGCCGTCATCCGCTTGAGTCAGGGCATCGTTTCGCGACACGCGATTCCGGCACGCAACGTGATCGGGCATTCCGACATCGCGCCGGGGCGCAAGACCGACCCGGGTGAGCTGTTTCCGTGGAAGCAGTTTGCGGACGCGGGGCTTGGGGTTTGGGTTGAGCCGAAGGCGGGGCGCGAGGCGTCGCTGGCGCGCCCCGACTCCGGGGCGCGGGTGGGCGAGTTGCAGATGTTGCTCGTGCGCTATGGTTACGGACTTGAGGTCACGAGCGTGTACGACGAGCCCACCGAAATCGTGGTGAGCGCGTTTCAGCGGCATTTCCGGCCCGCGCGGTTCGACGGCGTTGCCGACGCCGAGACGCTTGCGATCTTGCGTGCGCTGAATGACACGCTTGACGCGGTCGACTGAGTTCAGTTTTTGCCGGTGAGCTTTCGCAGCGTGTCGCCGTAGCTGCGTCCGACGGGTACTTGCGGTCCGCTCGTCAGTTCGATGGTCCAGCCGCGCGGCGGGCGGCGATGGACGTGGCGCACGTGGTTCGTGTTCACGACGACCGAGCGATGAACTTGAACGAACGACTGCGGGTCGAGACGGGCGATCAGGTTTTGCAGCGTGGCGCGGATCAGGTGTTCCGTGCCATCGCCTGCACGGATGCGGACGTAGTCACGTTCGGCCGTGAGGCTCACGATGTCTTCAACCGGAAGCCTGGCGGCGCCGTTCCGTTTTGGGACCCAGATGCCGGCTAGGGTGTCGGTTGCGGTCCGTTCGTTCGCGGCGCTCGCCAGTTCATCGGCGCGGGCCTGTGCGGCGGCGGCTTCGGCGCGGCTTGCGTGCAGGCGACCGGCGTAGGCGAGTGTGAGCCAGCCGGCCGACCACGCCAAGAACACGAACGCCATGCTCATCGTGTTCTGATAGGGCCAGCTTGGAATTGCGGTGCCTTCCGGGCTTATCAGCCGGAACGCCGCGCCGAAGAGCGGGTAGATGGCGAGGCGCGTGCATGCGGTCCATAGAATCGCCGCGGCACAGCTCGTCAGGAAGACTGTGGCAATGCCGTAGCGCCACGGCAGGGCTTTGAGCCGAACGAAGCTTGCCTCCAGGCCCCAACAAATCGCGCCGCCGGTTAGCCCCGCGAATGCAAACGCAGCCGTCCGGCACAGTGTTGCCATGGTGAGTGTCGAGCCGAGGGCATCATTGGCTGCGACCGCCGCGACATAGGCTGTCCAAATGACGGCGGTCAGCGCGATGACTTGGGAGCGATCGGGCTCTTCGATTGCGAACAAGCCTTGGGGTGAAGCGGGCTCTGCCATTTCGTCCACATCATATGCGCCGTTGGTCGCAAGTGCGTTGTCGGGCGCGAAGCCATTGCGCCAGATTTCGCCCGTCTCGATCAAGAGGTGCTTGCATGTTCGGTATGACGAGGACGGGGGCGGCCATTGGCGTTGTCATGGCGGCGATTGGCGCGACCTATTTGACGCTCAATCACGGGCCTGAGATTGGCGCGCCGGTCGGCATTGCCATTGGACTGGTCGTTGCTGTGCTGACCAGCGCGCTTACCCGCGGCGGCAAGGGCGGTTAATCGCCGCAACTTGACGGCGCGGCCACACAACGCCACTTTCCGCGCCGAGCCAGAAGGCTGGATGACCGCTGAGGGTGCAAGCTCTTGGAGGAAAGTCCGGGCTCCACGGAAGCATGGCGCCGGGTAACGCCCGGCGGGGGTAACCCCAGGGATAGCGCCACAGAGATCAGACCGCCGCATTCGTGCGGTAAGGGTGAAACGGTGCGGTAAGAGCGCACCGCGTTCTCGGCAACGAGAGCGGCACGGCAAGCCCCGCCAGGAGCAAGACCAAATAGGGATGGCACATGAGCTGTTTCCGGCTCGTCATCCGGGTAGGTCGCGCGAGGCGTCCGGCGACGGACGTCCCAGAGGAATGGTCATCCAGTCCGCAAGGATGGACAGAACCCGGCTTATAGGCCCTCTGGCTCATTCTCCCTCTCACTTGGCGATGCTTGCAGCAAGACAACTACAAAACAGGCGCTACGCCGCTACATCGGCTGACTTGCGCGAAAAACGGCGCTACACGCGTGCTACATCGCTGCTACTTGTAGCGGCATCAATTGGTTTCTCGTGCACTCCTTCCTCTGCCGGGCCTGACCCGGCCACCCAGGGTCGCCGCGACGGCGTCAAAAGGATTCACCACAAAGCCACGAAGCACACCAAGACGCTTCGTGCCCATCCTGGCGGTGCTTGAGCGTGCTCCTCTGGGTGGCCGGGTCAAGCCCGGCCATGACGAGTTTTTTAAAGTGACGCCTCAGATCGCGTCGTTGCAGCAAAACACGTCGAAAACTGACGTTACGGCGTTACATTGGCTCAAACGCGCCAAGAATGGCGTTACCTACGTGTTACATCGGTGTTACTTGTAACGGCATCAGTTGGTTTCTTGTAGCGGCCCACGCCGCCGTGTTGCGCGCGAGAGGGTTCGCGCGGGTGTTACAGGGATCAACAGGTTCAAGTCGCAGCCGCGCACAGATGTGCGGGAACGTGAGGGCTTCAGCCCAACACGGATTATTGGAACATAAATAGAACATTTGGGCACGGTTGTCAATCTACGTGTCGTCGTCTTCCGCCAGAAACGCGCCCAGCCGGTCGAGGTTTTGTTCCCAGGTCGCGCGGTGGTGGACGATCCACGCTTCGAGCGTGTTCAATCCTTCCGGTTCGAAGCTGCAGGTTCGCACACGGCCGACCTTGCGGGTTGCGACGAGCCGGCATTCTTCGAGCACGTTGAGGTGTTGGCCGACGGCGGTCAGCGTGATGTTCAGCGTGCGGGCCAGGTCGGAGACGGTGGACGGCCGTTTGCAAAGGCCGCGGATGAGCGCGCGGCGGGTGGGGTCGCCCAGTGCGTCCAGCAGGCGCTCAGCCTTCAAGCGTTCGGTGCGAGCGGTCATCGGCTAGCTCAACGCCGCCGCCACCGCGTCGAGCAGCGCGCGCCACCCCATCTCGCGCATCTGCGGGCCGTCGGCGCCTTCGAAATAGGCGGCTTGGTGCGTGAACGTGAGCGCGCAGCCGTTGCCGTCGGCGTGAAACTCGGCCGTGATTAAGGCGCAGGAGATGCGGTTGTCGCCGACGTCCAGCGTTTGGGTGAAGACGATGCGCTTGGCCTCGACGATGTCCTCGAACGTGTGCGACCAGGTCAGCAGGGCGCCCGCGATCGGTGTGCCCGGCTTCATCTTGCCGACCAGGATTTCCCGGCCGCCGCGCGCGAAGTCGAGGTCGTAACTGACGACATCGTGCGCGCCGCCTTGAGCGTACCAGCGCCGCTTCTTCTCCGGCGTGGCGAACGCGGCGAAGACCTTTTGCGGCGGTTGAGGGTAGGCGCGGTGCAGCACGAACGTGTTGTGCGTCACTTCCGGCATGTTCGCGAACTCCATTGGTGAAGTGTTCGCTTCAGTAATGCACGCCGGACTGTTAGTCAAGTATGTACTTCAGTGTTGAGGTTGTTCGGCCTATGCCGGGGCATCGGCGAGCCGCCGGGCGCGCCGCTGCGCGATCCAGGCACTCCAGCGCCAGACGGTGACGCGCAGGCCGAAGTAGAGGATCATGAGCAGGGCGAAGGCCAGCCACCAGGCGTGCGCGGCGCCGATGAGTTGCGGGCGGCCGTATTGGTCCATGCCGCCGGAAGCAGCGAGGTCGCGGAAGACGTCGACGCGCGCGAAGATCTCGTTGATGCCGCCGGCGAGCAGCATGTAGTACGAGAGCACCATCATCATCGGATGGACATAGGACCAGAAGGCTCTGTTCTGGCGGGTTGCCGCGAACCAGCCGATTGCGATGAACACGAGCGTCACGACGGCAAACCAGTGGAACAGGCCGAACGTGCCCGGGCCCGCTTTGAACGGCTGAAAGCTCGCGATGTCGAATTTGTAGATCGCGAACGCCGAGATATTGAGCACGATCATCGAGAGCATATAGGCCGTGCCGACCGTGCGGTGGCCGGGGGTGCCTTTGCGCATCACCAGGTTCCAGGCGCCGGCGGCGAGCGCGATCAAGCAGGCGAGGGCGTGGACCACGCCGATGGGGAGGAGGTCTGAGACGTGCATGGGTTTGTCACCTGGCTTATTCAGATAACTCTATTGTATAGAGTAATCTGAGTCAAGAGCGCTTTGGCGATCCGTGGGTGGCCGAATTTCTGGGAATGTCGCGAGGCGCTGGAGCGCGAGCAATCAACTCACCTCATGCCCCTACGGATCGTCATGGCCGGTCTTGAACCGGCCACCCAGGGTTCGTCGAGTGGAGCGGTGGAGCGGTGGAACGGTTTGCGCGTTGACTCTGGGTGGCCGGCTCAAGGCCGGACATGACGAACATGTTGGGGGCAGACTGCGGTCGGTTGGTGGCAGCGGGCTTCGTTTGGCTTACCGCGATGCGCGCGAGAGGAGACGCTGCGCCCAGTGCGTTGCGCGGTTTGTTCCTGCTGCAGCCAGCGTTGCGAGGAGTAGTGCAGCTATGCCGATCGACGCTGTCATGGCGATCGCTTCGACACTTGGCACGCCGGCTTCGGGCGGCGTGAGCATCTGGGCGGCGAGTCCGATGCCGATGCTTGCCGCAATCCACACGGCGGTGCGTTCCGCCATTGCACGTCGGCGTGCGCGTTCGCAGATGCGCTGTAAGACGCGTAGGCGAAACGTGGGGTCGGCCGTTGTGGCCGTGCCCTCGAGGGCTGCGCGTAGTTCTGCGTCACGCATCGTGGTCTGGTCCGCCGCTGTCATCGTCTCCCAACACTTGCCGCAGCTTCGCGCGGCCGCGCGCGACGTGCGATTTTACCGTGCCGATGGGCATTTGTAACGCTGCGGCCGCTTCTTCGTGGCTGAATTCGGCGCCGAGGCAGAGGGCGACGGCTGCGCGCTGCGCGTCGGGCAGTGTTTCCATCGCTTGGCGCAGGGCGAGTTTCAGATCTGTATCGACGGTGCCGGGCGACGTCGTCTCGGCGTAGATTTGGTCGCGGGCGCGGGCGCGAAACCATGCGCGGGTCTGGTCGCGCCAGACGCGATAGGCGATGCCGCAGACGAACGTGCGAAACCGTGCGCGCCCATCGAAGCGTGCCAGCGCTTCGAACGCGCGGACGAAGGCTTCCTGTGCGATGTCCTCGGCGTCGCTCGCGTTGCGCATCAGGCGGCGCAGAAAGCCTCGGACAGCGATTTGATGCGCGTCGACCAGGCGGGCGAAGGCGCGCATGTCGCCGGAGCGCGCTGCTGTGATCAACTGCGCCTCCTCATCGTCCGTCACTTCTCGGCCTTAGGACCGAACATCAGTATGAAGAAATATCCGAGGGCGAACACGGCGAACACCGCCGCAAGCACGAAGAAGATCTCCTGCATGTTTTGGGTGCGGGTGTATTGCGAGGCGAGTCCGAAGCCGACCGCGAGCGCCGTGAACGAGACGACCGTCAAGCCTGGCGTGCTTCTTCCGCGGCGGCGGGTCGAGTACTCGTCGCGTGGGTCGCCACCTGCCGCAATGTCCATCAGTTCCGCCGGCGGTTCCTTGCCTTGATCGACATAGGACTTGATGAGGTCCATCGCTTGCTTGCTGCGCCGTCCGCTCTGCGCCATGTCCACGAACGCCCAGATCATTCCGAACAGCGGGAAGATCAACCACCAAAAGCGCACGAATAAGTCTTCGAAACTCATCTCGACCACGATCCGACAAAGCCTCCGTTGAAAACCTCGTTTGCGCCTGAGTAGCCGCTGCGGGGCCTGTCGGATGCGGGGTGCTTTGAAAAAATTGTGTTTCGGCGGCGGGGTTAACAAGATGTTGACGGCGCGGCGGGCGGTGCCACGAGATGTGGAGGGTCGTCTGCAGAGTTGCTTCTAATTCATTGAAATAACTTGGCTTCGTGATTGACTGCCCATTCTTTCCCATGATATCCCATATCCAACCGGGCGCGGGGTCATGCGCCCATTTTCATCTTGGGTAACGCCGGTTCCGGCGGTTGGGTTTTTGGGTCGTGGTGGCGAGCGGTCGGCATTGCTTTGAGCGGCGTGGGGGGCGGCCATGAAGATGGCGCGGCCTTTTCTCTCGACGTTCGTCAACCGGGTCGACGCCAAAGGCCGCATCTCCGTACCCGCGCGCTTTCGCGAGATTTTGGACGCGCAGGGTTCGCGTACGATCTTCGCCAGGGCTTCAACCGCGGCGCCGGCCATTGTGGTCGGTGGAACGGACTTCATGGCGATGATCCATTCGATGATCGATCAGCACGATCCGACGAGCGAGCTGCACGACGACTTCGCCTATGCTTGGCTGGGCGACACGGTCGAGCTCAGCCTCGACAGCGAAGGGCGCGTGGGCTTTCCGGAGCAGCTGATGCGGCACGCGGCGCTCGACGAGGCTGCCGCTTTTGTCGGGCTTGGGAACTATTTCGAGGTTTGGGAGCCGCGGGCTCTGGAGATCAGGAAGCTCCAGGCGCGGCGTGGGTCGGCGGAGCAGAAGGGTATGCTGCGCATGAAGAATGGTGGGGGCGCCCCATGAACGATACGGTTCATATTCCTGTTCTGCTGGCCGAGGTGATCGAGGCGCTGCAGCCGTTTGACGGGCAGGTGATCGTCGACGGCACGTTTGGCGGCGGCGGCTACTCGCGCGCGCTGCTGCGGCGGGCGCGGTGCACGGTCTATGGCATCGACCGCGATCCGGCGGCGATCGAGCGCGGTAAAGAATTCGTTAGGGAATTCCCGGGCAGGCTGACCCTGATCAACGGACCCTTCGGCTCCATGCAAGATTTGCTCGCCGGCCACGACGTGGACGCGGTCGACGCCATTGTGCTCGACCTCGGCGTTTCGTCGTTTCAATTGGAGGAGGCCGAGCGCGGGTTCTCGTTCATGAACGACGGGCCGCTCGACATGCGCATGGGTGCCTCCGGCATCTCGGCGCAAGGCATCGTGAACACGTTCAGCGAGCAGGCGCTCGCCGGCATCTTGTTCGCTTACGGCGAGGAAGATCGCGCGAATGCGGTGGCGCGCGCGATCGTGGCGGCGCGTGCGAAGGGGCCGATCACGCGCACGCTTGAACTCGCCAATATCTGTGCGAAGGCGATCGGGCGGTTTGGGAACGGGATTCATCCGGCGACGCGGACGTTTCAGGCGCTGCGCATCTACGTGAACGACGAGCTCGGCGAATTGACGCGCGCGCTGGCCGCGGCCGAGCGCATGCTGAAGCCCGGCGGGCGGCTTGCGGTGGTGTCGTTCCATTCGCTCGAAGACCGGATCGTGAAGCAGTTCTTGGCGCAACGTTCCGGCAAGGTTTCGCACGGCTCGCGGCATATGCCGGTGGCGCCGGTGAACGAGCCGACGGCGTCGTTCCAACTTGAGGTAAAGCGCGCGGTATCTCCGGGTAAGGCCGAGCTTGCGCGCAATCCGCGCTCGCGCTCGGCGAAGCTGCGGTCCGCGGTGCGCACCGGCGCGCCCGCGATCCCGTACGACGCCGTCAAAGCGGGCGTGTTGCCGGAGGTGCGGGCTTGATCCGGTTCGTCAGCGCGGCGGCCGTCGCCTTGCTCATTCTCATTTGCTTTGAGCTCTACAACGGCGTGTCGCGCGTGAAGGGCCAGGAGCGCGAGCTCGCGGGTCTGAAAGCCGCGATCGTGAGCGAGCAGGAAGCGATCCGCGTGCTCAAAGCCGAGTGGTCTTATCTCAATCAGCCGGAGCGTTTGCAGACGCTGGCGCGGGAACATTTGCCGCTGACGCCGACGGGTGCGTCGCAGATCGTGGTCTTGGCGTCGCTGCCGCTGAAAGCGGCGGCGCCGAATGCGTCGCCCGTCGTCGAGGCGAACGACCTGCCGCGCAAGGTCGTGCCGGATGCGCCGCGGCCGCGCTTCAAGCCCGAACCGTCGCAGGCGGTTCCGTGAAACTTGAGGACCGGATTACGCTCGAAGGTGTTGCCAAGGCCGCGATGGCGCGTACGCGCCAGCGGCTGACGTACGCCATGGTGGCGTTCGGCGTCGTGTTCGCGGTGCTGTTCGGGCGGCTCGTCGAGGTGACGGTGCTGCGCGAGGGCGCGGCGCAGAGGGTCGCGCATGCGGCGAGCGACGCGTCCTATTTCCGTGCCGACATCGTCGACCGGACCGGCGAGATTTTGGCGACCGATTTGCAGGCGGCATCGCTTTACGCCGACGCGCGCGTCATTTGGGATCCGGCCGAGACGGCGCAGGCGCTGCACGACATCGTGCCCGGGCTCGACGTCGCGGCGCTGACGAAGAAGCTGTCGAGCCGCCAAGCGTTCGTGTGGATCAAGCGCGACTTGCCACCGCGTCAACAGGAGGCGGTGCGGCAGCTCGGATTTCCGGGTTTGCATTTCCGCTCCGAGCCGCGGCGCGTTTATCCGAACGGGCGGACGGCCGCGCATGCGCTGGGTTACGTCAATGTCGACAATCATGGGCTTGCCGGTGTCGAGCGCGGCGTCGAAGACCTGATCCTCGAGAAGCGCAACAAGGGCGGTGTGGTGGAGTTGTCGCTCGATCTGCGCGTGCAGCACGCGCTTGGCGACGAGCTGGCTGCGGCGATGGCGACCTACCGGGCGAAGGCGGCCGCGGGCATCGTGATGGACGTCGACACGGGCGAGATTCTGGCGCTGTCGTCGTTGCCCGATTTCGATCCGAACGAACCGGCGCAGGCGACGAAGGACGGGCTCTTCAACCGGGTGACGCTCGGCGTGTTCGAGATGGGTTCGACGTTCAAGACGTTCTCGACCGCAATCGCGCTCGATACGCAGAAGGTCACCATGACCTCGCAGTTCGACGCGACGAACCCGATCACCTATGGCCGTTTCACGATTTCGGATTTTCATCCGGAAGCGCGGCTTTTGACCGTGCCGGAGGTGTTCATTCACTCCTCCAATATCGGCACGGCGAAGATGGCGCTGGCCGTCGGCACTGCGGCGCAACGGGCCTATCTCGCGAAGATGGGCTTGCTCACGCCGATGCCGAGCGAGATCAAGGAAGTCGCTACGCCGATTTTGCCGGCCGCGTGGGGCGAGCTTGAGACGATGACCGTGTCCTACGGGCACGGCATTGCCATATCGCCGCTGCATATCGCAGCGGTGAGCGCGGCGCTTGTCAACGGCGGCCGGCTCATGAAGCCGACGCTGCTCAAGCACGACGGGAAGAGCGTCGTGCCGTTCACGCGCGTCGTCAGCGAGCGGACCAGCGCGCAGATGCGCGAATTGTTGCGCATGGTTGTGACGCAAGGCACAGCGGGCCAAGCCGATGTTCCCGGCTATCCGGTCGCCGGAAAAACGGGGACGGCGGAGAAGCCGACGAAGCAGGGCTATGCCGAGAAGGCGCTTCTGACCTCGTTCATGGGCGTGTTTCCGGCCAAGAATCCGTCCTATCTGGTGCTGGTGCTGCTCGACGAGCCGCAGCCCAGCGAGGCGACGAAGGGCTTCGCCACGGCGGGGTGGACGGCGGCGCCCACGGCGGGCAAAGTGATCGCGCGCATTGCGCCGATGCTGAACGTGCCCGTAACCCCCGCCGATCCGAAACAGGGCCTGCCCACGACCATGGCATCGTATGAGGACCTCCATTGACCCCATGCGACTTAGCGCCCTTGTTCCGACACTCTCCGGCGCCGATCCCGAGATCACCGGCGTAACAGCCGACAGCCGTGCCGTGCGGGCGGGCTTTCTGTTCGCGGCGTTGCCGGGGGCGAAGCTCGACGGCGCCGCGTTCGTGAAGGATGCGATCGCGAAGGGGGCGGTTGCTGTGCTTGGCAATGAAGCCGTGCGCGCGCAAGCCGGTGCGACCGCGACAATCGTCGATCCCAACCCGCGCAAACGATTGGCGGAGATCGCCGCGCGCTTCTATAGGCGCCAGCCCGCGACGATCGCCGCGGTGACGGGTACGAACGGCAAGACGTCGATCGCTTCGTTCGTGCGGCAGATTTGGACGCGGCTTGGACACAAGGCAGCGAGTTTTGGGACGGTGGGCGTGGTGTCGCCTTCGGGCACGAAGCCGCTGGGTCATACGACGCCCGACCCGGTCGAGATTCACCGGTTGCTGGCCGAGCTGGTCGACGAAGGTGTCGACCACGTTGCGTTTGAGGCGTCGAGCCATGGGCTTGCGCAACACCGCGTCGACGGCGTGAAGCTGAAGGCGGCGGCATTCACGAATTTGACGCGCGATCATCTCGACTTTCACGAGACGTTCGAGGCGTACGAACAAGCGAAGCTGCGGTTGTTCAGCGAAGTGTTGCCCGCGGATGGTGTTGCCGTGATCAATGGCGACAGTCCGGCAGCGCCTGCATTCGCGCGGGCTGCGAGGGCGCGCGGTCAGCGGCTGATCATGGTGGGCGAGGGCGGCGGGGAGCTGCATATCGCGAAGCGCGAGCCGTGCGGCGACGGGCAAATGCTCGCGATCACGTGGGCGGGGCGTGGCTATGACGTTGCGCTGCCGCTGGCTGGCGCGTTTCAAGCGTCGAATGCGATGGTTGCGGCGGGGTTGGTTCTCGGACTCGGCGGCGATCCGGCTTCGGTGTTCGATGCGCTGGCGAAGCTCGAAGGTGCCGCTGGACGATTGCAGAAGGTTGGTATCTCGGCGGCGGGCGTTCCGGTCTATGTCGATTATGCGCATACGCCCGATGCTGTCGAGACTGTGCTGAAAGCGCTGCGTCCGCATACGGCGGGCAAGCTTTGGGTCGTGTTCGGCTGCGGCGGCGATCGCGATCCGGGGAAGCGGCCGTTGATGGGCGCGGCGGCGAAAGCCTATGCCGACCGCGTGATCGTCACCGATGACAATCCGCGCACCGAAGATGCGGCGACGATACGGCGCGCGGTTCTTGAAGGGGCCATTGGCGCGCAAGAGATCGGCGATCGCGCGAAGGCGATTGAGGCGGCTATTCTGGCGGCGCGCGACGGCGATGTTGTCGTGATCGCCGGCAAAGGGCATGAGACCGGGCAAATTATCGGCCGCGAGGTGAAGCCGTTCAACGATGTGGACGAGGCGCGGGCGGTGATTGCGCGAACGAAGGGACAAGCATGAGCGCGCTTTGGACGGTGAAACAGGTGGCGGCTGCGACGGGCGGCGCGGCTGCGGGCGATGGTGCGATCAACGGCGTGTCCATCGACACACGCACGCTTCAGCCGGGCGATTTGTTCGTGGCGC
Source organism: uncultured Flavobacteriaceae bacterium (assembly GCA_964638635.1). GTDB lineage: Bacteria > Pseudomonadota > Alphaproteobacteria > Micropepsales > Micropepsaceae > SZUA-430. The sequence continues at coordinate 48,768 of CAZXAQ010000009.1, forward strand.
TGAAAGACGCGCGCGACGGGCACGACTTTGTCGGCGACGCGATCGCGCGCGGTGCCGTTGCGGCGTTGGTGTCGCGCGATGTCGCGGGTGTCGCGCCGGACAAACTGATCAAGGTGCGCGACGTGCAGGCGGCGCTTGAAGCGCTCGGGCGCGCGCGGCGGGCGGAGGTTTCCGCACGCGTTGCCGCCGTCACCGGCAGTGTCGGCAAGACCAGCACGAAGGAAGCGTTGCGGCACTTGCTGGAGCTGCAAGGGCGCACGCATGCGTCGGCGGCGTCCTACAACAATCTTTGGGGCGTGCCGCTGTCGCTGGCGCGCATGCCGCGCGACACGCAGTACGGCATCTTCGAGATCGGGATGAACCATGCGGGCGAGATCACGCCGCTCACCGCCCAGGCGCGGCCGCATGTGGCGATTGTCACCATGGTTGCGGCGGTGCATTTGGAACATTTCGACTCGGTTGCCGGGATCGCAGATGCGAAGGGTGAAATATTCTCAGGCCTCGAGCCTGGCGGCGTCGCGATCATCAACGGCGATATCGAGTGGACGGGGCGGCTGAAGGATCATGCCGTGAAGGCGAAGCCGTCGCGCATCGTGACCTTTGGGCGCGCGCAGGGTTGCGATGTGCGGCTCACCGACCTGAAACTGGGCGAGGAAGGTTCGGATGTCGGCGTCACGTTGTTCGGTAAGCCGCTTCGCTATCGCGTCGGCGCGGCGGGTGAGCATTGGGCGTTGAACAGTTTGGGCGTGCTGGCGGTGATCGCGTCGCTGGGCGCCGATGCCGAACGCGCGGCCGCCGACATGGCGAGCTTGAGTGCGCTGGCCGGGCGCGGCGCGCGGCAGCGAATCACGACGGCGAAGGGCGCGTTCGATCTGATCGACGAGAGCTACAACGCCAATCCGCTGTCGATGGCTGTGTCGATCGCGACACTGGGGCGGGCGAAACCCGCGCCCGGGGGGCGGCGGATCGCGGTCTTGGGCGACATGCTGGAGTTGGGGCCGACGGCGGGCGAACTGCACGGGGCCCTCGCAAAACCGCTCAGCGAACACGGCATCGATCTGGTGTTTGCGAGCGGTCCGCTCATGAATCATCTCTGGTCGGCGATTGCCGAGCGCCAGCGCGGCGGTTATGCAAGCGTATCGTCCGAGATTGCCAAGGCAGTCGCGGATACGGTCCGGGCCGGCGACATCGTGATGGTCAAGGGTTCCAACGGTTCAAAAATGCGTCTCGTGGTCGAAGCGCTCAGGGCTCTTGCGACGGCGCAATAACAGGCGGGGTTTCATGCTTCACTACTTCCTCGTTCCGCTTGCCGACGAGTTCCAGCTTTTCAACGTGTTCCGCTACATCACGTTCCGCGTCGGCGGGGCAATGATGACGGCGTTGATCATCGCGTTCATCATCGGTCCGCCGCTGATCCGCTGGCTGAAGGTCAAGCAGGGCAAGGATGGGCAGCCGATCCGCGAAGACGGGCCGCAGCGCCACATCCTGGAGAAGAAGGGCACGCCCACGATGGGCGGGTTCATGATTTTGATCGCGCTCACCGTGTCGACGCTGCTCTGGGCCGATTTGAACAATCTCTATGTGTGGACGGTTCTGGGCGTGACGCTCGGGTTCGGCATGCTCGGATTCTGGGACGACTATCTGAAGGTCACGAAGCGTTCGTCGGCGGGCGTGTCGGGACGGTTCAAGTTGCTGGTGCAGGGCATCATCTCGATCGCAGCGGTGATCGTGATCATGGAGCTGCATCGCACGATGGGCGGGCCCGCGGCGGAGAAACTGTCGGGCACGATCGCACTGCCGTTCTTGAAGGACTTGGTTATTCCGCTGGGCGCGCTCTTCATCGTGTTCGGTTTGCTCGTGATCGTGGGTGCGTCGAACGCCGTGAATTTGACGGACGGGCTCGACGGGCTTGCGATCGTGCCCGTGATGGTGGCCGCGTCGAGCTTCGGCGTGATCGCCTATGTCGTGGGGCGCGCCGACTTCACGACTTATCTCCAGCTGCTCTATGTGCCCGGCACCGGCGAACTTGCGGTGTTGTGCGGGGCGATGCTGGGGGCAGGGCTCGGGTTCCTTTGGTACAATGCGCCGCCCGCGATGGTGTTCATGGGCGACACGGGATCGCTCGCGCTCGGCGGTATGCTGGGCACGATGGCGGTCGCGATCAAGCATGAGATCGTGCTCGGCATCATCGGCGGGCTCTTCGTGCTGGAAGCCGTTTCGGTGATGATCCAGGTTGCCTCGTTCAAGCTGACGGGCAAGCGCGTCTTCAAGATGGCGCCGATCCACCATCACTTCGAGCAGCTGGGCTGGCGCGAGCCTACGATCGTGATCCGGTTCTGGATTATCTCGGTGATCCTGGCGTTGATCGGGCTTGCGACCTTGAAGATCAGGTGATGCTCACGTGATCGCCGTCCCACTATTCAAAGGCAAAACCGTTGCCGTCTTCGGGCTCGCGCGGTCGGGGATTTCGGCTGCGCTGGCGTTGCTCGCGGGTGGGGCGGAGGTCGTCGGCTGGGACGACAAGGCGGACGCGCGCGAGGCTGCCGAGCGCGCGGGCGTTACAGTGCGCGACCTGGCCGACGTCGATTGGCATGGGATCGCGGCGCTGGTTTTGAGCCCGGGCGTGCCGCTCACGCATCCGAAGCCGCATCCGTTCGTGGTGAAGGCGCACGAGGCGCGCACGGAGGTGATCGGCGACGTGGAGTTGTTCTTCCGCGTCGTGCGGCCGGCGGAGAGCGAAGGCTCGCATCCGAGGATCGTGTGCATCACGGGGACGAACGGGAAGTCCACGACGACGGCGCTGATCGGGCATTTGTTGTCGAAGCTCGGCTTCGATGCGGAGGTCGGCGGCAATATCGGCAAGCCGATCCTGGACCTCGCGCCGCCTTCGCCGCGGCGCGCCTATGTGATCGAGATGAGTTCCTATCAGATCGATTTGACGCCGTCGGTTCGTCCCGACGTGGCGGTGCTGATCAACATCACGCCGGATCACATCGACCGGCACGGCACGATGGAGAACTACGTCGCGGTCAAGGCAAACATCTTCCGTCATCTCGGGCGCGGCGATCATGCGGTCGTCGGCGTCGACGATTCCTACTCCTCCGAAATCTGCACAAAGCTCTCCTCGCGCGGCGGCGTTGCGGTGACGCCGGTGTCGATTGGGAAGGTGTTGGGGCGCGGGATCTTCGTGCTCGACGGCAAGCTCTACGATTCGACCGGTGCAGCGTCGCGCGAGGTGCGCGATCTCACGACGTTGGAGCGCATGCCCGGCGCGCACAATTGGCAGAATGCGGCGATCGCCTACGCCGCCGTGCGGCCGCTGGTCGTGGACCCGGCGGAGATCGCGCCGGCGATGACGTCGTTTCCGGGGCTCGCGCACCGCATTGAGCTCGTGGGGCAAGTCGGGCGCGTGCGGTTCGTCAACGATTCCAAAGCGACGAATGCCGACGCGGCGGCGCGGGCGCTCGCCTGTTACGAGGACATCTATTGGATCGCGGGCGGCAAGGCGAAGTCTGGCGGCATCGAGAGCCTCGCGCCATATTTTCGCCGGATCAAACGCGCCTATTTGATCGGCGACGCCATGGATGCGTTTGCGGCGACGCTGGGCGCGCAGGTGCCGTCCGTCAAAGCGGGGACGCTTGAGGCGGCAATGCGTGCGGCAGCCAAGGATGCAGCCGGTGATGCAAGCGCGCCCGTCGTGCTGTTGTCGCCGGCGTGTGCGTCGTTCGATCAGTTCCGCGACTTCGAACATCGCGGGGCGGAGTTCAAGCGTGTGTTCAAGCTGATCGCCGACGAGGCGCGGCTGAAGGAAAATGCCTGATGGCGTTGTTGTCGCGCACGGACCGGAGCCAGATCGCCAACTGGTGGTGGACGATCGACCGCTGGTCGTTGGCGGCGATCGCGATGCTGATCGTGTCCGGCGTGCTCTTGACGTTGGCGGCGAGCCCCGCGGTTGCGGGGCGGATCGGCGTCGAGCCGCTGCACTTTGTCTACAAGCAACTGAGTTTCGTCGCGCCGGCGTTGATCGTGATCCTCGCCGTGTCGCTGGCGGGTCCGCGCGACGTGCGGCGGATTGCGCTTGTCGTCTACGGCGTGTCGCTGTTGCTCATGATCGCCGCGTTGTTCGCGGGGCCGGAGATCAAGGGTGCGCATCGCTGGCTGTTGATCGGACCGTTCTCGGTGCAGCCGTCGGAGTTCGCGAAGCCTGCGTTTGTCGTGCTTGCAGCGGCGGCATTGGCCGAGAGCAACCGGACGCCCGGGTTTCCGGGCGCGCTGATCGCTGGGTTCGTGTATGCGGCGTTTGCGGGCTTGCTCGTTCTGCAGCCGGACTTTGGGCAAACGATGCTGACGACGATCGTGTGCATCGCGATGTTCTTTCTGGCAGGCCTCCAGTGGCAGTGGCTGGCGCTGTTCGGCGCGGCGGGCGCGGGCGGCGGGCTTGGCGCCTATTTCTTCGTGCCGCATGTGGCGAGCCGGATCGACCGGTTTTGGACCTCCGAGGGCGACACGTTTCAGGTCAGCACATCGCTCAACGCGTTTGCGCAGGGCGGCGTCGGCGGCGTCGGACCGGGCGAGGGAACCGTGAAGTTCGTGCTGCCGGACGCGCATAGCGACTTCATTTTCGCGGTCGCGGGCGAGGAGTTCGGGCTTGCGGCGTGCACGGTGCTCATTGTTCTGTTCGGCGTGATCGTGGTGCGGGCGCTCCGGCACGCGCTCGAAGAGCGCGATCATTTCGTGCAGCTCGCTGCGTCCGGTTTGGCGACGATGTTCGGGCTGCAAGCCGCGATCAACATCGCGGTGACGCTGAGCTTGATTCCGGCGAAGGGCATGACGTTGCCGTTCGTGTCGTACGGCGGGTCGTCGACGCTGGCGTTGGCGCTGACGGTCGGCATGCTGCTGGCGCTGACCCGACGGCGCACCGCTTCGCAGCGAGGGTGGTGATGGCCGGTCCCGTGGTCATTGCGGCCGGCGGAACCGGCGGTCACACGTTTCCCGCCCAAGCTTTGGCGCAGGAGTTGGCGAAGCGCGGGCGCAAGGTCGTGCTGATGACCGACGACCGTGGGCACAACTACGCGCAAGCGTTTCCGCAAGCTGAGATCGTGACCGTGCCGTCGGCGACGTTTGCCGGGCGCGGGCTGGTGGGGAAGGGCTTGGCGGTCGCGCGGCTTGGGCGCGGGGCGATGGCCGCTTACTTTGCGCTCGGCCGGATCAAACCCAGCGTCGTTGTCGGCTTCGGCGGGTATCCGGCTCTGCCGACGATGTTCGCGGCGGCGCGGCGCGGGCTGCCCTCGATCATCCACGAGCAGAATGCCGTGTTGGGCCGGGTGAACCGGTGGCTCTCGCCCAATGTGACGAAGATCGCGGCGGCGTTTTCAAAACTCACGCATCTCGATCCGGTGTTGCAGCCGCTCGTGACCGTGACCGGCAATCCGGTTCGGCCGGCCGTGCTCGCGGCGGCGCGTCCCTTTGCGAAGCCCGACGGTGTCTTCAACCTGCTGGTGTTCGGTGGCAGCCAGGGTGCGCGGGTGTTTGCGTCGCTGGTGCCGGAGGCGATCGCGAAGCTGCCGGAGGCACTGCGCAAGCGGATCAACCTCACGCAGCAGTGCCGGCCGGAGGATTTGGACGCGGCGAAGGCGCGGTATGCCGCGATGGGGCTGCAGCCCACGCTGGCCTCGTTCTTCACCGATATGGGCGAGCGGCTTGCCGCGGCGCATCTCGTCATCAGCCGCGCCGGCGCCTCTACGGTCACGGAGCTTTGCGCCGTGGGGCGGCCATCGATTCTCATCCCCTATCCGTTTGCGATGGACGACCACCAAAGCGTTAATGCGGGGCAGCTTGCCGCAGAGGGGGCGGCTTGGGCGTTCAAAGAGGCCGACCTCACCGCCGAAACACTTGCGGCGAAGGTCACAGAATTGGCGCAAAACCCGGTTTTGCTTGAGGCTGCAGCGGCGAAAGCGCTAAGCCTAGGGCGAAGCGACGCCGCTTCGAGGCTTGCCGATCTCGTGGATGAGGTCGGCGGGCTTTAGCCCCTGATCTCGTCTCCACGGAGTGTACGGCCAACCATGAGCCGGCTTTCTCTGCAAATCGGTCCTCTGCATTTCATCGGCATCGGCGGCATCGGCATGAGCGGCATCGCCGAGGTGATGCACAATCTCGGCTACAAGATTCAGGGCTCGGACGCGGCGGAGAGCGCGAACGTGAAGCGGCTGCGCGGCCAAGGGATCAAGATCGCGATCGGGCAGCATGCGGCGGAGAATTTGGGCGACGCGGCGGTCGTCGTTTATTCGTCGGCGGTGAAGAGCGACAATCCCGAGTTGGCTGCGGCGCGGGCGCGGCAGATTCCCACGGTGAAGCGGGCCGAGATGCTCGCGGAACTGATGCGGCTCAAGAGCGCCGTCGCGATTGCGGGTACGCACGGTAAGACGACCACGACAACGATGGTGGCTTCGCTGCTCGAAGCGGGCGGGTTCGACCCGACCGTGATCAACGGCGGGATCATCAATGCCTACGGCACGAATGCGCGGTTGGGCCAAGGCGACTGGATGGTGGTCGAGGCGGACGAGTCCGACGGCACGTTCGTGAAGCTGCCGGCGACGATTGCGATCGTCACGAACATCGATCCCGAGCATCTCGATCACTACCGGGGTTTCGAGGGCTTGAAGCGGGCGTTCGATACGTTCGTCGAGAACATTCCGTTCTATGGGTTTGCGGTGCTGTGCATCGATCATCCGGAAGTGCAGTCGATGATCGGGCGCGTGAGCGACCGGCGGCTGATCACCTATGGCTATGGGCCGCAGGCGGATGTGCGCGCTGTCAATGTGCGGTTCGAAGGTGGCGTCTCGCACTTCGACGTCATGCTGTCCGACCGGGTGAAAGGCGGGTCGCGGACGTTGGGGGGGCTCACGCTGCCGATGCCGGGCGAGCACAATGTGCAGAACTCGCTGTCGGCGATTGCGGTGGCGCGCGAGCTCGGCGTGCCGGATGTAACGGTGCGTGAGGCGCTGGCGCAGTTCGAAGGTGTGAAGCGGCGCTTCACGAAGACCGGTGTGTGGAACGGCGTTACGATCATCGACGACTATGCGCACCATCCGGTCGAGATTCTGTCGGCGCTGAAGGCCGCGCGGCAGGTGGCGATGGGGCGTGTGATCGCCGTCGTGCAGCCGCACCGCTACACGCGGCTCAAGGACCTGTTCAAAGAGTTTTCGACGTGCATGCATGGCGCGGACACTGTCGTCGTGTCCGACGTCTATCCGGCCGGCGAGCAGCCGATCCAAGGCGTGTCGCGCGATGCGCTGGTCGACAGCATGCGCGCGCACGGGCATCGCAACGTCATCGCGCTGCAGTCGCCGGATGAGCTTGCGAAGGTCATCTCCGAGATCGCGCGGGCGGGCGACTATGTCGTGTGCATGGGTGCCGGCACGATCACGAATTGGGCCAACTTGCTGCCGAGCCAGTTGCAGGCTTTGCGCGAAGGCAAAAGCTAGCGATGCAGACGGGGTCAAGCGATCTGAGCGCGCGGCTGCCGCGCGTGAAGGGGCCTTATCAGGCGAACGCGGCGATCAAGGATCTGACGTGGTTTCGCGCGGGCGGTCCGGCGGAGGTGCTCTACATTCCGCCGGATGCCGACGATCTGGCCGCTTTCTTGAAGGGCGTGCCGGCGGATGTTCCGCTGACGGTGATCGGTGTCGGGTCGAACTTGTTGGTGCGCGACGGCGGCGTTGATGGCGTGGTCATCCGCTTGGGCCGGGGGTTCATGAATGTGAGCGCCGAAGGCAATCGCGTTCGTGCGGGCGCCGCGGTGCTCGATGTTGCGGTGTCGAAGGCGGCTCTGGACGCGGGGCTTTCGGGACTTGAGTTCATGCGCGGGATTCCAGGCGCCGTCGGCGGCGGGTTACGGATGAATGCGGGCGCGTATGGGCGCGAGTTCAAGGATGTTCTCGTCGAAGCGGTTGCGCTCAGTCGTAAGGGCGAGCGCGTGGTGCTTTCGAATGCCGATATGGGGTTTGAGTACCGCAAGTCGCACGCGGCGGCCGATCTGATTTTTGTCGAAGCGCTGTTTCAGGGTGCGCCGGGCGACAAGGCCTCGATCGAAGCGCGGATGAACGAGATCACGGATTCCCGTACCGCGACGCAGCCGATCAAGAGCCGCACGGGCGGGTCGACGTTCAAGAATCCGCCGGGCGAGAAGGCGTGGCAACTGGTCGATCGGGCCGGGTGCCGGGGACTCAGGCGTGGCGACGCTGAAGTGTCGACGATGCACTGCAACTTCCTGATCAATCACGGGCGCGCGTCCGGCAACGAGATCGAAGACCTCGGCGAAGAGGTTCGCGCGAAGGTCAAGGCTGCCACGGGCATCGAGCTCGATTGGGAGATCAAGCGGATCGGGAAGCGATAGCGCCTGCCCCCGTTCGTCATGGCCGGGCTTGACCCGGCCACCCAGTTGGCGCACGGCAGTGCGCGAGAGAGTTGGTGGTTTTCATCGCGCTGCCGCGCGAGAATCTGGGTGGCCGGGTCAAGCCCGGCCATGACGAACTTATTGAAGCTTCGGAGGTTTGAGGATGACCGAGCAACGGCACGTCGCGGTTTTGATGGGCGGATGGTCTGCCGAGCGGCCGGTCAGTCTGGTGACGGGCAAGGGTGTGGCGAGGGCGCTGCGCGATGAGGGCTTTAAGGTCACCGAGATCGACGTGGGGCGCGACATCGCGGATGTGCTCGCCAAGCTGAAGCCCAACGTCTGCTTCAACGCGCTGCACGGACAGTGGGGCGAGGATGGGTGCGTTCAGGGGCTGCTGGAGATCATGAGCATCCCGTACACGCATTCGGGCGTTCTCGCGTCCGCTGTTGCGATGCACAAGGAGCGCGCGAAGGCTGTGTTTCGGGGCGCGGGGTTGCCGATCGTCGCCGACATCGTCGTTTCGCGCCACGAAGTCTCGAAACAAACGGCGATCAAGCCGCCATTCGTGATCAAGCCCGTTAATCAGGGGTCAAGTGTGGGGGTCTTTATTATTCGACCCGGGGACAACCGTCCGCCGGAGCAGTTGACGAGCCCCGATTGGAATTTGGGCGACGAGGTCATGGTGGAAGAATTCGTGCCGGGACGCGAGCTGACCGTTGCCGTCATGGACGGCAAGCCGCTGGCCGTGACCGAAATCGTCGCCAAGACCAAGTTCTACGATTTCGAGGCGAAGTACTCGGACGGCGGGTCGGAGCATGTGGTGCCGGCGAAGATTCCGGCGAAGGTTTACGAAGAGGCGATGGATATCTCGGTTCGCGCGCATGTGGCGCTGGGCTGCAGGGGCGTCAGCCGGACGGACCTGCGCTACGACGACACGAAGGGCGAGCCGGGGCGGCTCATCATTCTTGAGACCAATACCCAGCCGGGCATGACGCCAACGTCGTTGGCGCCGGAGCAGGCTTCTTACAAAGGCATTTCCTACGGCGCTTTGTGCCGTTGGATGGTTGAGGATGCATCATGCGATCGCTAGTCGGATCGGCCATGGACGAGGACGACGACGATCTTCCGCCGCCACCTAAGCGGAAGCGGGCGCCGTCGAAGGGCAAGCCGCGCGTCGTGCGGCCGAAGCGCGGCCGGCGCGATGCCGGCTACACGAGCCGCTGGCTCGAGTCCGCGCGGGGTGCCGCGCGCTCGACGCTGATTTGGATTCTGGCGCTCGGGGTGTTTTTCCTCGTGACCGTGTTTGCCGGCTTGTTCTCCGGCGGGCATGTGTCGGCGGCGTTTGCCGGTCTGCAGGGTGCGGGGGAAAGCGCCATGGCTGGCGCCGGGTTGACCGTGCAGGCTGTGACGCTGGAAGGGCGCAGCGAGACGGCGCAGCGCGAGATCGCGAAGATGCTTGGGATCAAGCGCGGCGATCTGATGCTTTACGTGGACGTGGACGAGGCGCGGGCGCGGATCGAGGCGTTGCCTTGGGTGAAGTCGGCCGAAGTGCGCCGCGTTTGGCCGGATCGCATCGTCGTCCGCATCACAGAACGCACGCCGGTCGCCGTTTGGCAGAAGGACGGCGCGAAAACCGTTATCGACATCGACGGGCATCCGATCTCCGGCGAGGACCCGGCGCGGTTTGCTTCGCTGCCGCTCGTCGTGGGGCAGGGGGCGGAGAGCGCCGTCGCATCGCTGCTTAAGCTTGTTGCGACGCAACCGAACTTAAAGTCACGTGTGAAAATCGCCGTGCGAGTCGGTGAAAGGCGTTGGAATTTACAGCTTGATAACGCTGTTGAAGTACGACTGCCAGAGGAAGGCGCGGAAGCGGCCTTGGCAGAACTCGTCCGGCTCGATCGGGAGCAAAATGTGCTCTCGCGGGATATCAAAGCGATCGATCTTCGCTACCCGGACCGTTTCATCGTCAAGCTGCCGCCAGGGTCGCCGCTGATTACGCCGGCGCGACCCGCAGGCGGCAGGGAAACTTGATGGTCATTGGCATTGGTCGGACAAAGACGGGGAAAGGACAGCGCTCGCACAAAGGCGGGGTTTTCGCTGCGCTCGACGTCGGCTCGACCAAGGTCGCCTGTTTCATCGTCAAGTCCGTACCAAACCGCGAAGGCTCCGAGCCGCAGTTCAAGGTCTTAGGCGTCGGCCATCATGCGAGCCGTGGGGTGCGCGGGGCGACCGTCGTCGATATTCATGCCGCCGAAGATTCCATCCGGGCCGCCGTCGAGCAGGCCGAACGGATGGCCGGGATCACGCTGAAAGAGGCGGTCGTCGGTATTTCCTGCGGCCAACCGCAGAGCCGGACGATCAACGTCGAAGTTTCGATCGCGGGCCATGAGGTCGGCGATGAGGATTTGCGCCGCGCCTATGCCACGGCCCGCGCGCAGGTTCCTTCGTCGGAGCGCGAGGTCATCCATTGCATGGCGGGCAGCTTCGCCATCGACGGCAGCCGGGGTATTCGCAATCCGCGCGGCATGGTCGGCGATACGCTGGGCGTTTCGATGCATGCGGTGACGGCCGCGTCCGGGCCGATCCGCAACCTCGAAACCTGTATCGAGCGCTGCCATTTGGACATCGCGGCAAAGGCCGCAACGCCCTACGCGGCGGGATTGGCGACGCTCGTCGCCGACGAGATGAGCCTTGGGGCCACCGTCATCGATATGGGCGGGGGTACGACCTCGATCTCGGTGTTTTTCGACGGAAATCTGGTGTTTGCCGAGGTTCTGCCGATCGGCGGGAGCCACGTGACGAGCGATATCGCGCGGGGGCTCTCGACCTCGCTTGCGAACGCTGAGCGGATCAAGACATTGCACGGCAGCGCGTTCTCAGGCCCGAACGACGGGCGCGATCTGATCTCGATCGCCCATCTGGGCGAAGACGACGGGGAAGGGGAGAGCCAGATCTCCCGCTCGGTGCTGACGGGCATCATTCAGCCGCGCATCGAGGAGACGTTCGAACTCGTGCGCGATCGGCTCGCGGACTGCGGGCTCGCGTCGATTTCTGGACGGCGCGTCGTGTTGACGGGTGGCGCAGCGCAGTTGAACGGCGCGCGCGAGACGGCGGCGCGGGTGCTTTCCAAACAGGTACGGATCGGCAAGGCTACGCGGCTCGGCGGACTGGCGGAAGCGGCCAGCGGGCCGGCGTTTGCGGCGTGCGCGGGACTTGCGATTTGGGCGTCACAGCGGCCGAACGAAGTGAAGATTTCGCGCCAGGATTTCGATGCGCCTGAGCTCGCCTATGGTACTCATGGTGGTGCTTCGCGAGGCTTCGGGGGGCTAACGCGCTGGATCAAAGAGAATTTTTAACTCTTGCTGGCGCAAGACTAGGAAGAACGAGCGCGGAAAACGCGCCGGTGTGGTGTTTTGCTTGGGAAGGTCACGCATGGAGAGTAAGCGATGGCCATCAACAACATTCAAGCGCCCGATCTAACGGAGCTCAAACCTCGCATTCTCGTGTTCGGGGTGGGTGGTGCCGGCGGCAATGCCGTCAACAACATGGTTGCCTCCGAACTCGAGGGCGTCGAATTCATTGTCGCGAACACGGACGCGCAGGCGCTCGTGCATTCGAAGGCGAACCATCGTCTGCAACTCGGCAGCAAGCTGACACAGGGTTTGGGCGCGGGATCGCGGCCCGACATCGGTCACGCGGCCGCTGAGGAGAGCACCGACGACATCAAGGCCGTGCTCAACCAGGCGCATATGGTTTTCATCACGGCGGGCATGGGCGGCGGCACCGGCACGGGTGCGGCGCCGGTCATTGCCAAGATCGCGCGCGACATGGGCGTGCTGACCGTCGGCGTCGTAACGAAGCCGTTTTCCTTCGAGGGCCAGCGCCGGTTGCGGATCGCCGAAGAGGGCATCGAGAAGCTGAAAGAGTTCGTCGACACGATGATCGTCGTGCCGAACCAGAATCTGTTCCGCATCGCGAACGAGAAGACGACGTTCGCCAAAGCGTTCGAGATGGCGGACGAAGTGCTTTACGCCGGCGTGCGCGGGGTCACCGATCTGATGGTGATGCCGGGCCTCATCAATCTCGACTTCGCGGACGTGAAGACCGTGATGCGCGAGATGGGCACCGCCATGATGGGCATGGGCGAGGCCGAGGGCGAACGCCGCGCGATCGAAGCGGCGGAAGCCGCGATTTCCAACCCGCTGCTGGATCACACGTCGATGAAGGGGGCGCGCGGCGTGCTCATCAACATCACGGGCGGTATGGATTTGACGCTCTACGAAGTCGACGAAGCGGCGAACAAGATCCGTGCGGAAGTCGATCCGGAAGCGAACATCATCGTGGGCTCCACGTTCGACGAGAAGATGAGCGGGAAGATGCGCGTGTCGGTCGTCGCCACGGGTATCGCCATCGAAGCGAAAGCGCAGGCGGTGCCGACGCGGACGGCGGCTGTTGCCGCGCGTGCCCCGGAGGCGAAGGTCGAGGCGCGGCGTTCGGCGACGTCTCACGCCGCTGCGGTAATGGCGCCGGTCGCCGCATCCGCGCACCCGGTCCACACGATGCAAAACGAGATCGTGCAGTCGGGCCTGGCGACGGAAGAAGCGGGCGACGTCGACCCGCGCAGCCGTCCGGCAGTCGAGACGCATGTCTACGAGTCGGCGATCATCGAATCCGCACAGCCCCAGCGCGATATCCCGGCCCGCGAGTACACGCGGGTGCGCCAGCCGCTTCCGCCTCTGCCGTCGCAGTTCCAGCAGAGCGAGCCGAAGAAGGCGGGCGGGTTCTCCATGTTCGGGATTACGCTCGGCGGCAGTCAGCCTAAGAAGCCGTTGGTGCAGCGGGCCGCGCCTTCCGCGATGCGGCTCACGCCCGAGGCGGCGCAGGGCGGCGAAACTCGATCGATGCAGCCGCGCTCGCAAACGGCGAAGGTGCGGAACGAGGAGTACAATGCACCGGTCGACGACCAACTCGACATCCCGGCTTTCCTGCGGCGGCAGGTGAATTAGCCGCCTGGAAGCCGTCAGCCGTGTTTGGGGCGTTCCACCGGCCGGGTGGAGCGCCCTTTCGATTGGTGCACCGCAGCGGGGAATCGGAAAGTCGCAGAAATGCGCGTGTTGCGTGGTTTACGAGACGCTGTGCTCAGCTGAATTTTTGGCGGATTTCTGCGGTAATATTTGGAAACAACAAGTCATTTCGGCCGATTCGGGCACACTGGTAGTGTTTTTGCGGCGATGGAGCCATCTGTCCGGGTACTGGGTTCACCATACAACACCTGGGCGAGTGGTCATCTGAGGGTGGTGCCGACTTTGAGGGGGGCGGTGCTGTTCTGCAAGCCGTTGGGGACGGCCTAGTCCGGTTGCGCCCCGCGGCGTTCGTCGCGGCCATGAATGTCTTTTGCCCGGGTCAGGGCGGCCGTGTCGGCAGAGCAGTAAGAGTGGAGTTTGTTGAGGGCTATGGCGCTTCAAAAGACGATCAAGAACCGGATGGTTTGCCAAGGCGTTGGCGTTCATTCCGGGATTCTCTCGACATTGACGTTGCTGCCGGCGCCCGAAGGTACGGGCATCGTTTTCCGCCGGACGGATCACCCCGGCGTTCAGGGCGTCGTTCCGGCGCGGTTCGACCGCGTGACCGAAACGAAACTCGGGACCACGATCGGCAATGCGTACGGCGTGAAGGTCCACACGGTCGAGCATCTGATGGCCGCGATCGTCGGCCTCGACATCACGAACCTCATCATTGAAATCGACGCGGCCGAAGTGCCGATCATGGACGGCAGCGCGGCACCGTTTGTGTTTCTGCTGGAATGCGCCGGCGTGGTCGCGCAAAGCGAACCCGTTCGTGCGATCCGCGTGCGCGAAACCGTGCGCGTCGAAGACGGCGACAAGTATGCCGAGTTGCGTCCGGGTATCGGCTTCTCGGCGGATCTCGAAATCGCGTTCGAGAACTGCCCGGTCATCGACCGCCAATTCTATTCGTTCGATCTCGACACGCCGTCGTTCAAGGCGGAACTGGCGCGGGCGCGCACGTTCGGCTTCCGGCACGAGGTCGAGTATCTGCAGAAGAACGGCCTCGCACGCGGCGGTTCGCTTTCGAATTCGATCGTGCTCGACGGCGGGCGGATCATGAACGAAGACGGGCTGCGCTATGCCGACGAATTCGTGCGGCACAAGCTGCTCGACGTCGTGGGCGACATGGCGCTTGCCGGTGCACCGCTCTACGCGCAGTTCCGCGGCTTCAAGACGGGCCATGCGCTGAACAACAGGCTGTTGCGGGAGCTCTTCGCGCGCAGGAACGCGTGGGAATACGTGACGCTGCACCAGTCGCGCCGTCCGGCGGCGGTGGAGCGCCCCGTCGTGTACGGGCTTGCGGCGGCGGAGTAACCGCTCTCAATCAAGCGATACGCTATGACGCCGTGGCCGAAAGGCTGCGGTGCATTTTTCTTTGGTCGTGGGGACATGTTAACGCGCTGCGTTTTCCGTTCGAAAAAGTGAACGCGTGCGGTGGTGGCGAAAATAGAGCTACAACCTGCCGGATGTGTTTTCGGAACGCTTCCCGAACCAAGGCACAACGGACAACGGACGGGAAAAATTTGCGATTACGCGGGCGCTGAAAATGCGCCTTCTGGTTGATGTTCCGGTATATTTCGGGGACATAGTAATGCCTGCCCGGCGTTAACAAGTTGGTAACGATTGGGGCTGGGCGGCCCTGGCCGATTCGACATCGCTGGGGCGGTTCCTGTTGCACCGCCGCAAGGGGCGGAAAATGGCCCTCGCCCAGCCGTTTGCCGGGGTGGCGGCGGGGCCGGTCTTACGGTAAAGATGCGGGCAAGATGCCTGCTCAAGGAACCGTTAAGGGTCCCCAGCCGGCGCGTTGGTGCCCCTCAAACCTGTCGGTTCCCATGTCGTTTTCGTCCAGACGTTTGCGTTTCCTTCCGATCGGCGTCGCGATTGCGCTCGCCATGCCGCTTACGGCTTGCGCCGGCGACGATACGCCGAAGCCGCGGGCCGAAGTTCGCGAGACGCCGGTCGAACAGCTCTATCAAGACGCGCTGGTTCAGCTCGACCGGGCGAACTGGATTCCTTGCGCACAGGCGTTCGACGAGGTGGAGCGGCAGCATCCCTATTCGGTGTGGGCGCGGCGCGCGATTTTGATGTCGGCGTTCTGTTACTACCAGGCGAACAAGTACACAGAGTCGATTCAAGCGGCGGACCGGTTCATCACGCTGCACCCCGGCAACAAGGACGCGCCGTACGCGTATTACCTGAAAGCGATTTCGCTCTACGAGCAGATCGTCGACGTGGGCCGCGATCAGCGCCGCACGGAGCAGGCGATGGCGGCGCTCGGCGATTTGATCCGCCGTTTCCCGCAAACCGACTACGCGCGCGACGCGCGGCTGAAGCTCGACCTCACGAAGGATCACCTTGCGGGCAAGGAGATGTCGATCGGACGGTACTATCTGAAGCGCGGCGAGCAGGTGGCGGCGATTGGCCGCTTCCGCACGGTGCTCGAGAAGTATCAGACGACGAGCCACGTTCCCGAAGCGTTGCATCGATTGGTTGAAGCGTATCTGTCGCTTGGGGTCGTGAAAGAGGCGCAAGCCGCTGCGGCCGTTCTCGGTCACAACTATCCGGGCAGCGAGTGGTACGAAGACAGCTATGCGCTGATGAAGGAGTACGGGCAGAAGGACGGCGGCAAGTCGGTCGCGCAAATTCGCACGGCGCCTGCTCCTGCGGACGTGACGCCGGTCGCGCAGCCCAAGACTTCCGTCGCTCCGCCGCCGGAGGCGGGGACGAAGCCATCGGCCCCCTCGTCCGAGGACAAGAAGAAGGACGAGGAAGACGGTGGCTGGTTCGATTGGTTCTAAGAAGGCCTAACGCCTCACGATGCTGACGTCTCTCTCGATCCGCGACTTTGTGCTGATCGAGCGGTTGGACTTGGAGTTCGCGCCGGGGCTTTGCGTGCTCACGGGCGAAACGGGGGCGGGGAAGTCCATCCTGCTTGATGCTTTGGGACTGGCGACCGGCGGGCGGGCCGAGCGCGGGTTTATTCGCGCGGGCGGTGCGCAGGCCTCCGTCACCGCCGTGTTCGATCCACCGGCCAAGCACCCCGCGCGGGCGGCGCTTGGTGGCAATGGGCTTGAGAGCGACGGGGCGCTGATCTTCCGCCGCTCGATCGCGAGCGACGGGCGGAGCCGCGCCTTCATCAACGATCAGCCGGTGTCGATCGGCCTCATGCGCGAGGCCGGGGCGATGTTGCTTGAGATTCACGGGCAGCATGACGATCGCGGGCTTCTGGATGCATCGGGCCATCGCAATCTGCTCGATGCGTTCGGCGGGTTGGACGACGAGGTTGCGGCGGTCGAGGGTGCTTGGCGCGCTTTGGCGGCCGCCGAAGAAGCTGCGCGGGCCGAAGCCGAGGTTCAACAACGGGCGGCGCAGGACTTCGACTATCTGAAACATATGGCCGACGAGTTGCGAACGCTCGACGTGCGCGCGGGCGAAGAGGCCGAGCTTGCGAATGCGCGCGCTGTGATGATGGCGTCCGAGAAGATTTCGAGCGATCTGCATGAAGCGGTGGAAGCGCTGTCCGGCAATGGCGGCGTCGAGGCGCGGATGAGTTTGGCGCTGCGCCGCTTGAGCCGGGCGCAGACGGTGGCGCAGGGGCGGCTCGATGCGGCGGTCGCGGCGCTCGACCGGGCGGTGATTGAGGCGAGCGAGGCGCGGCGTGCGGTCGAGACGGCGGCGCGCGGCTTGGCGTTCGATGCGAACGCGCTTGAGAAGGCCGAGACGCGGCTCTTTGCGCTTCGCGCGGCGGCGCGGAAGTATGGCGGAACATGCGACGGGCTCGCGGCGAAGCGGGCGGATGCGGAGGCGAAGCTTCAGGCTTTGTCCGGGGCGCAATCGCGGGCGGCGGAACTCGAGCGGCTGAAGGCGCAAGCGCGCAAGGCTTACGACAAAGCGGCGGCGGCGCTGTCTTCGGCGCGGGCGAAGGCGGCCGAGGCGCTGGATCAACGGGTGGCGAAGGAGCTTGCGCCGCTGAAGCTGGAGCATGCGCTGTTCCGCACGCAGATTGCGCGGTTGGAGGCTGCGGGGCCCGCGGGTCAGGATCGCGTCGAGTTCATGGTTGCGACGAATCCGGGCGCGCCGTTCGGCGGGCTGACGCGGATCGCCTCAGGTGGCGAGTTGGCGCGTTTCATTTTGGCGTTGAAGGTGGCGCTGGCGGACGAGGGGTCGGCGTCGACATTGATCTTCGACGAGGTCGATCGTGGCGTCGGCGGTGCGGTCGCCGATGCGGTCGGCGAGCGGTTGGCGCGGCTGGCCAAGGGCGAGCAGGTGCTGGTCGTGACGCACTCGCCGCAGGTGGCGGCGCGCGGGATGCATCATTTGCGCGTGTCGAAGGCAATGGCGGCGGGGGCGATGACGACGCGTGTCGAGTTGCTCGACGCGGCCGGGCGGCGCGAGGAGATCGCGCGCATGCTTGCCGGTGCGAAGGTCACCGACGAGGCGCGCGCGGCGGCGGACCGGTTGATCGGCGGGGCGGTGACGCAGCTTCCGAAACGGCGGCGGGCGACGTGAGTAAGCCGACGCCGGTTAGCAAACTGACCGAGAAGGACGCGGCGGCCGAGTTGGAGCGGCTCGCGCGCGAGATCGCCGAGCACGACAAGCGCTACCACGCCGAAGACGCGCCGACGATTTCGGACGCGGACTACGATGCGTTGAAGAGGCGGAATTCGGCGATCGAGGCGAAGTTTCCGCAATTGATCCGGGCCGATAGTCCGTCGCGGCGGGTCGGGTATGCGGCGGTCGAGAAGTTCGGCAAGGTCAAGCACGGCATGCCGATGCTGTCGCTCGACAACGCATTCGACGACGAGGATGTGACCGACTTCGTCGATCGCATCCGGCGGTTCTTGAATCTGCCGGCGGACGAAGAGCTGGCGATCACCGCCGAGCCCAAGATCGATGGGTTGTCGGCGAGTTTGCGCTACGAGGACGGCAAGCTGGTGCTGGGAGCCACGCGCGGGGACGGTGCGGTCGGCGAGGACGTGACGGCGAATCTGAAAACGCTGAAGGACATTCCGCACACGCTCAAAGGGCGCGGCGTGCCGGAGTTGATCGAGGTGCGCGGCGAGGTGTTCTTGAGCCACGCGGACTTCGCGAAGCTGAACAAGGATCAGGAGGCGCGGGAAGGGAAGACGTTCGCCAATCCGCGCAACGCCGCCGCGGGATCGCTCAGGCAGCTTGATGCCTCGATCACCGCGCGGCGGCCTTTGAAGTTCTTCGCCTATACGTGGGGCGAGGTTTCCAAAATGCCGGGCAAGACGCAGAGCGAGGTGATCGAGGCGTTTGCCGATTGGGGCTTTCCGACCAATCCCGAGATGAAGCGCTTTACGAGCGTCGAGGCGATCTTGAAGTACTACGAGAAGATCGCGGGCAAACGCGCGTCGCTCGGCTACGACATCGACGGTGTCGTTTACAAGGTCGACCGGTTGGATTGGCAGCAGCGGCTTGGGTTCGTCAGCCGCGCACCGCGCTGGGCGATCGCGCACAAGTTTCCGGCCGAGCAGGCGGAGACGGAACTGCTCGGCATCGATATTCAGGTCGGGCGCACGGGGACGCTGACGCCGGTCGCGCGGCTGAAGCCGGTCACAGTGGGTGGGGTCGTGGTGACGAACGCGACGCTGCACAACGAGGACGAGATCGCGCGCAAGGATGTGCGGGTCGGCGATACGGTCGTCGTGCAGCGGGCAGGCGACGTCATCCCGCAAATCGTGCGGGTGGTCGAAGAGAAGCGGTCGAAGGGCGCGCGCGCGTACAAGTTCCCCGAGAAGTGCCCGGCGTGCGGCAGCCATGCGGTGCGCGAGGTGGACGAGGCGGGCGAAGAGTCCGTCGCGCGGCGCTGCACCGGCGGGCTGATTTGTCCGGCGCAGGCGGCGGAGCGGCTGAAGCATTTCGTGTCGCGCAATGCGTTCGACATCGAGGGGTTCGGGTCGAAGCATGTGGACGCGTTCCTGGCCGACAAGCTGATCGCGCATCCGTCGGACATTTTTCTGCTGGAGAAGACGTACGGGTCGGGGCCCAAGGCCATTGCGGCGCGCGAGGGCTGGGGGCCGCAGTCGGCGGCGAAGCTGTTCGCGGCGATCGAGGCGCGGCGAACGATTGCTTTGCACCGCTTCATCTTCGCGCTGGGCATACGTCATGTGGGCGAGTCCACGGCGCGGCTGCTCGCGGTCAACTACGGGTCCGCGAAGGCGTTTGTGAAGGCGATGACGGCGGCTGCGGACGGGGACGAGAAGGCGCTCGCCGAGCTCGACGCGATCGAAGGCATCGGCGACACGTCCGCGAAGGCGATGGCCGAGTTTTTCGAAGAAGGTCACAATCGCGAGGAGGTTGGGCGGCTGCTCGACATGCTCGAGATCGAGGACGCGGAGAGGCCAAAGACGGACACCGCCGTTTCGGGGAAGACGATCGTGTTCACCGGGAGCCTCGAAAAGATGACGCGCAACGAGGCGAAGGCGCGGGCGGAATCTTTGGGCGCGAAGGTGGCCGGTTCCGTGTCGGCGAAGACGGATTTGGTGGTGGCGGGACCGGGCGCGGGGTCGAAGCTGAAAGAAGCCGAGAAGCACGGCGTCAAAGTGATCAGCGAGGATGACTGGCTGAAGCTGATCGGGGCGTGAGGCATGACGGATGTCGCGGAGTGTGCAGCGAATGCGAAGGTGTTGGCGTATCTCAGGCGCAAGCCGCTGATTCAGCCCGCGTTCGTGTGGTACCGCGAGACTTCCAGGGATGCGTACTACGAGGCCGGCTCTCATCCGGACATCGTCGAGCGGTTGTGGGACCAGATCGGCGCGGCGCTTCCGTCGGACTGCCGCAGTTTGGTCTATGGCACGCCGGCACTCACACATCCGATCAGCGGGGCCATTCTCGCGATCGGCATTGGCACCGAGTACGGCCTGCGGCTCGTCGAGCCGGGTCTGAGCGCTGCCCTGGCAGCCGGCGCGAAGACGATCACGACATGGACTGGCGGTGGGAGCACGGATCTACGAGCGGAATGCGGTGCGGATTGGTTGTTCGGCTGTTGGGCGACCGCGGAGCCCACGTGGTGTCGGCAAACGTTCGACGTATTTGGATAGAGGACACGTCTGTGATGCAGCAGCGGCTCACGCGGCTCTATGGCATTGAGCCGTCAAGCCCTCTCTGCGTGCTGATGCATCATCGAGCGGCGTCGTCGGGTGGCCGTCGTCGCGGTCGGCATCAGTATGATTTCGTTCTTGGTGCTCTATGTGAGCGCCGGAATGCCGGATGCGCTTCGTCCGATTACGATCTTCGTCCGATTACGATCGCGGATTCGAGCGGTATCTCGTTTCTGGCTTTCCTGGCTTGGCGCGCGTTCGTCTCGCCGGCGTGAGCGGTTACTTCGCGGCCGCGAGGCGCTCGGCCTTCGCCAGAAGCTCGCGTTGGACGCGGCGCTGTTCGGCCTGCACTTCTTCGGTTGCGGCCAGCTTCGCGCGGATGCGATCGCCTGTGGCAACCAGATCGGCGCCGGCTTGAGATAGCCTCGCGCAGGCTGCTTGGGCATCGCGGGTCGCAGGTTCGGCGCATACTTGGGCAAATTTCTTGGCGTCGCCCTCGATATCGCCAAAGGCGGTTTCGAAATTTCTGGCCAACGAGGCGGCTGCGCGGTCCAGTTCATCGGCGAGGCCACCGGTACCGATGAGCGCCCGAATTTCGTCCGCGGCCTGTGCGCGTTGGAGGCCGGAGGCTCGCCCTTGCTGCTCGACCAGCGCCGTGGCTTTGGTGGTGATGTCTTTGTAGCGATCCGCGAGGTTCGCTGCCGACTTTGCGACGGATGCTTCCAGCTTCCCGCCTAACTCCGCGGTCAGCACGCCGGCACGTTCGATCGCTTCGGAGGCTGTCGCGTTGGCGGCATCGTTCTGGCCGCAGGCAGCCAATGCCATTGCGACGCTCGAGAAAAAAATCAGCCCCTTGTTCATGTGCGCCTCCCGTCAGCGGTGTTGGGTCGCGAATCTATCAGGCTGTGTGGATTGGAAAAGATGCGAACCGCGGGTCAGGCTTCACGGCCGCGTGATTTTTCAGTCTTCGGCGAATACCAGCGCCACCCCGTGGGCGGCACCCGCGGGCACGACAATGCTGTGGTTCGCCTCCCGGTGGGGGATGCGGGCCATGTCTAGCATGGCGGCGGCTGCGTCCACCTCGTTCACGCGGATCGCGAGGGCAACGATGCCGGACTGCGGCGCGCCGGCGAGCGCGGCTGCGCCGAGGCGCTGCTCGATGGCGGTGCGTGTGTCGGTGGTGAGGCGCGTGTTGTCGAGCGTTTGCGCAGCCAGTTCGGCGCGCGCTTTGGCAGGGTCGATGTGAGCGATCATGACCTCGGCCACGCCGGTCGCGCCGTTCGGGTGCAGCTGCCACTCGTGGCGGGCGCGGGTGAGTTCGGGGGTGAGGTGGGTGCAGACGAATTGCATCGTGTCGGGCAGCGCGAGCTTCGGCAGCATGATGTTGCGGAAGCGGACCATGTCGCGCTTGCCGTCGAGATCGAGTGGGCGGGAGAGGTCGTTCGGCGCTTCGGCTTCGATGCCCGCAGCGCAGAGGGCGGTGTAGGTTTGGTCGGCGTCGTCGGCGCCGTAGGCGATCGCGATTCCGCCTTCGCCGCGGGCGTTGACGCGGTCGGCGAGGCGGCCCTTCGCGCCGGTTTCGTCGACGATGCCGAGCAGCTCGACGTATGTGTTCGGGAACATGATGCAGTGGTTGCCCGTGCCTTTGCCTTCATGCAGACCGCGCGGCGTCAGCGTGAATCCGAGTTTGCGGTGCGTTGCGGCGGCCGCGTCGAGGTTTTTGACGGCGATGATGACGTGGTCGAGGCGCGAGAGTGGGGGCATTGGTCTCACCCGGGAGCGCGGGGGTCTAGCCCCCGCGTGGGGAATTTTATAAAACAGAAGATCGGGGGGGGAGCCCCCGCACCCCGGGGGGCGGAAAAGGCGGGGGTGTGGCGGTGT
>CAZXAQ010000009.1:71183-80091 GCA_964638635.1 uncultured Flavobacteriaceae bacterium
TGGGTACCCCCCGGGGCGCGGGGGATCCCCCCCCGCTTTTCCTAAATTCACAACACACCACGCGGGGGGGGCCCCCCCGCGCTCCCGGGTGAGCTAAATCGGCTGCGTTGAGGCTGTGATCCACGCTTCCGTGGCGTTGTCGGTCTTGCCCTTCAACGTTTCGCGGACGCGGACGTGGTAGGCGTTGAGCCAGGCGCGTTCGCCTTCGGTCAGCATCTTGGGTTCGACCAGGTTGAGATCGATCGGCGCCAGGGTCAGGGTTTCGAACTCCATCATCTTGCGGTCGCCGCCGACGTCTTTGGGCTCGGTCACAACGATCAAGTTCTCGATGCGGATGCCGTAGTGGTTGACTTTGTAGTAGCCGGGTTCGTTCGAGACGATCATACCGGGCTTCAGCGCGACGTTGATCATGCGCTTGGAGATGTTTTGCGGACCTTCGTGCACCGACAGGTAGCTGCCGACGCCGTGGCCGGTGCCGTGGTCGTAGTCGAAGCCGCCTTCCCACAGCGACATGCGGGCGAGCGTGTCGAGCTGGATACCGGTTGTGCCTTCGGGGAAGCGCGCGCGGGCGAGGGCGATGTGGCCTTTGAGCACGCGCGTGAAGCGGTCCTTCATCTCGGCCGTCGGTGTGCCGATCGCGATCGTGCGGGTGATGTCGGTCGTGCCGTCGAGATATTGGCCGCCGGAGTCGATCAGGTAGATCTCGCCGGATTTGATTTTGCGGTTCGAGCTTTTGGTCACGCGGTAGTGCGGCAGCGCGCCGTTGGGACCTGCGCCCGAGATCGAGCCGAAGCTCAGGTCCTTCAGCGCGCCGGTTTCGAGGCGGAAGTCTTCGAGCACGCGGCAGGCTTCGATTTCGTCGATGTTGCCTTTCGGGCCTTCCTTCGCGAGCCAAGCGAGGAAGCGCGAGACGCAGGCGCCGTCGCGTTCGTGCGCGCGGCGCGTGCCGTTCAGTTCGGTCGCGTTCTTGCACGCTTTCGGCAGCAGCACGGGATCGGGGCCACGGACGATTTCGGCGCCGGCCGCTTTCAGCTGGTCGAACATCCAGGCGGATGCGGTCGCCGGGTCGATCTGGATGCGCCGGCCTTTTTGCCCCTTCAGGTGCGATGCGAGTTCTTCCTGCGGTCGGACCGTCACGCGATTGCCGAGCCAGGCGTCGATGCCGGGCGTGAATTTGCGGCGGTCGATGAAGAGTTCCACGTGGCCGTCATTGTTCAGCATCGCGAACGCATGCGGGAACGGCGTGTGCGGGACGTCGGAGCCGCGGATGTTCAGCAGCCACGCGATCGACTCCGGCAACGTCAGCATGGCGGCGTCCGTCTTGCCGTCGCGCAGGTTCTTCGCGATGCGTTCGCGCTTTTGTTCGGAAGCTTCGCCCGCGTATTCGAGCGGGTGGGTTGTCACGGCGCCGAGCGGCGGGGCGGGTTGATCGTCCCAGGTCGCGTCGAGCGGGTTGTCGGCGACGGCGACGAGCGTGCCGCCCGCCTTCTTCACCGCGGCCTGCAGCGCCTCGACGCCGGAGGCGGTGTGCATCCACGGGTCGTAGGCGAACTTCGCACCTTGCGGCAGACTCTTTTCCAGCCAATCCGGCGGTGGTTCGTCGACGAGTGAGCAGTATTGGAATGCGGCGGGATCGACCTGTTCGGCGGTCTGCACCGTGTAGCGACCGTCGGTGAAGATTGCGGCCTTTTCCATCAACACGACGGCGGCGCCTGCGGAGCCCGTGAAACCCGTGAGGTACGCCAAGCGGTCGGCGCGCGGGGGCACATACTCACCCTGGTACTCGTCGGCGCGTGGGACGATGAAACCGTCGAGGCCGCGGCGCTTCAATTCGGCGCGCAGTGCCGCCAGACGGGGCGGACCCTGCGTCGGACTCGTGGTTTCGGCGAAGGATTGGAATTTGGTTTGGTGCAACATGGGCGGCAACCTATTCGGCTGCGTCGCGGGCCTCAAGGCCGCTCACGTGGATTTGGCGGTAGGCCGCAGGCGTGACGCCGAAACGGCGGTTGAAAGCGCGGATCAGGTGGTCGGGGCCGGAGAAGCCGGCCCGGGCGGCCACGGCGGCAAGGTCGAGCTTGTCTTCGTCGAGCCAACGGCGGGCGGCGTCCAGGCGGACGGACTCCACGAACTTCGCCGGCGACATGTTCAGTTCGTCGCGCATGTGGCGGTGGAACGAGCGCGGGCTCATCGCCGCGCGGGCGGCCAGCGTTTCGACGTCGAGGCGTTTGGTCAGGTTTGCTTCGACCCAGCTGGCGAGGTTCGCGAGCTTGTCGTCTTTCACGTCTTGCGCGTTGAGGGCCGCCGAAAACTGCGTCTGGTGGCCGGGGCGGCGCATGTAGACGACGAGGCGGCGGGCGATTTCCATCGCCAGATCGCGGCCGTGGTCTTCTTCGACAAGCGCAAGTGCCATGTCGATGCCGGTGGTGACGCCGGCCGATGTCCAGCACTTGCCGTCGGTGACGTAGATCGACTCGGCGTCGACGTTGATATCGGGGAAGGCGCGTTGCAGTTCGGCGGTGGCGCTCCAATGCGTTGCCGCGGTGCGGCCGCTCAGAATTCCGGTGGACGCCAACAGGAAGGCGCCGGAGCAGACGGAGCAGGCGCGCTTCGCTGCGCGGGCCGCGTCGTTGATCCAACGCATGAAGGCCTTGTCGCGCAGCGCGTCGCGGATCGGTTGGTCCTCGCCGCCGGGGCAGATGAGCGTGTCGACGGATTTCGTTGGCACGGCGCGGAGGCTGTCGGCGTGGAGCGCGAAACCTGCGGATGTGGGTATCGCGCCGGGTTCCGTCGCGACGAACTTGATGCGGTAGGCCTCGCGGCGCAGCGCCTGGTTGGCGCTGCCGAAGACTTGCGCCGGGCCTACGGCGTCCAGCGATTGCAGGCCCGGGTAGACCGGGATCACGACTAGTCTGGGAGCGCGGGCGTCCCGCCCGCTCTTTCTTTCTGTTCTCATCGTACTCATGTGCGGTTTCACCTCAGCGAAGAGCGGGCGGGACGCCCGCGCTCCCAGACTTGGCAGAAAACGTCGATTGTTTGTCATTTGTGCCATGACAGGCCTTTGCTATGCAAGGGGCACCAGAAGGAGGCTCCACATGACTTTCCACGTCGGTTTCTTGCTCTATCCGAATTTGACGCAGCTCGACCTTACGGGGCCTGCTCAGTTTCTGGCGCGCGCGCCTGGGGCGAAGGCGCACTATATCTGGAAGACGTTGGCGCCGGTGCCGTCTGACGCCGGGTTGTCGCTGATGCCGACGACGACGTTTCAAGACTGTCCGCAGCTGGACTTGATCTGCGTGCCGGGCGGCGCGGGGCAGGTCGCGTTGATGACAGATGAGGAGACGCTCTCGTTTCTGCGCAAGCAGGCGGAGAAGGCGAAGTATGTGACGTCGGTATGCACCGGTTCGTTGGTGCTCGGCGCGGCGGGCTTGCTCAAAGGGTACAAGTCGGCGTGCCATTGGGCGTGGCGCGAGTTCCTGCCGGCGTTCGGCGCGACGCCCGTGAATGCGCGCGTCGTGAAGGATCGCAATCGGATTTCGGGCGGCGGGGTGACGGCGGGAATCGACTTCGCCCTGACGGTGATCGCCGAGGAGTGGGGCGAGGACGTCGCCAAGCAGATGCAGCTCGGCTTCGAATACGATCCGCAACCGCCGTTCAACTGCGGATCGCCCGAGGGCGCGGGACCAGAGCGCGTCGCGTTCGCGAAGAAGGCGTTCGAAGGTCTGCTTACGGAGCGGGAGATCGTGAATGCACAAGCTGCGGCGCGGCTCAGGGAGAGTGCGTCATGAACCTTGCGTTTCAATTCTTGCGCTTTGGCGTTTTTACCGTTGTCGTGCTCGTGCTCTTGGCTGTTGCCGGGGTGTTCGCCTTCGTTCCTGGCGAGCGGCAGGCGGCGACAAAGCCTGCGGTCATCAGTGCGGAAGAGACGGCTCAGACCTTGGCGGCGCTGAAGCCGCCGAAGCGCGCGCGGCCGGTTGTTGCCGTCGTCGGCGCGAACGGTGGTACGGAGACGACCGATTATCTCGTGCCGTATGGCGTGCTGAAGCGTTCGGGTGTCGCCGATGTCTTCGCACTCGGCACGATGAGCGGACCGGTTAAGCTGGTGCCGGCGCTGACCGTCGTGCCGGACATGACGACGGCGGCGTTCGGAGAGCGTTATCCCGACGGCGCCGACTATGTCATCGTGCCGGCGTTGCACGATCCGACGGATGTGGCGGTGCGCGATTTCATCACGGCGCAGGCCACGCGCGGCGCGACGATCGTGAGCATTTGCGACGGGACGCTGGTAATGGCGAACGCGGGGTTGCTCGACGGGCATAGAGCCACGGGACATTGGTTCAAGATCGACAGCGTTGCGGCGGCGCATCCGACGATGAAGCGCGTGCGCGACCGGCGGTACGTCGCGGATCGCGGCATCGTCACGACGACTGGCGTCAGCGCGTCGGTACCGGTGTCGCTGGCGTTGGTCGAAGCGATAGCGGGACGAGATCGCGCCGCGGCGCTGGCGCATGAGATCGGTGCGCGCGGGTGGAGCGCCGAGCACGACAGCGGCGCGTTTCATCTGGTCCGTGACGACGTATGGATGGTTCTTGGCAATTTGTTCGTGGGTCTTTTTGAGGGCGAGACCGTTGCGGTTCGCGTACCGGAGGGCGCCGACGTCATCGCAGCAGCATTCATGGCGGACTCCTACGGCCGCACGTTTCGGACACGCGCCGTAGTTCCCGGTGGTGCGCCAATTCGCACGGCCGCAGGACTGAAGATCGTGCCCGATGCCGGCACTGCGAAGCCCGATGTCGTCGTGGATTTGCCCCAGAGTCAGCCGACGCACGCCCTCGACGCCGCGCTAGCCGGAATTCAGGCGCGCTACGGGGATGCGACGGCTGCGTTCGTGCGCGTGCAGCTCGAAGACGGTGGGCATACGACCGGCGGCTAGACGAGCGCGAGTTGTGCCATCAGCGTGGTGGCTGCCCGCCTAGTACCTTCGTTCGACATTCAAAGGGTGATGCGGACGACGCGCTGCAGTGGGCCTATGGGAGATTTATGATGGCGTCCGGATGAGTTTTCTCCCACAATGAGGCTGCCTGGTCATCAGCAGGGAAGCACTCGAGATGCGTATCAACTATTTGCTGCGCTTCGCTGCGGTGTTCGCACTGAGTGCTACCTGTGCGCTTGGTTCTTTCGCCGCTCGCTCTGACAACAGTTCGGAGCTCTGCCTTGGGGGTCCCGACATCCCGCATGATCAGTCGATTGACGCGTGTACCGAATTGCTCGAGTCTTGTGGCACTTCGAAGAGCTGCCTGTTCGATGCTCACCTGTGGCGAGGTATCCACTATCTCGGCAAAGGTCACTATGACGCCGCCCAACGAGAATTCGACTCCGCGGTTGCGATCCGCAGTGACGTTGCCTTTGTTTTTTTGAAACGGGGCGCTGCGTTCTACTATCGCGAGGAATACACGCTCGCGATTGCGGATTTCTCTCGAGCCATTGCGCTCAGCCCAACCGACTTAGACCTTCAAATGGACGCCACCTTAAGTCGTGGCCTCGCGCACGCCCGCATCGGGAGCGACCAGCATGCGATTGCCGACTTCGATGCGGTCGTGCGCGCTCCGATGACCTACTTTTCGCGTCATTACTCGCCCAAGCCTGCGTTCATTGCTGAGGCTCTTGTGGCGAAGGGGTGGGTTCTCGTTCACCAGGGACAACTTGAGGATGCGATCAAGGCATTCGGTCTTGCCATCAAACTCAATCCTCGGAATGACATGGCGTTCAGCAATCGAGGTTGGGTGTTTCACAAGAAGGCTGCCTACGACCTGGCGATCGCCGACCTTGAGCAGGCCCTACGCCTTGCTCCCCAGTCAAAGCTTGCCCGTGAGCGGTTGCGAATCGTTCGAGATGCACGAGAGACCATTTTGGCCCGGGTGCAGGCCAATGGTTCAACGGCACGCATCGCACTTGTGATCGGCAACAGCGGTTATCAAAATTCCAATCCGCTGCCCAACGCATTGAAAGACGCTGGTGATGTGGCGGCAGCGCTCAGTCGTCTTGGATACCAGATCTTCGGCTATCCGAAAACGAATTTCTCAATGCAAGCGCTTCAGGCCGAGTTGACTCGCTTCCGCCTGGCTTCATTCGAGGCCAGTCATGCCATTGTTTGGTACTCCGGTCACGGACAACAAATGCGCGAGGACGGGAGCGAAATACCGCTTGATTGGGTCATTCCGGTGGATGCGAAGATTCAAAGCGCTCAAGACGTCTCAAGCAACGCCATCAGTGTCGAGACAATTTCGAACGCGGTTTTGGCGGCGAAGTCATTGCGTCTCGTTGTCATCGATGCCTGCCGCAACACGAATTTCTACACTGGCCTGCGCGGGATGACCCGGAACGTGACGACGTATAACGGTGTATTCGTCGTCTATTCGGCGCAGCCAGGTCACGTCGCGCTCGACGGACCAGAGGGCGAAAACTCGCCATTTGCGCGCGCCTTCCTGGAGCGCATCGGCGGACGGACCGAGATCGACGTACGCCAGCTGATTGGTGATGTTGTGGGGCGCACGGCGTCCCTGACAAAGGGTGCCCAGAGACCACAGCCAATCGACGGCTTGGGAACGGGGGACGTTGTGTTGATCGCGCCATAAGGAATGCGGTTGCTCAGGCACCTCGATCAGCTCGCCGTCAGGGGGCCGACCGGCGCAAGGTCAGCGTTACCCAGCCTTCGAGCGCTCGGCGGCGGATGAGGCGCAGGTGCTGCGCGCGGGCCATCGCGGCAATGGCGTTGGCTTGTTCGTCGAGGAGGCCGGAGAGGATGGCGTGGCCACCTGGCGCCAGGTTCGATTTGATGCCCGGCAGCAATTTCATCAGGGGGCCGGCTAAGATGTTGGCGAAGATCAGGTCGTACGGGGCGCGGGCGGCGATCAGCGGCGTTTTGAAGCCTGCCGCGGTCGCGGCGCGCAAATAGGGAGCAGCGCGGTTCAGCTTCGCGTTTTCGATCGTCTTTTGCGTGGCGAGCGGGTCGATGTCGGTGGCGACGGCGGGGCGGTGCGTCAGGCGGGCGAAGGCCATGGCGAGGACGCCGGTGCCGCAGCCTAGGTCGAGGGCGTTCTTGAACTTGCGTTGCTTGGCCAAGTGTTCGAGCGCGAGCAGGCAACCGCGCGTCGTGCCGTGGTGGCCGGTGCCGAAGGCGTAGGACGCTTCGATTTTGAGGCCGATCGCGTTGGGCGGGACTTGGGCGCTTGTGTGATTGCCGTGGAGGAAGAAGCGTCCGGTCGCGACGGGCGGCAGGCCTTCGAGGGCGCGGGCGACCCAGTTTTCGTCTTCGATGGCGATGACGCGCATCGGTACGCCGAAGCGCGTTTGCAGGTCGTCTTCATCGGGTAGTTCGGTGAAGAAGGCTTCGACTTCCCACATGCCGCGTTCGCCGAGTTCGAAGGCGGAGACGACCGGCGTGGGGTCGAGTTGCTCGAGCGCTTCGCTGAGCGCTTGCGCTTCGCGTTTGGGGAGGACGGCGCGGGCCTTCCAGCAGACGGTCATTTCAAGCGCGGGCCAGAAAGTTCGCGATGACGCGCTTTTCGCCGGCCTTGTCGAAGCTGACGGTCAGCTTGTTGCCGTCGATGGCGGTGACGCGGCCGTAGCCGAATTTTTGGTGGAACACGCGCTCGCCGCGTTGATAGGTCTCCGCGTCGGGGTCCGAGGTGGCGACGAGTTCGGCGTGCGCTTCGATTGCGGGACGGTTGCCGAAGGTTTCGCCGCGGCGGGCTTGGGCGCGTTGCCAGCCGGGGGAGGAATAGCCGCTGTCGAATTGCGGCGCGGTCGAGAGGTTCGAGTTGCCGTAGGGCAGGCCGGGGTCGCTCTCGAGGATGACCGCGTCGGGCGGGAGTTCGCTGATGAAGCGCGAGGGCATCGCCGATTGCCACATGCCGTGGACGCGGCGGTTTGCGGCGTAAGAGATCTTTGCGCGCTCGCGGGCGCGGGTGAGGCCGACGTAAGCGAGGCGGCGTTCTTCTTCGAGGCCTTGCAAGCCATGTTCGTCGAGTGTGCGTTGACTGGGAAATAAGCCTTCTTCCCAACCGGGGAGATAGACTGTCGGGAACTCGAGACCCTTCGCGCCGTGCAGGGTCATGATCGTGACCTTGTCGGTCGTGTCGGACTGTTCGATCTCCATGACGAGTGAGACGTGTTCGAGGAAGCTCTCGATGGTTTCGAATTCTTCCATCGAGCGGACGAGTTCTTTCAGGTTTTCGAGGCGGCCCGGCGCTTCGGCCGAGCGGTCGGCTTGCCACATAGCCGTGTAGCCGCTTTCGTCGAGGACGATTTCGGCGAGTTCGATGTGGCTGAGCGCGGTCGCTTGGTCGCTCCAGCGTTTGAAGCTTTGCACCAGGTCGCGGAGCGCCGAGCGGGCGCGCGACGGCAGTTCGTCGGTTTGGATGAGCGCGTCGGCGGCGGCGAACAGCGGCTTCTTCAGCGCGCGGGCCATTTTGTGGACCGCTTGCAGAGCTGCGTCGCCGAGGCCACGTTTCGGTTTGTTGAAGATGCGCTCGAAGGCGAGGTCGTCGTCGGGTTGGACGACGACGCGGAGGTAGGCGAGCGCGTCGCGGATTTCTTGGCGCTCGTAGAAGCGCGGGCCACCGATGACGCGGTAGGGAATGCCGAGCTGCACGAAGCGTTCTTCGAACGAACGCATCTGAAACGAGGCGCGGACAAGGATCGCGATGTCGCTGATCTTTTGGCGGTTGCGCGCGACTTGTTCGATGTCGTCGGCGATTTGACGGGCTTCTTCTTCTGCGTCCCAGACGCCCTTGACGGAGACGCGTTCACCTTCGCCGAGTTCGGTCCAGAGCGTTTTGCCGAGGCGGCTTTTGTTCGCGGCGATGAGGCCGGAGGCGGCGGCGAGGATATGCGGGGTCGAGCGGTAGTT
>CAZXAQ010000010.1:0-73240 GCA_964638635.1 uncultured Flavobacteriaceae bacterium
CGGCGGATTGGGGGGCGCCGGTTTTTTTGCGTTAAACAACTACCCAATCGCTATCGATCGTCATGGCCGGGCAAGCGAAGCGCGACCCGGCCACCCAGCGATCGTAGAGCCGAGCGGTTGAACCGTTTGTGCGTTGACCCTGGGTGGCCGCTCAAGGCCGGCCATGACGACAAAAAAGATGAGCCACGCAATGACCGATCTGTTCGCACCGCTCGGGTTCCGTCACGGACCCGGGCTGAAAAACCGTTTCGTCTTGGCGCCGCTGACGAACTGCCAAAGCCACGACGACGGCCGTTTGTCCGACGCCGAGTTCCGTTGGCTGACGATGCGCGCGAAAGGCGGCTTCGGCCTGACCATGACCTGCGCCGCCCACGTCCAGGCGCAGGGCCGGGGCTTCCCCGGCCAACTCGGCGTCTTCTCGGACAACCACATCGAGGGCCTCACGCGCCTCGCGACCGAGATCAAGCGGCACCAAAGCTTCGCCGTCGTGCAGCTGCACCACGCCGGCATGCGCTCGCCGTCGGCGTTGATCGGCACTACGCCTGTCTGCCCGTCCGACAACGCGGAAACCGGCGCCCGTGCGCTGACCGAAGCCGAGGTTGCGCAACTAATCGACGACTTCGCCGCCGCCGCGGTCCGCGCCCAACACGCCGGCTTCGACGGCGTCGAAATCCACGGCGCGCACGGCTACATCCTCGCGCAGTTCTTGAGCGGCGAGGTCAACCGCCGCACCGACCGCTATGGCGGCTCACCCGAAAACCGCGCCCGCATCCTGTTTGAGATCGTGGAGCGCATCCGCACCCGCTGCCGCGCAGATTTCAACGTCGGCGTCCGCCTCTCACCCGAACGCTTCGGCCTACAGCTCGACGAGATCCGCGCCGTCGCCCAACGCCTCATGCAGGGCGGCGCCATCGACTACCTCGACATGTCGCTCTGGGACGTCTTTAAGGAACCGGAAGAAGAGGCCAAGCGCGGTCGCCCGCTGTCCTCGTACTTCACCGACCTCGACCGCAACGGCGTCCGTCTCGGCGCCGCCGGCAAGATCACGTCCGCCGATGCCGCGCGCCGCTGCCTCGCCGCAGGCTTCGACTTCGTCGTCATCGGCCGCGCCGCCGTGCTCCACCACGACTTCCCGTTACGCGTTCAACAAGACCCGAACTTCGCGCACGTGGCCCTGCCCGTGACCGCCGACTACCTCCGCCGCGAAGGCCTGAGCGACCCGTTCGTGACCTACATGCGCAACTGGAAGAACTTCGTCGCGACCGAAGCCGCTTGAGCGCTATGGTTGACGCCTCAACCATGACAACGAAGTGATGGCCCAACCACACCGCCGTTAATCAACTTCCGCTTGAATTGCGGCATCGAGAGTCGGACGATCCGCCCCTTGGGCACTCGGGGTAGACTATGGCCGCTCGTCCGTCCTGGCAGGGACACTTGAAGCTTTCGCTCGTGACCTGTCCGGTCGCGCTGTACAACGCCATCAGCCCGAAGGGCGATGTGCATTTCAACATGATCAATCCCTCGACGGGCAACCGCATCCGGATGATCACCGTCGATGCAGGTACCGAAGAGCCGGTCGAGCGCAAGAACCTCGTCAAAGGCTACGAGATCGCCAAGGGCGAATACGTGATCGTGACGCAGGAAGAAATCGACAGTGTCAAACTCGAAAGCACGAAGACGATCGAGATCGAAAGCTTCGTCCCCGCCGCCGACATCGACCACCTCTATTGGGACAACCCCTACTACCTCGTCCCCGACGGCAAAATGGCCGCCGAACCCTTCGCCGTCATCCGCGAGGCGATGGAACGCGCCGAGCAAGTGGCCTTGGGCCGCATCGTCATGTCGTCGCGCGAGCGTCTCGTCGCGATCGAACCGCGCGACCGCGGCCTCGTCGCAACAACGCTGAGGAGCCACGAAGAAGTCCGCGCCATGAAAGACTACTTCGCCGACATCCCGGCGATCCGCCCCGACCCCGAGATGATCGCGATCGCCGCCAAAATCATCAGCCAAAAAGAAGCCGACTTCGACCCGACCCAGTTCACCGACCACTACGAAGACGCACTCCGCGAACTGATCGAACGCAAACAAAAGGGCCACAAGATCAGCAAGAAGGACGAGCCCAAGGAGTCGAACGTCATCAACCTGATGGACGCCCTGAAAGCGAGCCTCAAAGGCGGCGCCGACAAACCAGCGAAGAAGGCCGACAAACCAACGAAACCCGCGCCGAAAAAGCGCGCGAAACAGTGACATCAATGCGGTGGCAGTTTTGGTCGCGCCTTCGAAAAAATAGACCGTCATGGCCGGGCTTGACCCGGCCACCCAGGGTTGCCGCCTCAAGCGCATCAGCTGCGATGTTGAGAGCGCGGTGCAACACCCCTGGGTGGCCGGGTCAAGCCCGGCCATGACGTCTTATTGTTCGAAGCGTGAGCACCCTGATGGCCACGCGCGACACACAGAAGAAACTGGCGAAGTATCAAGCCAAGCGCGATTTCTCGAAGACCGCGGAGCCGTCCGGCAACGCGACCATCGCGCCGTCCAAACACCCACGCTTCGTCATCCAAAAGCACGCCGCGACTCGCCTGCACTACGACTTCCGCCTCGAACTCGACGGCGTGTTCAAGTCCTGGGCCGTCACGCGCGGGCCCTCGCTCGACCCCGCCGACAAGCGCCTCGCCGTCGAAGTGGAGGACCACCCGCTCGACTACGGCGACTTCGAAGGCACGATCCCGAAGGGCCAATACGGCGGCGGCACCGTCATGCTCTGGGACCGCGGCCATTGGGAGATCGAAGGCGATCTCACCGCGCAACAGGCGCTCGCGAAGGGCGACTTCAAATTCCGTCTCGACGGCAAGAAGCTGCAGGGCTCCTGGGCGCTCGTGCGCATGAAGCGCCGCGACAACGACAAACACGACAACTGGCTCCTGATCAAACACCGCGACGAACACGCGGTGACGAGCCACGGCGAGAAGGTGCTGGACGAAGACAAATCCGTCGCCTCCGGCCGCACGCTCGAGCAAATCGCCGCCGGCAAAGGCAAAGCCCCAAAGCCGTTCATACTGACGACGGCAACAGCGGCCGACGCGATCTGGAACTCCGACCGCGCCAACCGCGAGCACGCACCGGACAAACCCGACCCGCCGCGCGCCAAACCTGCCGCGCCCACTCGCGGCACTCACCTCGCGCGGCTGCCCGACTTCATCCCGCCGCAGTTCTGCAAGACCGTCGACGCGCCGCCGCGCAGCGGAAACTGGGGCCACGAGATCAAGTTCGACGGCTACCGGCTGCAGCTGCGCGTCGAAGACGGCACGGCGACGCTGCGCACGCGCAAGGGCCTCGACTGGACGGTGAAGTTCAAGTCCATCGCGCGCGCAGGTGCGAAGCTACCCGACTGCATCATCGACGGCGAAGTTTGCGCCCTCGACCAAGAAGAACAACCCAGCTTCCCAATGCTGCAAGCGGCCATCGCGGACGGCAAGACCGACGCGCTCGTCTACTTCGCCTTCGACCTGCTCGCCACCGAGAACGAAGATCTGCGCGCGCTACCGCTCGCCGCCCGCAAGGACCGCCTGCGCGACCTGATCGCCCGCGCCGCCCCCCGCATCCGCTTCGTCGACCACATCGAAGACGACGGCAAAGCGGTGCTCGAAGCCGCGCGCAAAATGAAACTCGAAGGCATCGTCTCCAAGCGCCTCGATTCAACCTATCGCTCGGTGCGCAGCGACGCCTGGCTCAAATGCAAACTGCGCGGCGGCCAGGAGGTCGTGATCGGCGGCTGGGCGCAAGAAGGCGCCCGCTTCCGCTCGCTGCTCGTCGGCGCTTACAAGGCTGGCCGGCTCGTCTATCTCGGCCGCATCGGCACCGGTTACGACGGCAAAACCGCCCTCGCGCTCCACAAACGCCTGGAAGACATCGAGACGAAAGCCTCGCCCTTCGCGCCTTCGGACGCGTTGAAGCCGCTCACGGAAATCCATTGGGCCAAACCCGAACTCGTCGCCGAAATCGAGTTCGCAGGCTGGAGCGGCGACGGCATGGTGCTACAAGGCGCCTTCAAGGGCCTGCGCGAAGACAAACCGCCGACCGAGGTCGTTGTCGAGCACGTGCGCCCCACGACGGAGGCCGCTCCCTTGCCCGCGATCATCCGCTCCGCCGCTGCATCGAAGGACCCGCGCGTCCACGACGTCGTCATCAGCCACGCCGACAAGATCTTGTGGCCCGATCCCGGTATAACGAAGCTCGACCTAGCGAAATACTACGAAGCCGTCGGCGAACACCTTCTCGACTACATCAAAGGCCGCCCTTGCTCCATCATCCGCGCGCCGGACGGCATTGACAGCCAAAAATTCTTCCAACGCCACGAAATGGCTGGCATGTCGAAGGCGATCACATTGGTGCACGTGCGCGGCGACCGGAAGCCGTACACGCAATTCGACAGCATCGAAGCCCTCATCGCCGCCGCCCAAATCGGCGCCGTCGAGTTCCATCCGACGAACTGCCAACCGGGCGACCCCGAAACGCCGGGCCGCCTCGTCTTCGACCTCGACCCCGCACCGGACGTACCCTTCGCGCGCGTCATCGAAGCCGCGCACGAGCTGAACGAGCGTCTGAAGCACGTGGGCCTCACCGGCTTCTGCAAAACGACCGGCGGCAAGGGCCTGCACGTCGTCACGCCGCTCGCGAAATCGAAGACCGCCGTCACTTGGGACGAAGCCAAAGCCTTCGCGCTCGAACTCTGCCGGCGGATGGCCGCGGACTCGCCGGCGAGATATCTCACGACAATGGCGAAGAAGGACCGCGGCGGCCGCATCTTCCTCGACTACCTGCGCAACGACCACATCTCGACCGCCGTCGCCGCGTTCTCGCCGCGTGCGCGTGCAGGTGCGCCGGTCTCGATGCCGCTCGCCTGGCCGCAGGTGAAGGCGGGCCTCGACCCGGCGCGGTTCTCGCTGCAAACCACGCCGGCACTGCTCAAAAAGACGAAACCCTGGGCCGACTACGCGAAGGCCGCGCATCCGTTCGAAGCCGCCGCGAAGCGCCTGAAAGCCTAGACGATCGGCGTACCGCTATCCTGCGGCTTGGCCTGCTCGGGTTTCGATGGCTCGGACACCGGCTGAACCGGCAGATCGTGCCGCCACGGCTCGACGCCGATCGAGATGTCGAAGCCGTACGGCTTCCCGCCATTGAAGTTCGCACTCACATAAGCGCCCGTCAGCACGGCCGCGGCGAGCAAGACGCCGAAGCCGGAAAAACGTTCGCTTACCGTCGTACCAAGAAGCATCGTGTAGCCCGCGACCGAGAGGACCGTCACGGCAAGCACGAAGGGAACCATCATCATATTGCCCCCATGCCGCGCGGGGGTTGGGGGTGCGCGGCACGCGAACGTTAGGCCGATCTCACGTATCGGCAATTGTATTTTGAAACCAATTGCAATGATGTGTGATCCAACTCGCCTGGATCGGTTCATATGCACAGGCACGTCTCACGCTCTGGCTGTGGCCGCTCCCTCGCGCGGAGAACCCAACGGCATCACACGCGCGCTGCTAAGTAGCCCGTCAGACGAATGCCAGAGACGCCGGATATTGGTGGTTGTGGATTCAAACCATGGGCGGGCTGTGATCCGGTTGCCGCTCGGGAACATCGTGGCGCGGAGCCGGGTCGGCCGGCCCCAAGTCCCGCCACTGCTCCAGACCGATCGGCATGTCGTACCCATAAGGCCGCCCGCCGTTCAGCTGCGCCGTCAGCAGCCCGCCGACGACAAATCCGGCAAGACCGATAACCCCAACACCCGACAGGCGCGTATGCACAGCCGCGTTGAATAGCATCGTGTACCCGGCAATCAAAAGCCCGGTCACGATGGCAACAAGAGACACCATCACCATTTCAAGAACCCCAGCACCGCGCATTCGAGGGGTCGCGCGGCACGTCAACGCTATCGCGATGTCACGCGCTTGAGCAGCGGTCTCATTCGATTTCGCACGGCGTCCGAACAAATGTGTGATCCAACTCGCCCGTCTCGCTCGTGGGGCGGCGCGAGCCTCTCGCGCCGCATGATGTGTTCGCCGCGCAGCGGGAGACCGGCTGCGGCATCACGCGCCGGCGGTTGTTAACCGGATCGGAGAACGGCCAACCGCGCCGAAATCGAAAGTTGTGATACGAGCCCGCCGCGCGAACGGCATTGGCGTTTTCGCGTACGGCGCGCTATGCGTCTTCGCTATCAAGACGGAACGCGAACCATGGCCGAACCCGCAACCGCATCCAAACCCAAAGGCGACATCGATGACGGCAGTTTCAATTGGGAAGACCCGCTGCTGCTTGCCGACGCGCTGACGGAGGAAGAGCGGTTGATCGCCAAATCCTCGCACGACTACGCCCAAGCAAAGCTGATGCCGCGCGTGCTGGAGGCCAACCGCAAAGAGCATTTCCACGTCGAAATCATGCGCGAGATGGGCGAGATGGGCCTGCTCGGCATCACGATCCCCGAAACCTACGGCGGTGCGGGTTTGGGCTACGTCGCCTACGGCCTCGCTGCGCGCGAAGTGGAACGCGTGGACTCAGGCTACCGCTCCGCGATGAGCGTGCAGTCCTCGCTCGTGATGCACCCGATCTACAAATTCGGCAGCGAGGAACAACGCCGCCGCTTCCTGCCCAAACTCGCGAGCGGCGAAATGATCGGCTGCTTCGGCCTGACCGAACCCGACCACGGCTCCGACCCCGGCTCCATGATCACGCGCGCGAAAACCGCGCCCGGCGGTTTCATTCTCAAAGGCGCGAAGAACTGGATCACGAACGCCCCGATCGCCGACATCGCCGTCGTTTGGGCCAAGACCGACGACGACAAGATCCGCGGCTTCATCGTCGAACGCGGCTTCAAAGGTTTCTCGACGCCGAAGATCGAAGGCAAGTTCTCGCTCCGCGCCTCGATCACCGGTCAAATCGTCCTCGAAGACGTGTTCGTGCCCGCGGCGAACCAGCTCCCGAACGCGACGGGCCTCGGCGGTCCGTTCTCATGCCTGAACCGCGCGCGCTACGGCATCGCCTGGGGCGTGATGGGCGCCGCCGAATTCTGCTGGCACCACGCCCGCCAATACGCGCTCGACCGCAAACAATTCGGCCGCCCGCTCGCCGCGACCCAGCTGATCCAAAAAAAGCTGGCCGACATGCAAACCGAGATCACGCTGGGCACCACAGCCGTGCTGCAACTCGGCCGCCTCATCGAAGCCGGCAAAGCCGCCCCACCCGCCGTGTCACTGCTAAAGCGCAACAACTGCGGCAAAGCCCTCGACATCGCCCGCCAAGCCCGCGACATCCACGGCGGCAACGGCATCTCCGACGAATACCACGTCATCCGCCACGTGATGAATCTGGAAACCGTCAACACCTACGAAGGCACCCACGACGTCCACGCGCTCATCCTGGGTCGCGCACAAACGGGGATACAGGCGTTTTTCTAAACCCTTGCGGAAGTGGACTTTTTGTAGTACATAAGGCAATCGGGCTGTGGCGGACATTCCTGTCACGTTCTACCGGACCAAAGACGGGAATGAGCCCGCGCGTGAATTCATGAAGGCGCTGTCGCGCGAAGACCGCCGAGAGATAGGCGCTGATCTGCATGCAATTCAAACCGACTGGCCGATTGGCATGCCGCTGGTTCGATCACTGGGTCGCGGCATGTGGGAGTTACGGTCGAATCTCGGGGACCGAATTTCACGAATAATCTTCTGCTTCCATCAGAAGCAAATCGTGGTGCTGCACGGGTTCATTAAGAAGAGCCAGAGAACGCCGAAGGCCGACTTGGATCTTTCCCTCAAGCGAATGAAAGAGGTGACGCAATGACCAAAAAGCTCAAGGGAACGAAGGGAAAGAATCCTCACATCGGCTCGTCGCTTGATAGTTTCCTCAAGGAGGAGGGTCTTTACGACGAGGTTGTGGCGCTGGCGGCGAAGAAGAAGATTGCACGCCAATTGAAGGAACGCATGGAACGGGGTGCCATCTCGGTCTCAAGCCTTGCGAAGGAACTTCGCACCAGCCGAAACCAAGTGAACAGAATTCTCGATCCCGAAGATCACAACGTGACGCTTGCAACGCTCGAACGAGCGGCTGCAGCCGTCGGCTGCAGAGTGAAACTCGAACTTGTAAGGGAATAGCTAACGCCGCTTCGGCTTGTCGTCGTCCTCGTCGATGCCTTCGAGGATGCCGACGCCAGCATCGTCCTCATCCGACTTGTCGCGCGACGAGATGCTGAGCGCGCCGCTGATCAGGAGCCACACGAGCGCAATCAGCACCACGAGGATGCCGATCGCGATCACCGGGTCGCCCATGAACGACGGTGTCACGCCGTCTGCCTGTGCCGCACCGGTTGCCGCCGCGAGCGCCGCGATGCCCGCACCCACTCGTAAGATGACCCCGTTCGTCATGTCGCGCCTCCTCAAGCGTTCGCACGCATTGTGCGCCGGAACGCTGACAGAGTCACATGGCGGCTTTGTGGCGGTCAGGGCTCGACCGGCGCAGGCCCCGGTGGCGCCATCTTGGCGCGCAGGGCGGCCTCCACCCGGTTCGAGATGTCCGCGGCCAGCACTTCGCGATCGGCCGGCGACAACCTGCGCGCCGCCACCATCACCTTGCCGAGCGACCCTTCGCTCAACAGGCGTGAGATCAGCGCGCCGATCC
Source organism: uncultured Flavobacteriaceae bacterium (assembly GCA_964638635.1). GTDB lineage: Bacteria > Pseudomonadota > Alphaproteobacteria > Micropepsales > Micropepsaceae > SZUA-430. The sequence continues at coordinate 8,665 of CAZXAQ010000010.1, forward strand.
CTCCGAATACGAACACGACCGCCGCGACGATCCCCATGCCGGTAAAGAACTGAGCGATGCCCATGGGCCCGGCGGACACGGCAGCGCCCCACTGCGCCAGGAGAAACGCCGGGTTCGCCACCCACGTCACCAGCGTGTTGAACAGAATGAACAAGAGCCCCGCGAACAGCAGGGCCAACACGAGATGCGATCGCGTGTGCCGGTAGAGCAGCACGCCGGCAAAGACCGCCGCCACCGCCGTCAACGGCATCGAAATCGTCAAGATGCTAACGAGAAGCGCCTGATCCAACGTCTCCGGCGCCGTTTGCTGCGCCACGCCGACGGTGCTCGCGAACATCCCGATCGACATCCCGCCGACGAACGTCACGAATTGGTTCCACGCAAAGACCAGCGTCGCCATGAACGCCCCCGACACGAACCACGGCGAAAGCTCCGGCCGCATGGGCACCGCCTTGAAGCCGTTGATCGCACTCTTCGCCCCGCGATGGATGAACGGAAACGCGGCGAACGCCCCGCCGATAAACACGTCGCGGATCTTCTGATCCAAGAAGTCGAGTTCGCGCACGATCGGCGCCCCGAACTGCACGAGGCCAAACACCGCCAACAGCGCGAGACCCAGCGCGGAATACTCCTGCGCATTCGTCGGTACACGGAAGATGCTGCCACCTTGTGCTGTCGCTTGGTCTGTCATCTTCTCCCTCACAATTTCGATACGCCGCGTCCCCGGCGCGCTCCACACGAAAGCTAGCGGCACCGCCGGTCCGCTTGCAAACGTGACGCAAGGTACTGCCCGCATCGGCGGGATTTGCGCCGCCGCTGTGGCACAAATGCTGAGCCGGCCACTCCACAATCGCACAGACGAATCATCCAATGAGGGTGCGATGTCGAAATCTCTCTTGCTGGGCGCAACCGCGGCACTTGCCCTCGCCGGAACCGCGCACGCGCGCGGCTGGTATGTCGGTCTCGAAGCCGGCGCCAGCTGGGTCGGCGACACACCGGCCATCTACCGCGAGAACCCGCCGCCGTTCTTGACCCTCACCGACGGCAAGTTCGACACCGGCTGGACGCTGCTCGCCACCGTCGGCTATGCCATGCAGAACTGGCGCATCGAAGGTGAAATCGCCTGGCGCTCGAACGACAAGGACCGCTTCATCATCGGCGGCCCGTCGACGGGCGACCTCGACGAACTGACGGTCATGTACAACATGACCTACGAGCTCCCGCTCGCTCAGGGCTTGGGACTCGCCCTCGGCGGCGGCGCGGGCCTCGACTACGCAATGCTCGACATTCCCGGCATCGACGACACCGACCTGAACTTCGCCGTCCAAGGCATCGTGCAGTTGAACTACGCGCTCTCTCCCTCAACCGAGCTGACCTTGGGCTATCGCTATCTGCGCGTGCTCGATCCTGAATTCGAGGATACGACGGCGGGCGTGACCGCCACGGCCACGTTTGACGATTTCTCAAAGCACACACTGACGCTCGGCGTGCGCTACTTGTTCGCGCCATAGGACCACCGATGCGCGCGTTCGCACTTGTGCTGGCTCTGTCGCTTGGCGCCTGCTCGGCGCCGCAGCAGATCGCGGACGACTATCGCGACACGCCGCGCACGACGTTCACGTATGAGAACAGCACCTACCGCATTTTCGACAAGCCGAGCGCCGGCAAGCTCGTCATTACGCCCAGCGTCGCAAGCGCCATGGGCACGTCGCTGTTGCGCCGGATGACGTTCGGCACCTACGGCAAGGCGGCGCCGCAAGCCGCCGTCGAAGCGGCGGTTGCCTCCTACCTCACCAGCAACGGCCGGAAGTGCACGGCCGATTCCGCAACGCAGGTGCGCAAGCCGCAGTGGGAATTCACCTACACTTGCGAAATCAAGTTCACGGCAACCCTGTAGCCCTACGTCACTGCGGCGACGGATTCTCCGCCGTCGCAATCGAATCGAGATAGCCGAACAACAAGTCGATCTCGCGGTCCGTCAGCTTCATCGGCGGCACACGCGCTTCGGCGTGATCGTGTTCAGCCAGAATCCCCACCCGCAGCGCCCCGCGCAGTTGATCGCGCGACCAGCGCCGGCCAAGCGCACGGAACGGCTGCGCACCCGGATAGGGGCTCGTGCCCGTGGACGCGATCGCATGACACCGTGCGCAGCGCTGCTCGACCAACGCCACGCCCGGATCGCGCACCTGGATCGACTTTAGATAGGCGATCAGCGCACTCACCGCCTCGGGCTTGAACTGAAACTCCGGCATCGGCCCGTGCGCCACGCGCATGCCAAGCGACAGCTCCGTTTCGAGCACGTCCGCGCTATAGCGGCGCAGCACGGAGCGGAACACCGGCGCCGGGGGATAGGGACTTGTGCCCGTGGTCCCGATCGCGTGGCAGCGGGCGCAGTTGCTTTCGGCCACGGTACGCCCGTCCTCGATCAACGCGGCCTGCACTGCGGGATCGTCCCCCCGCCGCTGGACAATCGGCGCGCCGTCATCAACACATCCACCCAGTAGAACCGCCAATACAACCGCCGCAACCACGCGCATCGAAGCACCTCCCAAGGAGCGCAGGCATGGTGCGGCCTCCGATCAGGCCCCGCTTTGACCCAGCGCAAGGCGGGTCCTCAAGAAACGCGCCATTCTCCAAGAAAATGCAGGAATCGCCCTATGTGGAAATCGGTACTCACCGGTGTGCTGATTGCCGGTCTGATCATTGCGGTCGTGCTCGGCATCGGATGCGGGCGCCTGTTCGGCCCCGGCGCCTGCAGCGGCATCAGTCCGTCCGCCGCGATGACGCTGCGCAGCCCCGCCCGTCACGATTACTACGTCCGCAACAACGTGCCCCTCACCTATCGCGGCCGGCACAACCCGTTCAGAGCGACGATCGGAAACGTCGTCGAAGGCGCACGTCTCTACGATCTGCGCTGCGCGATCTGCCACGGCATCATGGGCGTCGGCGACGGCGAAGCGGGCGAGAAACTGGAAGTGCCGCCGGCGGACCTCGGCCGCAGCTTGGGCGAGCCGCTCTACCGCGACGACTTCTTCTACTGGAGCATCTCCGAAGGCGGAGCTCAGTTCGGCACGGACATGCCGACCTTCAAGAACGATCTAAAGCCCGGCGAGATTTGGAAGATCGTCACGTTCATGCGCGCCGCCTTCGCTGAAAACAACGCACCGGCAAAGGATGCAACCGCGCCGCCGTAGTCGCGGCTACTTCGGCGCCGACAACGTCACCTCGCCAAACGTCATGAAGACGAGCGTCGTCCCGGACGGCCCGCGATAGGCACCCGTCGCGCCGGTCAGATACGACGCGACGCCGGTAAACCGCCAAGCGTCTTCCTCCGAACAGGTGAGCTTGCGCGTGGTGAAGTCGCCAACCTTGTGCTTCACGCCGTACGCATGCACCCGCGCCGCTGCCTCTGCGCAAGCCTTCGGCACCGACGGATGATCCCAACCCCAGAGCCACGTGCCGTCGAGCGTATTGTACGTTCCGACAACCTGCACCGGCGCACTTGCAACCTTCGTGGCGCTCGTGAACGTGATCGTTCCAGCATCGAGATCGACGTTCCATCGGCTGTTCGGATCGCCAATGCCGAAGAGGCGCACCGCAATCTCCGTCTTCGCTTCAAGGTCCGCTTTGCCTCGCGCGATGACGAGGTCCAGCGGTTCCTTCATACGTTCTTCCAACATGACGTTCGACACTCCTCAGATTGCCGCAATCGGCACTGTCTAGAACAAATCGCCTTGCCGCGGATCGTTCTTGCACGGCGGCTGCGGTGCCAGATCGTTCGAATTGAAGGGATTCAAATTTGCTACGTCGTCGTTTCTCACCGCGTTGACGCGGTTCGACACCGGCCGTGGCGCCAGCGTTCCGTCCGGCGCCGGTTTGATCAACGCCTTCGCATCGTCGATCGACACGCGGTCCGCTTCGATCCAGGTCAGGTAGTCGTCCTTGTCCAGGATCACCGGCATCCGGTGATGAATCGGTGCGACCTCGGCGTTCGCCTCCGTCGTCACGATTGCGACCGTATCGATCACCTCGCCCTCCGGACTGATCCAAGTGTCCCAAATGCCCGCCATCGCAAACGGCTTCCCGTCCGCGCGCTCGACGAAATAGGCCTGCAGAGGCTTGTCGTTCTGATCGCGCTTCCACTCATAGAAGCCGTCGGTCAGAATGAGACAGCGCCGCCGCCGCGCCGCATCGCGAAACATCGGCTTCTCGAAGACGGTCTCGCCGCGCGCATTGATCTGCGGCTTCTTCGCTTCCTTCGCCCAATGCGGGATCAACCCCCAGCGCGCGAGCGACAGCCACCGCTTGCCGTTCACAACCCGGATCACCGGCACCATCTGCGTCGGCGCAATGTTGAAGCGCGGGCGCACCTCCATCGGCACGTCGCTGTCGTCGACGTCGAACCCCAGCCCGAAGTCGCGCCGGAAGTTCTTCAAGACCACCCGAAGGACGTATCGCCCGCACATCGGTTAACTCTTAGCGGCCTACAAGGGAGGCCGCTACGGGGAATCAAGAGGGAAGGCCACGGGCAAACCCAATAAATTCTGCTGCCTTGCCCGCCCGCGCAGGCTACAAAACGGGCAGACACTTCCCATATGCGCGACATGCGCGGTTGAACAAAAGGGTCCACGTGGATGTCGACTCCTGTTACCGAAGCCTCCCTCTCTCTTGAAGAACGCAAAGCTGCCCGCCGCGCGCGCCGCTATGGCGAAGCCGCGGAGACGCAAGTCGCGCTCTCGGAAGAGGACAAGCAACACCTGATCGAGCGGGTCGAGCACGAAAACCCGATTTTCAAGGTCTTCGAAAGCCGCGAGCTTTCGCAGGAACAGAAGATCCGGGAGATCGCGCGCCTGCTCGAGTTCGACCCGGCCGAACCCGACAACGACAAGAAGATCGAAATCCTGGCCGAGTTCTTCGAATACGTGCAGCTCCAGCGCCGCAACATGGCGCTCGGCCAAATCACGACCGTCAGCGACCAGGCCTACGCCACGTTCAAGCAGAACATGGACAGCGTGTTCGAAGGCTTGAACACGTTCAAGAACTCGATCCTGCCGTTGGACGAGATCTTGAGCTTGCTGAAGAAATTCCGCTCGACCGAAGGCCCCGGCAAGAAATCGATCATCGAGCAGATCAACGACGCCTTCCAACAGCAGAAGATGCTGAAGGAATCCCGCCGCCAGCGCGAGGAAGCGGTCGCCAACTTGACGAACACGCTGAACACGACGCGGACCAGCCGCGCAAAGTGGGAAGCTTGGCTCAAGCAGAACGACACTTTCTTTGGCCGGCTGCTCCGCTCCGGTCAGATCAAACAAGGCAAGGACGAAATCGCAGCGTTGGCGCAGACCGAGGCCGCGCAACAAGCGAAGATCGCCGACCTGCGCGCGGCCCCGCTGTTCAAGCCCGGCACAACCGATCCGATCGATCAAAAGATCCTGGACATGGAAAAGCAGAATCCGGAGATCCTGAAGGTCCTCGACATCGGCGGCGAACTCTTCGGCAAGAACATGAAGAGCGCAGCCGAAAGCGGTGTCTCGTTCATCAAGGCGGCCGAGGAACGCATCGGCACGTCGATCGAGGGCTTCACGAAGGTCCGTGAGAACATCCTCAATCTCAACTACACGAACAACAAGATCAGCGTGCTCCTGGCCGTCATGAACAAGGCGCTCGAGATCGCGACCAAGCAGAACAAAGAGGTTGTGGGCGGCCTCATCGCCCAGTTCGGCGATCCCGACGCGGCGGCCGCAAAGCCCGTCGAAGGCTCGACCGAAGACCTGACCGCCGAAATCGAACGCACGAAAGCGCGCAACCGCATTCAAAACATGAACCGGTTCCTCGCGCGCCTCGGCGACCTCGACATCAACCTCACACGCTCCGTCGGCGAGATGTCGCAACAAGGCGCCGTGATCACCGACCTCGAACGCAAGAACTCGTCCGCCATCAACTACGCGATGAGCATCCGCTCGCAGACGATCGCGACGACGTCCACCCGCGTCGTGACACTCCTAAACGCGATCGTAAACACAGTGCTCACCGAAAAGGCCGGCCTGATCGAAGACGCGCTCGACCATATGAGCCAAGAAGCCAGCATGGTCCTAACCGACGAAATCCGCGCGACGCCGGAGCTCCTGAAGAAGCGCCGCGGCGCCCTCGAAGGCCAGATCACGGACATCGAAGACCTGAGCGAAGCCGTGAGCGAAACGACGACGACACTCATCGACGTCTTGAAGCAAACGAAAACGCTCGCCGACGAGGTTCAGCGTTCGGCGGAAGAGCTGAACAAGATCACGCTGAAGAGCACGCGCGCCGAACTCGACGCCCAGAAGGACGCTCCGGCACCCGCAGCCGCAACGGCGAAAGACCGCGCAGCCGCGCCGAAGAAGGGCATCGACGCACTCTTTGACAACTAAGCCACCCGACGAATGTTCCGAACGCTTTCAAACAAAGTCGTCATGGCCGGTCCCCGAGCCGGCCACTCAGGGTCGCTGCCTCAGCGTCTCAGCTGCGATGTGGAGCTGCTCGTGCAACACTCCTGGGTGGCCGGGTCAAGCCCGGCCATGACGATGTGTGGGGCGATATGAGTAAGCCCGTGGACAAGCCAGTCGAGAGAGGATGCGTCCTGCCGCATCTCTACGAACTCGACCGCGACCTGGACGAAGACTTCACGCTGATCGGCCGCGACGCTGAGATTCGCCAGATTGGCGAGGTGCTGACGCTACGCGGCAGCCGCAACGTGATGCTCACCGGCCCGACCGGTGTCGGCAAAACGGCGCTGATCTACGGCATCGAGGAACGCCGCCGCAAAGCAGACATCTCGCAAGACGTCATCAAGCGCCGCTTCTTCCGCCTCGATAGCGAAAGCCTGCTCGCGGCCGACGACCCGGCGCAAATCAACAAGGACTTTCTGAAGATCGTCGATCACCTCGAAGACGCGCAATACAGCGTCCTCGTCATCGACAACTTCCCGAACTTCATGCACGGGCTGGAAGCCAAAGGCGCGCACGGCGTTCTGAACAGCCTGATGGCCGCCATCCGGACCCGCCGCACGCAGTGCATCCTCGCCGTCTCGGACAGCCAGAGAGCCAAGGTTTTCGACCAACACCCGGGCTTCCGCGAGTTCTTCACGGTCATCGACCTGAAGGAACCAGATGCCGACCAAGTGTTGAGCATCCTGCGCGGCCTGCGCCGCGTGTTCGAAACGATGCACGGCATCGTCATCGGCGACGACGCCTTGCAAACCGTTGTTCAGCTCACGACGAAGTTCAAAGGCTCGTTCGACGACCAGGCGCTGCCGCGCGTGCCGCTGCGCCTACTCGACCTCGCCTCGGCCGAATTCCGCGCCGACATCATGAGCAAGCCTGCCGAACTCGACCGCATCGAGGAGCAACTGGTCAACCATCGCAATCAACTTGCCGCCATCGAGCGCGCGGACGACGCCAACGGCATCGGCGAAAAGTTGCGCGCCGAGATCGCCAAACTGGAGGCGAGCGAGCGCGAGCTGGCCAAGGACTGGTTGAAGAAAACCGACGGCGTCAAGGCACTGCTGGATCAGAAGCGCAACTACGCGGCCGAACTGCAAAAACTCGACGCCGAAACCGAGGCCGCTAAGCGCGAAGGCCGCCCCAGCGAAATCGCGCGCCAAAACGACGAACTCGCCGACAAGTATCGTGCTGCCCTGGCCGGCATCAACGAGAAGCTCGCCGGCCTCAACGCCGGAATGCCGAAGGACCACAAGCTCACGCCCGAACGCATCCGCCGCACGTTCTCCAAGCGCACCGGCATCCCCGTCGCGACGCTCGGCGAAAGCGAACTCGAACGCGTCATCAAGATGGAAGAGGCGCTGAAGGAGCGCATCTACGGCCAAGACCGCGCGATCAGCTCCATCGCCGCCGCCGTCAAGAATGCCGCCGCGGGCCTCAAAGACCCGAACTCGCCGGCGGGCGCCTACTTCTTCATCGGCCCGTCCGGCGTCGGCAAGACCGAACTCGCCCGCGCCCTTGCCGCCTACACCGAAGGCAAAGCGGACGCCGAACCCATCCGCCTCGACATGTCGGAATACGGCGAAAAGCACACGGTCTCGAAGATCATGGGCGCTCCGCCAGGCTATGCGGGTTACGAAGAAGGCGGCGTCCTCGCCAACGAGGTGCGCAAGAAACCGAACTCGATCGTCCTGTTCGACGAGATCGAAAAGGCGCACCCCGACGTCTTCAACATCCTGCTGCAAATCCTGAGCGCCGGCCGCCTGACCGACGGCAAAGGCCGTCTCATCGATTTCAGCCAGTGCACGATCATCGCGACCTCGAACGTCGGCTCGCGCCACTTCGTCGACGACACGCTGACTTACGACGAAGCGGTCACGAAAGCCCACGCCGACGTCAAGGGCTTCTTCAAACCGGAACTCTTGGGCCGTTTCACCGACATCCAGTTCTTCAAGCGCCTGGACGCTGACCTGTTGTTCAAGATCGGCAAGAAGAACCTCGCTGGCGTCAACAAGATGCTGGACGGCAAGGACGTGACCGTCGAGTTCGGCGACGAAGACCTGCGCAACGCCGTCAACCGCGTGATGAACCCGCGCTACGGCGCACGACCCATCAACAACCTGTTCGCCAAGTTCATCAAAAAACTCGTCAGCGAAATCGTCCTCGACGAAGAGCTGAAACGCGTCAAAGCGAGCGCCAAGGCTTCGCGCGGCGGCAAGATCGCAATCACCTTCGACGAAGCCAAAGACGAATTCATCGCCACGTTCAAACCCGCAGCGGCAGGACTCTTCTCCGCCGGCGTCGAGCCGAAGACGATGAAGCTCGACACACTCGACCTGAATAGCGACCGATGAGCGGCGCAAACACCCCCGGCGACGGCAAGCGTGAAATCCTGACCCCGGGCGACACGCTGCAAGACCTGTCGGACGACCCCACCGACCGTGCCGAAGCGCACGCCCGCGCGGCTCGTCGCGCCCTCGAAGAACAAGAGCGCCAACGCCAGGAAGAAGAAAAGAAGCGCAAAGCCGAAGCCGAACGCGCGCTCGGCTGGCACGGCCGCGTCTGGCGCAGCATCCGCGCCTTCGGCGCACCGATCGGCGACTTCTTCACACGGCGCATGCCCCGGACGTCGGCACGCATCGGTGCGGCCATGATGGCCGTCGAACGCGCATTCTTGAACTACGTGTGGCCCGTGATCCTCGCGGTCGCCACCAAGACGGACCAAGCGGGCACACGCAGACTAACGCTCGCCGGCCGGCTGATGCTCGCAGCGCTCGTGTTCATGCTCGCCTGGCCGTTCTTCAAAATCTACTACGTGCTCGGCACCACACGTGAGTTCCACAAGGTGCACATCACGTCGAAACAGATCATCAGCCACGACCGCTACTTGGTCTTCGGCGACTACGTCGACGCTCACGGCACCAAGGAAAGCATGGCGTTCAACATCACGGACAGCTGGGTCTATTGGAATTGGACTCCGGACCTAACGTTTGCCCAAGTTCCCTTGGTCGGAAGTTGCGACTTCCACACCTACGGTTGGTACCTGCGCGTCCCGCGCTTCGTGCCCTTTGTCGGCCGCACGCTGTTGGTGGAACCCATCATCATCAACGCCAAATGCACGCCTTCTGACGTTCCCAGTCAGTGAAACCCCGCGGCGGCTTTCACCGCCGCCGGAGCACTTTTCTCGCGCTTCGAATTCGTCCGCCTGACAGGATGCACTTTCTTGCTCGCACCGGCGGTCATAGAAGCCACGCGCGTTTCCGGGGCTTTGGCAGTGGCAACCATCGTCGGCGCCGGCGGCAGCTCCTCGACCCGGCCGGCGATCAGCGCACGATGGGGATTGACCACGGGCCCACGCCACCACGGCTGACCGGGGATCACGTGCTGTATCTGGAAGTGCAGATGCGGCGGCGTCTTCTCGGCGTTGCCGGTCGTGCCGACATAGCCGATGATTTGCCCTTGCTCGACCTTCATCCCCTTCTTCAGGTCGGACGCAAAACCGTTCAGGTGGGCGTAGTAGTAGACGAACTTGCCCGTCTCATCGAGCTGATAGAGCGCGATCCCACCCTTGCCCATCAGGTAGCGCCCGACGATGACACCGGCCGCAGTCGCGCGAACCGCCGTACCTTGAGGCGCGAAAATGTCGATGCCCTTGTGCTTCCGCCCGCCCGATCGCGGCGCGCCAAACGAGTCGCTCAGCTTGTTGACGCCCACGCCCACGACCGGCACCCAAAGCGGCCGCTGCGCCATCACCGCCGGCCACTCGACCGGCCCATCCTGGTGGGGCGCCCATACGAGCGAGCCGAGCCCCAGCAGCGACAACACTGCCGCTGTCGTCAGCGCGACCTTGGGCCTGGTGAGGATAGGCATGGCCGAAGTTTCCGCCGCACCCGCGCCGCCGTCAACTCGCGCAAACTACGCAACCGCGAGTTGGACCCCACAACTTCACTTCCGATGCGAGCTTAACGGCGCAACCGCCGCCTGGCGAACCCACGTGAATCTTCCTCCATCTCCGACCGTGCGCCCTTGACCACACCCGTCGGCCAAAGCAACGCTAACCCCAAGCAGAGCGCCGTCCGATACGTCATATTCGGAAAGCGATTCGTGCGTAAGACGGCCGGGGGGACGTCCTTAGGGTAACTTGCGAGACGACGCGGAGTGGAATCGCTCACCTATGGCCAAGAAGCCCGATAGATCGCCGCCGCCTTATCGTACCGCCGTCCTCGTTCTCGGGATGCAGCGCAGCGGCACATCGGCGCTTGCGCGCATCGTGAACTTTCTGGGCGCCGCTATGCCGCGCCACCTGGTCCCGGCGAACGAATGGAACCCGCGCGGCTATTGGGAGTCCGCCCCGCTCGTTGCGCTACACGACGAAATGCTCGCCGAACTCGACTCGTCCTGGGACGACTGGCGCGCGCCGCCCGCGCGCTGGAAAGAAGGCGAGATCGCGAACCGCTTCGCCGGCAAGATCCGCACCGCGATCGACGAAGAATTCGGCAACGCGCAGCTCTTCGTTCTCAAAGACCCGCGGATGTGCCGGACTTTGCCTTACTGGATGTCGATCCTCGAAAAGTCCGGCATCCGTTCCGCGCCGCTGCTCATCGTGCGCAACCCGCTCGAGGTCGCCGAGTCGCTACGCGAGCGCGACGGCATCCCGTTCGAGAAGGCGATGCTCTTGTGGCTGCGCCACTATCTCGACGCCGAGTACGAGACGCGCCATCTGCCGCGCAACATCGTGACGCTCGACGCGCTGCTCGAAGACTGGAAGCTTCTGGCCGTCCAATCCGGCGCCCGCATGGGCGTGCAGTGGCCCCGCCAGCCGAACGACGCGGCCAGCGACGTGCGCGAATTCTTCGACATCGAACTGCACAACCACCGCGCGACGCTTGCCGAACTCGACGCGCACACCGAAGTCCCGCATTGGGTCAAGACCGCCTATCGCGCGCTGACGCTGCTCTGCGACGAACCGAAGGCCGCCGAACCAAAGCGCGAACTCGACCGCATGCGCGCTGCCTTCGCCGAAAGCTCGCGCCTGTTCGGCGTCGTTGCCTTTGCGCAAACCGAGGCGCTGAAGAAAGCGGAGAAGGACGTCGCCGAAGCGAATGTGAAAGGCGCCAAAGCCGACGCCCTGAAAGCCGACCTCGCCAAAGCGCGCGAAGAGAAGGCGGAGGCGAACAAGCGCATCAAGGCGATGGAAGCCGACTTGACCGCCGCCCGCGCGCGCGTCGACGAATTCGAGAAGATGGGCGTCGAGATGGAAAAGGCGCTCGGTCAGGTGAAGAGCGAAGCGAAAGAAGCTTCAACCGCCGCCGACGAGCATCAGCGCCGCTCGGAGATGTCGGTGCAAAAGGTCACGGCATTGATGACCGAAATCGCCGAACTCGAGAAGAAGCGGGTTCAGGCGCAGGAAACGGTGAAGAAAGCCGTGACCGATGCGAAAGAACTTCAGACACTCGCCAAGCACTTGAGCGAACGCACCGACGCGATTGAAGCTCAGCTGAAGGCTCAGATCAAGAAGAGCGACAAGGCCCACGCCGAAATGGAAGAGGCACGCTCGCGCGCCGTCACCGCGCTCGCCAACGCTATGGACCTAAGCAAGCAGCTGGCCGCCGCCAAGGAACAAATCCACGCACACGAGACGCGCGCGATTAAAGCGCAAGCCGAAGCGCGCCAGCATCAGGAAGGCTTGATGGCCGCCCGCGAACGCATCGCGGAGCTTGAAGCAAACGAACGCGACATCCTTTCGGAATCGGCGGAACTACGTGCCGAACTTGCGGACGCCTGGAACCAAACCGATGCGGCCCCTCAGACATCAGGCCAAGTCAAGCAAACCGCCGTTGCGCACGGCGGCGACCTGGAATCCCGCGCCCGCCGCGTGGAGGAAGACCTGCGCTTCGAGCGCATGCACGTCCAGCATTTGGAGCGCCGGCTGACCAGCTGGAGCGGCATCGCAAGCGCCGCGCTGCGCAAGATCACGCGGCTGGGCCGCAAACCGCCCGCGCCGAAGCGCAAGACCGTCAAGCGGATCGCCGCGCCGGTCGGCGCCCGCTGACCGTTCATACTGCACTGCACCACACGAAACTGTGTCGGCGACCGAGCGTCACACCCGTTGCCGCCCGACGTCTTTGACGCGATATCTGACCTTCGGCACTCGCGCATGAGGCTCCCATGACGAAACTCAGCCGCCGCGACTTCGCGCTGTCCGCGCTCGCTTTCACCGCCGCCTCCGCCCTGCCCTGCACAACCCTGGCTGCCGCGCGGCGCCCCTACACCGGCCCCAACGTCATCCTTATCCGCTTTGGCGGCGGCGTCCGGCGGCCGGAAACCATCGACCCCCAGCACACTTACGCCCCTTACCTGGCAAAGAAACTACTCGGCGAGGGCACGCTCTACCCGCAGATGCGCATCGAGGCGCGCGAGGGGATCGTCACCAGCCACGCGCAAGGCACGCTGAACATCCTGACCGGCCGCTACGAGCGCTACGAGAACATCTCGCGCCGCTTCGGCCAAGAAGCGTTTGAGGCGAAGGCGCCCACGCTGTTCGAATACCTGCGCGCGACCTACGACGTCCCGGCGCACGAAACGCTGATCGTCAACGGCGAGAACCGGCCCGACGAAGACATCCTCGTCTACTCGACCGATCCGCATTATGGCATCCGCTACCACTCGTCGGTGATCAGCTTGACGCAGTTCAAGGCGCATTTGCTGCGCGACCGGCTGGCCGGCAGCGCGCTTCAAGGCAAAGAGCGAACGGACGCAGAAACGCAGTTGCGCGTTCTCGAATCCTCGGACCTGAACCGCGAAATCGTTCGCCCTCAGGCGGCGCTCCAAGCCTTCTGGGAGCGCTGGCGGCGCGACTACGGCGACAGCGGCCTCGTCAACGCGCGCGGCGACCGCCTGCTGACCGCGCTCAGCCTGCGCGCAATGAAGGAACTCAAACCGAAGCTAATGCTGGTGAACTATCAAGACCCCGACTACGTCCACTGGGGCAACGCCTCGCACTACACCCGCGCCATCGCGATCATCGACGACGGCATCCGCCAAATCGTCGAAGCCGCGAACGCCGACCCCGCCTATCGCGGCAACACGGTCTTCATTGTGACGCCCGATTGCGGCCGCGACGACAATCCGCTGATGCGCGTCCCCTACCAGCACCACTTCAACTCGCGCGCCGCGCACGAAGTCTGGGCCTTCGCTTTCGGCCGCGGAATCGCGCGCGGCGCCGTGGTCGACAAGACCGTCGAGCAGATCGCGATCGCCCGCACCGTGGGCGAGATCATGGGCTTCACCGCAACGTCCGCCGAAACACCGGCCCTCGCGGAGGTCTTCGCATGAGAACGCTCTTGGCCTTCATCTGGCGCTACACGTTGGGCACGCTGTTGACGATGACGCCAATCACGGCCGTTCTCGTCGTCGGCTGGACGCAACGCGCCACCGCACGCGCCGTCGCCCGCCGCTGGCACAAAAACGCAACCGGCGGCAACTTCGCCGCATTCGCAAGCGCCGACGAAGAGACCGCGCCGTTGGCGCACTGGCCCCGCTGGATCATGGCCGACAACGCGGGCGAACTCTTCGCCCAAGCGCGCAGCGCCGGCCCCGTTCGCGGCCTTGCGCTCGCGCTTCGCGCCTTGTTCGGTTCGCTGTGGCTGAACGCGACGCTCGGCCTGCGCGCGCTGATCCCGATCCTGATCGTGGCGCTGCCGGCAGGATTGCTGTTCCTGTTCTCGTGGTGGGCAGGCTGGGACAACTCGTTCAACAAGGGCTACGAGCAGTCGTGGATCGGCCCGACCGTCGCACTCGCCGGCATCGCCTACTTCATCCTCGTCATGACGCTGCTGCCGCTCGCCGAAGTGCGTCAGGCCGTGAACAACTCCTGGCGCGCGTTCTTCGACGTTCGCTTCCTGCGCCGCGCCGCGCGCGAAGCGAAGCTCGGCCTCATCGGCCTGAGCGCCGCCTTTGTCATGGCGGGCTTCGTCGTCGCAGCGTTGAAAGTCGGCCCCCTCGGGATCGGCAACACTGTCGCAACGCCCGAAGCAGCGCAACGCATCGCCGGCGGCTACGCACTGCTCGTCGCGGCAACGCTGTTTCCGCTCTATGTCGGCCTCCGCCTTGCAGCAGCCCGTGTGTACGCCCGCGCAACCGCCAAACTTGCGGCCAAAACGGGAACCGACGACTTCGCAAGCCGCGAGCGATCGCTGATCGAGCGCTTCTCGCCCTCCGACGTATTGCCACGACAACCCGGCACTTTGACGAAAATCGTCGTGACGTCAGGTTCGCTGCTGACCGGTGCACTCGCCAGCATCGTCATGTTTGCCGTTTGGTTTGGCCTCGTCGCGGAAATCTACGTGTCCCAGTTCCTCGTCCACGATTGGATGCATTGGGTCAACCACCCGCTTATCCAATTGCCATGGAGCGGCAGCATCTTTTGGCCGCCCTGAGCCATCTCTAAAAACTTAGTAAAATTGTCGGCCGCATCTTCAACCTCCGTTGATGTGATGGCGTCACAGTGGCGCACTATGTAAGGGCGCAAAGGAGGCCCGCTATGTCAGATATGAGCATCATCACGTTCTACTGGCACGTTCTGGTCAACCAGATCGGCAAGCTTGGACTGCCGGTGGACAAGTACCTCTTGGCGTACGCCATGATCGCGCTGTTCGTGTACGTCCTCGGCTACGTCTCGAAGACGATCGCGGGCACGGAGGACTAAGCCGCAGGCGCCGCGTCCTGCCCGCCGGCGACGGCGATAAGCTTGTCGACGCGGCGCTGAACCGATGGATGCGTCGAGAACAAGTCCGCCACCGTATTGCGCTTGTTCTCGATGCACATTTCCATAATGCCGGATGGCACGGCCGGCATCTCGGACTTGCCTTCGATCTTGCGCAACGCGCTGATCATGGCGTCCGGGTTCTTCGTGAGCTCCACGGACCCCGCGTCCGCGAGATACTCGCGCGAACGCGACAGCGCGAATCGAATGACCAGCGACAGGAACCACGCGATCGCGATGATGACGACCGCGATCAAGATCGCGATCGCGCCGCCGCCCTTGCCCTTGTCGCTGCCGCCCGATGAGCTGCCCCCGCTCGTCCGCCAGCGGGTCGAACGGATCCCCTGACCGCTGTTGTCGAACAAGCCGCGGAACACCATCTCGCCCACGAACGTGACCACGCCCGCAATGATCACGGCAACGACCATGATCTTCACGTCGCCGTTGCGGATGTGCGTGAGCTCATGCCCCAGCACCGCCTCAAGTTCTTGATCGTCGAGCGCGTTCATCAGCCCGCGCGTCACCGCGATCCGATACTGCTGCTCGTTCATGCCCGACGCATAGGCGTTCATCACGTCGGTTTCCATGATCTGCAGCTTCGGCATCGGAATGCCGCGCGAGATGCAGAGATTTTCGAGCAGATTGTAAAGCCGCGGCTCTTCTTCCCGAGTCACGTCTTTCGCACCCGTCGACCGGTCGATCATCCCCTGATGAAAGCGATAGCCGATCATCACCCAAATGCCGGTCGCCAGCGTCGCCCACGGCACCAGCCACAGAAACTGCGACACCGTCTCGTCGAGGATGAACCCGAGCGGCTCGTCGCCGATCGCGAACCCGTTGAACGCCAGCGTGAACGCGAACACCAACAGATAGACCAGCAGGAACAGCCCGGCGATCAGGATCGCCGAGCGGTACCGGTTTGTCTGTATGTGCGAGTAAAGTCCGTACGCTTCGCTCATCGCGCGGGCGCCTAAGACCCCTTACCTCAGAACTTCACCTGCGGCGCAACGTCCAGCGTCTTGCGCTGATCGTCGCCCACGTCGAAGAACTCGCGCTGGCCGAAGCCGAACGCGCCCGCGAACAACACGGCCGGGAACTGCTGGATGCCCGCGTTGTATTCCGACACCGCATTGTTGAAGAAGCGCCGCGCTGCCGACAGCTTGTTCTCGACATCGCTCAAATCGCGCTGCAGCTGCTGGAAGTTCGCGCTGGCTTTAAGGTCCGGATAGGCCTCCGACAAGGCAAACAACTGCCGAAGCGCGCCGGAGAGCATGTTCTCGGCCTGCGCCTGCGCCGCTGGCCCGTGCGCCGCGACGGCCGCATTGCGCGCCTGAACGACCGCGTCCAGCGTCGTCTTCTCGTGCGCCGCGTAACCCTTCACGGTTTCGACCAAGTTCGGGATCAAATCGTGCCGCTGCTTCAGCTGCACGTCGATGTCGGCGAATGCCTGATTGGTCCGCTGCCGCATAGCGACAAGACCGTTGTAGATCGCAATGACCCAGACCACGAGGAGCGCGATTACGCCCAACACGATCCACAAACCGTAGCCTTCCATGAACTTAAGCCTCCTGCCGACTCGCGGGGACCCCGACCCTAGCACGGGACCGCCCGGAGCCCCTTCTAGGTGGCCCCGCGCGCCCTGCCAAGCAAGACCCGGTAACCTAGTCGGCTTGGGGCCCGGGCAGCGGCGTGATTTCCCGCTTTGGCAGGACCGAGAGCGCCTTGCTCTTCTCGCTCTTATCGAACGCGGCCATGATCGCCGCAAACCGCGCCTCCACCAGCGGCCGGAACTCGGTGTGCGTGAAGATGTAGAGGTCGTTGTCCTTCACCGCCTCGACCACGCGCTGACCCACGGGCTCGGTCGGGATGCCGCCTTTGACCATCGCCTCCGTGTCGGCCAGCGTCTGGCCGATACCGATCGGCGACGGATCCGGCGCACCATAACGCGCAGGCTTGTTACGGAAGCTGTCGTAGATCCGCGTCTGCACGAACCCGGGGCACAGCACCGATACGCCGATGTTCTTCGCCGCGAGCTGCGCGTGCCACCCTTCCGACATGGCGACGACCGCGAACTTGGTCGCGCAATACGGCTCCGCCCGCGGAAAGCCGATCATGCCCGCCATCGACGCGGTGTTGACGAAGTGGCCACCCTCGCCGTGGCTTTCGATCAACGGCGCGAACACTTCCGTGCCATAGACGACCCCCATCAGGTTGACGTCCATGATCCAGTCCCAATCCCGCTCGGGGACGGTGCCGATGTCGCCGCCGGCAGCCACACCCGCGTTGTTGCAGACCACGTGAACCTTGCCAAACGTGGCGATCGTCTTCAGCGCCGCTTCCCGGATCGACGCGCGCGAACCGACGTCGCACAGCACACCCTCAGCCCGCACCTGAAGGTCCTTCAGCTCCTGCACCGCTTTGGTCAGGGCCGCCTGCTCGATATCGGCGATCATGACCTTCATGCCCTCGCGGCCGAAGGCCTTCGCCATGCCGAGCCCAAGCCCGCTGGCGCCGCCGGTGACGAACGCCACCTTGTCCCGCAAATCCTTCATCTCTTTCCTCTAATGCCTCGGCGTACGCCCGCGAATGCGGTCGAAGCCCTTCTTGATCTCTGCCGCGCGCTGATCGAACAACGGCTCGAACTCGGTGTCGGTGAACACGTAGAGCACGTCGTCCTCGATCGCCTCGCGCACCAGTTCACCGACATAGAGCGGATCGATGCCCCCGGCAATGCGCTGCCTTACAAAATCGATCATCTGCTTGGTCGCTTCGTCGGGCGCCTTCAACGTCGATAACGGAGCCGCATTCGCGCCCGAAAAGCGCGAAGGAATGTTGCGCGCGGAATCGACAATATTCGTGCGAATAAAGCCCGGGCACAGCACCGAGACGCCAATGCCTTGCCCCGCAAGCTCGCCGCGCGTCGCTTCCGATAACGCCACGACCGCGTGCTTGGTCACTCCGTACTGCGCGTTCTGCGTCTGGATCATGCCCGCCATCGACGCCGTCGAGACGATGTGCCCGCCTTCGCCGTGGCTCTTCATCAGCGGCGCGAACGTCTGAAACCCATAGATC
Source organism: uncultured Flavobacteriaceae bacterium (assembly GCA_964638635.1). Classification (GTDB taxonomy): domain Bacteria; phylum Pseudomonadota; class Alphaproteobacteria; order Micropepsales; family Micropepsaceae; genus SZUA-430. Next base: position 26,977 of record CAZXAQ010000010.1, read on the forward strand.
ACGCTGAGCAGATTGACGCCCAGCACCCAGTCCCAGCCCGCATTCGTCCACCGCGCCATCGGCCCTTCGCCGCCGACGCCCGCATTGTTGACGAGGATGTGCACCTTGCCGAAGCGCTCGATCGTCTTCGCAGCACCTTCTTCGATGGCAGCCCGGAGCGACACGTCGACGACGACCCCGTCCACCGCCGCGTTCGTGCGCTTCAGCCCCTCGACGGCCTTGTCGAGCGCCGCCTTCTCGATGTCGGCGAGCATCACCTTAACGCCCGCCTGCGCCAGCGCGGTCGCGATGCCAAGCCCAATCCCGCTCGCCCCGCCGGTGACGAACGCGACCTTATCTTCAAGATGCTTCATGGCATCACGCCGCCGCGGCTGTGGCTTCAAGCCCGTCGAACTGCGCGGCCAGTGCGCGCCCATTCGCGTGCTTGTTGAGCCGCTCGATGATCGCAGTACGCGATTGCTCGCGCGAAAAATCCGCCTGCGTGACCGAGTGCCAGTGGATCATGCCCTCCCAAATCGGATCGATCATCTGGGAGCCCTTAATGCGGTCGCCGTTCAGACACTTGATCGTCACGCTCCGCATCTCCGAAACGAACGTCTGCAGATAGGCGACGTGGATCGCCTCATCCGTGCGAATCCGCTCGACCAGTTCGGCGGCGTGGTTCGCCGCCTCGCGCCGGTCGCGGAACACATCCGGCGAACGCATCAGGTTCGTGCAGAACGAGAAGAACGACTCCGCCCTGACCTCGATCATCAGCACGTTCATCAAGAGCAGAATCCAGTCTTCGTAGACCTTGTCGATCTGCGGCATCAGCCGCCCGATCTCGGGCCGCGCGATGCTCGCCGGCACCTCGGGAAGCGGATAGGCGTTCTTGCCGAACAGCGCGTCGCGCACGGCGAACCACATGTCGTCGTGCCCGCCTTGGCCGTGCTCCTTGTTTCCGCCCTCATCAAGCCCGTGCGCGTAGAGAAGCCCCTTGTTCAGATGTCCAATCGACATGCCGGAGACGTCTTCGTCGATGATCGCCTGGAAGTTCGGCGCCTCCGCATCGCAGAGCGCCCGCCCGCGCGCCTCGATCACACCGGTGATCGTGAGCGCATTCCACAGCGTCTCGCCGTGACCGTTGCCGAGCAGAAACTTCTGCTGGTCGATGTTCGGATAGGCGCCGCGCTTCAACAGCCGGGTCGTCGCATCGATTAACGGAAACCCGCGCCCCGTCAGCTGCGCCTGCCACGCCTCGACCGCCGGCCAGCGAATGAGCGTGCGCGGAGAGGTGTACTTGCCCGCCGCATCGAACCCGCCGTGCAGCCGGTACCCCGCCTCGATCTGCGGCTTGGCATAGTCATGTTCGGCCATGATCTCTTCGCGGGAAAATACGACGCGTGCCATCGCATGGCCTCCTGTGTGCAGCGGGAAACTGATAATTTGTCAGGGGCGGCGCGAAGTCAATTCACTTCCAGCGCGCGTCTATTTCCGGGGCGACAGCGCCCGGACGATGAACTGCGTCAGCGTCTTGACCAGAGCGCCGCGCGAGCGTCCGCTACGGTAGCTGAAGCTCGACGCCTGGTGGATGGCGCCGACGATCGCTTGGCCCAGAAGCACAAAATCGAAGTCCCTCGCGACGAGGCCGTCCTTCGCTTGGGTCTTCAACAACTCGGCCCACTCCGAACCCCAACGATGCAGCAGTGTGTCTTCTTCCGCCGCACCGCTGCCTGACGCGATGACCGCCTCGTCCGACAGCGCCGTAGCAAGTACACCGGCGTGCTCCTCGGCATAGTCGTAGATCGCCGTCAGTGCCGCCTCGACGAACTCCGACAAGCTCTTCGCATTCTGCGCCCGCGCCACGACAGCGGCATCGATCTCACCGCGCGCCTCTTCGACGAAGGCGAGGAAGCACTCACGCTTGTCCTTGAAGTGCAGGTAGAACGTGCCGTGGCCAAGCCCGGCCGCCTTCGAAATATCCTGCGGGCGCGTCGCGTGATAACCGCGGCTCACAAACAGCTTCCGTGCCGCCGCCAACAGACGCTTCCGGCTCTCCAGGCGACGCTTCGCGCCGCGCGGGCCGGGCTCCGGCGTTTCAACCGATGACTGTGTCATAGGACCAATGCTTGGGTCGGCGCCCGCGCGAAGTCAAATTTGGCCCGAAATTGCGCCATCACGAGCTTGCGCCTTGCCGCACCAGCGTTAACGTCGCATTCTCCCGCGCGAAAATTTGGAGTCCGCCATGAAACTCGTCCGCCTCGCGATCGCCGCCGCATTTGCCGCCACTCTTATCCCGGTTCCGGCCTTCGCAAACGGCGGCAGCCCCGCGCCGCGCATTGAGGTCCCGCGCCCAACGCCCTCGTCGAAGAAGGAGGAACAGCGCGAAACCGACTTCCAAAAAGCGGAGTACATGATCAAGGCCGAACAATACGCCGAAGCTATCCCGCTGCTGCAAAAAGTCGTCGCCGACAACCCGCGCGACGCGGATGCGTGGAACTACCTCGGCTTCGCCAGCCGCAAGCTCGGCAAGAAGCAAGAAGCCCTTGGCTATTACGAAAAGGCGCTCAAGCTCGACCCGAAACACAAAGGCGCGAACGAGTATCTCGGCGAACTCTATCTGATGATGAACGACCTGCCCAAAGCCGAAGCGCAACTCGCGACCTTGAAGAGTCTCTGCGGCAACTCGAATTGCGAAGAAGTCGAAGACCTGGAAGCCGACATCGCCGACTACAAGGCGCAACCGAAGCCCAGCTAGGCCGCTGCCGGCCGGCCCAATTTCTCGAGCACGTAGTCGAGGTCGCCGACCTCGAGCTCGCGGTACTTTTCCAGGATGCGCTGAACGACACGCTCGGTGAACGCCGCGTCGTCGCCGGAATCGATCTCAAACTCCCGTTCTTCCGCCATGTCGATCGCCACACGAAACGCCGCGAACAGCGGCTCCGGAAACGCGCACTGGCGGTAGATCGCCTTCAGTCCGAACGGGCTGGCGTCGCGAATCAGCAGACTCGCCTTTTCCCCGCTAACCCCCGCAATCTCCGCCATCGCGTCTTCGGCGAAGCGGATATTGCCTTCGCAAAGGGCTTGCAGCACGCGCGTGGGCGTCAATTGTCCGTCCGCATGCAGCCGCGCCACATGCGCCGGTATCGCCGGCGACGGCAGCGGATCGGGATCGCTGGAGAACACGTCAAAAGCGGCAAACGCCTCACTCTCGGCGGTCTGTGACCGAACGGCCGCACCCAGCCCCAACCGCTGACACACCGACGGCGGAAGATCGCCCCGGCCGACAAGCGCGGCCTTCACGGTCTCGAACCGGCCGTATCGGCTGAGCACACGGCAAAGCAGGTCTTCGTCAAGGGCTGCCGAGCCGTTCTCGACCAGCGCGGTCACGGCGGCCGCGTTGCCCGAACTCACGACGCCCGCCGCAACCACGGCGCTGACCGCAACGCGACGCGCGACGCAGACCTGCTTGCGGCCATTGCATTCCGCCAGCACGCCGAGCAAATCCGCGTCCGTGAGTGCCGGCGATTCTTCCAAAATCGGCTGCGCGACATTGATCGCATCGTCCACCAGAATAAGCGCGATCTCGCGCGGCAGATGGCGCGAGCGGCGCAGCGATCCGGCTAGCGCGACACGCACGACAAGCTCCGCATCGTTCGCCGCGCGCTTCAGCAACGCCGCCAACATCGCGCTGTCGGACGCACCAAGCTCGTCGGACGCCATCTCAACCGCGAGATGACGCACGCCCAACACCCGTCGCGCAGGGGCGCGATCGGCCAGCAACGCTTGCAGCTCTTGGAAGCGCGCGCTGTCGGTCGGGGGATTATTTCCGCTAGGATGGTGGGCGGACATCCGCCAACGTTAGGTTCGCATGGTTAAAGCGCCGTTATGATCGCAACCCTTCCCGAAGCGCTTCAAGAGGCCGTCGAAGCCGAGTTGCAGCTTCACGACCCCAGTGCAATCCGGACCGCAGCGGACGCTCTCTCGCTATCCTATCGCGGCTACAAGGGCATCGCGCGCACCCTGTCCCCGATCGACCGCGCGGCCTACCTCGCCGTTAGGTTTCCATCAACCTTTGCTAGTGCCAGCGTCGTGTGGGAGAAACTTGCGCAAACCCTCGACACCGCGACCGTTCGATCCGTCCTCGACGCCGGCGCTGGGCCTGGAACCGCATCGCTCGCGGCAGCGGGCGTTTTGAACGGCGCCCAATTCGATCTTTTTGAACGCGATTCAGGATGGCGTCAGACGGCGGAACGGCTCGCGCGGGCGACGCAAATCAAGGCCACGTTTCACACGGCCGCACTTCCGGGCACGCTCACACCGCATGACGTCGTCATCGCGGCCTACGCCCTCAACGAACTCCCCGACACCGAATGGGAGACGACACTCGCCGCCCTCTGGGGAGCAACGCGCATGGCCTTGATCGTCCTGGAACCCGGAACGCCCAAAGGCTTTGCCGTCGTCGAAGCCGCGCGCGAACAAACACTGCGCGCCGGGGGACACGCGGCGGCGCCCTGCACCCACGACGATCACTGCCCCATGAGCACGGCCGACTGGTGCCACCAACCCGTCCGCGTCGCGCGCACAGCGTTTCACCGCGCCGCCAAACTCGGCACGCTTCCCTACGAAGACGAGAAATTCAGCTATGTCGTCCTGACGCGCGATCCGCCGCGCCGCCTCGCACCCGCGCGCATCGTGCGAAAGCCGATCCGGAATGCGGGTCACGTGCACCTGGATCTCTGCGCCGCGGGCGCCCTTCAGCGCGTCACCATCGCGCGCGGCAACAAGGGCCTCTACCGCGACGCGCGCGACGCCAACTGGGGCGACACCTGGCCACCCGATCAAGCGGTCGATTGAAGCAACCCGCGAAAGCGTTCGACAACGGAGGCGAGCGCTGTGTCGTCGTAACGCTTGGCAGTCCCTTTGCCCCACACAGGCCCCGGCCACGCCGCATCGCCCTCGTCCCGCGCGACGACATGCACATGCAGCTGCGAGACAATGTTGCCGAGCGCGCCGATGTTGATCTTGCGGCAGCCGGTTGCGCGTTTCAGCACGGCGCCGGCCTGCTCGACCTCGCGCCACAACTGCGCGCGCTCCGTAGGGGGAAGATCAAAGGGCTCCACCAACCCGGCCCGGCGCGGAACCAGCACGAGCCATGGGTACCGCCGGTCGTTCATCAGCCGCACCGCCGACAACGCGCAATCGCACACCAAGACCGTGTCCTGTGCCAATCGCGGGTCCAAAGCAAACCCGTTTGCGTCCATGCTCCGCCTCCCAACTTCAGCCGCATCTATAGCGCGTTCCGCACCCCATGGAGCAACACCGCGCGGTGTGCCATGCTTGGCTCCGCCCGAACGAGGAACCAAACCCCGTGCGCCTACTCACACTCTTTTTGATTAGCCTACTCGCGGCAACCGTGTCGCTGGCCGCCGTCGCCTACAGCGTCGTCAACGTCCGCCCCGGCGACGCCTTGAACATGCGCACGCAGCCGGGCCCCAACGCGCCGATCGTGCTGACAATCCCGCACGACGCGACCGGCATTCTGCTCACCGGCCGCCGCGCTGCGGGCGATTGGGTGGAAGTGACGTATCAGCGCCGCCGCGGCTGGGTGAACGGCAGGTTCTTAGGCCTCGCCTCCGGGCGCAATGAAATCCCGGCCTTCCTCGATTGCGCGGGCACGGAACCGTTCTGGTCGATCCGCCTCAGCCCAGGTTACGCCAACGCCGACCTGCTGTTCGCCGAGCGTCGCCATGCCTTCCGCATCACCCGCTTCCATCAGGTGATGAACCGCACCGACATCGCGGTCGTCAAAGGCGCATCGCGCGCCGCCAGCATGTCGCTCATCATCCGCCGCGAGAGTTGCAGCGACGGCATGTCCGACAACACCTACCCCTACTCCGCCGTCGCCTTGATCTCCGGCCTCAACACCATCGCCGGCTGCTGCCGGCCAGCCGCACCGCGATAGACATGAAATCCGCACTCGAAGGCATCCGTGTTCTCGACTTCGGCCGCTATATCGCGGGCCCCTATTGCGCCGCTTTGCTGGGCGACATGGGCGCCGAAGTCATCCGCATCGAAAAGCGCGACGGCTCGGAAGACCGGACAATGATCCCGCTCTTCCACAACGCAGATGGTTCGCCCGGCGAGGGCTCGATGTTCCTGCAGATGAACCGCAACAAAAAGGGCATCACACTCGACCCCGCCCACCCGAAGGGCCGCGAGGTCGTCAAGCGTCTGATCAAGACGGCCGACGTGGTCGTCGTGAATCTACCGCCACAGACGCTGAAAAGTCTGAACCTGGATTGGCCGAGCGTGCACGCCTTGAACCCGCGCACCATCCTCACAACAGCATCAGCCTTCGGCTCCGGCGGCCCCTACGAAGAACGCTTAGGCTTCGACGGTGTCGCACAAGCGATGTCCGGCGCCGTCTACATGTCGGGAACACCGGAACAGCCCGTGCGCGCCGCCGCCTCATGGGTCGATTTCGGCACCGCTTCGCTCGCCGCGTTCGGCACGATGACGGCCCTCTTCGCCCGCGAGAAAACCGGCCGCGGCCAGCACGTCGAAGGCGCGTTGCTCCGCACTGCCGTCACGTTCATGGCACAGACCCTGGTCGAACAAGCCGCGATCAAGAAGGACCGCATCGCCACGCTCAACCGCGGCCAGACGGCGGGCCCATCGGACATCCTGCGCTGCAAGGACGGTTGGATCACAGTACTCATCAACGGCAACCCGCTGTTCAAGCGCTGGGCCAAGATGATCGGCGAAGAAAGCCTGGTGACCGACCCGCGCTTCGCCACCGACGAAGCCCGCGGCGACAACGGCGAAGAACTGAGCGAACGCGCCGCCCGCTGGTGCGCAGCGCGCACCGTCGCCGAAGCGCTCGCCGAACTCGAGCGCGCGAAGGTGCCTGCAGGGCCCGTCCTCTCACCGCAGCAACTGCTCGACGACCCGCACGTGGAAGCGGCACGCTATCTGACGAAGGTCATGTTCCCGGGCCTGCCCGCACCGGCGCCGATCATGGCAACGCCGGTCGTGCTCTCCGAAACGCCCGGCCGCATCGCGGCGCCGCCGCCGGTTCTGGGCCAACACACGGACGAGATCTTGCGCGACCTAGGACTATCAAGCGCCGAGATCGAAGACCTGCGCGCGTCGGGCGCCGTCTAACGCGACGTGGCCGCGGCCGCGCGGCGGCGAATCTGCTCGGTCTCTTCAAGCCCGAGGATCACGTCCGACAGCGCCTCGGCATGCTGCTGAAACGCCATCGCCCGCGGACGCTTGTCGAACTCCAGCGACTTCAGCTCCGCCATCATGCTCTCGGTGTACATGCGCAGATACTGCGACACCTCCTCGAACGCGTCTTTGTGTGCGGCATAGAAGGCACCGCCACCCGCATAAGGCGTCGAGCCCGCAAGCAACCGCCCCCACATCAGCGCCCGCTCGACGCGCGCGGGCTCCGGATCGCGCGAGAGGTCCGGCCGCCGTGGACCGCGCCCGCCAAACGCACCCAGCCGCTGCACCGGCAAGGCCGCCGTGATCTCGCGCGGCGCGCGTACGATCAGCGAATCCATGGCATCCGACGCCAGCTGGCGAATCTTGATCAGCCGCTGCCCCCACTTGCCCTCGCGCTTGACGCCGATCTCGCGCACCAGGCCGCCCGACATCTGCACGAACCGGTCGAGCTTCGTCAGCAACACGTCGGGATCGATATTGTCCGGCCGCACCGACGCGATATCGAGCGCCAGGTTCTCCATGTCCGCGAGCAACACGTCGCCCACGATCCCCATATCGGACGCGCTGAACAACGCGTCGTTCGTGCGCCGCGAGACGATGCTCGCGAGCCGGAGCGCCTCCCACGGCCGCTTCAACCGTGCGAGCACCAGCAAGCCGACATACGGGCTCAAGTCAGATTTCCGCGCCGTCAGCTGATCGTAGATATCGCGCACGAACGACGTGTGCTGCTCGGTCAGCGTATCGATGCGTCGCGGCAGTAATCCACGCAGCGGCGCCAGATCGTTCGCCCCCATCAGAAGCGAGACGATCTCCTCCAAGTCGGTGAGCGCTTCCTCGCTGCCGAATTTCGCCGCCAGCACGCGCCTCTCCGTGCTGCCCTGCGCGGCGCGATCGAGCGTCGTGCGCAGCACGTTCAAAATCTCGACGTGCATGCGCTGCGTGACTTCCGCCTGCACCTTCATGTCGCGCGAAAATACCGCCCGCGACACCTGCGTCTCCATTTCGGCCAAGCCCACGCGCAGCGTGTCCTTCAACCAGCGCCAGAGCGCGCGCACGGTCGAGCGCGCGATGCGCCCCGGCTGCTTGTACTCGCGCGGATCGTCGACAAGGAAATCGGCGAACGGCTCGCAGAAGAGACGCTGCGCCGTCGGCACGCGCCGCGCCTGCACGCGCCGCAGCGTCGGACGTAACCCATCCAAAATCGTCTCGACGGGCAGCGAGCGATCGCCGGCAAGACGCCCGCGCTCCACCGCCGCCGCCAAGGTCAAAGCCTTGTCGGCGGGCAGCGTCGCCAAGAGGCGCTTCAGTTCATGCTCTTTCGTGGGCAGCTGCATCGTACAAAGCAAAGCCCCGCAGCACTTAATGCGCGGCCGCGGTTATGGGTTCAAACTCAAGACACCCCACCAAAGCTTGTCGGCCGCCGCCAAACAATGCCTCTTTTTGCCTTCCGGTATGCACGTCACGCCGTTCGCTTGACGGGCGAATCCTATCGGTTGTTGTTGCCGCCGCCGCCGGACGAACCGGCACCGTCGCCGCCGCCGGTTCCGCCATCGGCACCGTGGTTCTGCTGGCCGAACGGATTGAGGCCGTAATCCACAGCTTCATCCCCAGCGCTCCAATCCTTGTTCTCGGGCTGCCCGACCTTGCCGCCTTGAACCTTGACCATGTCGCCTTCGCCCATCGGCGTCGTCTTGCCGTCGCCGTCAAGGATGAACCCCTGCCCATGCTCGAAGAAGATAACCTCGTTCCCGGCGCCGTCGGATTTGATCTTCACGGAGGTACCGCGGATACCGATCGTGACCGACGGCGTCTGCAAACGCACCTGGTCTTTTGGCATGGAGCCCGACACGAAGCGGAACAACCCGCGCGTCATCTTCAGGGTCTGGTTCCCAGCACCTTGCCCAGCACCGAACACATAGTTGTCGACCACCACGGTCGAGGCCGACCCAAGCGTCAACCGGCTGCCGTCCGTGAACGTCACTTCAAGCGCACCAGAGGGGACAGTCTCAAGGCGCGCGTTCCGCACCACCGGGTTCAACCGGTAAAGCGGCGCACGCCCCGCCTGCGGCGGCGTCTGATAGGCGTAACGCTGCACCCGGGTCGCGGAGCCGACATTGTCGGCCGATGCAATGGAGACGAACCCGGCAAACGCCGACACAAGAGACGCCGCAACCAAAATGCGCATGGAACAAGGCCCCTATCGTTAGACAAAAGGGCAGCAGCCGCCAGACGGCGGCCCCTGCCCCCATTGAGTCGCAAATTTAGGCGTTTGCCCGGCCCGCCGCAATGTCCGGCATGCACCCGATATGACAGGCGTTACACCGTTTACCGCTTGAAATCGTTACAAAACGCTGTCCGCAAGGTCCGGCGCACGCCGTGCGCGCATCCAACCGCTTCCGGCAGTAGAGAGCGCCCCCCACCCGTGTTATCGTCCGTGCACTGATTTGTTCGGTTGCGATCCGTGTACGGAAGGATCGTCCCATGAAGGGGCACGAGTTCAAACGCTGGCGAAAGAGCCTCGACCTCTCTCAGAACGAGGCGGCTGAGGCCTTAGGCCTGAAACGTCGCGTTGTGCAGTACTACGAGAAGGGCAAACGCGACGGCGACGCGGTTAAGATTCCGCGCTCGGTTCGCTTGGCCTGCTACGCGATCAGCCAGGGGGTCATGGACTATCATGGCCCCGAAGCCTCGCGCCGCGCGAAGAGGAAAACTGCCCACGCGGCCGACATTCAGCCCGCCACCTAAAGAACGACGGACGGCAGATCGAGTTCGGCCGACAACCCGCCTGCTTCCGCACGCCCCAGCGTCAAACTCCCGCCATAGAGCGCAGCAATCTCTTTGACGATCCCAAGCCCAAGACCCGATCCGGGCTTCGTTTCGTCCAACCGTTCGCCGCGTTCGATCACACGCTTCTTCTGCTCGTCGGTCAGCCCCGGTCCGTCGTCGCTGACGACGACACGCAGTCGGCCGGGTTTGCCGGCCGCCACTGTCACCGTCACCTCGCCCTCGGCCCACTTGCACGCGTTGTCGAGCAAGTTGCCGATCATCTCCTCGATGTCCGACCTATCGCCGCGGAAGTACAAACCTTCGGGACACTGCTTTTCCACGTGAATGCCGCGCGGCGCGTAAATCTTGTTCAACGCCCGTGTCAGATCGGAGATCACGGGGGCAAGCTCCGTGCGCGCACCGATCACCTTCGCCGACGCAACCGCCCGCGCGCGCGCCAAATAATGATCGACCTGCCGCCGCATCGTTTGCACCTGCCGTGAGACGGTCTCGGCGAGAGGTCCGGTTTGTCCCTGCACTTCGTTCGCAAGCACGCTCAGCGGTGTCTTTAGAAAGTGCGCCAGATTGCCGACATGCGTGCGCGCCCGCGAAACGACTTCGGCGTTGTGAGCTACAAGCGCGTTCAGCTCGTCCGCCAACGGTTCGATCTCGGCCGGAAACGGCCCTTCAAGCTTGTCCGCGCGTCCTTCGCGGATGTCGGCCAGCGCTTTGGAGACGCGATCGAGCGGCGCAAGGCCCCAGCGCACCTGTAAGATCATTGCCCCGATGAGACCCGCACCCAGAATAACGATCGACCAGAATAGTGTGTTGTTGAAGCTTGCGACGTCTGCCTCAACGTCCTTCAAATCGGCGGCGACCATGATCCGAAACCTGTTGTCGCCGGTCGCGCATTTCTGTCCCTCTTCGGTCTCATCCGGTGAGGGCAGAGACACGATGCGCTCGGCATATCGCAAATTCTGCTTCTTTGGGCCGATGACATGGCCCATGCGAACCGCGCTCGTGGCTACCGGATCAAGCTTCAGCCACTGATCGAAAAGCGATCGTGAGTTCCTGAGCGGCTTAGGCGGGGTTCCTGTCGAACTGATCTGCCAGTACCAGCCCGAGAACGGGTTCATAAACCGGTCGACGACAAGCGGCCGCGGCATTACGATCGTCCCATCGCAGTCGAGTTCGGCCACCGCGACGACCCGCTCTAGATCGGCAAGAAGTCCGTTGTCGAAACTGCGCTCGGCCGACTGGCGGAACACGCGCGACAGCACCAGAACGCCGGCGAGCAGCCCTAGGATGCTCCACACCGCCGCAAGGGCGCCAAGCCGGAAAGCGAGAGAGTTAGTGCGCAGCATCGGCGTCGGTATCGGCAGCTCCTTCATCGAGCTTATAGCCGAGACCGCGCATCGTATGAATGACGTTCACGCCAAGTTTCTTGCGCAACCGCCCCACGAAAACCTCGATCGTATTCGAATCCCGGTCGAAATCCTGATCATAAAGATGCTCAACCAACTCGCCGCGCGAAACGACGCGGCCTTTGTGATGACCGAGATAGGCGAGCAGCCGGTACTCGAGCGAGGTTAACTTCACCGGATTGCCCTGCACCGTCACCCGCGCAGCACGCGTATCGATCCGCAAGGGACCACACTCGATGTCCGACGATGCCAAGCCCGCCCCGCGGCGCAACAGCGTGCGAACGCGCGCGAGCACTTCCTCCGTATAGAACGGCTTGGCAACGTAGTCGTCGGCACCGGCATCGAGGCCCGCAACCTTGTCCGCCCAGCGATCGCGCGCGGTCAGAATCAACACCGGCATCGCGCGGCCGGCCTTACGCCATTTCTCAAGCACTGTGAGGCCGTCCATCTCCGGCAAGCCGAGATCCAAGATCACGGCATCGTACGGCTCGGTGTCGCCGAGGAAGTGTCCTTCCTCGCCGTCACTCGCCGTATCGACGACATAGCCTTGATCGCGCAGTGCGCTGGCCAACAGGCGCTGCAAATCGGGATCGTCTTCGACTACGAGAATGCGCATTGCTTCCCTGTTCCGTCAGCCACGATGACCAAGAACCTGACCGGTCTGGGCGTCGGCAAACACGATAAGCACACGCCCGTCCGGGGTCAGCCATTTAATGCGGTAAATCCACCGACCGTCGCGTTGAAACGGTCCGTCGACAGCGAGATGGTGGCCCGGAAACTGGGCTGCCACATTGCCGAGAACGACTTCAAGCGGTGCCAGTTGCACCGGTCCGTTCTGGGGGCCGCCGCCAAAGGGCCCGCGACCGCGCCAGCGCCCACCGTCCTGGGCCACGAGAACGCCCGCGTCGCCCGAAGGCGCCGCCGCGCGCGCAGCGTCAGCCAGGGCCGGAAGGGCCAAAGCTGCCGCCAGAACGGCAATCACAAGGGGGCGCACGACGCTAAACATGCCCGTATAGATAGGTACCGCTCACTGAACCCTGAATGAATGCGCCATCCAGACCACGTTCAGACTGGCCAAAGCAATATGCGCATCAAGGGTTGGCTAACCACCCGGATCGAACAGGAGATTTCGAATGCGCAAACTTGTGACAGCTGCCGCAGCCGCCGTGGCGTTGACTTTGGGCCTGGCTGCCCCGGCCTTCGCCGACCACAACGAATACAACAATTATCCTTATCAGGGCGGTTACAACCAACCAAATCAAAACCCATATGCCGACGACGACTATCGCTATCCGCAGGATGGCCGTTACGACCGTCGCTATTACGACCGCTACGAATTCGACCGCCAGAACGGCAACTTCGACAGGTGGGAACGCGGCTGGGGCGACTACGGCTACAACCAGTACCGCTATCAACGCCCGCTGAACTTCCGTCAGCTCGCGCCGCGCTTGGCCGCACAGGGCTACTACGGGGTGCGAAAGGTGAAGAGGGATCGCTGGGGTGCCTACCGTGCGTTTGCGTTCACCCAACGCGGGCGCCCGGTGATGTTGCGTATTAACCCCTACACCGGCCGCGTGATCGACGTCCGCTACATCTAAAGATCAAGACAACGTGATTGCGAACGCCGGGTGGAAATGCCCGGCGTTTTGCTTTCTACGCCGTCATTGACGGCCAATAGGCCTCTGCGCCGGCCGCACATGATTCGCGACCGAGTCGCTCCGCCCAGAATGCGTCCGCGCCGAACTCCGCGCGCCACGAATAGAGGCGGCGCGTCGCAAAGTGCAGCGAGTGCTCCTTCGTAATGCCGATCGCGCCATGCACCTGATGCGCGATCGACGCCGCGACGCCGGCCGCATCGCCCGCGCGCACTTTGGCAATGGCAGCCGAGCGTTGCCGCCGTGTCTCGCTCTCAAGATCGCCAAACGCCGCGTCGGCAGCCATTCCGGTGGCGGCCGCATGGCCCGCAAGCACGGCAAGCTGTTGCTGAATCGCTTGGAACGCCGCGATCGGCTTGCCGAACTGGACGCGCGTGCGCGCGTACTCGACCGTCTGCATCAAGATCCGCTCGAGCGCGCCGGCCATCAGTTGCGCACGCACGGCTGCACCGTAAGCAAGCAGATCGTTGCCCGAAACGCCCGCCACCGTCGTGCCTGCCGTGTCGGCAAACGTGAGGTCGTCGCGCGGCTCGCCGGCGACATTCGTGCCTTCCGACAGCTTGCCGCGGCGCACCGCGATCAACACCGCCTCGCCGCTGTCCGGCGCGCTCAACAGAACGTTCGCCGCATGCCGCGCGTACGGCACGCGAACCGCACGGCCCTTCAAATGCGCGTGATCGCCGTGGGTATGCGTGTGCCCCTCCAGCACCCCGATGCTGATCGGCCCGCGCGGCAGCTTCACCTTGCGCTGAGCCAAGAGGGCCCGCGCCACGATCGTCTCGCCAAGCGGGATCGGCGCAACATGGCGCCCCGCGGCACGCAGCAGCACGGCGGTGTTGGCGGCACGCTCCGCCGGTGGCGTATCGGCGTCGGCCAACGTGTCCAGAAACCCCGCCTCTTCGACAGCGTCCCACAACGCCTCCGGCCACTCGCCTTTCTCGACGGCGTTGAGCACATTGACAGTCACATGCTGTGCGAACAGGCGATGCGCAGCGTCGTGGATGAGGTTCGCGGTCTCGCTCATGACGTCACCTCAACCCCAAACCGCGTGCGATGATCCCGCGCAAGATCTCGCGGGTGCCGCCGCGCAGCGAAAACGACGGCGCGACCTGCGTGAGATAGGCTTGCACGCGCCTCAACGCATCTTCGGACGCAAGCGAAGGCTCCACCCCGAAGAGATCGTGCGCGATCTCCGGAATATCCTGCTCGAACACCGCACCGACGTCCTTCACCAGCGCCGCCTCGAGCGCCGGATTGGCGCCGCGCTGCAGCTGCGTCGCGACCGACACCGACAACTTCCGCAGCGCGTGCAGCCGCGCCGTCAACCGCCCGATCGCAATCGCCGCCCGTTCCGACGGATTGGTTCCAGCGGCTGCGATCACGTGTTTCAGCAGAACCATGCTCGACAAAAACCGCTCCGGCCCCGACCGTTCATAAGCAAGTTCGGCCGTCACCTGAGCCCATCCCTGCCCTTCGGCGCCGATGACGGCATCGAGCGGCAACGGCGCGTCGTCGAACACCACTTCGTTGAAGTGCTCATGGCCGGTGAGGTCCGCGATCGGCCGGATATGAATGCCGGGACCCTTGAGATCGACGAGAAACTGCGTGAGCCCCATCTGCCGCTGATCCGCGCCGTCGCCCGTCCGGAACAATGCGATCATGTAGTGCGAGCGATGCGCGCCCGAACTCCAAAGCTTCGTGCCGCGCACCCGCCAACCGTCGTTCGTGCGAGTCGCCCGCGTGCGCACGCTCGCCAAGTCGGAACCGGAATCCGGCTCGCTCATCCCGATCGAGAAATAGGTTTCGCCCTTGGCAATCCCCGGCAGCACGCGCCGGCGTTGTTCCTCGGTGCCGAACTTCAGCAGCAACGGTCCGCTCTGCCGGTCCGCGACCCAATGCGCGGCCACCGGCGCGCCCGCCGCAAGCACCTCTTCGGTGACGACGTAACGCTCGAGCGCCGAACGCTCGTGCCCGCCATAGGCCTTGGGCCAGGTGAGACCGATAAACCCGCGCGCGCCGAGCTTGCGGCTGAACTCGGGATTGAACCCGCTCCACGACTGCGCCTTGAGCTCAGGCGCAAGGTTGCCGAGTTCGCGGGAAAGAAACTCGCGCACCTCGCCGCGAAGCCGTTCGGCCTCCGGCGGCAAAGCTGCAAGCTGAAATTGAAAGGGAAGCGGTTGAGCAAGGTCCATGGCCGCCACTATGGCGCACCGCGACGCACTCGCTCAACCGGCTTGAGATAGGGGCCTAGAGACCCAGTTTCCGTTCCATCAAACGGCGGCGGCGCGCCGACCGGTCGCGAACGAGGAAGCCGGTTACGAACCCGGCCCCGATGATGAAGCTTGCGATAATCAGCGCGTCCATACCGGATCCTCACGATAGTCGAAGTCGCGCAACGACGACATCGGCCGGTAACGCGACCCGCGCTTTTGGGAACCGAGTGCCCTCAACCCGAAACCCGCTGCGTAACCGATTCCAAACAACACCCCCACCGCGAAGAACAAATCCATGTACCTACTCCGTCAACTTCGGATTTTGCGGCGGCACCAACCTGATTGCAGTGACGTGTGACACACGAACATCACTACGATCAGAAACGCCAACAGCGCACTTGACACTGCTTCATCGCTTATGAGCGCGAAGTGATTTGCGGTCAACTGCTGAATCGACAGAGGCGCGAGGAATTTTTTCGTTCACGCGATTCGAGTGCGCGCAGAATTAATTTTTCCATGCACAAAAGTTGTGAGCACCGATCGAGTGCGCGCCCAGCACGTACCGCGCGTTCGCATCGGCAGGTGACGTTTGCGAATCGATTCCGAAGTTGAACGCGAACGTCACGTCGCCGCGGCGGCGCACGCGAACGTCCATCGGCAACATCATTGATGCAACGCCTGATTCGTCCAACACGCGTTGCACAACGTCCGATGCGAGTTCCCGCGTCGGCCAAGCGGCGAGGTACAACCGGTTCGCGTTGCGCACGAGCGCAGGCATGCCGTTCGCGAACCGCCCGACAACATCTCCACTGGGTGATTCGACAGTCTCAACCCACGTGCCACACTCATACCTGCGGTTGCCGACCGAAACCTCGCGTGTAACGCCCGGACGCAAGCTCTCCACCCGCGGAATCTTAATCGGAAGGATGCTTTGCAGCGGACCCGGCGGCAGGTTGCCGGGGATCTGAAAGCTCTCCGTCTTCGCGCCCGTGCGAATGCCGAACACCGTGAGACCGTCGCAATCGGTGAACGCTTGAATCGCTCGTTCACTGATATGAGGCAGGCTCGGCACGAACACGGCGCGATAACCCTTCAGCGAATGGCCCGGCGGGACGATGTCGACGTCGACGCCCCGTTGGCGCAGCGCCGTGTACCAAGTGAACACCAACGCTAGGTAGCTGAACGACCGTCCTTGCGGTTGAATTGCGTGCATCCAAGAGGCGTCGTAGTCGAACACCAACGCGACCGGCGCTTGGCGTACCGGCGCCGCCGCAACGCTACGCCACCAATCGGCGTCAAGCTCCTTCGCAACCACCCTCGCTTCTTGCCCGCCGACATCGAGCACGTTGTCCGGCCGGTTCAATCCCGCATGCATCTGCTCCTGCGCGAACGGTGCCTGCCGCCAACGGAAGAAGCTTACGACCTCAGCCCCATGCGCGAGTGCTTCCCACGCCCACAGCCGCACCATCCCCGGCGCAGGTCCGGGGTTCCACAGCGCCCAGTTCACCGGTCCGGGCTGTTGCTCCATCACCCAGAAGCGCCCACGCCCGACGCCGCGATAAAGGTCGTGATGAAACGCCGAGATGTCCGGATGCCCTGTCGCGGCATAGCGAATCCGCTCTGCCTCCGTGAACCCGGTCATCGGCAAACTGTCGGTAAAGCCCAGCGGATAGGAATCCCAACTGGCCAGGTCCAACGTCTCGCACGTCTTGAAGTGGTCGAAGTCGAGGAACGCACCCATGAAGTTGTGGGTCACGAACCGCCCCGGCGAATGCCGCCGGATGATCTCAACCTGCTCCGCGTTGAAGCTCGCCACCTGATCCGACGAGAAACGGAAGAAGTCGAGCCGGTGAATCGGATTGAGCTCCGTCACTGCCGCCATCGGCAGGTCGATCTCGTCGAACGAACGATACTCCATGCTCCAGAAACGGTTGCCCCACGCCGCGTTCAGCGCGCCGACGTCGCCGTACCGCGCCGCGAGCCACCGCTGAAACGCACGCTCGGCATCAGCCGAATACGAACGGACGGTATCGTGACACCCATACTCATTGTCCGTCTGCCACCCGGCGACCCCATCATGCCGCCCATAACGCTGCGCGACCGCTTCGGTGATCCGCCGGCTCTCGCCCCGATAGGTCCGGCTGGAGAAGCAATAGTGCCGCCGCGATCCGAATCGCCGGACCTGGCCGTGATGGTCGACCGGCAAGACGTCCGGATACCGGTCGACGAGCCACTTCGGGGGCGTCGCCGTCGGTGTGCCCATCACGATCTTGAGACCGGCCTTTCCCAGCGTCTCGACCGCCCGGTCGAGCCAGGCCCAGCTAAAGCTGCCAGGGGTGGGCTCGATGGCGCTCCAGGCAAACTCGCCGATGCGCACATACTTCAGCCCCAAATCCGCCATGCGCCGGGCGTCATCGGCCCACATATTTTCGGGCCACTGCTCAGGGTAGTAACAAACGCCAAGCATGAACGTTCCTTAATCAAACACGGCCGCAATCTCGCCCAACCGCGGGGTGAGTGACAATGGCACCTAGAAGGTGACTTGCCCCGGTGGAAGAATAGCGGCGTCAAACGAATGAGGCGGGGTTCGCCCCGGCTGGACAGTATGTCGACCGAAGATCCTGGCAGTCTCTCGAACGCGCCCGACCCGTGGGATCACGAACCCGTTCGCACGCGCCGCCCCTGGTGGTTCTGGCTCGCGACAGGCGTAGGCGGCATCGTACTCTTCTTCTCCGCCTGCTTCGTCGCTCTCTACTATCTCTATGCGCCGAACCTGCCGATCACCGCCGACCGCCTCGGCGAGGTGAACCGCACGCCGTCGATCACACTTCTGGATTCCAACGGCAAGGTCTTCGCGACCCGCGGGGCCCGTTTCGGCTACCGGGTCAAGATGGAAGAAATGCCGCCCTATCTTCCGGCCGCCTTTATCGTGACCGAAGACCGCCGCTTCTACTCCCACTCCGGCGTCGATTACCGCGGCCTGCTGCGCGCGTTCATCACGAACTGGCGCGCGGGCGGCGTCGTCCAAGGCGGCTCGACCATCACCCAACAGCTCGCCAAGAACACGTTCTTGAAGCCCGAGCGCACCTGGTCGCGCAAATTCGAAGAGCTGTTCCTCTCCTTCTGGCTCGAGCGGCACTACTCGAAGGACGAGATCCTGACGCTCTATCTGAATCGCATCTATCTCGGTTCGGGTGCCTACGGGGTCGACGCGGCCGCGCGCGAGTACTTCGGCAAGTCCGTGCGCGAGGTGTCGCTGGCCGAAGCCGCGATGCTGGCGGCGCTGACGCGGGCACCGTCGCGCTACTCGCCCGACGTCAACCTGAAGCTCGCCCAGCAGCGCGCCAACCTGGTGATCGACCTCCTGCACCAAGACGGTCAGATCAACGACGAGGACGCGCGCAAAGCCAAGAAGAAGCCCGCAACGCCCGTCCTCAAGGAAGGCGTCGAGAGCGCGAACTACTTCGCCGACTTCGTGATGGATCAGCTGGTCAAGCTCGACATCCGTCCCGACAAGGACCTGATTGTTCGCACGACGATCAACCCGAAGCTTCAATCGGCTGCCGAGCAAAACCTGGTCAAGATTTTGGAGCACGACGGCAAGAACCGCGGCGCGACGCAAGCGGCCCTGGTCGCCATGGAGCCGGACGGCGCCGTGCGCTCGATCGTCGGCGGCAAGGACTACACGAATTCGACGTTCAACCGCGCCTACCAAGCGCGCCGCCAGCCCGGCTCGTCGTTCAAACCGTTCGTCTACATGGCCGCACTGGAACACGGCCTGACGCCCGACGATATGCGCGAGGACGCGCCGTACGAAAGCAACGGCTGGAGCCCGCAGAACTACGATGGCTCGTATCTCGGCGAAATCTCGCTGCGCGAAGCGCTGGCGAAGTCGATCAACACGGTCGCCGTGCGCGTCGCCGATGAAGTGGGCCGCCGCAAGGTCATTGGTGTGGCCCAGCGTCTCGGGATCTCATCCCCGCTCGAGCCGAACCGTTCGCTCCCGCTCGGCACTTCCGAGGTCACGTTGTTCGAGATGACGCGCGCCTTCGGCGCCTTCGCCAACAACGGCAACCGCGTCGATCCTTACGCGATCCTCGACGTCAAAACCTCCGACGGCACCGTGCTCTACCAGTATCGTGCGCCGCCGCCGATCCCGGTCATGAACCAGCGCACGCTGGAAGAAATGAACCAGATGATGTTCGAGGTCGTGCAAACCGGCACCGGCCAGCGCGCGAACATCGACCCGCGTCCCGTCGCGGCGAAGACCGGCACCAGCCAGGAATGGCGCGACGCGTGGTTCGTGGGCTACACGGCCGACTTCATCACTGGCGTGTGGGTCGGAAACGACGACAACGCGTCGATGAAGAAGGTCGTCGGCGGCAGCCTGCCGGCCAGCATCTGGAAGGCCTACATGCTGGCGGCCCACAAGAACATCCCGGTCCACAATCTGCCGGGGGTCGACATGTACGGCGACTCCTCCGATTCCTACGCGCAGAACGAACCCGACAATCCGTGGGTCGATCGCGACGGCGAGTACACCGAACGGCGCAGCCCCGACGACGATCGCGGCGTCATCGAAGACTTCTTCGACAGCCTCTTCGGAAACGGCGACGATCGCCGCCACAACGCGCCGCCGCCACCCCCTCCGCCGCCGCCACGCTACGTCCCGCAATCGAGCACGGACACGCCGGGCGCGGATGAAGGCGAGGTCGAAGCCAACGCGGACGCGGCGCCCGCCATTGCAGCCACGACGAAACGCCGCCGCCACCCTGAGCCCGAACCCGAGCCCGAGGACCCGGCCGACCAACCCGACGCCGATTCGGACGCGCCGCCGCCGTACTAGCGCCGCGGCTCAGACGCAGCCTAGGATGCGCGTGCACCAGGGAGTCGCGGCCGCGTGAAGTTCTTTCTCAGACTCTTAGGCTCGATCGTCGCCGCGATCGTGCTCGGCCTTGGCAGCGCCTACGTCGCCGTTCGCAGTGCGATGCCGGCTGACTCGATCGTCAAGAACGGCCCGTGGTCGGCAAATCTGGCCGCCGGCGGAACGAACGCCGACGACTACACCCGCACCGCCGTCGCGATTGCGGGCCTGCTCGCCCTCAACAAGGACGAGACGATCTACTACGGCACGGAAAGCGACAGCGCCGGCGAACCGTTCGACCCGAAATGCGCCTATCGCATCGAAGGCCGCGACCCCGACGCACGCTGGTGGAGCATCACCGCCTACGGCAAAGACCACTACCTGATCGACAATCCCGCCAAGCGCTACTCGGTCAGCAAGACCAGCGTCGTCCGCAACCCCGACGGCGGTTTCGTGGTGCGCGTATCCGGAACGCCGGAAGCGCAAAACTGGATCGCCGCATCGCCCGACGGCTTCCAGCTGACGCTGCGCCTCTACAACCCGGGCAAAACCGTGACCGCCGATCCGGCCGGCGTGCCCCTTCCCTCGATCGTGAAGGAAGCATGCTCGTGACCTGGCTGAAATGGGGCGCCTTCACACTCATCTTGGCCGCGATGATCCACTGGGCCACTGTCGCCACCGCGCCAAACCTGATCATGTCGCGCGCCATGTCGCAGATCGGGACCAAGGGATCGAACAAGATCTCCCACGGCGAGCGCGCGACCGCGGCCGCCCGAAAGATCGTGAAGCCAAGCCCGGACTTGCTCTATTCGCAGTGCGTCTTCGACGTGTCGAAGCGCCCGCTAAAAATCACGACCGCGGCACCGACGGACACCTATTGGTCCGTCGCGTTCTACGCCGCCAACACCGACAACTTTTACGTCCTGAACGACACCGAGGCGAAAGGCCAACCCGCGACGATCGTCCTGATGGGTGCCGGCCAAACCGTGCCGCCACAACCTGAAGGCACGCGCATCGTCACCGCACCCACGCCGCGCGGCATCGTTCTGTTCCGCACGCTCATCAACGACGACGCGCGAGAGGCCGAACTCGATCAACAGCGCCGCGCGGCGAATTGCGAACCGATGATGTAGTTGGCCACCCCTGGCGTTTAAGCTAGGGTATGCGCCATCTGAACATTGCTCGGACGCACCCCATGCCTCGCTTTGGTCACCTCCTCGCGCTCGCGGCGCTCACGCTTCTGGCCTCCTGCGGCGAAGCGAAGAAGCCGGAAGAAGCGGCCGCCCCCAAACCCGAACCGAAACTCACGAAGGTCACGTTCGTCACCGACTGGAAAGCGCAAGCCGAGCACGGCGGCTTCTACCAAGCGCTCGCGACCGGTCTCTACGAAAAGGCGGGCCTCGACGTGACGATCAAACAAGGCGGCCCCGCCGTGAACACGCCGCAGCTGATCGCCGCCGGCGCCACGGACTTCGCGATGGGCTCAAACTCGTTCCAACCGCTGAACCTCGTCGCCGCGGGCGGCGATGCCGTCGCGGTCGCCGCGATCTTCCAAAAGGACCCGCAAGTCCTGATCACCCACCCGCGCAAGGACATCGCCTCGATCGCAGACATGAAGGGCAAGGCGATCATGATCTCGGACGCGACGGTGTCCACGTGGTGGATATGGGCCAAGGCCCGCTACAAATTCGACGACAAACAGGTGCGCAAATACACGTTCAACCTCGCGCCGTTCCTGACCGACCCGAAGGCAATCCAGCAAGGCTACGTCACCTCGGAACCGTTCACGATCGAAACCGAGGGCAAGATCAAGCCGCAAGTCTTCCTGCTCGCCGATTACGGTTATCCCGGCTACTCCAACTTCATCATGGCGCAAGGCAAAGACGTGCGCGACCGGCCGCAAATCGTGCAAGCCTTCGTCAACGCCTCGATCGACGGCTGGAACAGCTACCTCACCGGCGACCCAAGCCCCGCAAACGAGCTCATAAAAAAAGACAACCCCGAGATGACGGACGCGATCATCGCGCAAGCCATTACCCAGATGCGCGACCGCGGCATGGTCACCGGTGGCGATGCGGCAACGCTTGGCGTCGGCGCGATGACGGACGCGCGCTGGAAGACGTTCTTCTACATGATGAAAGAGGCGAAGGTCTACGACGACAAAGTCGACGTCGCGAGAGCTTACACGCTCGCCTTCGTCAACAAGGGGCACGGCGTCCCGGCACCGCCAACCAAAGAGCCATAAAAGTCCGTCATGGCCGGGCAAGCGAAGCGCGACCCGGCCACCCAGGGCAACGAGCGCTAACGTCTGAACGAGAGAGTGCGAAGGGTAACGAGAACAAGGTTATGATGATGATCCGCGTAGAAACCGCGCGCATGACCCCGGGTGGCCGGGTCGCGCTTCGCTTGCCCGGCCATGACGACGTAGGGGACAGCGAGACCAATATTTTTCCGGTTGGTGAGATTGCTGCTCTCGTTCGATAACGTTGGCAAAGCCTTTCCGAACGGCACGCTCGCGCTCGACCGCGTGAGCTTCGCCGTCGCCGCCGGCGAATTCGTCTCACTGGTCGGCCCGTCGGGCTGCGGCAAAAGCACGGCGCTGCGCCTCATCGCGGGCCTCACCGAACCGAGCACGGGCAAAGTTACTTGGACCGGCGCAAAGCCGCGCCTCGGCTTCGTCTTCCAAGATGCGGCGCTCATGCCGTGGGCAACAGTGGCCAAGAACGTCCGCCTGCCGCTCGAACTCGCGCAAACCGACGAAGCCACGGCCGACGCCCGCGTGCGGGACACGCTCGAACTCGTCAGCCTCACGAAATTCGCGACGTCCTACCCGCGCGAACTGTCCGGCGGCATGCGCATGCGCGTCTCGATCGCCCGCGCGCTCGCGATGGACGCGTCGGTGCTCTTGATGGACGAACCGTTCGCCGCCCTCGACGAGCTCACGCGCGACCGGCTGAACGACGAACTGCGCGAGCTGTGGGCGGCAAAGAACCTCACGATTATCTTCGTCACCCACTCCGTCTATGAAAGCGTCTACCTCTCCTCGCGCATCATCGTCATGAGCCCGCGCCCTGGCCGCGTGATCGCCGACATCGCCATGGCCGAACCGAAAACGCGCGACCGCGACTTCCGCATGACCCCCGCCTACGGCGAGCGCTGCCGCCAAGTGCGCAGCGCGCTGCAGCTTGAGGCGGTGACATCATGAACCGCGAGCAGCTTTGGGCCTATGGCCTGCCTGCCCTCGTCGCCGTCGCGGTCTTGGCCGCGTGGGAGTGGCTCGTCTACGCCTTCGCTATCACCCCGTTCGTCCTCCCCGCACCCTCAGCCATTGTCGTCGCCGCCGTCGAAGATTGGAGCGCACTCATGGCGGCGGCGTGGATCACGATCCGCGTCACGATCATGGCGTTTATCATCGCCCTCGTGCTCGGCATCGCCTTCGCGGTCATCTTCGCGCAAAGCCGCACGATCGAGCGCGCACTGTTCCCCTACGCCGTGACCTTGCAAGTCACCCCGGTCGTGGCCATCGCGCCACTGATCCTAATCTGGGTCGGCCTCGACAACGCGGAGCGTGCTGTGCTGATCCTCGCCACGATCGTCGCGTTCTTTCCGATCCTCGCGAACGCGACGCTGGGACTGCGCTCGGCCGACCGGCAGCTGCACGAACTGTTTGACCTCTATGGCGCCAGCCGCTGGCAGCGCCTCACGCGCCTGCAATTCCCCGCCGCCCTGCCGAACATCCTGACCGGCATGAAAATCTCCGGCGGCCTCGCCCTCATCGGCGCCGTCGTCGCCGAATTCGCCGCAGGCTCCGGCGCCTCCACCGGCCTCGCCTGGGTCATCTACCAAGCGGGCTTCAACCTAAAGATCGCGAAAGCCTTCGCGGCCTTAGCCCTACTTTCCGCCATCGGCATCGCGATCTACGCGCTGCTCTCCCTCCTCGAACGCCAAGCGCTGAAACACTGGCACGAGAGCGCCCGAGTGGATGAGTAAATCCAAAAAATCCGTCATGGCCGGGCAAGCGAAGCGCGACCCGGCCACCCAGGGTCACGATCTCAAGCGTCGAAATGATCCACACCAACGCGCAAAGTGCATTTCGAACGGCACCCCTCAACCCTTCGCGTCTTGGCGTCTTGGCGTGAAATGATCGGCAATGCCTTGCGCGTGGCCCTGGGTGGCCGGGTCGCGCGTCGCGTGCCCGGCCATGACGGACTTTTTTTGGTTTAGAGATTCCGGCTTAGCCGCCAAACCGTTTCGCCAGGCGCTCGCAAGACGACGTGCCGACCTCTCGTGCCCATGCCTCGGCCTGGTCGAGTTCTGGTTGCAGCTTTGCCAGCGCGTCGGCGTTCCACATTCCGCGTAACTCGCCCATCGGCAAGGCGTCGGTCTCCGACTCGATCACAACGAACACTTTGAAATCGAGGTCGTGTTCGAGGCCGGCACGATAGCCGAGGCCCCATATCTTGCGCGCGCCTTCGATGAAAGACGTGGCACCCGACAGCATCGCCTTGGCCGTCTGGCCGATCTCGCGGCGCGCTTTCTCGTCTGCCATGGCCGCCTGATCGGTCCGTCTGTTCGCATTTCTACCGCCAAGGCAATTCTTCGCCAACAGTGACTTTTTTTGGGGCCGCGCAGTAGCTGCGACAGGTTGGCAGCGACAATTTCCCGTTTGAAGAAAATTTGTTTCGCTTATATTGTCGTGTAAGCGATTTCGAGGGGCTTTGCGGTTCAGCTTGAAGGCCGAAGGGCACGCTGCTCGCGCCAACGCCACGAAGAGGGGCGCTACATCTCCGCCGCTTACCCCGTTACATGTAACGGCGACGTAGCGGCTCTGTAACGGCATTTCTGGCGCAATTCCGCCAATGTAACGCTGTAACGGCTGGATTCACGCTGTATTTTGCCAAAGCGGCTCTAACACATGGAAAACAAAAGGAACTTTGCTCCTGCAATCGCCGAACCGATCGGCACCGGTCGAGCAGCACGCAAAGACCGCCAGGGATATATTCACGTGAAATAATGTTGTTTAAATAATTTCACGCAAAAAGTTGACAATAGCGCGTTGGCTCCCCATCCTTAGGAAACAACAGGCACCCTCTTCGAATGGCCCAGGTCCTCACAGCAAACCGCCTCAGCGACGGCGAGGTCGTGTACCTCGCGGCCGATGGCGCGTGGGTGGAGAGCATCGACCGGGCGCAGGCCCTCACGGGCGCCGAAGCGGACGCCGCGCTCGCCGCCGGTCAAACGGCCGAGCGCGAGCAGAAGATCGTGCACGCCTACCTGTTCGACATCACGCCCGATCGCCGCCCCGTGAAGATGCGCGAGATCATCCGCGCGGCGGGTCCGACCGTCCGCCGCGATCTCGGCAAGCAAGCGGGCTGACGATGTATCGCTACGACGAGTTCGACCAAAAGCTCGTGGACGAGCGCGTGGCCCAATTCCGCGGCCAGGTCGCGCGCCGCCTGTCCGGCGAGCTGAACGAAGAAGAGTTCAAGCCGCTGCGCCTGATGAATGGGCTCTATCTGCAGCTCCACGCCTACATGCTGCGCGTCGCGATCCCGTACGGCACGCTCTCCTCGCGCCAGCTTCGCATGCTCGCGCACATCGCGCGCAAATACGACAAGGGCTACGCGCACTTCACGACGCGCCAGAACCTGCAATACAACTGGCCGAAGCTCGCCGACGTTCCTGACATTCTGGCGGACCTCGCGACCGTCGAGATGCACGCGATCCAAACCAGCGGCAACTGCATCCGCAACGTGACGTCCGATCACTTCGCCGGCGCCGCAGCCGACGAAGTCGACGACCCGCGCGTTTGGTCGGAAATCATCCGTCAGTGGTCGACGTTCCATCCTGAGTTCTCGTACCTCCCGCGGAAATTCAAGATCGCGGTCACCGCCGCTCCGAAAGACCGCGCCGCGATCAAGGTTCACGACATCGGCATCGTCATCCGCCGCGACGCAGCCGGCAGGCTCGCGTTCGACGTCTATGTCGGCGGCGGGCAAGGCCGCACGCCGCTGATCGGCCACCTGATCGGCGAGGGTATCGCCGCCGGCGATTTGCTCGCCTATCTCGAAGCAACGATGCGCGTCTACAATCAGTACGGCCGCCGCGACAACCTCTACAAATCGCGCATCAAGATCCTCGTGCACCAAATCGGCGCCGACGAAATGCGCCGCCAAGTCGCCGCCGAATTCGCCGAAATCAAATCGCACGGCGCGCTCGCGCTGCCGCAAGCAGAGATCGACCGCATCAACGCGTACTTCTCAGCCCCCGCGTTCGAAAAGCTCGCCGACGAAAACCTCCAACGCACGAACAAACAGTTCGCTGCCTGGCTCGACACGAACGTCGCCAAGCACAAAGTCCCCGGCTACGCGATCGTCACGATCTCGCTCAAACCCATCGGCGGCATCCCGGGCGACGCCAGCGCCGACCAAATGGACCTCGTCGCCGATCTCGCCAAACGCTTGAGCTTCGACGAAATCCGCGTCAGCCACGAACAAAATCTCGTGCTCGCCCACGTCCGCCAACGCGACCTGTTCGGCCTCTGGCAAGCACTCGACAAGGCGGGCTTAGGCACGGCAAACCACGCGCTGATCACCGACATCATCGCCTGCCCCGGCCTCGACTATTGCGACCTCGCCAACGCGCGCTCCATCAACATCGCACAGGCGCTGTCGCAACGCTTCGCCGACCTCGACCGCCAGCGCAACATCGGCGAGCTGAAGCTGAAAATCTCCGGCTGCATCAACGCCTGCGGCCACCACCACGTCGGCCACATCGGCATCCTGGGCGTCGATAAGAAGGGCGTCGAATACTACCAAATCACGCTGGGCGGTTCCGGCGCCGAAGACGCGTCGGTGGGCGAAATCTTAGGGCCCGCGTTCGGCGAAGCCGACGTGCCCGACGCGATCGAAAAGCTCATCGACACCTACCTCGCCGCGCGCCAACCCGGCGAGCGCTTCTTGGACACGTACCGCCGCCTCGGCATTCAGCCGTTCCGGGAGAAACTCTATGCCGCTCATTAAGGACGCCGCGTTCGCCGAAAACACGTTCGCCCGCATCGCCGACAATGAGGCGCTGCCCGAAGGCGCGATCGTCGTCTCGCTGAAGCGCTTCCAAGCCGAACGCGAAGCTTTGCTCGCCCGCAACACGCCGCTCGGGCTGCGCCTGACCGCCGACCAATCCCCCGAGGCGCTTGGGCCCGACATCCATCACTTCGCCGTCATCGAACTCGAGTTCCCGAAATTCAAGGACGGCCGCGGTTACTCCTGGGCCCGTCAGCTCCGCCAGCGCCTCGGCTACAACGGCGAACTGCGCGCCGTCGGCGAGGTGCTGCGCGACCAGTGGCTGTTCATGCACCGTGTCGGCATCGACGCGTTCGAAGTTCGCGAGGGCACGCGCATCGAAGACTTCCGCGCCGCGATGGCCGAACAAACCGTCTTCTACCAACCCGCAAGCGACCGGGTGCGGAGCGTTCTGGACTTGCGTCACAGCCGCTCCGCACCCTTCGCACTCGCTGCTGCGCAGTAGTTCAAGCCGCAGCAGCCACGGGGACCGCGGATGGGAAGTGCAACGACACCGTCGTGCCCTTCCCCAATTCGCTTTCGAGGTCGAGCGACCCGCCGTGCATTTTCATCAACGCGTTCACGATCGGAAGCCCAAGCCCCGTGCCGTCATGACGGCGCGTTTCAACGTTGTCGACTTGCGAATACACGGCGAGCGCCTTCGGAATGTCCTCCTTCGCAATCCCGATACCGCTGTCGGCAACGGAGATCGTGACGCCGCGATCCGCCCGCACCACAGCGCTCACCACGATCGAGCGCCCCGGCGGCGTGAACTTCATCGCGTTCGACAGCAGATTGAGCAGCATCTGCTTCGCCGCACGGGGATCCGCCGAAATCGCGGGCAGACGGTCCGCCAATCGAACGCTGACCGTATGATTGCGATCCGCGTTCGAGAGTTCCCGCGCTTCCTTGATGAGCGCGGCGACATCCAACATCTCGCACTGCACCTCCATCTTGCCCGCCTCGATCTTCGACAGATCGAGAATGTCGCGAATGAGCGACAGCAAGTGCGATCCGCTCACATGGATGTGATGCGCATACTCCGGATAGCGTTTGTCGCCGGCCGTGCCATACATCTCGCGTTCGATCACCTCGGAGAAGCCGAGGATCGCGTTCAGCGGCGTACGCAGCTCGTGGCTCATCGTCGCCAGAAACCGCGACTTCGCCTTGCTCGCTTCGATAGCCGCCGCGCGCGCCTTCTCGAGCTCCACGACTTTCGCACGCAAGAACTGCGTCCGCTCGGCGATCAAGCGCTCCAAATCTTCGCCGACGGCGTCGAAGACGGGCCCGCCGGCCGCCGCATGTTCGTTCGTCGTGCGCACGTGCGCCACGATCATCCCGCACACGCAGGAAATGAAGACCAGCGCGCCGACCAAAACGGCGCCCGGCTGCGGCAGCAACAGCGCGGCTTCGCTGGGCCCGTGCGCGGCCGCAATCACGCCGAGCACCGCCAAACAACAAAATCCTGCCACGTCGATCAAAATACGCATTGGGTTCGAGCCTCACTAACTAGGCCCCCCGCACATCATCCGGCTTTGCGACGCAAACGCCGCCGGTCCATGCACCCATGTGACGAACGCTACAACCTCCGCCTTACAAAGCCTTCAACACGAACCTGCGTATTTGAATCGACTTGGCCCGCGCGCGATTGACCGCGCGGGTCGCATCAACTATCGACAATTGCAGAGAACCCGCCGGTCACATGCCGATTTCCGCCCACGCCGAACCGACACGAAACGCCGAAGCGCTGCCGCGCTACGCGTCGGTGAAAGATGTCGTCGAAAAACTGCGGCCCAACTTGCCGGTCTACGCAATTTTTCCGGCAGCCTTCCGCTCCGCCGCGCAAACCTTCATCGAAGGTTTCCCCGGCGAAACTATGTACGCCGTGAAGGCGAACCACGCGCACCCGGTGCTTGACCACCTCTACGCCGCCGGCATCAAGCATTTCGACGTCGCCTCGCTGGCAGAAGTCCGCCTGATCCGCGAGCGCTTCCCGAACGCGAAGCTGAGCTTCATGGCCCCCGTCCGCATCCGCGGCGCCGCGGGCGAAGCCTACCGCAAATACGGCGTGCGCGATTTCGCGCTCGACAGCGAAGACGAACTCAGCACCGTGCTGCACGAAACCGGCGCCAAGAACGATCGCGATATCGCCGCGCAGCTGACGCTCTACGTGCGCCTGCAGGTGCCGGCCGACGGCGCTCTGCTTGAACTCGCAAGCAAGTTCGGCGCAAGCGTCTCCGCAAGCGCCGACCTCCTGCGCGACATCGCCGCCGCAGGTGCAAAACCGGGCCTCACATTCCACGTCGGCTCGCAATGCCTCTATCCGCGCTCGTACAAAGCCGCACTGAAACGCTGCGGCGAAGCGCTCAAACACGCGGGCGTCGCCCTTGCAGCCCTCGACGTCGGCGGCGGCTTTCCGGGCTATTATCTCAACGTCACAGTCCCGCCGCTCGACGAGTATTTCGCCGCCATCCGCGAAGGCATAACCGCGCTGAAGCTGCCGAAGGATTGCCGCATATATTGCGAACCCGGCCGCGCGCTCGCCGCCGACGGCCTCTCCGTGATCACGCAAGTCTC
This sequence comes from uncultured Flavobacteriaceae bacterium, assembly GCA_964638635.1. Lineage (GTDB taxonomy): Bacteria > Pseudomonadota > Alphaproteobacteria > Micropepsales > Micropepsaceae > SZUA-430. The sequence goes on from CAZXAQ010000010.1 coordinate 56,749, forward strand.
GCTTCGGCGCGACCACACGATCTTCATCAACGACGGCATCTACGGCAGCCTCAACGAATACGCGCTGCAGAACTGGCCCGTGCGCTACCCGCTGAAAGTCTACACCGAGCGCGAGGGCCGCATCGTCGAAAAGACCGCCCGCGTCGCTTCGTTCAAAGCCTTCGGCCCCACCTGCGATACGCTCGACGTCTTGCACTACCTGATCGACTTGCCCGAAGACATCGCCGCCGGCGACTGGATCGAGTTCCAGCAGCTCGGCGCCTACTCCTGCGCGCTGCGGACTGCATTCAACGGCTTCTACCCCGACACATTCGTCGAGATCCGTGCTTAGAAGTTAAGCCTTTCTTTACCATCGTAACTGACCGAAAGTTTACGCCGCACGCGCGATGATAGCACGGGGTTCTGGGGGCCCTGCGCACGCCATGCTGCCTTTCGCCAAACAACGCGAACTCAACCGCCTCTTGGCAGCGCTGCCGCCGTCGCGCGCGCTGGAGCTGGCCGCATTGGCCGAGCGCAAGCGCATCGCCGGCGAACGAAACTTCCCGGCCGAGATGATCCTCGACGCGCTCCGCCCCATGCTCGCGGAGAAGGAAGCGCTCCGCACGCCGACGCCGCAACGCCTGTTCTGCGAGCCCTTCGCCGACTTCCTGGTCGACGACCGCGACCACAAGCAGCCGGGCCGCATCGCCCGCTCGAGCATCCGCGTCCTCTGGCGCTGGCTCGCCAAGGACGGCATGGGCGCCGCGCTGCACGAACTCGAGGCGCACATCTCCGACGCGGTGCTCGCCGAAAACGTGCGCCAGCAAGACAGTCTGTTGCAGCGCCTGCGCCGCGAGGTGCTGAGGTGCCTTTCCGGCGCGCTCCGCCTCGCGAACGAGAACCGCAACGCCCGCCACGATCTCGCGGCCCGTCTCGGCGGCGAAGAGGTCCTGATCGACTTCGAAGAAATCGCCTTCCTGCTCGCCGCCGCCGAAGACCTTCTGCCCTTGCGCGAGGTCTTGCCGAAGCGCATCGATGCGCTCACCGAAGAGCACATCAATCAGGTGCTCGCGGCCCGCACGCGCGCCAACGAAACGAACCGCGACCTCATCCCCTATCTAGGCCTGCTCGTCCTCGCGCGGCTCGATCAGCCCTGGCAAGCGCTACGCCTCACCGGCACCGGTCGGCGCGGCCGCACCGATCTGAGTGCCGTCGGCGATCTCTTGCTCGCCGACGCGGAAGGCATCGCCGTCGACATCGCCGCGACGCAGGTCGACCTGCTCGACCCCGACGCGCTCGCGATCAAGCTGCACCACTTTGAACGCCTAACCCGCGGCCTCACCGCGGAGATCAAGAGCCGCCACGGCGCGCAATGGGGCCAAGCGCTCACGCGCACCAAACACCTGGCGCACGAAACGATGGAAGGCCTGTTCGCCCAGGCACCGCGCGAAGTCGCCGCCGCGCTGCCGCTCGCGAAGGCGGGCGCCTTCAGCATGCGCCGCCAGCGCCAACCCGATCTCACGCATGATCCGGACCCGATGAAACTCGACCGCGCACTGCGCTGGACGTACCTGTTGACGAACACCGCTTCGATCGCGCGCAACGGCGTTCTCCAAAGCGCGCATCAGAAAGCGTTCGAAGCCGTGTCGAGCTACCTGACCACATACGCCGAAGGTGCCGCCGCCGAACTGCGCACCCCCGACATCGAAAAGCACACCCGCGTGCAAGCCTATCTGAAACACGCCGACGAACTTCTCAGCCTCGTCATCGGCGCATCCGACGACGACCACGTGGCAGACGCCGCGAAAGCGGGCTAGGCCTTGAGCAGCCCCAGTCGCCGCGCGAACAGCCGGTCGACCATCCGCCGCGGCAGCAAACGCGGCACGATCCAATCGAACAGCAGGCTCGGCGCCAAGGCATACCGCACACGCGGCCGGGCCGTCGTCAGCACATGATGCACAAGCGCGCCGACGCGCTCGACCGGTAGCCCATCGCGCGCGCCGCCGGCCATGAACTCCGACAGCTTCACCATCGCAGGCCCATAGTCGGTGCGCGCATAGGCCGACGTATCCATCGCCTCGGCCTTGTCCCAAATCGGCGTCTTCACGGCCCCAGGCCCCACGATGATGACGTCGATGCCGTACATTAAAAGCTCGCGCCGCACGCTCTCCGACAGACCTTCAAGCCCATGCTTCGCCGAACAGTAGCCGGCCAAGAACGGCGACCCGATCTTGCCACCCAACGACGTGATGTTGACGATCCGCCCCGGCGCACCTTGCAGCGAACGATCCGCACCGAGCAACGGTGCGAACGCCTGTGTCACCGTAAAGGCGCCGATCAGGTTCACCTCGATCTGCTTGCGATAGTCCGACAACGGCTGATGCAACACCGGCCCCGGCGTCGCGATGCCCGCATTGTTCACGAGCCCCTTCAGCGTTTGCCCGTTGAGTCGAGAACGCACAAACTCCGCGCCCGCGCGGACCGCCGCTTCATCCGTCACGTCGAATAAGAGCGGCGTGAACGCATCACCGAGCGCCTCGCGCACGCGCGCCGCATCGCTCTCTTTGCGCACGCTGCCGAACACATGAAACCCGCGCCGCACCAGCGCCTCGGCGACTCCGCGCCCGATTCCCGTCGACACACCCGTAACAACGACCGCGTTCATGTCGCCTCCTCCTCAACAAGGGATATACGGCCCGCCACGCCAAAGCGATCAATCGCCAAACTCCGGTTGCAGCCTCCCGCCCCCACGTGCTCCCGCAAAGCAACACGGCCGGATTACGATTCCGCAATTACGGCCCGCATCGTTGCGCCAAAGAAGGCGTGGTGCATCCTCCCGGTTCCCGAAGATTCGTCCCCCACGAACGTACGGAGTCCCCACAATGAAAAACACATTTCTTCTCGCGGCGGCGGCGTCCGTCGTGCTCGCTCTACCAGCGGCCGCTGATGGCAAGGGCGGCAGCAACCGTCTGACCGGTCTTGGCGATATCGGCTACACCTACATCGACGTCGACTCGGTCTTCAGCGACAGTGCGAGCAACTTTCACGGCACCGGATCGGCGCTGTGGACGTGGCCGAACATGTGGAATGCCCAAGCCAACTTCGACTTCAATTCGTTCCACCAGGACCCGTTTGGCGCTTCTGTTTGGAGACTTGGCGGCGCCGGCTTCTGGCGTGACGCCAGCGAAGGCATGCTTGGAGGCGAACTGCATTACCAATCGATCGACGGCGGCATAGGCTATGCCGACGGCGTGGAAATCCGCGGACGCGGCGAATTGTTCCTAAGTGAAGCGACGATTGGCGCACACGTCGGCTACTCGACGTTCGACGATCTGGACGGCTGGTTGCTCGGCGCTTACGGAACCTACTATACGAGCCCACATCTAGGCTTCAGGTTGGCGCTCGACTACGGCTCATGGGATGCTACGCCGAACGACTTTGACCAATTGTCGATCAACGGTGAAGTCGAGTACCTCTTCCCGGATTGCGACACGTCCGTCTATGCCGGACTAGGCTTCGGCTCGGTCGACGACAGCACAGCTGCGGATGACGACTTTTGGCAGATCGGCATAGGCGCGCGTGTACACTTCGGTACTGACGGCGCCCTCATGAAGCGAAACCGCGAGGAGCCGCTTCGCGCCCTCCGGTCGATATCCACTTTCTAGTTTAAGGTTCAGTCTAGAACGCAAGCGAAGGCGTGAGATCGTCGATCTCGCGCCTTCGTCGTTAATGTCGCCGCTCGCGTGTCGCCGTGAACTTGATCTTCGGCCACTTCTCGGCCGAGTAACGCAGCTCCCACGCGCTCTTCGCCATGAACACCGGCCCGCCGTCGCGATCGTCGGCGAGATTGCCTTGATGCGCGTCGAGGAACTTCTTCAGCTCCGCCGGATCGTCCGCATCTACCCAGCGCGCCGTTTCGAACATCCCCTGCTCGAACCCGACTTCGAGCCCGTACTCCGCCGCGATCCGGCTTGCGAGCACGTCGAGCTGCAGCTGCCCGACCACACCGACGAACCACTGCGACCCGATCTTCGGACGAAACACTTGCGTGACGCCCTCTTCCGCCAGCGCCTCCAGCGCGCGCTGCAAATGCTTGGCTTTCAAGGGATCGGCGAGCCGAACCCGGCGGATGATTTCCGGCGCGAAGTTCGGGATGCCGGTGAACGTCAAATCCTCGCTTTCGGTCAGCGTATCGCCGACCCGCAGCACGCCGTGGTTCGGGATGCCGATAATGTCGCCGGGCCAAGCCTCATCCACCGTCTCGCGCGACTGCGCGAAAAACAGGATCGGATTGTGCACGCCGATGATCTTGCCGGAGCCCGATTGCTTCAGCCGCATCCCGCGCTTGAAGTGCCCCGAGCACACCCGCATGAACGCCACACGATCGCGATGGTTCGGGTCCATGTTCGCCTGCACCTTGAAGACGAAGCCCGTGACCTTATCCTCCGACGGCTCGACCGCACGTTCCGTCGCCGGTTGCGCGCGCGGCCCCGGCGCCGACGCGCCCAACCCCTCAATCAACTCCTTCACGCCGAAGTTCTTGAGCGCCGCGCCGAAATAGATCGGCGTCAAGTGCCCCTCGCGAAACTGCGTGAGATCGAACCCCGGATACCCGCCGCGCGCGAGCTCCATCTCGTCCTTCAGATGCTTGTGCTCCTCCGCCGAGAGCACATCCGCCAAGCGGTTCGCGCCGATCGCCTCGCCGCCTTTGCCGAACTGCAAGAACGTGTCGCTCTCGAAATGCATCGCGCCGCGAAAGTTCAACCCCGACCCCACCGGCCACATCGCGGGCGTCACATGCAGCTGCAGCTGATCGGAAATCTCGTCGATCAGCGAAAACGGATCGCGCGCTTCGCGGTCCATCTTGTTGACGAACGTGATAATCGGAATGTCGCGCAGCCGGCACACTTCGAACAGCTTGCGCGTCTGGCTCTCGATGCCCTTTGCCGCGTCGATCACCATGATTGCGGAGTCCGCGGCGGTGAGCGTGCGATACGTGTCTTCCGAAAAGTCCTCATGCCCCGGCGTGTCGAGTAGGTTGAACACGAGCCCCATATACTCGAACGTCATCACCGCCGTCGTGACGGAGATGCCGCGTTCCTGCTCGATCTTCATCCAGTCGGACCGCGCGCGCCGCCGGTCGCGCTTCGCCTTCACTTCGCCCGCCAGATGGATCGCCCCACCCATCAGCAGCAAGTGCTCAGTCAGCGTCGTCTTGCCCGCGTCCGGGTGTGAGATGATCGCAAACGTCCGCCGCCGCGCCGCGGCTTCGGCGGGTGTTTGATCGACGGTGCCTAGAACCTCGGCCATGGGGTCAGTCCTCAAGAAGGCGCGCCTTTTAACGGATTCTGGGGTGAGACCAAACCCGAAAACGCCCGCCGTCTGTCGCCGGCATGCGACGGATTCGCCAGACAATAACCGCTAAACTGAAGCGGCATTGGGGAATTTCCGATGATCCGCAGAACCGTTCTTTCCGCCGCGGCAACGTGCCTTGCCGCGGTCGCCGCGCTACTCTTCGTCTTCGCACCGGTCACCGCGCGCGAAACCGCCGCGACGCCCGCACTCTGGAAGATCGACGGCCCCGCGGGCGACATCTATCTGTTCGGTTCGATCCATATTCTGCCCAAAGGCACGGACTGGCGCCGCCCCGAACTCGAAGCTGCATTGCAGCAGGCTCAGCGCCTCGTCTTCGAAGTCAACCTGGACGAAGCCATGAACCCGGCCTCGACGATAGGCTTGGTCACCCAACTCGGCCTTCTGCCGCCCGACAAAAGTCTGCGCAAAATGCTGGCGCCCGAGTATCGCAAGAAGCTGGACGAGGTTGCGGGATCGTTGGGCTTGCCGCCCACCGGGCTCGACCGCATGCGCCCCTGGCTCGCCGCCATCACGCTCACCTCGCTGAGCCTCATCAAACAAGCCGCGAAGGACGGCAAGCCCGTCAGCCCCGACGCCATGACGAACGAGTTGGCTGGCGTCGACATGCAGCTGTGGAAGTGGGGCAAGAGCGCGAACAAGGAACGCGCCGCTCTCGAAACCACCGAAGACCAACTGCGCATCTTCGCGGACCTGCCGGAGAATCAACAAGTCCAGCTCCTGATCTCGACGCTGCAAGACATCGGCAAACCGCAAGAGGTGGTCGACTCGATCCTCCGTGCTTGGAAGAAAGGCGACGTAACCGCCCTCGACCGCGGCCTGCATAGCGAGATGGATTCGTTCCCCGCGCTCCGCAAAGCCGTCTTCTACGACCGCCACGTCAAATGGCTGCCGCAGATCGAACGGATGATCGCCGACGGCAAGACCCACGTGATCATCGTCGGCGCCGGCCACCTCGTCGGCAAGGACAGCGTCATCGACATGTTGCGCGCCAAGGGCGTTAGGGTCGAAGGACCCTAGAGGTTCGGCAGCAGATTCCGGATGGTATGCATCCCCGGGCGGTCGTAGACCTCTCATTGTGAGAGGAAAGACCATGACCGACCGCGACTACATCCTTGGCACCCACGATGCCGAAATCGCGCGCCTGAAACTGCAGCACAGCGTCTGGCGCCCGCGCATGCTTGACGCGTGGCGCCGCGCCGGCATCACGCAGGGCCAAACCGTCATCGACATCGGCAGCGGTCCGGGCTACGCCGCATTGGAACTTGCAGAGATCGTTGGACCAAACGGCACCGTGATCGCCGCGGAGCGTTCCGGACGTTTCATCGACACCCTGCGGGCAAACGCGGCAGCACGCGGACTCGCCAACATCAAAACCGTCGAAGCCGACATCACCGAACAGCCGCTCGGCGAACGCATCGCTGACGCAACGTGGTGCCGCTGGGTCTTTTCCTGGCTGACCAAGCCCGAGCGCGCGGTCGCCAACATCGCCGCGGCATTGAAACCAGGCGGCGTTGCGATCTTTCACGAGTATCTCAACTACGCCGGCTGGCAACTCGCGCCCCACGCGCCGGCCTTCGCCCGCTTCGTCGCAGCCATCATTGAAAGCGTGCACCGGACCGGCGCGCAGATGGATGCGGCACTGACACTGCCAAGCCTGCTGGAGCAAACCGGCTTCGAGATCGTCACGCTGACGCCGATTGTTGATGTCGTCACGCCCTCAAACTACGTCTGGCAGTGGCCCGCCGCCTTTATCCGGGGCTACCACGACAAGCTGGTTGCGCAAGGCCTCATCGCCCAAGAACAGGCCGCCGAGGTCCTAGCGTTGCTCGCCCAAGCCGAACGTAGCGGCACCACGCGCATGATTACGCCGACAGTGCTTGAGATCATCGCCCGCCGCCGCTGACCCGCTTGTCAGACGCGGCCGCGCGCTCCACTGTACCGGCAACCGCCATCGGCCTTTGGAGACCCAACGATGATCAAAACCCGCTTCACCGAAATGTTCGGGGTCAAGCACCCCATCGTCCAAGGCGGCATGCAGTGGGTCGGCCGCGCCCAGCTCGTCTCGGCGGTCGCAAACGCGGGCGCGCTCGGCTTCATCACCGCGCTCACACAACCGACGCCAGAAGAACTGACGAAGGAAATCAAGCGTTGCCGCGAGATGACGGACAAGCCGTTCGGCGTGAACCTCACGATCCTGCCCGCGCTGAAACCGCCGCCCTACGCCGAGTACCGTCACGCGATCATCGAAAGCGGCATCAAGATCGTCGAGACCGCGGGCTACAAACCGCAAGAACACGTCGACCACTTCAAGCAGCACGGCATCAAGGTCATCCACAAATGCACCGCGGTGCGGCACGCGCTCTCCGCCGAACGCATGGGCGTCGACGCGATCTCCATCGACGGCTTCGAATGCGCGGGCCACCCGGGCGAAGACGACATCCCGGGCCTGATCCTGATCCCCTGCGCCGCCGACAAGGTGAAAATCCCGATGATCGCCTCCGGCGGCTTCGGCGACGCGCGCGGCCTCGTCGCCGCGCTCTCACTGGGCGCCGAAGGCATCAACATGGGCACGCGCTTCATGTGCACCGTCGAAAGCCCGATCCATCAGAAGATCAAGGAAAAGATGGTCGCGACCGACGAACGCGGCACCGACCTCATCTTCCGCACGCTACACAACACCGCGCGCGTGGCGAAGAACGCCGTCAGCCAAGAAGTCGTCGCGATCGAAAAGAAGGGTGGCGCCACGATCCAAGACATAGCCCACCTCGTCTCCGGTCAGCGCGGCAAGGTCGTCTACGAAGCCGGCGACGCCGACCACGGCATCTGGTCCGCCGGCATGGTCCAAGGCCTCATCCACGACATCCCGACCTGCAAAGACCTGGTCGAACGCATCGTGCGCGAGGCGGAAGAGATTATCCGCGCAAGGCTCGGAAAGGCGCTGGTGGCATAGCACTGCATGGGTATCAAGCAAACGCTCGACGTCATCAAAGCGATGGAACGCGATGGGGTCATCGAGCGTTACGCGATCGGCGGCGCCGTCGCTGCGTACACCTATATCGAGCCTGCAGTAACTGAAGACCTCGACATTCTTGTGTCGTTCAAGACCGACGCGCCCACCGGCCTCCTCTCGCTGGAGCCGGTATTCAAGTATCTGCGCGCACGCGGCTTTGCAGAATTTCGCAAAGAGGGCGTGATGGTTGGAGGTTGGCCGGTTCAGTTCTTGCCGGTTGCCAGTCCGCTTGATGATGAGGCGCTCGCAAAAGCAGAACACATCGACATGCGCGAGAACGGGGAAAAGGTCCGTGCTCGCATTCTTTCAGCTGAACATGTTGTCGCAACGGCCGTTCAGGTTGGGCGGCCGAAAGACTCTCAGCGTGCTATTCAATTCCTGTCTGAAAAAGCGGTAAACCTACGGAAACTAAGGGCAGTCCTCGACCGCCATAATCTCATGCCGGCATGGAAGGCATTCTGTAGAAAATCTGGCGTTGTCGATCCAATTGGGTCAAAATAGTCGCGTGAGCAAGAAGACTCAAAACCGCCGATACCCCGACATCTCCGATCTCTTGGCGTTAAAGGAAGAGGGACGCCGGGTGCGCTCGAAGCTCTCGCTCGGCGAAAAGATCAAGCGGATGGAAGCGCTACGCGAGCGCCTGCGCCCGCTCAAAGAGGCACGCGAGGCGCGCCGTGGCAAACGGAGCGTCGTCGCGAAGTAGGCTCAATAGGACTTTGGCAACCCCAACGCCTTCTCGGCCAGGAAGTTGAGGATCATCTCCCGGCTGACCGGCGCGATGCGGGCGATCAGCACCTCGCGGAACAAGCGCTCGACGTGGAACTCGCGCGCATAGCCCATGCCGCCATGCGTCATCACCGCCGTCTCGCACGCGTGGAACGCGGCTTCGGCGGCGAGATACTTCGCGGCGTTTGCTTCGATCCCGCAGGGCTTCTTCGCGTCATAGAGCGCGGCCGCCTTCATCGTCATCAGCCACGCCGCCTCAAGCTCCGCCCACGAGCGTGCGAGCGGATGCTGGATCGCCTGGTTCTGCCCGATGGGCCGGCCGAACACGACGCGCTCGCGCGCATACTTCGCGGCGCGGGCGAGCGCATCGCGCCCGATACCGATCGCCTCCGCCGCAACCAGAATGCGCTCCGGATTGAACGCGTGGAGCAGATGGTCGAAGCCCTTGCCCTCTGCGCCGATCAAATCGTTCGCCGGAACCCGCAAACCGTCGATGAACACCATGTTCGTGTCGACCGCGTGCCGCCCCATTTTCGGAATCTCGCGCACCTCGACATGCGCGCGGTCGAGCGGCGTGTAAAACAGGCTCAAGCCGTCGGTCGCCTTCTTGCCCTTGGGCGACGTGCGCGCGAGCAGCAGAATATGCGTCGCCGTCTGCGCCGTTGTCGTCCACATCTTGCGCCCGTTGAGGACCCAGCCGTCGTTCGACCGCTCGGCGCGGGTCTTGATGCTCGACGTATCGAGCCCCGCATCCGGCTCCGTCACGCCGAAGCAGCAGCGCGTCTCGCCCTTGATCAGCGGCGGCAACATCCGCGCCTTCTGTTCGTCGGTCCCGAACACCGCAACCGGATGCGGCCCGAAGATGTTCACGTGCACCGAAGAAACACCCGTCATCGCTGCGCCCGAGCGCGCTATCGTGTGCATCATCAGCGCGGCTTCGGTCACGCCCAATCCCGCACCGCCCACGCTCTCCGGCATCGCGATGCCCAGATATCCCGCCGCCGCAACATCGCGCACGAACTCGTCCGGAAACCGATGGTCGTTGTCGCGCGCGAGCCAGTACGCGTCGCCGTACTTCGCGCAAATGCGCTCGATGCCTTCGACAATCGCGCTTTGTGCGGGCGTCGGCTCGAACACTAGGAAGCCCTCTCGCGAAACGTCAGCACCGCCGCTGCGATCCGCGTGCCGCCTGTGATCCAACACAGGATGCCGTAGACGACCGCGATCACCGGAAACCACGCGGGAAACACGCACATGAGACACAGCGTGAAAATCGTCTCGAACCCCTCGGTCAGCCCGCCCAGATAGTAGAGCGACTTCGCCCCGCGAATGTCCGTCGTGATCCCATGTTTCTGCGCGAAGATCGCGTAGGTAAGAAACGTCGACGCCGGCGCCATGAAACTCGCCGTCAAAAACGCCGCCGCCAGCGCGTTCTTCTCGGGCGCCGCCAGTGCGAACGCGAACGCCACCGAGGCGTAGCAAATAAAGTCGAGCGTGATGTCCAAGAACCCGCCCAAATCCGTCAACCGCGTCTGCCGCGCGATCGCGCCGTCAAGCCCGTCCATGAACCGGCTTGCCAGCAGCAAGCCGAGCGCCGCCCAATAGTACGCGCCGGCAATGCACGCAGCAGCAGCTATGCCGAGCGCGAACCCCAACGCCGTCGCCATGTTCGCCGACAGCCCGAACGCGACCGCCTGCCGGGCTACCGCCTCCAGCGGCTTGTTCATGTAGGGTCGGATGGCGGCATCGAGCATGAAAGTGCGTCCTGAAGCGGCAGTTGTCCAAATCACTAGCACGCCCTACGCTAGGCCGGGTACTGGGGTAGTCTTTGGAAGGAAGCCGTCAATGCGCCGAGCCGTCATCCTCGCCGCAGCGTTAGCCGCTGCAAGCGTCGCGAGCGCCGCCGAAATCAAGAGTGGGCGCGACCTGGTCCAATCTTGTCGCACATACGCAGCAATCGAGAACCCTGACAACGCGCGCGCGCCGCACGATTGCCGGACGTTTCTGCAGGGCTTTGCGGTGACGCTCGTCGCGCGCGAGGAAGCGCGCCGTGACGCGATGATCAACGACGTCCCCATGTCGTCGAGGGAAGCCTGCGTCCGCATGCCGGATTTCATCTCGTTCCGCGAGCTTGCCGCACGCATCGTGAACTTCGGCGACGCGAATCCGAAGCTCCTGGACCTTCCCGCCGCCCAACTCGCGCAGAAGACCCTGGAGCGCGACTTCCCCTGCCCGCCGCCGTCGCAACAAAAGCCGCGCTAGAAGAACGATGCGATTTATCACCGCTGTCACCGCCCTCGCCCTGATGACCACCGCAGCCACCGCCGCCGACGCACCAACCGCAGCACCGGGCGGCGGTGATCGCTACACCGGACAAGGCTTCGCCACGCGCGCGCCTGTGCTCGGCCAACACGGCATGGCCGCGACCGCCCAGCCGCTCGCGACCCAAGTCGCCATCGACATTTTGAAGAAGGGCGGCAGCGCGATGGACGCGGCGATCGCGGCGAACGCGGCGCTCGGCCTCATGGAGCCCGTCGGCTGCGGCATCGGCGGCGACTTGTTCGCGATCGTGTGGGACCCGAAGACGAAGAAGCTCTACGGCTACAACGGCTCCGGCCGCTCGCCGAAGGGCCGCTCGCTTGAGGACCTGAAGAAGAAGCTCGGCGGCCGCAAAGCGCTCCCCTCGCACGGCTCGCTAACGGTGACCGTGCCCGGCGCCGTCGACGGCTGGTTCGCGCTGCACGACCGCTTCGGCAAACTGCCGATGAACCAAGTACTTGCGCCCGCGACCGCCTACGCCCGCGAAGGCTTCCCCGTGTCGCAACTCATCGCGTCCTACTGGGCCCGCAATTTCAGGGGCTTCGAGCGCATGGCGAAAGACATCGAGGAAATCGACAACGCCAAGCGTACCTACCTGATCAACGGCGAGGCCCCGCGCGAAGGCCAAATCTTCAAAAACCCGGATCTCGCGCGTACGTATGACCTACTCGCGAAGGGCGGCCGCGACGCTTACTACAAAGGCCCCATCGCCAAGACGATCGACGCCTACTTCAAACGCATCGGCGGCGACCTGCGCTACGAAGACTTCGCGTCCCACACCGGCGACTTCGTCGATCCTGTCGGCGTGAACTACCGCGGCTACGATGTCTACGAACTGCCGCCGAACACGCAAGGCGTGGCCGCGCTTCAGATGCTGAAGATGCTCGAAGCCTACGACCTCAAGAAAATGGGCCGCGGCTCCGCCGACGCGCTGCACGTGATGGTCGAAGCGAAACGGCTAGCGTTCGAAGATCTCGCGAAATTCTACGCCGACCCCGCAACCTACGACATGCCGGTCGCGCAGTTGATCTCCGACGACTACGCGAAGAAGCGCCGCGCGCTGATCGATATGAGTCGCGCAAACCCGAACGTCCCGCCCGGCGAAATCAAACTCCGCCAAGGCGACACAACCTACCTCACCGCCGCCGACAAGGACGGCATGATGGTCTCGCTCATCCAGTCGAACTACCGCGGCATGGGCTCAGGCCTCATCGCCGACGGCCTCGGCTTCATGTTCCAAGACCGCGGCGAACTCTACGCGCTCGAACCCGGCCACGCGAACGTCTACGCGCCCGGCAAGCGTCCGTTCCAAACGATCATTCCCGCCTTCATCATGAAGGACGGCAAACCCTGGATGAGCTTCGGTCTCATGGGCGGCGACATGCAGCCGCAAGGCCACGTGCAGATCGTCGTCAACATGGTCGACTTCGGCCTGAACGTGCAGGAAGCTGGCGACGCCGCACGCTGGCGTCACGAAAGCTCCGATGACTGGTCGCGCAAGGACTCGGCCGGCGTCGGCAAACTCATGCTCGAAACCGGCATCGGCGCCGACATCCGCAACGAGCTCGAACGCCGCGGCCACAAACTCGTGCCCGGCGACGGCAGCTTCGGCGGCTACCAAGCCATCCTCCGCGACCCCGAAACCAGCGTCTACTGGGGCGCCTCAGAAATGCGCAAAGACGGCGCGGCGATGGGGTACTAACGCGTGGCGGACTTCGACGCGTTCACCGCCCGCCCCTGCCCCGCCTGGTTCCAGGACGCGGGCTTCGGCGTCTTTATCCATTGGGGCATGTACGCGATCCCGGCGTGGGCGCCCCGCGGTCAGGCGATCCACGACTTAGTGCGGACGCACTACGACGACATGAACAAGTACCTGCCGTATGCCGAGTGGTACGAAAACGCGATGCGGCTCCCCGGAAGCCCGACGGCAGCCCATCACAAGGCGACCTACGGCGATCGTCCGTACACGTCGTTCCGTCCCGAATTCGACGAGGCCGCCCGCGCCTTCGGCGCCAACGCCTGGGCCGACCTCTTCAAGCAAGCCGGCGCCCGCTACGTCGTGTTCGTCACCAAGCACCACGACGGCTACTGCCTGTGGCCCACGAAGGTCGAAAACCCTTGGCGTCCCGGCTGGCACACGAAGCGCGACTTCGTGGGCGAACTCGCCGAAGCGGTGCGCGCACGCGGCATGCGCTTCGGCCTCTATTATTCCGGCGGTCTGGACTGGACGGCGCGGCCCGAGCCGATCGCCAATCTCGGCGACATGTTCGCATGCGTACCGACCGAGCAAGCCTACTGCGACTACGCCGCCGCCCAATTGCGCGAGCTGATCGACCGCTACGAACCGAGCGTCCTCTGGAACGACATCGCCTGGCCCTCAAAGGCGCAAGTGCCTGAACTCTTCGCGCACTATTACGCGCGCGTTCCCGACGGCGTCGTCAACGACCGCTGGTTTGCGGAGGACACGCTGTTCAACGCGTTGCGCGACAAGACGGCCCGCGAGATCTTCAACGCCGCCATCAAAGCCCGCATCGCCGCCTCCACCGGCCCGCAAGAAAACCCGCCGCCCCCGCACTGCGACTTCCGCACCATCGAATACGGCCTCGGCGCCATCCCGAAGGACAAGAAATGGGAATCCTGCCGCGGCTTGGGCCTCGCCTTCGGCTACAACCGCAACGAACGCGCGGAGGACTACCTCACCGGCGAAGGCCTCATCGCACTCCACAATGACGTCAGGGCGAACGGCGGCAATCTGCTGATCAACGTCGGCCCAAAAGCCGACGGCACGATACCGCCGGAGCAGAGCGAGCCGCTCCGCGCCCTTGGCCGCCACCGCGCTGCCTAGAAAGAGAAACGGCCCCACCTCGCGATGGGGCCGCCCGATTCTAACTGGCCTTGAGACCTTAGCGCCGCACGCGAACCGGCTTTGTGCTGCTGCGCATGAAGCCCATCAGGTGCGAGCCGAGGATGTACATCAACAGCCCCAACCCGCCGAGCGCGACTTCGAAGACCGGGAACTCGGAACGCGAGCCGCCCGACCGCGACGGCGTGCTGTTACGCCGCGCACTTGCGACCGCCTCGGCACCGCGATTGACGAACCCAACCGACGTCTCCGAAGCCTGAGCCGAACCCGCGCGCGGAACAGTTGCCTGCACCTCGCCCTGCGGCGCGGCTTCGACGTCCGGCTTACGCGCGGCCCCACCGGACGCCGGCGCAACCCGCACCAGTTCCGGAGGCGATGCAGCCGTCTCTGCACCCGGCAGATCGCCACGCTGCGTGCGCCCGGTGCTGCCCATGAGATCCTCGCGCACGTCGCCATGCCCGCCGCGCAAGCCGCCGGCAAGGCCCGCACCGCGCGGATCGTCCACGCCACGCGGATCGTCCACGCCGCGCGGATCATCAACACCACGCGGGTCGTCCACACCGCGCGGATCATCCACGCCGCGCGGATCGTCGACCGAACGCCCGCCGAGGCCCGAACCCGCGGCCGTCAACGAAGCCGTACCCGACGAGCCCGCATTCGCACTGCCCCCGAGAACCGCCTGCCAACCGCCTTCATTGCTTGTAATCGTGCGCGAGACCTTGCTCCCGCTCATCACCTCGATCTGCGCCGAGAGCGCGCTGCGCACCCGAACGGTCGATCCGGGCTTCACCAGCGTGACCGCGTTGCGCCACGGCGTCGCCACCTCGACGGCACCTTCGGTGACGTGCACGGCCGAGGCCTCGTCGTTCACCGAAACCGTGAACGCTGTACCCTTGACGATCGCGGCAAGGAACGGCGTGTCGACCTCGAAATGCGGCGCCTTGCGCTTGCCGATGTTGAACAACGCCGAGCCCATATCCTGCGCGATATGCGTTCCCTCGGCATTATCTTCGGTCAGCGTCACCCTGCTGCCCGGCGAAAGCACGATCTGCTCCTCGCCGCGGCGAAGCACGACGCGCCCGCCCGCACCCGTCGTCACAACCGTGCCCGCGGGCAATTCGGCCGCAGGCCGGACGGCAACGCGAATAAGGCCGTTCGAGCTGACGGCGAAGTCGCCGACGCCGCTGACCAGCCGCCAACCGTTCTGCGCATCGCCCGCAATCGCGCTGGTTGCGAGCAAGCTCGCCGCGAAAGCCGCCGAAACACGTCCCATGAGTTTGCGCATCGCCAAAACTCCTTTTGCGCGGTTTCCCACGCTTCCCGGCCATACTCGCGCGCCGGTTCCAAACGAATTGCAAAAAACTTGAGTTAATGGCCGAAGATCGGTGCCCGGGTGCCGGTCGATGCGGCGTGAAGATGAACGCCGTACTAACGCGATCGTAGAAACAGCGCTTCGGTGACACGATAAAGGCGCCGGTGTCCCGCGATGGCACACCGGCGCCGCAGCGATGAACAAATCGTTGCTAGACGGCGAACTTCGCCACCGCGATCGCCATCGTCGCCTCGGGGTCGTAGATGTAGATCGTACCGCTCTCGCCCCCACCGCGCTTGATCATCGTCGGTGCATTGAGCTGCCTCAGCCGCTCATACGCAATCTGCGGCACCAGCGCTTCATAAGCGCCGTAATTGCCTTTCTGCGGTTCGGGCCCGCCGGTCCACGCCGGCAAGGTCAGCGAGTTCGGTCCGCCGATATCGTAGAGCGCGTCGATCGCACCCTGCACCGTCCCGCCGCCCGGCGGAAAAATCTCGCCGTTGATCATCCACTTGCCGCTCGTCATCTCCGAGTAGACGAGCCGCCCCTTCGCGTCGAACACGCGCCCCAGCAGCGCCGGGTTCGAACAGTCGGGCCCCAGCGCCTCGACCACGATCTTGTCCGCCGGCTGCGCGCTCGTGAACGAAACCATCCGCTCGACCGGCTTCGCGCAGGCCTGGACGGGCGGCGCCACGGGCCGGCTAACCGGCCCGCAAACCTGCTCGCACCCCCCAAGCGCTCCGCCGGCCGCCAATATCAAAGCCAAACTGCGCATTTCCGTTCCTCCCAAGTGGTTCTTGAGGGCCCATTTCATGCGGCAATTCCGCCGGTTTCAAGGCTTGCCCCCACCCCGCAAATCCGTATAGTCCGCCGCTTCCGAAACCGGCCGCGGCCGGAGGGCGTGGGA
>CAZXAQ010000011.1:0-1361 GCA_964638635.1 uncultured Flavobacteriaceae bacterium
TCGCTCGCCCACGACGACCTGCCCGCGATGGACGACGACGACATGCGCCGCGGCAAACCCTCGACCCACAAGCAATTCGATCAAGCGACCGCCATCCTCGCCGGCGACGCGCTCTTGACCCACGCCTTCGCCCTCATCGCTACCCCCGATACCCATGCCGATCCCTATGTGCGCAGCGAACTCGTCGCGCGCCTGGCCCACGCTGCCGGCTGGAACGGCATGGTCGGTGGCCAGATGATCGACATCGCCGCCCAAGGCGAATTCATCAGCGACATCGGCCACATCACGCGCCTGCAGCGCCTGAAAACCGGCGCGCTGATCGCGTTCGCCTGCGAGGCGGGTGCGATTATGGGTAAAGCCTCGCCGCAACTGCTCCGTGCGCTGACGAATTACGCGCAAGACCTCGGCCTCGCGTTCCAAATCGTCGACGACCTGCTCGACATCGTGGGCGACCCTGCCGTGATGGGCAAAGCCGCCGGCAAAGACGAAAGAGCAGGCAAGGCGACGTTCGTCACAGTGCTGGGTGCGGAACGCGCGCGCGCGCAGGCCGAACTGTTAGCCACGCAAGCGGCCCGCCACCTTGAAGTCTTTGATGAAAAAGCCGACCTTCTGCGCGGCCTCGCGGCCTATGTCGTTAATCGGCGTGCCTAAATGCCGCAACAATCGGGTATGATGGTGCACTACCTTCTTTCGAAGGCGGACGTCACTGAAGTTAGCGTAAGATTCGATGACCCCACTGCTTGACACGATCAAGTCGCCCGCCGACATGCGACGCCTGTCGCGCGACCAGCTGAAACAACTCGCCGACGAACTGCGCACGGAAACGATCGATGCCGTGTCGGTGACGGGCGGTCACCTCGGCGCGGGTCTCGGCGTGATCGAGTTGACGGTGGCCCTTCACCACGTCTTCAACACGCCGCACGACCGCCTGATCTGGGACGTCGGCCACCAGGCCTACCCGCACAAGATCCTGACCGGCCGGCGCGACCGCATCCGCACGCTGCGCATGGGCGGCGGCCTCTCCGGCTTCACGCGCCGCAGCGAAAGCGAATACGACCCGTTCGGTGCCGCCCACTCCTCGACCTCGATTTCGGCGGGCCTCGGCATGGCCGTCGCGCGCGACCTGAAGGGCGAAAAGCGCAACATCATTGCCGTCATCGGCGACGGCGCGATGTCGGCCGGCATGGCGTATGAGGCGATGAACAACGCTGGCGCCTCGCGCTCGCGCCTGATCGTGATCCTGAACGACAACGACATGTCGATCGCCCCGCCGGTCGGCGGCATGAGCGCCTACCTCTCGCGCATGGTCTCGTCGGAGGGCTACACGACGCTGCGCAACTTCGCGAAGCAGTTGGCGAAGA
>CAZXAQ010000011.1:1371-8012 GCA_964638635.1 uncultured Flavobacteriaceae bacterium
GAACTTCCCGCACTTCATCGAAGAAAGCGCGCGCAAGGCCGAACGCTACGCGCACGGCTATTGGATGGGCGGAACGCTATTCGAAGAACTCGGCCTCTATTACGTAGGCCCGATCGACGGCCACAATCTCGATCATCTTCTGCCCGTGCTCCAGAACGTGCGCGATCAGCCGATCGACCGCCCGATCCTGGTGCACGTGGTCACGAAGAAGGGCAAGGGCTACGAGCCCGCGGAAAACTCCGCCGACAAATACCACGGCGTGGTGAAGTTCGACGTCGTCACCGGCGCGCAGAAAAAGGCGCCCTCGAACGCGCCGCAATACACGAAAGTCTTCGCCGACAGCCTGATCGCCGAAGCGGAAGCCGACGAGAAGATCGTGGCGATCACGGCGGCGATGCCCTCCGGCACCGGCCTCGACCTCTTCGCCAAGCGCTTTCCGAACCGCACGTTCGACGTCGGTATCGCCGAACAGCACGCGGTCACGTTCGCGGCCGGCCTCGCCACCGAAGGCTACAAACCGTTCGCG
Organism: uncultured Flavobacteriaceae bacterium; assembly: GCA_964638635.1. Classification (GTDB taxonomy): domain Bacteria; phylum Pseudomonadota; class Alphaproteobacteria; order Micropepsales; family Micropepsaceae; genus SZUA-430. Next base: position 1,898 of record CAZXAQ010000011.1, read on the forward strand.
GTCATCTACTCGACGTTCCTCCAGCGCGCCTACGACCAAGTCGTGCACGACGTCGCGATCCAGAAACTCCCCGTGCGCTTCGCGATGGACCGCGCGGGCCTCGTCGGCGCCGATGGCGCGACGCACGCGGGCTCGTTCGACACGACCTACCTCGCCTGCTTGCCAGGCTTCGTGGTGATGGCGCCGTCGGACGAACTCGAACTCCGCCACATGGTGGCAACCTGCGCCGCCATCGACGACCGCCCGTCGTCGGTCCGCTACCCGCGCGGAGAAGGCGTTGGCATCGAACTCCCCGCGAAGGGAACGCCGCTCGAAATCGGCAAAGGCCGCATCATCCGCGAAGGCTCGAAGATCGCGATCCTGAGCTTCGGCACCCGCCTGGGCGAAGCACTGAAGGCCGCCGACGACCTCGGCGCGCGCGGCCTCTCGACCACGGTCGCCGACGCACGCTTCTGCAAACCCCTCGACGAAGACCTGATCCGCCGCTTGGCCGCGAACCACGAAGTCCTGATCACGATCGAAGAAGGCGCCATCGGCGGCTTCGCGAGCCACGTGATGCAATTCATGGCCAAAGCCGGCCTCTTCGACCGCGGCTGCAAATTCCGCCCGATGACGCTCCCCGACATCTTCATCGACCACGACACCCCGCAGAAGCAATACGACATCGCCGAACTGAACGCCCCGCACATCGTAGCGACGGCGCTGACGGCGCTGGGCCACGCGGCGGCGACGAGCGGGTTGCGGGCGTAACCTTCTTTTTTCGTCATGGCCGGGCTTGACCCGGCCACCCAGGGCCATGCAGCACAGGCTGCGACACTGGGTGGCCGGCTCGCGCTTCGCTTGGCCGGCCATGACGGATAGATTTGATACGATGACAATCTACGACAGCATCGCAAACACCCGCACCCTCGAAATCCTCCGCATCGGCCACAAAGGCGACGGCGAAACGGCGGAGGGCATCTACGTCCCCTTCACCGTCCCCGGCGACAAGGTGACGGTGGAAGTGGAAGGCGATCGCGGGCGCATCGTCCGAATCGTCGAGCCCGGCCCCACGCGCGCCAAGCCGGTGTGCCAACACTTCGTCATCTGCGGCGGCTGCGCGTTGCAGCATCTCGAACCCGCCGCCTACAGCGACTGGAAGCGCGAGCAAGTCCTGCATGCGCTCGCGCAGCGCGGCATCACCGGCATCGACGTCGCCCCGCTGATCGCCGTCGCCCCGCGCACACGCCGCCGCGCGGTCTTCACCGCGCGTCTCGTCAACGGCGCAGTCATGATCGGCTTCCAGGAACGCGGCAGCCACTTCATCGTCGACATGGCCGAGTGCCACGTCGTGCACCCGGACCTGTTCGCGCTGGTGCCGCGCCTGCGCGAAGCGCTGGTGGACATCCTGCCCGAACACGCGCGCGCCGAGATCGACGTGATGCGCGCCGACAACGGCATCGACATGGTCCTGGGCGTCGGCCGTCTAACGCTCGACGGCGCGCTGCGCACCCGGCTCGCTGCGCTGGCGGCCAAGCTCGGCGTGATCCGCCTCGCCGTGAACGGCGAACTCGTCGCGCAATCCGAAGCACCCGTTCTCGGCTGGGCCGGCGCCAAGGTCACACCGCCGCCCGCGGCCTTCTTGCAGGCCGTGCCCGAAGCGGAAGTAACGCTGCAAACGCTGGTGACCGCCGCCGTCGGCAACGCGAAACGCGTCGCCGATCTCTTCGCCGGTTGCGGCGCCTTCACGTTTCCGCTCGCGCGCAAAAGCGCGGTCGCCGCTTATGACAGCGAAACTGCAGCGATCGAAGCCCTTACCGCCGCCCGCAACGCGCCAGGCTTGAAGCCCATCACCGCCGACCGCCGCGACCTGTTCCGCCGCCCGCTGCTGAAGCACGAGCTGGACGCGTTCGACGCCGTCGTCATCGACCCGCCGCGCGCCGGCGCGAAAGCGCAGTCCGAACAACTCGCAACGTCGAAAGTCCGCACCATCGTGGCCGTCTCCTGCAGCCCCACCACCTTCGCAAGAGACGCCCGCACCCTGATCGACGGCGGCTACCGGCTCAAATCCGTGACGCCGATCGATCAATTCCTCTGGTCCCCGCACATCGAACTTGTGGCAGTATTCGAGCGGAGCTGACGCCATGTCGAACCCGATCGCCCGAGCAGCCTATCGCCTGAGCCAGACCGCCCGCGTCGCCTGGTACGGCGGCCACCATCTGCTCGCGAACCGGCTGGGCCGCGGCACCGCGTTCGCTGAGCGCAAGGTCGAGGTCGAACACGACTATCCGAAACGCGATCTCTTTCTGCGAGAGATGCAGGCGCTGTTCGAACGCGACTGGAAGAACATCGAGGACGGTATCTACGCCGCCCCCGCAGCGCTCGACGCCGGCGCAATCCGCACGCTCCGCCGCTCGCTCGACTTCCTGCGCGACGTGCCGCAAGTCGCCCGCCGCCGCCGTGACCACGTGCACGACGAAGTGCTGACGGAGGAAGCCCGCAAGAATTTCCCGCGCTATTACCTGCAGAACTTCCACTACCAATCCGGCGGCTGGCTGACCGAAGACTCGGCGAAGCTCTACGACTTCCAAGTCGAAGCGCTGTTCGCCGGCACCGCGGATGCGATGCGCCGCCAAGCGTTGGTCCCCATCGCCGAACACATGAAGGGCCGCGACCAGCGCAAGATGAACCTGCTCGATGTCGCAACCGGCACGGCGCGCTTCCTCACCTTCGTGAAAGACACTTGGCCCCGCCTGCCCACGACCGCACTCGACCTCTCGCCCGCCTATCTCGAGCAGGCGAAGAAGGCGCTGAAACCCTGGCGCGACGTGACGTTCCTGGAAGCAAACGCCGAAGCGATGCCGCTCGCCGACGCAAGCCAAGACATTGTGACCGCGATCTATCTCTTCCACGAACTGCCACCGAAGATCCGCCCGGTGGTCGCCAAGGAAATCGCGCGCGTCCTGAAACCCGGTGGCCTATTCGTGCTGGTGGACTCCATCCAACCCGGCGACACCCCAGGCTTCGAAGCCCTGACCGAGTTCTTCCCCCAGGCCTTCCACGAGCCCTACTACGAAAGTTATCTCGGCTGGGACATCGCCGGCGCTTTCGCGGCGGCAGGGCTGACGCCGCGCACCGAAACCCCGTCATTCCTGTCAAAAGTGGCGAGCTTCACGAAGCCGGACGGAAGCGGATCGTTGACCGCGCGTTAACGCTGCAGCGCATAGTTTCGTCGTTTCACCAGGCGCGCAACGCCGCGCGCCAAGCTCGCTATTTCCGATGGACCTGAAGTCCGCTTTGCTGCGCCCGTTGTTCGGCCGTCCGATCGCCCCGGACGACGGCACGCCGTCCGCGCTCGAACTGCAAATCCACGCCGTCATGGTCAGTGCGCCGCTGCTCGCGATCTCGAGCACGATCATAATGGCGGCCGTCGTCGCGGCTTTCTGGAGCACGGTTCCGCCGGCGGTCCTGTTAACGTGGGCAACGCTTGTCTGTGCGGCGAGCGCGGTTGTGCCCCGTCTGCTCCACGGCCTCGGTCGGCGTGTCTTGAACGACGCCGAAGCGGCGCGCGTCATCGGCCTGATCGTCATGCTCAGCGTGGCGCGCGCGCTCGTTTGGGGCGTCGGCGCGGTGCTGTTCTACGAATATGCCTCGTCCGCGCAAGCGACGCTGCTCTGCGTTCTCATCCTCGGCAACGCGATGGGCGGCGGCGCGGCGCTGATGCCGATCCCGCGCGCGGCGATGTACTACGCCTTATGCACGGTCGCCCCGCTCGCGCTCGCACTCGCTGCAAGCGGCGTGTTCGAAAGCGTGCTGACCGCGGCCCTTCTCTTGGTTTACGCCCTGGGTCAGCGCACCGCCGCCGGCCAAGTTCAAGCGTTTGTCCAGAGCGAGGTGAAGTTGCGCCAAGCCCTGATCGACAAGCAGCAGGAGCTCACGCGCGCGAAGCTCGACGCCGAAGGTGCGAACCGCGCCAAGTCGGAGTTCCTGGCCCACATGAGCCACGAACTGCGCACGCCCTTGAACGCAATCATCGGCTTCTCGGAGACGATCGGCAGCGGCGTCTTTGGCCCGGTCAGCGACCGCTACGCGTCCTACGCAAAAGACATCAACGACAGCGGCGTGCATCTGCTGAAGTTGATCAACGACGTGCTCGACCTCTCGAAGGTCGAGGCGGGCGCGCTCAGCGTCAACGAGCACGTCTTCGCGATCGACGAAGCCGCCGACTCGGCGCTGCGCCTGGTGCGCGAACGCGCAGACCGCAAAAACCTGACGCTCGAGTGGCGCGCCTTGACCGCACTGCCGCTCGTGAAAACCGACCAACGCCTGGTGCAGCAAGTGCTGATCAACCTGGTCACGAATGCGATCAAGTTCACGAACGAAGGCGGCCGCGTCACCGTCACGGCCGCGACCGAGGCCGACGGCGCCGTCGCGCTCACGGTCGCCGACAGCGGCGTCGGCATGACGGCCGCCGAACTTGAAGTGGCGCTGACACCGTTCGGCCAAGTCACAAACACGATGACCGCGCGCACGGAAGGCACAGGCCTGGGCCTCCCCCTCTGCAAACGCTTCGCCGAAGCCCTGGGCGCAAAATTCACGATCGAAAGCCAACCGGGGCAGGGGACAACGGCAACACTCAAACTCCCCGCGAGCTGCAGCCAGGAGTCCATCGTAGAGCGCCAAGCTCTAACGGCGTGAGTCTGGGAGCGCGGGCGTCCCGCCCGCTCTTCACGACATTTCCAACACACGCCGCTTTGTGAGTCCGCAAAGAGCGGGCGGGACGCCCGCGCTCCCAGACGGCGCCGTGCAAACGACTACCCGGTGATCTTCTTGATCGCCGCCGTCACCATGTCTTCCACGACATTGCCGACCGCGCGCTCAACCGCATTCTCCACCTTCTTCGCCGCACTCTGCGGCTTGCGCCGCTTGCGCGGTGCCGGAATGCCCAGCGCCGTCTCCAAGGCCGACCGCTTCTTCGCCGGCCGCTTACGCTTGCGCTTCGGTTTGCCGAAAAGATCGTCGAGACTCATGTCGCGTTATCCCACTTGCCCGCGATGCCGCAAAAGGTGATCCGCCAGCACCGCCGCCATCATAGCCTCACCAACCGGTACCGCGCGAATCCCAACGCACGGGTCATGCCGGCCCTTGGTCTGGATATCGGTTTCCTGGCCGTCGCGGGTGATCGTCTTGCGGGCTGAGAGGATCGACGACGTCGGCTTCACGGCGAACCGCACGACCACGTCTTGCCCCGTGGAGATGCCGCCCAGCACACCGCCGGCGTGGTTCGAGAGGAACGCGGGCTTGCCGCCCGCCATCCGCATCTCGTCCGCATTCTCCTCGCCCGACAACGCAGCCGCCGCGAACCCGTCGCCGAGCTCGACGCCTTTGACCGCGTTGATCGACATCATCGCCGCCGCGAGATCGGCGTCGAGCTTGCCGTAAACCGGCGCACCCAAACCCGCGGGCACGTTCTGCGCCACGACCTCGATCACCGCGCCGCAGGACGAGCCCGCCTTGCGCCGCTCGTCGAGATAGCTCTCCCACAACGCCGCCGCCTTCGCATCCGGCGACCAAAACGCATTGCGCTCGACTTCCGCCCAGTCCCAGCTCCCACGGTCGATCTTGTGCGGCCCAACTTGGATCAGCGCCCCGCGAATGCGCACGCCGCCCGGCACGATATGATCGAGCACCTTGCGCGCGATCGCGCCCGCGGCGACCCGCGCCGCGGTCTCGCGCGCGCTCTGCCGCCCGCCGCCGCGATAGTCGCGCACGCCGTACTTGATGAAATAGGCGTAGTCGGCGTGCCCGGGCCGGAACTTGTCCTTGATGCCCTCATAGTCCTTCGACTTCGCATCGATATTGTCGATGTGCAGCGCGATCGGCGTTCCCGTCGTCACCTGGCCGCCGGTCGTATCGTCCGAGAACACGCCGGAGAGAATCTTGACGGCATCCGTCTCCTGCCGCTGCGTCACGAACTTCGACGTCCCCGGCCGGCGCTTGTCCATCCACGGCTGAATGTCGGCTTCGGTCAGCGCAATCCCCGGCGGCGTCCCATCGACGACGCAGCCCAACGCCGGCCCATGGCTCTCGCCCCAGGTCGTGACACGAAACAAATGGCCGTAAGTGGTGTGCGACA
>CAZXAQ010000011.1:8022-31558 GCA_964638635.1 uncultured Flavobacteriaceae bacterium
CACCCAGAGGACATTGGGTATGAGTCTCCCGCGCGCACAGACGTGCGCGCACTGGGTGGCCGGGTCAAGCCCGGCCATGACGAACAGGTGGGGCGTTCGCGTCGCAGCTCTAAAGCTCGGCTTCCGTACCCCTGGAGAGACGGTAAACCCGGTCATTCGCGGGTGTGTGAAATGTCGGGATTTCGGACAGCGGAATCCCAAGGTTCAAGCCGCGCAAAGCCCGCCCGACACCGCCATGCGCAACAACCACCGCATCCCCGCGAAGGTCGCCGAGCCATGACCGTAGTCGATCGACCAGCTGTTGATAGCTCTCGCCGCCTGGCGGCACGACGGTCCAACGCGAAGCCTCGTAGGTCGCCCATTGCGCCGGTGCCTTCGCGCGAATCTCGCGCGCCGTCATCCCCTCCCAGTCGCCGAAGCTGAGCTCGGCCAGCCGATCGTCGATGGCATAGTTCTCGATTGGCAAGCCAAGCCGCTCGCGAATGATCTCCATGGAATGCCGCGCACGGCGAAGTGGGCTCGAAATGAAGGGCAGGGTGGCAACGTTCGGCACGGCGTCGCGAAGCGTCTCAGCGTTACCGGCCGCGTGCGCACGGCCCGCATCCGTCAGCGGACTGTCCATCCGCCCTTGTAATCGCCGTTCGGTATTCCACGCCGTCTCGCCGTGCCGCACGAAATAGATCGTGTGCGGCGTCATTCGTCCGGGGACAGCGTCGTCAGCAGTTGCGCGCTCTCGTGCACCTTCTCGACCGCGGCGAGGCCCACCATGTGATAACCCGCATCCACGTGATGCACTTCACCTGTGACCGCACGCCCGAGATCGGAGAGGAAATAGAGCCCCGAATTGCCGACCTCCTCGATCGTCACATTGCGGCGCAGCGGCGCGTTCAACTCGTTCCACTTCAAGATGAACCGGAAGTCGCCGATGCCGGAGGCAGCCAGCGTCTTGATCGGCCCGGCCGAAATCGCGTTGACGCGAATACCCTTCTTGCCGAGATCCTCGGCCAGATACCGCACGCTCGCCTCAAGCGCCGCCTTCGCGACCCCCATGACATTGTAATGCGGCATCACCTTCTCGGAGCCCAGATAGGTGAGCGTCAGCAGCGACCCACCGTTCGGCATCATCTTCTCCGCCCGCTGCGCGATCGCCGTGAACGAGAAGCACGAGATGTGCATCGTCAGCAGGAAGTTGTCGAGCGTCGTGTCCACGTAACGCCCGCGCAACTCGTCCTTGTTCGAAAATCCGATCGCATGCACGACGAAGTCGAGCGAGCCCCAGTCCTTCTTGAGCGTCTCGAACACCGCGTCCATCGAAGCTTCGTCGGTCACGTCGCACGGCAGCACGATCTTCGAGCCTATTCCGGACGCGAGCGGTTCCACGCGTTTGCGCAACGCGTCCCCTTGATACGTGAACGCCAGCTCCGCCCCTTGGTCGTGCACCGCCTTCGCGATGCCCCACGCAATCGACCGGTCGTTCGCGACCCCCATGACGAGGCCGCGCTTGCCCTGCATTAACCCTTTGATTTGGCTCATCTTCTACCGCCGGATCGCCCTCAAAGACTGGGCCCGTTTGATAAGCGCCGGACGCTAGTCAAATTCCCCCGCCCGGTCAAACCGGCAGGGCCGGTTAGTTAAGGTCGATCGCGAAGCGTTTGAGGTCGGCAAGCTCCGCGTATTCGAGCGCGCCTTCCTGCGTGGCGGCGAGCACAACCTTCGGCGCATGGCCTGCCAGAAACGCCTCCTGCCAACGCGGCGCGCACAGACACCAGCGGTCGCCGGGCTTTAACCCGGGAAACCCGTACTCCGGCATCGGCGTCGAAAGGTCGTTCCCGCGCGACTTCGAGAACGCCAGAAACTCGGCCGTCATCACGGCGCAAACCGTGTGCGAGCCGACATCCTGCGGTGACGTGTTGCAGCACCCATCGCGAAAAAATCCGGTGACAGGATCGTTGCTGCAAGCCGCAAGCTCGCCGCCCAGCACGTTCTTCTGCGACCTACGGCGACCACCGTCGTTTTGGTATGCCATCACCCTTCTCCAAAGCACAACAAACTCTGTCATCCCGGGCGAGCAACGCGAGACCCGGGACCCAGGAGAGCCACGCTGAGCCTTGCACCCCTGGGTCCCGGCTCGCAAGCTCCGCCACGCTGCAAGCAGCGGGTTCCGCTAGCGTCCGGGATGACAATGTTGTTGTACGTCAGTCCGCCAACACGAACGTCACCTTCAACACCACGCGATACTCCGCGATCTTGCCGTTCTTGATCAACACCTTCTGATCCTTCACCCAAGCGCCTTCGACGTTCTTCAGCGTCTTCGCGGCGCGCGAAACGCCCATGTTCAGCGCATCGTCAAAGCTCTTCTTCGAGGACGCAATAATTTCGGTGACGCGTGCGACGGCCATGTCGGTCTCTCCTGAAAATGGGGTGACGCACGCCGTCTCCGGCGCGCGAAACCTAACCCTGCGCCTCGCAACAACCGCTGTCAAAGCTTGGAACCACCCACGAATACCAGCGGTTGAGTTGTCAGGGATATGGGCGCACAGTGACCCAACAACGGAAAGACAAAGCCATGATCTTCGGCCTGCTCGCCCTAATGACCGCCGCCGCCTTCGCCGGCGCCGCGATCTACATCAACGTCGCCGAACATCCCGCACGGATGAAGCTCGACCCCGGCCCGCTGCTCACGCAGTGGAAGCCCGCCTACCACGCGGGCTTCATGATGCAGGCCTCGCTCGCCATCGTCAGCGGCGTGTGCGCGATCGTGGCGTTCTTCTTCGACTGGGATTGGAAGTGGCTGCTCGGTGGCGCGATCATTCTCGCGAACTGGCCCTACACGCTCTACATGATCATGCCGACCAATCACAAACTGAACGCGATCGACCCCGCGAGCGCCGATCCGAACATCCATCCGCTGCTCGTGCGCTGGGGCCACCTCCACGCCGCCCGCAGCGCCCTCGGCACGATCGCGTCGATCCTGTTCCTGGCAGCGGCCCTCTAACGGCCCGGCCAACCGAGCCGGTCGAGCGCGGTGACGCCACGCTCGAAGTCGGCACGCTCGACATAGATCTGCGCCGACAACCGGAGCAACAGCTTCCCTTGAAACACGGACGAAGCCACCTGAACGCGGTGCTTCTCCCAAAGCTCCTGCATGAGCTGCAAAGCATCTTCGGGCACGGCGGCGCGGCTCTGCGGCAGGATGTAGGTGCGCATCGCCGCAAACATCGCGTCCGGCGCGATCGGTTCCGCCCCGAGACGCGCCACCAGCGCAATGCTCTCGCGCGACAATTGTGCGAGGTAGTCGCGCACGTTCGCCGCGCCGAACCGCTCGATGAAATCGATCGCCGCCGGCACGCTGAGGAACGCGCTCACGTCGCGCGTGCCCACATAATCGAACGCACGCGGAAACTTCAGCTCGTGCCAATGGCTGACGGAAAGCGGCACCGTCTCGCCAGCAACCTCCTCGGTCGCATAAAGAAACGCGGCCCCCTTCGGCGCAAACAGCCACTTGTGCGCATTCGCCGTGTACCAATCCGCCCCGATCGCCGGCAGATCGAGCGCGAGCTGCCCCAGCGCATGCGCGCCGTCGATCAGCACCCGCACGCCCTTGGCTTTCAGCGCCCGCGTGATCTCGGCCACGGGGAACACGACCGCTGTCGGCGAAGCGATGTGATCGATGATCGCGAGCCGCGTCTTCGGCCCTGCCGCATCGGCGATCCGTTCGACGACGTTGTTCGCCGTGAGCGGAATCGGCAGCGAAACCTTCACGACGTTCGCCCCAGCGGCCTTGCACACGTCCTCGGCCGCGAGCCGCACCGCATTGTAGACGCAGTCGAGCACCAGAATCTCGTCGCCCGCATTCAGCCGCAGCGACCGCAACACGGTGTTGACGGCTTCCGTCGCATTGGTGACGAACGCAATCCGCTCGCCGCTCGTGCCGACAAACCGCCCAAGCCGCTCCGCCGCAACGCGCAGCTCATTGTTCATCACGCGCGGCGAAACTGTGTGCCGGAAGAATAAATCCGGCTGCCGTTCCATCAAAAGCCGCCAACGCGATTGCTCGGTCAACACGTCCTTCGGGCAAGCCCCGAACGACCCGTGGTTGAGAAACGTGCCCTCGTCGTCGAGGTGCCAGTGAGAGCGGAGATGGCGGCCGAAGGTTTGCATGCCCGCAAATTAGAAAGGGCCGCAGCGGTTGTCACCCAACAACCGCTGCGGCCCAGGCAGGACGTTTGAAGCTGTCGGCGCAGGGCAACGCCGTTGGAGACAGCTATGGCAATCGGGCGTCCTGCCCTTACCGGTTCAACCCCTCGGGCCCGAAGGCTCGCATGAAAATCTCGGCGCAGAAGCGTGCGCGCCGCTCGATCTCGCTCGGCGTCATGGCGACGTCTTGGCCCAAGAGCCCGCGCGTCTCGATCCGCGCCGTGATCAACCCTAAGAAATGCTCCGCCGCGAACGCGGGATCGCCGCCGGTGTCGAGCCGGCCAACGCGCTCCTCGCGGCCGATCCACTGCGTGAGCGCATCCAAGATCGGCTTCGGGCCTGCTTCGTAGTAGGCCTCGCCGATCTCGGGAAACTGCAAGCTCGCCCCGATGATCATGCGGTAGTAGCTGAGCTCGTACGCCGTGCACGCATGCGCGTAGTACTGCCGCGCCACGTCGGCCAGCATGTCGCGCGGATGACGTTCCAACGCGTGGACTTGCAACGGCGCCCGCATCGCGGCCGCGCGGTCCGCGACCATCGCCTTGAACAGGTCTTCCTTGCTGCCGAATTGGTTATAGAGCGTCTGCTTCGACACGTTCGCGGTCGAGGCGATCGCGTCCATCGAAACGTCGTAACCTTGGCTGCGGAACATGTCCGACGCCGCGTCCAGAATGCGCGCGCGGATCGAAAGGATCGCCGCCTGCGACGTATGAACCTGGTTGATAGAAACGGCTGCTGCTGATCGACTCATCGCACCAATCACACCCAATTGTTGGCCCCCGCCCGAGCGAATCAACACGATTCGCCTTGGATTCATGGTGCCGAATCACTTTTGGACTGAGAAGTCCAAACGTTCCGTGCTGTAAGAATTTCTTAACCGGCGCATCGCGCGGAAAATAAGCGCTTTTCAAGTGCCGGGGTGATTCACGCGTGATTCACGGCCGAGGCGAGAACGCCCGCATGAACGTGTCGACGCAGAACCGCGCGCGCCGCTCCAACTCCGCCTCCGAAGGCTGCGCGTCGAGCCCAAGCAGACCTTTGAGCTGCATGTGCCCCAGAATGAGGGAGAGAAAATGCTCCGCCGCAAGCTTCGGATCGGCGGCGTCCAGGCGTCCGAGCCGATCCTCGCGCGCGATCCATTCGCTGAGCGCCTTCAGCGTCGCCGACGGGCCCACCTCGTAGAAGTCGACGCCGATTTCGGGAAAACGCGCGCTGCCCGCGATCAGCATGCGCATGAATCCCGCCGATGCAGGCGTGATCGCAAGCGCATAGTACTGCCGCACGAGATCCATCAGAACGTCGCGTGGTGCCCGCTCAGGTCCGGCGTGGGCAAGCGGGGCGCGCAACGTCTCACCCCGCGCTCCGACGATCGCCTTGAACAAATCTTCCTTCGAACCGAACTGATTGTAGAGCGTCTGCTTCGACACGTCGGCCGCACTCGCGAGCGCCTCCATCGAAACTTCGTAGCCTTGATCTTGGAACACTTCCGCCGCGGCCTGCAAAATCCGCTCGCGCACGCGCGCCTTGTCCGCCCGCATCGTCGTGCTCATGGTTCCTCCGGGACCTCGACGTTTTGAGGCAGCCGCACCAACGGCGTGGCTAGAAGCGACACAAGATAGATGCACATGATGATGAAGAAGCAGTCGCTAAAGGCCAGCACCAGCGCCTCGCGATGCACCAGGCCGGTGATCGTCTTCAGCGCTGCAAGCTGTCCGTCGCCGGGCAGGATCGCGCTGTAACGCTCGCCCAACCCCGCAATCCAGCCTTCGGCAACCCCGCGCCCCGCACTCACGCGCTCCGCCAGTTGCTGGTAGTGCTGCGACGACCGTTCGATCAGCTGCGTGTTTAACACCGCAAGCCCCAGCGCACCGCCCAGATTGCGCAACAAATTGTAGATGCCCGACGCATCCTTCAACGTCTCCGGCTCAAGCCGCCCGAGCGCGATCATGTTTGCAGGGATCATGCAGAACATCAGCCCGGCACCGCGCAGCATCTGCGGCACCAGCATCTCCCAGAACCCCCACTCGTACGTGAGATGGGAGAACTGAAAGCACGAGGCCGCCATCATCAAGATGCCGGCGGTCAGCACCTGACGCGAATAACCCCGCCGCGCCAACAGCCCGGCGAACGGCGAGGCCGCGAATTGAAACAACCCCGTGACGAACACGAGCTCGCCGATCTGCAAGCTCGAATACCCGCGCACGCGCGCAAGAAACACCGGCAACAGATAGACGATGCCATAAAGCCCGATCCCCAGGATCAACCCGAACCCCGCGCCCAGGCTGAAGTTGCGATCCTTGAACACGCGCAAATTCACGATCGGATTGCGCGCGCTCAAAACCCGCGCAAAGAACGCGATCCCGGCAACGACCGCAACGACCGCAAACGTGCGGATCGAGCCGTCCTCGAACCAATCCTTCCGCGAGCCTTCCTCAAGCACATATTCGACCGAACCCAGAAAGGCTGCCATCAAACCGAAGCCGGCAATATCGATATCGTCGAGCAGCGACCAGTTCGGCTTGTCGACGTCGACGACCGCCCAAACGATGACGCTGATGATGATCCCGATCGGCAGGTTGATCAGGAAGAGCCAGTGCCAAGAAAACGCCGACGTCAGAATCCCGCCAAGCGTCGGTCCGACCGTCGGCGCCAGCGTCGCGATCAGGCCTACGAACACGCTGACGCTGGCCGCGCGCCCCTGGCCGAACATGATGTAGGATCCGGCGACCACCGTCGGGATCATCGCGCCGCCGATAAAGCCCTGCAGCGCACGGAAGATGATCATCTCTTCGATCGAGGTCGACAACGCGCAAAGCAAGCTCATCACCGTGAAGCCCGCCGCCGACGCCACGAACAGAATGCGCGTCGAGAGCAGCCGCGAAAGATACCCCGACAACGGGATCATCACGACCTCGGCGATCAGGTAGGACGTCTGCACCCAACTGATCTCTTCCGCCGACGCCGAAAGCCCCGCCTGAATCTGCGAGAGCGACGCCGACACGATCTGAATGTCCAGGATCGCCATGAACATCCCGAACGCCATGGCGAAGAAACCGATCATCGCGCGCGCGGTGATCGGCGGCAGATCGGCTTGGGGGCCTGCAACGGCTTGAGCCGCTCCGCTCACTTCGACACCGTTTGGCTCGTGCCTTTCGGCTTGTCGCGAACGTCGACCGTGACAGTGACGGACAAACCCGCCTTGAGTTGCGCGATCTCGTTCGCCTCACCCTCGACGCGGATGCGCACCGGAATGCGCTGCACGACCTTTGTGAAGTTGCCGGTCGCGTTCTCCGGCGGCAGCAGGCTGAACAACGACCCGCTCGCCGGCGCGAAGCTCTCGATGTGCCCGTTCAGCGCAAGGCCGGGCAGGGCGTCGACGGCGATGCGCGCCGGCTGCCCCGGCACCATGTCCTCGATCTGCGTCTCCTTGAAGTTCGCGACGACGTAAACGGCAGGCAGCGGCACGACTGCCATCACCTGCACGCCGGCGCGCACGAACTGCCCGCCCTGAACCGTCCGGTTGCCGACCACGCCGTCGAACGGCGCCTTCAGCGTGGCGTTCGCGAGATCGGCCTCGGCCGAGGCGAGTTGCGCCTCCGCCTGTTTCAACTCGGCCTTCGATTGGACAAGGGCGCTCTCGAGCACCGGCATCTGCGCGCGCTGCGCCTCCAACCCGGCATGCGCATTCGCGACGGCCGCATCGGCCTTCGCCGTATCGGCCCGCGCAACGTCCATGCGCTGGCTGCTGACCCAGCCCTTCTTGGACAGCGTACCGTAGCGCGCCACGTCCCTGCGCATGCGCGTCGCCTCGGCGCTCGCGCTTTGCGTCTGAGCTTGCGCTTGAGCGATCACCGACCGCTGCAGCTGCAGCTTCGCCTCGGCGTTCGTCACCGCCGCCTTACGCGCCTCAACAAGGGCAGAGGCTTGATCGACTTTGGGCTTAAGGTCCGACGCGTCGAGCTGGAGCAGCACGTCGCCGGCCTTCACACGCTGATTGTCGGTGACGTTGATCACCGACACGTAGCCGGAAATCTTCGGCGCGATCGCCGCGATGTCGGCCTGCACCAGCGCGTTGTCGGTCGAAACCTCGAACCGCCAGAGGAAGACCCACATGACGAGCGCATAAAGCGCTCCAAGACCGGCGATGACGCCAATGGCGGGCAGAGCATATTTGCGCATGACACAAAACTTGACTGATCAGTCTAATTTTCTACGCCGATCAAAGGTCGAGCGCAAGAAAATTGGACCAGTCGGTCTAGTTTCGCGCAATGTATTGAACTATCGGGACTTTTCGAGCGATTCCGCCATCGCTTCCCATAAAACTTCGACCGGCTCCAACCCAATCGCGAGACGCACGAAGCCGTCTGGAACGGCATCCCCCCATCGAGCCCGCCGTTCGGCGCTGGACCGGACACCGCCAAAACTGGTCGCAGCCTGAAGCAGTCGGCAGCCATTGATGAACCGCTCCGCCGTCTCGCCGTCGCTGAGCGTGAGCGAGATCATGAACCCCGCCCGCCGCATCTGCTTTTGCGCGATCGCGTAGGCCGGGTCGCTCTTGAGCCCCGGAAAGCGGATCGCCTTAACCGCCTTGTGCGCAGCCAACCGCTCGGCGATCACCGCCGCTGTCGCGCACATGCGCTCGAACCGCACCTCCAGCGTCTCAAGCCCGCGATAGACCAGCCATGCTTCGAACGGCCCCGGGATCGTGCCGGAAAACTTCCGCCAATCCCGCAGCCGTTGCAGCAACGCCGGGTCGCGCGTCGCAACGTGTCCCAACAACGCATCCGAATGCCCATTGATCGCCTTGGTGTCTGAGCAGAGCACGATGTCGGCGCCGAGCGCGAACGGCTGCTGCCCCAGCGCCGTCATCGTGGTGTTGTCGACGGAGAGCAACGCACCCGCCGCCTTCGCACGTTCGGCAACCGCACGGATATCGCAAAGATCGAGCCCCGGATTCGACGGCGTCTCGACATGCACCAACCGAAATCCCTCGAACCCTCCGTCGAGCACCTTCGCCGTCGGTCGCGTTTCAACATGAACGCCGAGCGGCTTCAGAAACTGATCGCTGAGCGCCCGCGTCGCGAAGTATCCATCCGACGGCACCAGGATGCGATCGCCCGCGCGCGCCGTCGTCATCAAGACTGCCGCAACGGCCGCCATGCCGGAGGGCAGCAACACGCACTCCGCCCCCTCCAGCAACCCGAGCGCCGTCTCCAGCGCCTCCCATGTCGGATTGTGATAACGCCCGTAAACGTAAGGCGCGTTCGACGGATTGCCCGGCAGATGAAACACAGCCGTCGGCACGATCTCCGGCACGACGGAGTCCCCGGGCGAAAGCGTGCGGTTGCGATGATGCAGCAATTCGGCGGCGAGCCGATCGGTATTGTCTTTGCTCATGCGCCCACATTAGCGCGCATGGGCTTCGCGTACAGCGTCAAGCGTCGCCGAACTTGCGCCGCGGCTGGTACGGATGCGCCGTTTCCCACCGCTTGACGATGTCGCTCAAGTGCGGGTCCGACTGATCCGGCAACACGATCTGCAGCGTGACCAACTGATCGCCCGATGCCTGCAAGCCGACGCCGGGAATGCCCTTGCCCTTCAGACGGAACGACTGTCCGGCGTTGGCGCCGGGCGGCACGGCCATCGTCACCGGCCCTTGCAGCGTCGGCACCTTCACCTTGGCGCCGTGCAGCGCCTCGTTCAGCGTGATCGGCAGCGCCAGATGAATGTCGCGTCCGTCGCGCCGGAAGTAGGGGTGCGGCTCGATCGCGATGGTGATTAGCGCATCGCCCGCAGGCCCGCCCGGAAGTCCAGGCTCACCGAGCCCGCGTAAGCGGATCGTCTGACCCTCCTTCACGCCGACCGGAATCTTCACGTCAAAGCGATTGCCCGCCGGCAGCTTCACGCGCCGTGTCCCGCCGAGCGCAGCCTCTTCAAATGTGATGTGCAGGTCGTAATGCGTGTCGAGGCCCTTGCCGGGCGCCGGACGCTTGCGGCCGGTCGACCGGTCGCCGAAGAACTCGCCGAACAACTCTTCGACGCGGCTCTTCTTCTCCGTCGCGGGGCCAACGCCGAAGGCCTTCTCGAACGCGCCATTGTAGCCGTTCGCATGTCCATTCTTGGATTCGGGCCGCTCGGCCGTCGTCACATCGCCGAGATCGAGTTCTTCTTCCGCCGGTTCTTCCGGCCGGGGCGTGTAGCCGGCGCGCGGGTTTCCGTGCGCGTCAATCTCACCCCGGTCGTAGGATCGCCGCTTCGCCTGGTTGCCCAGAATCTCGTACGCGATCGACAAGTCCGTGAAGCGTCGGCCCTTGTCGGCCGAGCCTTCCGGCGTATCGGGATGGAAGCGCTTCGCGAGCGAACGAAACGCCTGTTTGATCTGGTCGTCGTCCGCTGAACGCGGAACGCCGAGTACCGAGTAGGGGTCGTACATCAGGACTCACACGCCGAGGGGGTTGGCGGAAGCGTCACTCGCGATACTACACGCGGTTGTTCAAATGGCAAATTACTATTGCAGATAAATGATTAGGGGGCGTTCTTCGCCTTGGCGTTCGATTCTTTGACCAAGGATTCCGCGATTGCCCGCTCGGACGGTACCATGGCGGCCGATACGTACCGCAGCTCTTCTACCGCCTGTGGTTGTCCCTGATTAGCCGCAAGTTTCAACCACCGGTAGGCCTCGATCATGTCCTGACCGGTGCCCTCGCCAAATTCGTAGAGCAGGCCAACCCGCAGCTGCGCCTCGGGATTGCCCCGGTTCGCCACTTCGCGCCAGGCCCTGAACGCCTCCGTTTTGTTGTTCGCGGCGTAAGCCTGGAAGCCAGCGTTCATCAGTGTCAGGTCGCCCGCGGGCATCGCCGAAGCGACGCCAACCTGCATCGGCGCACCCGGCGACAACCGCGCTTCGGCCCGAGGCGGCGGCAGGCGCCCGCTGTGCGGCCAGGGCTCATCCGGGTTTACGGTCGCAGGCGTCGGCGCGGGCGCGCTGCCGGCGACGGGAACACCCATCGCCTCAAGCCGCGTTCGCGCAGGGCCATATCCGTTGCGCGCCGCCCGCTCGAGCAGCGCACGCGACCGCGCCGGATCGCGCTCCACGCCGATGCCTTGGTCGTACATATCGGCAAGCCTCACCTGCGCGAGCGAAAGGCCCGCCGTCGCGGCGCGCGTATACCATATCACGGCTTCCTTCGTGTTCTTCTCCGTCCCTTCGCCGCTCAAATACATCTCCGCGACATTCGCCATTGCGGTGACGAAGCCCTTCTCCGCAGCTTCCATATAGAGTTCGAAAGCCTTCTCGAGATCCTTCTGAACGCCCTTGCCCTGACGCAGCATCTGCGCCGCGTTGCGCATCGCGGCCAGGTCGTCTTCCTCGGCAAGTTCGGACCAAATCTGATAGGCGCGCGGGAAGTCGCCGGCATCGTACGCAGCCGTCGCAACGTCGAAGCGCGCCTGCTTGTCGGCAACCACATTCGTCGCGCAGGCGCTCAACACCAGGCCGAGCGCCAGCAACACGGTGAAATGCGATTTACCATTCATGGTTGATTGCGACCGGCTCTCAATTTCGCGCGACAAATCGTGCGGGCGACACACGACACCAGCCTATATACTGGACCTGCCAGCCACAGCGTGAGCCCCGAATCCCGTGGATGTGAAGACCGACGCTGCCCCCGACATATCCGCGGCCGAGAGCCCTTTTTCGCTCTTCGCCGAGTGGTTCGCGCTGGCCGCCGTCAAGGAGCCGAACGACGCCAATGCCATGGCGCTGGCAACGGTCGACGCCGGGGGGCTCCCCAACGTCCGCATGGTCCTCCTCAAGGGACATGACGAGCAGGGCTTCGTCTTCTACACGAACTTCGAAAGCGCGAAGGGCAGGGAGCTGCTCGGCCAGCAGAAAGCGGCACTCTGCTTCCACTGGAAATCGATCCGCCGCCAAATCCGCATCCGCGGTGCAATCTCAACCGTAAGCGACGCCGAAGCCGACGCCTATTTCGCGACGCGTCCCAAAGACAGCCAGATCGGCGCCTGGGCCTCGCGCCAATCGCGCGCGCTCAAGGGCCGCTTCGAACTCGAAACCGAAGTCGCAAAATACGCGGCGCGTTACGGCCTCACGAAAGTCCCCCGCCCGCCGCACTGGTCGGGCTTCCGTCTGACGCCGGTCGAGATGGAGTTCTGGCGCGACCGTCCGTTCCGCCTGCATGACCGCCTGGTCTATCGCCGCGAGAGCGCAAATGTGCCGTGGCACACGGAGCGCTTGTTCCCATGACCAGCGCCGACACAATCGCGCCGGTCCGCGTCTCCGGCCCCGAAGCCGAACGGCTGAAGCGCCTCGCGACATACGCCGCGGTCGCCGTCGCGGGACTGCTGATCGCAATCAAACTCTACGCCTGGGTCGCAACGCATTCGGTCGCGATGCTGGCCTCGCTCGTCGACTCGACGCTCGATCTCGTGGCCTCGGGCCTAAACCTTCTCGCCGTCCGCCATGCGCTCACACCGGCCGACGAAGAGCACCGCTTCGGCCACGGCAAAGCGGAAGCACTGGCCGGCCTCGGCCAGGCCGCCTTCATCGGCGGCTCGGCAGCGTTCCTGCTGTTTCAATCGCTGGAACGGCTCATCAAGCCAGAGCCCGTCCACGAAAGCACGCTGGGCCTCGCCGTCATCGCCGCCTCGCTCGTCCTCACCATCGCACTCGTTCTCTTCCAGCGCTACGTCATCGCGCGCACGCGCTCGCTCGCGATCAGTGCAGACCGCCTGCACTACGCGACCGACGTTGCCACCAACCTCGGCGTCGTTCTGGCGCTCGTGCTTTCGGGTCTCTGGGGCTGGCAGGCCGCAGACCCGCTGATCGGCCTCGGCATCGCGCTCGTCATCGCCTGGGGCTCGTTCAGCATCCTGCGCGGCTCCTTCGACGAACTGATGGACCGCGAATTCGACGACGCCGAGCGCGCGCGCATCAAGGAGATCGTGGGCCGCCACAGCGCCGTGGTCAGCCTGCACGACCTGCGCACGCGCCGCGCCGGCCATCGCTCGTTCATCCAGCTCCACCTCGAACTGCCGCCCACGATGTCGCTGCTCGAAGCCCACCGCATCAGCGACGAAGTCGAAGACGCGATCAAGGCCGCCTTCCCCGATGCCGAAGTCCTCACGCACCAGGACCCCGCGGGCGTCGAAATGGTGCCCTCGCTGATGAAGCGCTAAGGCTGCGGCGTTTGCGCCGCCTTGCCGCTGTAAACGACCGGCCCTTGAACCTGCACCTTCGCGTCCTTGAACAGAATCCAGTCGGCGACAAGACGGAAGTAGCCCTCGGAGAACCGCGTGTGCTCGCGCTCGCCATTCTTCTCTTCGAACTCGAGGATCCCGTGATCCGCCGTCGGGAACATGACCACGTCGAGGTTCGGCCGCGACGCCTGCACCTCGCGCAGAATGCGCAACGTGTTCGCGCTCGGCGCCGAACTGTCGCGCCCCGCCAGAATCCAAAGATGCGGCTTCTCATAGGCGCGTAATGCGGGCACGGGATCATACTCCCACGACGTGCCGACATCGAGGAGTGGCCCGATCAGCTTGATCAACCAATTCGGCGTGCTCAAAAAGTCGCCTGTGAACTCACCCTTGATCTTCGAATACCAAGGTTCCTTCTCGTACTTCGCGCGCACAGCGTCGAGCCCGTCAAAACCCTCCTTGAAGTCGGAGGCCATCACGCGCCCCGTCGCGTCCGTGATCTCACGCGCCTTGGCGACGACGTCCTCGCCGTAACCCGCGGTGCGCAGATCGTCGAACACCTCCTCGCGATCCTCTGCCAGCGGACCTTCGGCAAGCCCGTAGCCCACGACGACGAAATCCGCGGTCGCCTTGCGCGCGGCCAACGGTTCGATCCACCCCGCCTGGCTGCCACCCTGAAACCCGACTTCGCTGGCGAGCGTGCCAGCAAGTTCGCGTGCTTTCTTCAAAGCTGCCGCCGCGTCGTCCGAAAGCAAATCGAAGTCCTGCGAGTAGCTCCCTTCCGACTTACCCGTACCGCGCTTGTCGTACACGAACACGCCGATCCCGCTCGCGGGCAGCAGATGCTGCATGCGGTTGGTGAGGATCGCGCTGTCGCGCTCCGACCCATGCACCATCACCGCAACCGGAATCGCCCCCTCAAGCCGCGGCATCACCAGCCGGCCGGCAAGTTTCAGCCCGTGGCTTTCAAACGTCGCGTCGGTGATGTCGAATGTCTGCCGCCGTCCCGTGCCGGCGTACGCGCCGCCGATGATCGTTACCGAAGCCTCATCGCAAGGCGAGAAACGCACCGCGACCCCTTCAACCGCCGTGTCCGTCCAGCCAACCGAAGGCAAAAACGCGAACGGCACGGACTGCGTGACTGCAAGATCGGGCTTGAGCTGCCATGTCTCGCCGCTCAAGAACGTCAAGCGCAACGCCTGCGGTCCGCCGCTCGTCGGCGTCACCGCGGCAACCCGCGCGTCACCGAAGTCATAAGCGCCGTAGTGACACGCCAGCCGCGCATCCGGCTGCGGCGCCCGCGGCACGAAATAGACCCAAGCGCCAAGCGCGATCAGCCCGAGAAAAATCGGGATCAACAGAAGCCTGCGAACCCACATAGCGTCCCCCAATATGTTGGTGGGAGGTTAGCCTATTCGCGCGCCGGTTCCCCAGTCACGCCGCCGTGAAGACTCAACCACGAAGCTTCTCGCGCCGCACCCATTCTTCCGTTTTGTCGAGCGCGCGGGTGAAACGGTCGAACATCTCGTCGATTTCGGCCTCGGTGATGATGAGCGGCGGGCAGAAGGCGAGCCGGTCAGAGAGCATTGCGCGAGTGAAGATGCCTTCCTCCTGCGCAAACCCCACGCATGCCATACCAACCGCTTTGTCCGCCGGAAAATTCTTGCGCGCACCCTTGTCCGCAACCAACTCGACGCCGCCGAGCAAACCGACGCCCACCGCTTCGCCGACGATCGGATGGTCGCGCAACATCTTCAGCCGCCGTGCGAACGTCGGCGCCACGCGCCGCACATGCGCCACGATGTTGCGCTCCTCGTAAATCTTCAGCGTCTCGACGGCCACCGCCGCCGCGACCGGATGCGCGCTATAGGTGAACCCATGCCCGAACGTGCCGATCGCGCGGCTCTGATCCAGCATCGCTTGATACATCTCCTCATGCATCAACATCGCCGAGATCGGCAGATACGCCGACGACAACGCCTTCGCGCACGACAACGTATGCGGCCGCATGTTGTAAGTCTGCGCGCCCCAGTAATTGCCCGTGCGCCCAAACCCAGTAATCACCTCGTCGTCAATGAACAGAATGTCGTACTTCGCCAAGATCGGTTGAATGCGGTCGAAGTAAGTCGGCGGCGGAATGATTACGCCGCCCGCACCCATCACAGGCTCGGCAATGAACGCCGCGATCGTCTCCGGCCCCTCGCGCTCGATCAGCGCCTCGAGATTGGCGGCGAGCCGCGCCGCAAAATCGTCGTCGCTCTCGCCGGCTTCCGCGTTGTGATAGGCGTGCGGGCAACCCGCATGCAATATCCCCGCGAACGGCAAATCGAACCCGCGATGATTGTTCGGCAAGCCGGTCAGGCTCGCACTTACCAACGTCACGCCGTGATAGCCCTTCGTCCGGCTGATGATCTTCTTGCGCGCCGGTTGCCCCTTCGCATTCCAATAATACCAAGAAAGCTTGATCTGCGTGTCGTTCGCCTCGGACCCCGAATTCGCGAAGAACACCTTCGACGCCGCAAACGGTGCCACCTCTTTCAGCTTCTCGGCGAGTTCGATCCCCGGCTCATGGCTGCGCCCCGCGAAGATGTGGGAGTAGGGCAGCTCGCGCATCTGCTTGGCGGCCGCTTCGATCAACCGCTCTTCGCTGTAACCCAGGCTCACGCACCAAAGCCCGGCCATCGCGTCGATGTAGTCGCGCCCCCGATTGTCGAACACGCGGATCCCGCGCCCCCGCTCCAGGATCAACGGCCCCACCTCCCGATGCCGCGCCAGGTTCGTGTAGGGATGGATCAGCGCCTCGACATCGCGCGTTTGGGCGTTGGTCAGGGTCATCAGTTCAAAGCCTCTCGCACGATTCTCGGTTGTTTCGCGATGACGCGCAGATAGGCTGCAGCGGGCGCATCCGGCCTGCGCAGTCCTTGTTCCCAGTTCCTGAGCGTCCCAACCGGAATGCCGTACGCTTCGGCAAACTCCGCTTGCGACATCTTCAGTCGCTCGCGAATAGCCTTAGGATCCGGGACATGAACCGTCGTTACACGAGTCTTCGTCGTTTGACCGCGAGCATGAGCGATCGCTTGATTCAGAGACTCCAAAAGTTCGCGCGCGTTCTTTCTCATTTCCGGTTCCTCGTCACTTCCGTTTTCAAGGTCGCTGCCGCGGCTCGCAAGACCTTCTTGTCATCGTTGTTCAAGTCCGACTTCGCGCCCTTAGCATAAATCTGCAAAAGGTAGATCGGCGCATCTTCGTCATAGAAGAAGTAGATCACCCGCGAGCCGCCGCGTTTGCCCATCCCCTCGCGCGACCATCGAACTTTCCTGATCCCGCCCAATCCTGGCACGACATCGCCGACCTCAGGATTCAACGCGATGAAATCGATGAAGGCTTCTTGTTCCTCAGGCGACCAGACGCGCGCAGCTTGACGCAGAAAGAACTCGGTCTGCGCAACCGTGATGGGTCGAGTCACCATAAGCAACTATACGTCATTGGTGTATACATAGCAATGGCCCTGGATCTGCGGCACCTAGAACGTGCCCTGAAACGTAAACATCCAGGCGGTCGGCTCGATCCATGTCTGCGCTCGACGACGATTGGTGTACGGCACCTTGCTCAATCCTTGCGAGAGGTCGCCGATCTTCAGTGTGTATTGGCCCGCGTCGAATTCCACCGAGGCAAAACCAGGTTCTAGCCACCAGTCATTTCGCCCATCGACCCAAAGAAAAGCCCCGGAAATTTCCAAGGCGTCACGACCGGTGACCTGAATTCGATCTGGGAAGAAACCGTCGAACCAGGCGCCCGCGGGCCATTCAAGGTGGCCTGCGAGGCGGCGCTCCACAAGAAACTGGAAAGCCGCGCATAGGTACTGTCGGGCTTCCTGCTCCTCGAACATGGCCTGAGTTGAGTTGCTCCAGTGGCCTTCGCACGACCACCAGAAATCAAGGTACGCCCGCGCGGCATCGCAAAGTGCGCTCTCGGTCTTGGCAATGAGTTGGCTGGCCGCGGTCACCGATTGGATTGGCAAGGTCCGATTATTCCGTTTGTTGTATCGGATGAACAACCCGGCTAGGTCAAGCGCATCCAATCGCCCGCGGAGCCCGTATTGTCCACCGACACCGCCGCCCCTAAACTCGGCGCAAACCACCACCCTCCGGAGGAAACTCGAATGCTCGGCTCCATGCAGGATTGGCCCCTCGTCGTCCCGCAAATCCTCGACCACGCCATGCGCTTCCATGGCGAGCGCGAGGTCGTCACCCGCTCGGTCGAAGGGCCGATCGTGCGGACGAACTACGCGCAGATCCACGCGCGCTCCCGGAAGGTGGCGAAGGCCTTAACCCGCCGCGGCATCAAGCTCGGCGACCGCATCGGCACGCTCGCCTGGAACTCCGGCCGACACCTGGAGGCCTGGTACGGCATCATGGGCATCGGCGCGATCTGCCACACGATCAACCCGCGCTTGTTCCCGGAGCAGATCACCTACATCGTCAACCACGCCGAAGACCGCATGATCTTCGTCGACCTGACGTTCGTGCCGCTCTTGGAAAAGATCGCCAAACAAATCGACGGCGTCGAAACGTTCGTCATCCTGACCGACAAGGCCCACATGCCGCAGACCAGCCTCAAGAACGCGATCGCGTTCGAGGACATGGTGGGCGACGTCGACGACGACTTCAAATGGGTGAAGTTCGACGAGAACACGGCGGCGGGCCTCTGCTACACCTCGGGCACAACGGGCAATCCGAAGGGCGTGCTCTATTCGCACCGCTCGAACGTGCTGCATGCGCTCGCCGTGAACAGCGGCGATTGCGTCGGCGCGAAATCGACCGACACGCTGATGCCCGTGGTGCCGATGTTCCACGCCAACGCCTGGGCGACGACGTTCGCGTGCCCCGCAGTCGGCGCGAAGATGGTGATGCCCGGCGCAAAACTCGACGGTCCGTCGATCTACGAGCTTCTCACCAACGAGAAGGTCACGATCTCCGCCGCCGTGCCGACCGTCTGGCAGATGCTTTTCACGCACTTGGAAGCCAACAACCTGAAGCTTCCGCATCTGCGCAAGGTGATGATCGGCGGCTCGGCCTGTCCGCCGTCGATGATCGAAGCCTTCGAGAAGAAATACGAAGTTGAAGTCATGCACGCTTGGGGCATGACCGAGATGTCGCCCGTCGGCACGATCGGCTCGTTCAAATCCGGCATGGAAGATATGCCCTGGCCCGAACAGTTGAAGGTGAAGTCGAAGCAGGGCCGCGCGCTGTTCACGGTCGAAATGAAAATCACCGACGACAACGGCAAGGACCTACCTCACGACGGCAAGGCGTTCGGCCATCTCATGGTGCGCGGTCCGGCGATCGCGCGCAGCTACTTCAAGGGCGAAGGCGGGCGCCACGGCACGGACTCGATCGTGGACAAGGACAGTTGGTTCGACACCGGCGACATCGCGACGCTCGATCCGCTCGGCTTCATGCAGATCACCGACCGCGCAAAAGACGTGATCAAATCCGGCGGCGAGTGGATCTCCTCGATCGACGTCGAGAACATCGCCGTCGGCTGCCCCGGCGTCGCGATCGCCGCCGTGATCGGCGTCGCACACCCAAAATGGGATGAACGCCCGCTCCTCATCGTCACCCGCAAGCCCGACTCGAAAGTGACGAAGGAAGAGGTCCTGAAATACCTCGAAGGCAAGATCGCCAAATGGTGGATGCCCGACGATGTGGCTTTCGTGAACGAAATCCCGCTGACCGCGACAGGCAAGATTCAAAAGGTGACGCTCCGCGAGCAGTTCAAGAGCTACAAGCTGCCGACGGCGTGATCGCATAAAGCAAAAGGGCGCGCCGTCGTGCGCGCCCTTCGTTCGATTCTGAGGACCGTGTTAGCGCAGCGGCTCAAGGTCGGTATTCTTCACCCAGCCCTGATTGCCGTTCTCGTCCTCGACCTTCCACCACGCGCCGTCCTTGTCGCCGAGCGGATAGAGGCGCATGCCCGGTTCGAGGCTGCGAACCACCGTCGCGCCCGGATCGGGAAACTTACGCATCTTCGTCGCGCGCATCGTCTGATATGCCCGTT
This sequence comes from uncultured Flavobacteriaceae bacterium, assembly GCA_964638635.1. Classification (GTDB taxonomy): domain Bacteria; phylum Pseudomonadota; class Alphaproteobacteria; order Micropepsales; family Micropepsaceae; genus SZUA-430. The sequence continues at coordinate 27,496 of CAZXAQ010000011.1, forward strand.
CGGGTGCCGCAGCCTTCGCGTCGGCCGGTAGCGCGCCGAGATTGTTGACGAGCCGGACATAGGCCTCAAGAAACGCCAGCGACACGACCTGGCCGATCGGCGTGTCTTCGTAGCCGCCGCCGACCACGCCGCCCCATCCGCCCCAACCGCCGCCGCCCGCGCCCAGCGCGAACGAGACGTCGGTCTTCTTCGCCCGGCCTTCTTCAACGGCCTTCGTTTCGGATGTGCGCACGTCGGTCACCGACAAGATCGCCTGCGCTTCCAGATCGCGCGTGCGCAACCCGCCGCCGATGGCGCCGCCGATCGGTCCGCCGACGATGCCGCCGATGATACCGCCGACGGCCGAACCGCCGGTGTCGCGATCCGCTGCGACCACTTCGGCCACGAGAATGTAGTCGGCCGCCCGCACTTGGCCGCCGCCGACATTGGAGCGCCTCTGCAGCGTGCCTTGGGTCTCCAGGTCGCGCTCCCGCTGTGCCGCGTCGAACCCCGCGCCGCGATCGACCAGCGTGAAGCACCCCGACTTTTGCACGTAGAGTTTCAACAGCTTCTGCGGCGACTGCAGATCATAGACCGTCCATCCGCGCCGATCGCCGTCAACGATCGTGATCGCGCCAAGCGGCCGGCTGCATGTCGGAATTTCCGGCCGCGTCTTCTCGTCGTCCGCGCGCGCCGGCACCGTCGCAACGAATGCGCAAAATGCCGCTGCCGAGGCGGCCGCGCCCCATCCAAATCGTTTCATGATCACGCCCCCGTGGTCGAACGTCCCCGAGCCCTGCTATACACGCAACGCGCAACGGCTGACAATCGAACCGGTTACGCGAATTGGAAAACGAAAAGATCGCCTTGCAGGGGAAGTTTCGAGTGTCCCCGGCAACGGCAGGGTTGAAGAGGAGAGTTTCGATGAATCGTTTGTTCGCGCGCCTTGCGCTGCTTGCCGGGTTTGTTGCGGTGGTTTTCGTCGTCAGTGCGGCGCCGGCCTATCGCTACGCCGGTTTCGACGTGCCGCAAGCATTCGGGCTGATGCGTTACGGCGTCTACGCGGCGGGCGCCGCCCTCGTGCTCGGCGTCTTGTGGATCGTCTTCTCGCTGATCGCGCGCTCAGGCGAGGGACTCATGTCTTTCGTCGTGGGGATCGTGCTCGCGCTCGGCGCCGCGTACTTCCCAGTCAACATGCTCATGACGGCGGGCAAGCTGCCCAAAATCCACGACGTCACCACCGACACGGCGAATCCGCCGCCATTCGTGGCGATCGCACCGTTGCGGGCCAACGCGAAGAACGGCGTCGACTACAAGACCGACCCGGCTGAGCAGCAAAAAGGCTACCCCGACATCGCGCCGTTGATAGTACCCGACGTGGCGCCGGCCGACCTCTTCAAGCGCGCCGAGGCGACGGCCCGTGCGATGAACTGGGAGATCGTCGCGGCTGAGGCAGCAGAGGGCCGGATCGAGGCCACCGACACGACCGCGTGGTGGGGCTTCAAGGACGACATCGTTATCCGCATCGCCGCCGAAGGCACCGGCTCCCGCCTCGACATTCGTTCGATGTCGCGCGTCGGTGACTCAGACATCGGCAAGAACGCTGAACGCATCCGCGCCTTCCTCGCCAAGTTGAAAGAGGCAAAATAATTGAAAGCCGCCGACCTCCACGTCGCGCTACCGAAACTTCCCGTGGACCGCACCTACGAGGCGGCCTACGGGAACGCCGTCGAGCTCTCACCGCTGATCCGCCGCGTCTGCGCGGAGAACCCGAACGCCTTCACCTTCAAAGGCACCGGCACCTACATCGTCGGCCGCGGCAAGGTCGCGGTCATCGATCCGGGCCCGCTGATCGATGCGCATGTCGAGGCGTTGCTCAAGGCGCTGAAGGGCGAAACCGTCACGCATATCCTGATCACCCACACCCACAACGACCACTCGCCGGCCGCCGCGCCGCTGAAAGCCGCAACCGGCGCCAAGACCTACGGCTATGGTCCGCACGGCGCGGGCAAGAAGCACGAAGGCATCGACGTGGAGGAGGGCGGCGACATGACCTTCCGCCCCGACATCGTTCTGCGCGACGGCGACACGATCAAAAGCGACGGCTGGACGTTCGACGCGCTCTTCACCCCCGGCCACACATCGAACCACATCTGCTTTGCGCTGCGTGAGGAGAAGGCGCTCTTCTCCGGCGACCACGTGATGGGCTGGTCAACGACGGTGATCGCTCCGCCCGACGGCGACATGGCGCAGTACTTCGCAAGCCTCGAAAAGCTCACGCACCGCGACGACCGCCTCTACTACCCAACCCACGGCAACCCGATCCCGAACCCCCAAGCGTTCGTCCGCACGCTGATCGAACACCGCCACGCCCGCGAACGGCAGATTGCGGAATGCCTGAAGCGCGGCCTCACCCGCATCCCCGACATGGTCGCCGTGATCTACTCCGAGATCGACAAACGCCTCCACCCCGCCGCCGCGATGTCCGTTCTCGCGCATCTCCAACACATGGTCAAAACCGGCCGCGCCACAACCGATGGTGCGCCGGGCGCCAGAAGCGAGTTCCAGCCGCCAGGGAGGCATGCATGAGCAGAGCAGTGCTTGGCTTATTGATAACAACACTTCTCGCGCACCGCGCGTTTGCCGCCGATGCAGCACCTGTTGTGCCGACCGCATGTGGAACCGGCCCGTTGGCAATTCAGGTCGATCAGCTTTTTGAGAAACACGAATCCTACGACGTGGGTGGACCGGCAGTATCTCCATTCGCCCCGCGCTACAGCCGTCAAATGCAAGTAATCACGGTGAGCCGGCGATCGTATGGTGAAGCACGGACGACAGTCCCGCTATTGCTCGATGGACGCCGCGTGCATGGAACTGCGGCCATGACGATGGAGGCCGACGATCACATTCACGCGCGCGGCAGCACCTCGTGTAGCCGCAAACGAGTGTTTTCCATAACCTGGTCGTTTGACGGCACCATTTCCGAGCAATGCAAAATCGACCTATCGGTGGCGCGCGATTGGACCGAACAACCGGCAGAGCGTGCATGCCCGGCGGACATCTTCGGAATGTTTGGAATCTACCCGCCATTCCGCGAAACCTGGCCGGCGTCCATCGGGTCTGAGCACGGCGCCGTCGCCAAACGCGAAAGCACAAACTTTAAGGCGAAGGATATCACCACTCTAACCGTCGTGCGCGGTGCGGCGGAGGGAGCCGCTGCCGCGCCAAGCAACCAACAGTAGCCGTAACGTTCATACCAAGGCGCCCATCGTCTCATCGCGCCGTCGTGTGAGAAATTCTCCGCCGTTGGCGTCTTGGCGTGAAACGCGCGCAGGCGTATGACAACCCACCGCCACACGGAGACACACCATGAAATTCTACAACTCAATCGGCCCCAACCCGCGCGCCGTGCGCATGTTCATGGCCGAGAAGGGCCTCGACATCGCGAAGGTCGAAGTCGACCTGATGAAGGGCGAAAACCGTCAAGCCGCCTACACGGCGAAGAACACCGCCGGCCAAATGCCGTGCCTCGAACTCGACGACGGCACAGTCGTGGCCGAGATCACCGCGATCTGCGAATACCTCGAAGACACGCACCCGCGCCCCTCCCTCATCGGCACGACGCCGAAGGAGAAGGCCGAAACGCGCATGTGGACGCGCCGCATCGACCTCAACATCTGCGAGCCGATGGCGAACGGCTTCCGCTACGCCGAAGGCCTGCCGCTGTTCAAGAACCGCATCCCGACCGCGCCCGAAGCCGCCGACGGTCTGAAGCGCGTGGCGCAAGACCGGCTGCTCTGGCTCGACAAGCAACTGACCGGCCGCCATTGGGTCTGCGGCGACCGCTTCACCTACGCCGACATCCACCTCTTCGCCTTCATGGACTTCGGCAAGCAGGTCGGCCAAATGATCAATCCTGAAGCCGCAACGATCGCGGCGATCTACGAACGCGCAAAGGCACGCCCGAGCGCGAAGGCGTAGGCAAGTCAAAAATCTGTCATGGCCGGGCTTGTCCCGGCCCCCCCCGGCGGGGGCGACCCGCGCGTCCGCCGGTGGGGAGGGGGGGGCGGGGGCAACCCCGGCC
>CAZXAQ010000011.1:31568-70218 GCA_964638635.1 uncultured Flavobacteriaceae bacterium
AAAACATTCGGCCTGGGGCGTGGTCCACCCGCCCCCCGCGGCGCGCTGCTACAAGGGCTTCCGTGTTTGTCTGGGGGTGGCGGGGTCACCCCCGGCCATGACGATTCAGGAGTGGTCTCGGCCCGCCGCTCAAATCCGCCGTCCGGCCTGCTCCCAATACGGGTCGCGCAGCTTACGCTTGAAAATCTTGCCGCTGTCCTCGCGCGGGAGTTCGGCACGGAACTCGACCACCTTCGGCACCTTGTACTTCGCGAGCGTGTCGCGCAGGTAAGACTTGATGTCGGTCTCGCCGATGCGCGCGCCGGGTTGCGGCTGCACGACGGCGCAAAGTGACTCGCCAAACTCGGCGTCGGGGATGCCGAACACCGCGCAATCGGCGACGCCCGGAATTTTCAGAATCTCTGCCTCGATCTCCGCGGGATAGATGTTCACGCCGCCGGAGATCACCATGTGATTGCGCCGGTCGCACAGAAACAGGAACCCGTCCTTGTCGACATAGCCGATATCGCCGACCGAGATCAGCCCGTCGCGCTCGGCCTTGCGCCGCTTCTCGTCGTCGCCGTGATAGGTGAAATCGCTGCCCGTCGTCATGCGCACGTAGACGTCGCCCGGTTCGCCGACGGGTACGGGCTTGCCCGCATCGTCCGTGATGACGAGCCGCACGTCGGGCTGCGGCCGCCCGACCGTGCCCGGATGCGCGAGCCATTCCTCCGACGTGCAGAACACGACCGCACCGGTTTCCGTCGCGCCGTAATACTCGTTGATCACCGGCCCCCACCATTCGATCATCGCGCGCTTGACGTCGACGGGGCAGGGCGCGGCGGCGTGCACGACGAACTTCAGCGACGAGAGGTCGTATTTCTTCCGCACATCCTCAGGCAACTTGAGCAACCGCACGAACATCGTCGGCACCATGTGCAGATGCGTCACGCGGTGCGTCTCGATCAGCTGTAGCAACTCCTCGGGCTCGAACCGCGGCTGCAGGATCACCTCTGAGCCGGCCCGCACGCAGATCGAGCCATAAGCATTTGGCGCCGAGTGATACATCGGCCCCGTGACGACGGTGACGATGCGCTCCGGCTTGCCGTGCACCAGCACACCTTCGAGCCCAAAGGCCCGCGCGAGCTGCTTCGTGCTGGCGAGCGCTTGCGCCGGCGTCGGCGGATTGCGCTTCACACCCTTCGGGCGCCCCGTGGTGCCTGACGTGTAGATGATCGCCCCCGGCGGATCGATCGCCGTCGGCGTGCGCCGAGGAAAGCTCTCGATCCACGCGTCCCAAACCTTGCACCCTGGCCGCATCTGGCAAGCGTCGGGCGCGATCTGATAGGCCGCCGCGATCTCCCGCGGCGTATCGACGGCAAACACCGGCACGCCCTGCGGCGTCGCCTTCAGCGCGACCGGCAGCAAATCGGCATGCGTGACGACCGCCTTGGCGCCCGAGTCCCGAATGATGTAGGCCGCCTCCTCAACCGTGAAGTGCCAGTTCACCGGCACCGAATAGGCGCCGAGCTGCCCTGCCGCGCCAGCAGCCTCGAAGAACGCAAAGTCGTTGCGCAGCATCAGCGCCACGCCGTCGCCGCGTCCGATGCCGATCGACTCGAACGCAGCCGCGGCACGCTCCGCACGCTCGGCCAGCGCCTCCAATGGCAACGTCCGCGCACCGCTGATCAGTTTCCCCGGCATGTCCTCACCTTGTCGTTTTGCGAGATCGTGCCAGCAAGGCGCGCGATAGACAAGGTGCCCTCCCGCGCGCGTCGGTGCGCTTTATCGGGTCAGAAAGAGCACCACGAAGAACACGAAGGTTTCACCAAGAGCCACGAAGATTCAGCAGCTGCGGAAAGTCCTGCGGTCTAACCACAGAACCACTTCCTTCCTTCGGGCGCGAAGCGCCCATTGCGGGGTTTGAAGCGAAGGGAGGCGGGAAGACGAAAGAGAGAGGCGCTTCGCGCCAAAAGAACGCCGTGGTTAGACCGCAGGCCACGACGCAGCTGCAGCGTCTTCGTGGCTCTTGGTGAGACCTTCGTGTTCTTCGTGGTGCTCTTTCTGAGTTGACATCGCGCTAACACGCAAAAGCGGTCACTTCGCAAGCGGCAGCCGCAACGTCGCCCGCAACCCGCCCTCGGCGCGGTTGCTCAACACCAGCTCGCCCCCATGCCGCTCCATGATCGCGCGCGCGATGGTCAAGCCCAGACCGTGCCCGCCGGTGTCGGCGTTGCGCGACTCTTCCAGCCGCACGAACGGCTTCAACACATGCGCGAGCTTGTCGTCCGGGATGCCCGGCCCCTCGTCGTCGACGGCGATCGAGGCAATGCCGCCCTCCACGGTCATCGACACGGCGGCCCGGTTGCCGTAGCGCACGGCGTTCTCGATCAGATTCCGGAGCGCACGCCTGAGTTCGCTCGCACGGCCCTCGACCCGCGCGGCCGGCAGCGTGGCGAACGAGACCACACTCCCCGTATCCGCAAGGTCGTCGCACACGGCCTCGATCAGTGACGGCAAATCCACCGGCCGCGTCGGCTCGCCGCTCTCCCCGCCGCGCGCAGCGGCGAGCGTTGCTTCCGTCAGCCGCTCCATCTCCTCGATCGAACCGCGCATCTTCGTTTGCAGTTCGGGATCCTTCACCAACTCCGTGCGAATGCGCAGCGACGCAATCGGCGTGCGCAGGTCGTGCCCGACGGCACTGAGCAGCGCGCGCTGATCCTCGATCATCCGCCGAAGCCGCGCGGCCATCGTGTTGAACGCACTCGCCGCCGCCTTCACGTCCTGCGGCCCTTCTTCGGGCGCGAGCACCAACCCATCGCCGCGGCCCATACGTTCGGCCGCCGTGGTCAGTCCCGCAATCGGACGCGCTACGCGGCCTGCAGCCCAAACCGCGGCGATCGCGACCAGCACCGCTGCAAGTGCGCCGGTCAGGATCAACGGCCACATCAGCGACGGCGCGGCAGGCGGGATCGCGGCGACGTTCAGCCATCGCTTCGGCGCCACCTCGACCGAGATGTCGAGTCGCGACGGCGGCTTGTCGCTCGCCTCGGCCGCCGGCGCGACGACCCAATCGAAGTCCGCTTGTCCGGGCAGTGCCGGCGGGACCGGTGGCACGGGCGGCACCGGCGGCACGGGAGCAGCACCCGGCGCCCGAAGTTCGATGTGCGGGATGGTGACGGTGATCTCCCGTTCCTCGCCGCGCGGCACCGGCGCCATGGCACCCGTGCCGCGCGTGATGATGACGGTACGCTGGCCGCCGCTCAGCCGTTCGATGCGCCGGAAGTGAAACGTGCCGACGGTCGCATCCCACGCCACGCGCACCGCTTGCGGCGCATTGCCGGTGCCGTGGGCGAAGGCGATGCTCAGCTCTTCGTTGCGCGCCTTTTCGCTGACCGCGGGCGTGTCGGAGAACTGCACGAAGAACGAAGGACCGCTGGCGGTTTCCTCGATCGACTTCAGCGTCTCCGGGCCGGCCCCCTTCGCGAGCGCGAGGATGCCCGCCGTGCGGCGGAAGGCTTCCGCTTCGTGCAACGCAGAACTCAAGATCGTCTGCTGCCCCGCCAGCAGCGCAAACGACGCCAACTGCGACACGGCCAGCGCGCCAAGCACGATCAGCATGAACCAGCCCCGGACGGTGCGCGGCGAGAACCAGCTCATAACGCCTCCACCGTGCTCGCGAAGATGTAGCCCGCACCCCACACGGTCTTGATCAGCTTCGGATTGCGCGGGTCGTCTTCGAGCTTGCGGCGCAAGCGGCTGATCTGGGTGTCGATCGAACGGTCGAACACTTCGTCCGCAAAGCGTCCCTTGATGCGATCCAGCAGCTGATCGCGCGTCAGTACCACATTCGGATGCTCGACAAACGTCGCCAGCAATGCGTACTCCGTCGATGAGAGCGACACGACCACGCCGTCCGAACCGACCACTTGCCGTTCCGGTCCATGCAAAATCCACGCGCCGAACCGCAGCCGCTGCCCGTTGCGCGGCCGTTGCCCCGGCGGCATCTCGTTCGTGCGCCGCAGCACCGCATGGATGCGCGCCAGCAACTCGCGTGGGGAGAACGGCTTCGTGACGTAATCGTCCGCGCCGACTTCGAGCCCGACGACGCGGTCCAACTCTTCCGCCCGCGCGGAGAGCAGGATCACCGGCGTCCCGCGATGCTCGCGCACGCTGCGGCAAAGGCTGAGGCCGTCCTCGCCAGGCATCATGATGTCGAGGACCATGAGATCAACCTCGCGCTGCGCCAGCACGCGCCGGGCCGAGGCCGCGGATTCCGCCATCGTCACCTTCAAACCGTTGTCGGTCAGATAGCGCGACAGCGCATCGCGAATGTCGCGATGGTCGTCGACGATCAAGACGTGGGGCAAGGCGTCCGCCATGTGGCGGATCAGATACAAGAGCCCGCAAAGCGCGCAAGCTGAAGCAGAGTTAATCTGTGTCAAAGTTTGTCAGCTTGCCGTGAGCGGCGCTTTTCGCCACGACTTTTCGCGAACGCGGACAAGACTCCGCCGCCAAGGCCGGGGCAGTGTCCGCACCGCTATCGCGTATCAATGGAGGGACAAGTGAGAACGCAAGTACTGTTGGCGGCATCCGCCATCGCCGCATTGACGGTCGCCGCCGCGGCCGAAGACGTGCGCGTCGAAGGCAAGGACGTGAAATGCACGACGACCGAGAACGGCAATCAAAAAAAGGTCGTCTGTATCGCCGGTGACGGCCAGGCACCGAGCCCAGAGTGGGAAGGTCAACAGAATGGCCCGCATGTCGTCGCACCCGGGAGCGACGTGGACGTTCAGGTGTTCAACGACGGCAAGACCGAAAAGCGCGTCGTGATCGTACGCACCAAAATGGGCTCGGACGGCGCGGACGAAAACAAAGACGGCAAGGTCAGCCGCAAAGAATTCTTGGCGCGCGCCGAAAAACACTTCACCGAACTCGACCGAGACAAGAACGGCGTGCTCGAGAAGGATGAGCTCCACCCGCCGATGCCGCCTTTGCCGCCGCTGCCGCCTGGTGTCGCGCCGCTGGCGCCGGTTCCGCCGGTTCCCCCGGTGCCACCAGTTCCGCCCGCGCAGAACTAACCACTTCACCCCTCGCCCGCCCACTTCGGGCGGGAGAGGGGCCGGGGGTGAGGGTGGGCGTGCCACGCGCTGATGCGGCGGCGAGTCAGAAAGAAAGAGCACCACGAAGAACACGAAGGTCCGCGAAGGTGCACGAAGCGGCCGGCGTGATGTCGATGGTGGCGCGAGGGACCACAATTCCTGTTGGCGCTTCGCGCCATGCTTTTCTTCGGCGCGAAGCGCCAGTCAGCTTCCGGCTCGCACTGGCCTCCAAACGCGCTGAAGCCTCTTCGTGCCTCTTCGCGGACCTTCGTGTTCTTCGTGGTGCTCTTTCTTTCTATCTGACTCTTCCACCGCATCAGCGCGTGGCGCGCCCACCCTCACCCCCAGCCCCTCTCCCGCCCGAAGTGGGCGGGCGAGGGGAGTAGAAGTAACGGAGCGGGCAAACGCGCTACGGCGTCGTCGCAGGCTTCGACTCGTCCGTGGCCGCCGTTGTTGCTGCAGGCTTTTCCGGCGCGCGTTTGATCTCCGGCGCGGCTTCGAAGATTTGCGGCGGCGGGATGCCTTGCGCCGTCATCCGCGCGGCGATGCCGCTGTCGAATACCGCCGCCTGCGCCAAATCGAGCTGCCCGCCCTTCACGTCGCCCGAATAGACCTTGACGACGCCGCGGCCGTAATAAGCCTCCGCGTTCGTCTTCTGCACGCCCAGCACCGCCGCATAGTCGCTGAGCGCCGCCGCCCACTGTTGTGCGCGCACCGCGTAGTGGCCGCGCTGTGTCAGCGCCGTCACGTGATCCGGCTTGAGCTTCAGCGCCTGATTGAAGTCGGCGAGCGCCTTGTCGAACTGCGCGAGTTTCGCGTACGCGACACCGCGCCCCGCGAACGCGTCGGCGTCGGCGGGCGTCAGCGCGATCACGGTCGTGTAGTCCGCGATCGCGAGCTGCGGGTTGCCGCTGATGCGCTGCGCCACCGCACGATTGAACAGGGCCGCCGCGTAATCGTTCTTGTACTTGATCGCATCCGTATAGTCGGCGATCGCGCGCGCGAAGTCGCTCTTGCCCACATAGGCGTTGCCGCGGTTGTAGTACGCGGTCGCGCGCCGCTCATTGCTGAGGCGCGTGGCGACGAGCGCGGTGCAGCCTCTGATCTGGTCGTCGGCGGGGATCATCATTCCCCCGTCGCAGAGCATTGCGTTGTCGGTCTTTTCGACGTGCGTCGCCGCAACGGGTGCCGAGCGATACTTCTTTCGCCGCTTCGCCGCATCGGCATCGCTCGCAACAAGCGCCACCACGACGGTAAGCGCGACGACGGCCGTTATCCTCTTCATGGCACTCTGATCCCCGCAAGAACCCCATTACGGCAACGGCAGTGGCCCGGATACAAGAGGTGCGCCATCACATGTTTTGGCTTGGAACGCCCGGATGGTTTAGGACAGTGCCGCATGCTCCACGACCTTCTCTTTCGCGCCGACGGTTTCGATGCGCTGCGCGTCGCCGTTGCGGCACTATCGCTGGCCGTATCCGTCGCGTATTTGAGCCTCGTCAACGGTGAAGCATCGCTCCTGCGGACCGCCGCGAAGACGGCCGGCATCCTTATCCTAACGATCCTACCCCTGACCTATCTGGGTACCCCGAATGCGCCGGCCTCAAGTCTCGTTGTCTTGGCTGCGGCGCTCGCGCTTTCGGCGGCCGGCGACTTCTTCCTGGCGCTGAAAGACGAGAAGCGTTTCTTCGTCCCCGGCCTGGGCAGCTTCCTCTTGGCCCATGTCGCCTACCTGATCGCGTTCCTGCCCTATGCGAGCGTGCCCGGCGGAACTTCGCTCATCGTCATCATCGTGGCGGTCGCCGCGGCCGGCTTTCTGATTGTCCGCATCGCACCGAATCTCGGCCGCCTGCGTATCCCCGTCTTCGCCTACTTCGCGGTGATCATGGCGATGGTGGCGGCCGCGCTGTCGATCCGCGAAGCATCGTGGATCCTGGGCGCGGGCGCCGTCACATTCGCCCTGTCGGACTCGCTCATCGCCGTGCGCAAGTTCTTGCACCCATTCCCGCGCGTCAACGAAGCCGTTTGGATCACCTATATCGCCGCGCAATTCATGATCGTGGCAGGTTACCTCGCGCTGATCCTTTAACCGAAGAGACCCACCATGCACGAACGCCAACTCGACATCGAAACCAAGGACGGCAAGATGAGCACGTTCATCGTGCACCCGGAACGCGGCGGACCGTACCCGGTCATCCTCTTCTACATGGACGCGCCCGCGATCCGCGAGGAACTGCGCGACATGGCGCGCCGCCTCGCCACGACCGGTTACTACGTGATGCTGCCGAACCTCTATTACCGCGAAGGCGTGATGGAGCTCGGCCGAATCCCGATGGACCCGCAGGCGCCCGAACGCGCGCGCATGATGCAGCTGATGGGGACGCTCACGATCGCAAAGATCATGGACGACACCGACGCGCTGCTCGCTTTCGCGAATGCCGACAAGGCCGCAAGCAAAGGCAAGGCGGGCGCGCTCGGCTACTGCATGAGCGGCCAATACGCGATCAACGCGGCCGCCCGGCATCCGGACCGTATCGCCGCCGCGGCCTCGATCTACGGCGTGCGCCTGATCACCGATGCGCCCGACAGCCCGCACACCGTTGCAAGACAAGCGAAGGCCGAACTCTACTTCGCCTGCGCCGAAAACGACCACTGGATGCCGATGGACCAGATCGAACCCCTGCGCCAAGCGCTAAAGGGCACGCGCGCCGAAGTCGAAGTCTACCCCAAAACCGAACACGGATTCGCCTTCCCGGCCCGCCCCGTCTACGACAAGCCCGCCGCCGAACGCCACTGGGAACGCCTCTTCGCCCTCTTCGCGCGAAACCTGACAGCGCGCGCCTAGCGGCGCACCCCTCGCCCGCCCACTTTGATGCGGTTGAGAGTCGGCAAGATCGAAACACGAAGGGCACAAAGGTCTGCCAAGAGGCACCAAGAGGATTGAGCGATCGTGGTCGCGTGAGCGAGACATGAGAACCAATTGGCGCGAAGCGCCAACAACATTCTGGTCTCTTGCACCAACCTCAACGCGACGCAAACCTCTTCGTGCTTCTTCGCGAACCTTCGTGCCCTTCGTGTTTAGCTCTTTCTTTCTAAATCTCCGGTGCGTCGACCAGCATCGCGCGTCGGCCCGCCCCTACTTCCCCAACTCCTGCAGCCGCGCGTCCAGCACGCACTGCGCATACGCGTTGCCCAACAGCTCGCGCCGCGACGTCGCCTTGTCGCCCGCCTGGCGCGACTTCAGCGTTTCCTTGTTCGCGGGCCCCGCGATGTCGAGGTAGTCGCGCGCGTCCGCCGGGCACGCGTTCCATGTCGACAGCAACTCAAGCGCGCGCCCCTTCGCGAACGTGCGCCCCTCCGTCGCCGTGCCGCCATTAATGACGGCATCGCGCGTCAGCTCCGCTTCCTCGAGTTGGCAAAACCGCACCAACCGCTCGACCAGCGGCGTTGCTTCGGCGCGCTCGGCCTCGCTTGGCTCAACCGGGCCCGCACTGCTCGGCGGATCGTCGACAAAGCGCGCGCGCCGACTCGTGCATGCGTTGCTGCTGACGGCAACTTGCGCGCATGCCGCCGCGTCGGACGAATCGCGCGAAAGCGCACACAGAATCTTTTCGCCGTCCGCGCCGTAGACCGCGCGCACGCGCTCCTTGAAATACGCCCACTTGTCGCGCGTATCGTCGATCGCAACCTTCACCGCGTTGCGGAAGTTGTTGTTGATGGCGCCGCGCGGCGTGGTGCCGATACCGCCCACGCCCTTGCCGATCGGGCCTGCGCCCTTGTCCAAGGCGCTCCGCTTCACGCGCTCAAGGCCAAGCTCGAATCCGAACGTGGGCACCAGCGACCCATACGCGCAATCGCTTGTCAGATCGCCCTGCGCCGCGCAGCCGCTGATCAAGCCTTTCGGAAACGGCACTTGCGCCCGCGGATCGAGCCACATCGAGCGCCCCGTCTTGCCCAGGCCAGGCGGATTGCTCGCGCTCAAAGGCCCTTCGGCAGGTTGATCCACCCAGTTCGTGTGCGCATAGAAATCCTGCGCGATGTGGAACGCGCGGCCCAAATGGGTCAGCACTTCGCACTTCGCGCCGCCTGTGCCGCGTTTGAAGTCGCACGTATCCAGCGACACGCCCTCGGCCGTCGCGTCGATCAAGCCTTTCGCAAGCCCGACCGCCCCCTCAAGTTCGGCGACGATCAACGACCGGCATGCCGTGAGCGCGGCTTCCGCGTCGGCCTCCGCGCGCGGATATTTGCCCCCGAGGTAATCGCCGTTGTCGCAATGCGCTTCCGGTCCCGCCTCCAACAGGTCGACCGATCCGACGGCGCCGGGCTCATCGCCGCGCCCCGCCAGGGCATCAAGCGTCTTCGCCTCCAGATCGTGGAGGGCCGCGCGCGTTATCCGCTCATGCTCCCGCCCGACGCCCTTGTCCGGCGCCTCGATCCCAAACGCCGCCGCACCACCCGCAGCCAAAGTCGCCGCAGCCACAAAAATCAAAATCGTCCGATTGCTCATGCCGCGTGGGTTAGCATGGCCCTATCACCGCCATCAATCCGTCGAAAGTGAGCGGTACCCCGTCTCACCCCACCCACACCACCGACTTACCCACAGCGCGCCGTTCCAAAATGTCGGCGAGTGCCTCCCGCGCCTCGGCGAAGGCATAGACCCGCCCGATCGTGGGCTTCAGCTGCCCGGCCGCGAACCACGTCAGCAGCTGCCGCATATTCTCCGCCGCGACCACAGGCTCGTGCATGAACGAGAACCGCGCGAGATCGACGCCGATCAGCGCCGCGCCCTTCAATAGCGCGAGATTGACCGGCAGGGCAGGGATCGTCCCCGCCGCGAAGCCCACGACCAGATGCCGCCCGCGCCACGCGAGCGACCGGAACGCTAGTTCCGTCAGCGCGCCGCCGACCGGGTCGTAGACGACGTCGACGCCGCGCCCGCCCGTGATCTCCTTAATCCGGTCACGAAACGCCTCCGCCTCGGCGCCGATGGAGTGGTCCGCACCCAGCGACGTGGCATACGCGCGCTTCTCCGGCGTGGAAGCGGCCGCGATCACCGTCGCACCCATGACCTTGGCGACCTCGACGGCCGCCGACCCGACGCCGCCCGCGGCACCGAGCACCAGCACCGTCTCGCCCGCCTGCAACCCCGCGCGCTGGCGGAAACCATGCAGCGCCGTCATGTAGTTGGTGCGGAATCCGGCCGCCGTTTCGAAACTCATACCGTCCGGCATAGGCACGGCCGCAACCGCGGGCACGACCGCGCTCTCCGCGAACCCGCCGACGAAACCGCCTGCCATCACACGCGCGCCGACTTTGAGCGCAACATCCGGCGCCACCGCCTCAACCTCGCCCGCAAACTCCGACCCCGGCGAGAACGGCAACGGCGGCTTCACCTGATACTTCCCCGCCGCGATCAACGCATCCAGCAAACTCGCCCCCGCCGCGCGCACGCGAATACGCACTTGGCCGGAGCCGGGCAGGGGAGGCTCGACGTCCTTTAGCGCAATCCCGGCAGGCGGCCCAAACGCTTCGACCATGTAGGCTTTCATGATGTTTCTTCCCTGGGACCGCGGGCATCCTTGCCCGCCCTCACTGAATCGACAAGTCGCAAAGAGCGGGCAGGGATGCCCGCGGTCCCAGGAAGTGCCGCGTCACTTTCGAATCTTGAGATCGATCACAATAAGTGATAGTAATTGCGCGTTTCCCGATCGCCTCGTGCGATCGCGGCTGCGACTTGACAACTTGATACGTCACCACGGCATTTCGCGAGGCCGGTCTCGCGGAGGGTGAGGACCACTTCGTGCCGCAAGTCGCGCCGACCCAGCCAACTGCGTCATCTCGCCAATAGACAAGCAATTAAGCCAAAATCGCTCGCGCAGCTGCTCGCGAGTGAACGGACCCAAACGGATTCCAAACGCCTTTCAAACGGATTTCTAACGGATATTTCCGCAGAACTCAGCCAAGCAAACGGATCTAACGGATTCGATTTTGCATCTCTCGCGGTCGAACAATCGGCGCTTATGTCGCAGGCCGTCCGAGCGCCTCGAAAACCGCGGCGGCGAGCGCCTCCGCCATGATCGCGGTGCTCTGCCGGCCTTCTGCAACCGTCGCCCGCGCGGGATACCCGAAATAGGCCTCCGGCCCGCCGGCCTCCGCGAACGTCTTCGCCCCCTTCGCGAAGGCCTCCGTCAGGCTCGACGGATTGTCGGCCAAAGCGCGGCCCGCCGCTTCATCGACGAGGTCGGCCCGCACCGCCAGAACGAGGCTCGTCTCGTACTGCCCCGCATGGCAAGCGCCCGACTGAAACTCGGCCGTCAGCGTCTGCGCCAACTTGCGCCGCGTGAAGTCGGGAAACGCAACCGGCAACCCGAGCGAGCGAACCTCCTCGGCCGCCGCCCGCAGCATCGCGACATTCGCCGGGTCGAAATGGCTGTTCGCGAACGACAAACACGCGAAGCCCTGGGCTTTCAAACTCAGCGCGATATCGCGGATCAACGCCTTCGCGGTCGCGGCCGAAACATTGATCGTTCCCGCGAACGCCTCGGCGTACTCGGCCGGCGCGTACGCGAGCGGCGGCAACACGAACGCCGTCACGCCCGCGGCGGCGAGGCGGGGCAGGGCGGCAGAGGCCATCGCCTCGCTGATGATCACGTCGGTCGCAAGCGGCAGATGCGGTCCGTGCGCCTCCGTCGCCCCGCATGGCAGGATCGCCACGACGGGTTTGCCGCTCTCGAGTGCATCGCGAACCGCAATCCAAGCGTTGTCGCCGAGGGCGGGTTTCATGCGTGCTCCGCTCTCAGCTTCTTGCGATCGACCTTATCGCGATCGTTGCGCGGCAAAGCGGCGCTCGAAAAGCGCACCCAATGCGGCGCCTTGTACCGCGCGAGCTTCGTCTTCGCGAACGCGATCAACTCGCTCTCCGACGCGCCCGCGCCGTCCTTCAAGACCACGATCGCCAGCGGCTTCTCCAACCCCGCTTCATCCTTGCGGCCCACGACGCAGCACTCGCGCACCGCCGCATGCTGCATCAAGCAGTTCTCGACCTCGAGCGGGCTCACATAAATCCCGCCGCTCTTGATCAAATCATCGCCGCGCCCCTCGTAGTACCAATAGCCGTCGGCATCCTCGCGAAACTTGTCGCCGGACACGATCCACCCGCCGCGCAAATGCTGCACCGACTTCTCGTACGCCGATTGATAATAGAGCGCCGCCGACGGCCCCTTGAGCCACAGCGTCCCCACATCGCCCTGCGCGACCGCATTGCCCTCGTCGTCGACAAGCTTCGCCTCATACCCCGGCACCAGCCGCCCGAGGCTCCCGGGACGCACATCGCCCGGACGGTTTGAAATGTAAATATGGAAACTCTCGGCACTCCCGATCCCGTCAATGATCGGCACGCCGAATGCGCGGTCCCAACGTTCGTGCAGCTCGCCCGGCAACGCCTCGCCGGCACTCCACATAAAGCGCACGCTGGAAATGTCGCGCGGCTCCGGCGATTGCAGCATCTTGTTGATCAACGTCGGTACGCTGGTGAAGACGGTCGCGCGGGTCGTTTCGATCAGCGCGAACAACCGCTCCGGCGTCGGCTGCTCGCGAAACAGAACCGTGGTCGCTCCCACCGCAAATGGGAACATCAAATTCGTGCCCGTCGCATACCCGAAAAAGAGGCGCGGGCCCGAGATCGTGACGTCGCTCTCGCGCACGCCAATGAACTGCTTCGCATAGACTTGCGCGTTGAACGGGAAATGGAAGTGGCAATGCACCGCCCCCTTGCTCTGCCCCGTCGTGCCGCTGGTGAAGAGCCACACGGCCGGATCATCCTTCCGCGTCGGCCAAGGCTCGGCGTCCGGATGCTCCTCGGCTAGCCACCCATCGAAATCCTTGCCGATGGTGATCACGCGCTGCGGAAACCGGCTCTTGGCGGCCGCCTCGGCGAACGCCGCAGCGCTCATCTCATCGACGAACGCAAACTGCGGCTTCACATAGTCGAGATAATACGCGTAGTCGGCGGCCGGCAGCTGCGGGTTCACCTGCGTGACCACGGCACCCGCCTTCAGCGCGCCGAACCACGCATAAGCGAACTCCGGCCGATCTTGGCAGCACACGAGCACCCGCTGCTCCGGCAACAACCCGCCCGCGACCAAGTTCCGCGCGACCCGCATCACGGCGTCCGCCACCTCGCCGTAACTGATCGCGCGCCCCTCGAACAGGATCGCAGTCTTCTTGGCGCGCCCCGCTTCGATGTTCGAGAACACGAAGTAATCGGCCATGTTGAAAGTATCGGGAAAGGCGGGCGTCATCGGCAGCCTCCCTCACGCCCGGGCGAGCACGATCCGCGCCGGCTCCAACGCGTCGTCGAGGTCGTAGCCGATCAAGTCGATCCGGCCGTCTTCGTTCGTATCGTAGAGCGCCTGCTCGAACCGCATGTCGCCGTCCTTGTCGACATAGACGACGTCGGTCCGGCCGTTCTCGTTCCGGTCGACCATCATCAGCGTCGCCTGCGCGCGGCTGTCGGGAAGCACCAAGGTCGTGTCGGCGCGGCCGTTGCAGTCGGCGTCGAACGCAACGACCGTTCCGTCATCCCGCCGGGTACGCTTGGTCGACACGCGGACCGGCGCACAGGCAGGGTTCTTCGCGAAGTCGGCCGCGCGCGCCCGCTGCACGCGCCGGTCGGCGGTCATCGCGAGCACCCGCCGCGCCTCGGACGAGGCGACCGCTACGCTCGCCTCCGGCGGTCCGGACGTGCTGACGCCGATCAGCTGCCCCGCCTCGTCGATCAGCGGCGCGCCCGCGTTGCCGGGGCTCATCGGCATCTGCGACTGCAAAACGTCGGCACGATGCGCCGCGCCGTTGTTCGTCCACGCGAAGTTGCGCAGCACCTGTACGACCACGCCCTTCGCGTGCGACCAAACCTCGCCGAACGGATGCCCGATCGCATGCACCGGCTGACCCGTCCGCACCCGCTCGAACGCGCCGATCGCCAGCGGCTGCACGTCGCGCGGCAAGCCCGCCACTTTGACAAGCGCAAGGTCCGCAATCTCGTCCACCCGAACGACGACGCCCTTCACCGCATCCGACTCGCGCGGCACGGCGCCCGCCGCCAGCGGCTTGAAGATCACACCGGTGCTTTTGGCCTCCGCAACGAGATGCGCGCTGGTCAAGATCGTGCCGTCGCCCGCCACGACCGTGCCGGAGCCAAGCTGCTCCTTCGTCACGATCAACACGACGGACCGTGCGAAGCGCGTGAACAGCGCCTGCTCGCCCGTTCCGCGCAGCACAGGCTGCGGCCCGCTCGCGGCACGGCGAAGCGCCGCCTCGATCCGCTCCGGCGCGACGCCACCCGGCCCCGCGCCCTTGCCCCGCAAGTCGGGCAGCGCCGGCACCGCGGCCGCGGCGTCTCTTCCAGCCTCGGGCAGCATCGGCATCGGCTGAGCCCGCGCACCAAGCGCAAGCATCGCGCCCGCCAGAACCGCTGCAATGATGCGAACGAACGGCATGCTGCCCCCTTCGACCGCGCGCACTCTAGCAAAGCGCAGACGGCCCGCCTATCGGGAGAGTTTTCCCGGCAACAAACGGATCGCAAAGCGAATACCGGCCGCGCGCACAAGGAACGTGACGCCAAGTGCCGCGCCGAGCGCCCACCCGTCGCCAAGACCCGCCGCGCTCACGCCGTAATAGGCAAGCGCGCCCAACACAGCGGCCGTGACGTAGATCTCGCCGGTGAACACAAGCGGCTCCCGGTTCGCCAGCACGTCGCGCACGACGCCGCCGCCGGACGCCGCAATCGCGACGAGAAACACTGTCACGAACGGATCAAGCCCAAGCCCCGCGAACCGCTGCATCCCCGTCGCCGTGAAGAGCGCCAAACCCACCGCATCGGCCCACACCAGAGTCTTTTCCGGCGGCGCGCCGAACCTGACCGCCTCGAACACGACGACTGCGGAAACGAGCGCCGCCCAAAGCGGCTCCGGCGCACTCAGCCATCGCACCCCGCCGCCGGCCAACAGATCGGCAATCGTCCCCCCGCCAAGCCCCGCCGCAACGGAAAGAAACACGGCCCCGACCAAATCGAACCGCTTCTCCGCGGCAACCAACGCCCCCGACGCCGCAAACACGGCGGTGCCAAGCAACGACAAAATGGCGAGCGCCACATCCATAAGCACGTTGATACGCGAGTCGCGATTCCAAGTCAGGAGCAATTCCGATCAAGCATCGTGCACCCAGATCGTGCCATCCTGCGGCACATGAACCCCATCGGCAAAGCGCTCTGGTATATTGAATCGCACTTCCGCGAAGAGGTGGCGCTCGACGCCATCGCGGCGGTCGCGGGCGTGTCGCGCTTCCACCTCTCGCGCGCCTTTCCGGCGACGGTCGGCCAGCCGCTGATGCGCTACGTGCGTGCCCGCCGCTTGACCGAAGCGGCGCGCGCCCTCGCGGGCGGGGGCGGCGACATTCTCACTGTCGCGCTCGACACGGGTTACGGCTCGCACGAAGCCTTCACCCGCGCTTTCCGCGACCACTTCGGGCAAACGCCGGAGACGGTGCGCGCCCAAGGCCTCGCCAACCTTCGACTTCAGGAGCCGCTTCGCATGGACGACACCACGAACCTGCGCCTCGCCGCGCCGCGCCTCGAAACCCACCGCGCCTTCCGCGTCGTGGGTTTGAGCGAACGCTACGCGATGGACGACATCGCCGGCATCCCGGCGCAGTGGCAACGCTTCGTTCCTCATATGCTCACGCTGAGCGCCGGCAAGGCGCGGCAGACCACCTATGGCATCTGCACGAACACCGACGACAGCGGTCTGGACTATATGTGCGCGATCGAAGTGCCGAACTTCGACGGTGTCCCGCGCGAACTCGCGCGTCTCAGCATCGCCGAACATCTCTACGCCCATTTCGCGCACAAGGGTCACGTCACGCAGATCAGGCGCATGTGGCAAACGATCTTCAACGAGTGGCTGCCAACCTCAGGTTACGAAATCGCCCAAGCGCCGGACTTCGAACGCTACGGCGATGACTTCGATCCGATGCGCGGCGAAGGCCTGCTCGAACTCTTCGTGCCGGTGAAGCGCCGCTAAGCCCGCTTCGCCGGCGTCGTCCGCGCCTTTTCCGCGTCCACGAACGCGTCGTACGGCGCATGCCCGACCATGAACCAGCCGAGCCAGCGTCCCGGCCCCCAACGCAGCACGCCCCAGCCCAAGAGCTGAAACGTCAGTGTGCCGATCACGGCGATCCCGACGGTGAGCAGCACCGCCCAAACGAACCGGTTGATCAGCGCCTCGCCCATCCAACCGCCGGCCAGCGTCCAATTCAGGCCAAGGAGCAACGCCCCCATCGCCGCCGCCACCGCAAATGTCGTGTACGGCGACATGTAGGGAAACCGCGGTGCGAAGTAGTAGCGAAACGTGAAGAACGTCATCACATGCGCAAA
This sequence comes from uncultured Flavobacteriaceae bacterium, assembly GCA_964638635.1. Classification (GTDB taxonomy): domain Bacteria; phylum Pseudomonadota; class Alphaproteobacteria; order Micropepsales; family Micropepsaceae; genus SZUA-430. Next base: position 48,081 of record CAZXAQ010000011.1, read on the forward strand.
GCTCGCCCACGACACGAGCGACGACAAGCTCAGCGGCAACCACGAGTCCACGGCCGTCTCAACGCCCTGGCGCAACGCCGTCGCAATCACCCACGGCGCCGGCAACAGAATCGCAAACACAAGAAACCAGCCGAGATAGTTGCGCAACAAATGCACCGACACCTCGACCAGGAAATACGCGGGACCATTGTACTGCGGCATGGGGACATCTTAACGCCGCCGGTCGCCCAAGGGGAGAGGGAAATGGCGCGCGACCGCGTGCCGCCGTTGCGCGGCGCCGCCCATTCGTGTAAACGCTCGGCCCTCGATCAACCAACGCCTCAAGGGAGGCCACGATGTTTGTTAAGCGCCTTCCGAAATGTCTGCGCGATATCTAATCGCCGCGTCCGCTTGAGCGGGCGCACCGTCATGCTTCGGAACAAACCGACTTGAAACGGCCGCGTGAAAGCGCGGCACGGCGGATTCACATGGTTCTCTCTCCTTTGCACGCGGACGCACGTGCGAACGCGCACGAGGCTGCGCGTGTTACCCAACTCGAGCGACGGCTCGCGCGGTTTCAGCCGCTCGTCCAGCCGCGCGTGCGCGCGCTGGCCGAACGTCACCCGCGCCTTAAAGACCTGGCGCTGAGCTTTCCGGCGCTGCTGTTCGCCCTCGCGGTCCCGCGCCCAGGGCTCGATCCCGCACGCGCCATCGCTCGCGTGATCGACGGCGCGCCGTTGCGAGAGCTGGCCGAAGTTGCGCGCGTACCGCTATGGCTGCGGCCGATCCAGCCCGCGGCGTTCAAGCACGCGCTCCCCGAACTTCCCGACGGCGACATTTTCCGCCGCCAAATCTCGAACTACCTGCCCACCGATCCACGGCAGTTTGCGAGCTGGAGTGCGGCGGTCGCCGAGGCTGGTCAAATGGCCGATCAAGCGGTCGCACTTTGGCTTGCGCGCGAACTTCATCGCGCGCGCGGTAAGTTACGCCTGCAGATGCTCCGCGGCCTGTGCCTTTGGACGTGGTACTCGCGCCATTGCCGCGCCGATACGGATGTCGCGAGGCCGGGGGCTTGGAGTCCCGCGATGGGCTACGACCGCGCGGTGGGGCTGGCAGCGCAATGGTTGCGCACCGCGGACCTGCATCTCAATCTTGGGCGGGAAGCGTTAGCCGACGTCTGGCTAACTCCAGCGCAGGTCGACGGTTACGACTTCGTGCCGCTGCGCACAGCCGCCGAAATCGCCGAGGAGGCGGCGGCGATGCGGCACTGCGTGGCCGAGTATGGATCGTATGTGCGCCACGACGAGTGCCGGCTGTGGAGCATGCGGCGCGACGGTGCGCGGATTGCCACGATCGAGATCGCAAGCCGGACAAATGGCCCCTTGCCCGGAATCGAACAACTCAAGACGGCGAGTAACGGCAGCGCATCGACCGAAGTTTGGTTGGTCGCGCGTCGTTGGCTGAACAGCCACGACCCGCTCTCGATCATGCGAACCGCTCGTGCATGGGACACCGTTCCGCTCGATGCCAAATTGTGGACCAAACTCTGGCGCCCCTACTGGCTTGCCAAGAGGCGCATTCCGGATTGGCTGCCGTTGCAGCCGTCGCGCTCTGCGATGTCGGTGCTGTGCTATGGCGAGCGGCCGGTGCGTCCGGCGCGGCGTCGGCGAAGGCGTTGACCTAATCGGTTGCGCCGCCGCCGTTGCACGCCGTTCCGGCCTCGTGTAATGCGCACGCCACCCCACGGAGACTTCCGATGACCACCTTCGTCCTCATTCACGGCGCCTGGCACGGTGCGTGGTGCTGGGATGAAGTCGCGCCGCTTCTGCGCGCGGCCGGCCACACGGTGATCGCGCCGGACCTGCCGGGCATGGGTGAGGACCGCACGCCGCTCGGCAAGGTGAACCTCTCGTCCTGGACGATGTTCGTGGCCGATCTGATCGCGCAAGAGTTCGAACCGGTGGTCCTCGTCGGGCACAGCCGCGGCGGCATCGTGATCAGCGAAGTGGCACAGCTGATCCCCGACCGCATTCAGACGCTGGTCTATCTCGCGGCGTTCCTCGTGCCGAACGGCGAGACGCTGCGCGACATGCTGGCGATGCACGAGGGACGCCCCGCCGCCCGCGACACGATGGTGTTCGGTGCCGACGGCATTTCCTCCACAATCAAAACCGAGAAGGTGGCCCCCGTGTTCTACAACACGACACCGGCGCCGCTCGGGCAGAAGGCGGAGCGCCTGGTCGGCGCCGAGCCGCTGACGAGCTTCACCACGCCGATCGGCGTTACCGCCGACCGCTTCGGCCGCGTCAAGCGCGCCTACATCGAATGTCTGCAAGACAACGCGATTCCGATCGAGCTGCAACGCATGATGCAAGCGGCCCAGCCGTGCAGCCCGGTCATGACGCTCGACACCGATCACTCACCGTTCTTTTCCGCGCCGGACGAGCTGACTCGCGCGCTGATCGCCATCGCCGCCAATCGCACCTGAAAGAGCCCCATGTACCAACTCTACATCGCCAACAAGAGCTACTCCTCGTGGTCGCTGCGGCCGTGGGCGCTGATGCGCGAACTGAAGATCCCGTTCGAAGAGCGCCTCCACGCGTTCACGCCGGGCGGCAGTTACGCAAGGTTCAAGGCCTTCTCGCCCACCGGCAAGGTGCCGACCTTGGTCGACGGCAAGACGGTGGTGTGGGACTCGCTTGCGATCGCGGAGTACCTGGCCGAACGGCACGACGGCGTCTGGCCGAAAGACGCGCTCGCGCGCGCGTGGGCGCGCTGCGCCGCAGCCGAAATGCACTCGGGCTTCGCCGTGCTGCGCGATCGCTGTTCGATGGTGTGCGGCGTGCGCGTGAAGCTGCGCGAAATGCCGGAGGCGCTCGTGAAAGACATCGCCCGCATCGGCGAACTCTGGAACGAAGGCTTCCAGCGTTTCGGCGGTCCGTTCCTCGCCGGCCAAACGTTCACCGCGGTCGACGCGTTCTACGCCCCGGTGGCGTTCCGCGTCCAAACCTACGGCTTGAAACTCGACCCAACCGCGCAAGCCTACGCCCAGCGCCTGCTCGACTTGGCCTCGATGCGCGACTGGTACGAAGCCGGCCTCAAAGAAACAATGCGCGACGAACACGACGACAGCCCGCTCCGCTACGGCGACATCATCCAGGACCTCCGCGCGAAGCCGACCTAAGTCTCAGAAGTCTGATGGCCAGCATGGCGGCCACCGCGCCGAACACCACCTGCGAGTCGGTGACAATCGGGAACCTGCAGGCCGTCGTGAAGGCCGGCGAGTACCACCAATACGGGTGAAGAACCAACAGCGCGAGCGATAGCACGGAAAGAACTGACGTTCGCTTCCAGTGCAGCTCAATCGCAACGAGGATGACGGCACAAACCGCCGCCGCAACATAGTAGCTCAACGACGTTCGAACCGCCTCGTCAATTGCACCTTCGACATCGAGCATCGAGCATGAGAAGGCCGGCCTTGCCGCGGCCGTGAGTGCCACAACGGCGAGCCAGGTGCGCCCGGCGCTCAAGTTCCGCGCCCCATCATCAGCACCTCACTTTCAACGAACTCGATCGTCGTCTCATCCACGAACCGGTAAGGCGGCACAGAAAGGTTGTGCGGTGCCGGTCCGGCAAACACACGGCCAGCCAGATCATAGCGCGAGCCGCAACAAGGGCACACGATTGCATCGGAGTCGAAGCCGCCCGGTTGAGACAACACGCAATCGCCCCGCGAGCAGAGTCCATCGCAGACCATGATTTCAGGGCGCAGAGAGCGGTGCCAATTCTTCGCCCACACTGGCTGCGAGGATTGATTTGAGTCGCGATCGCGAAACGTGCGGCCATTGAAGGCGGACGCGTCACGAAGCCGACCCAGCTCCTCTTCCGTTCGGCGAAAGATGGCGACGGGTCGGTGTCGAACCCCGATCATCGCACGGGTGGTTCCAATGAGATCGCGCGTGCTAAATGTGACACGCCGCGCAATCGTCTCCTGATCCGGCTGCATCGCCGCCACAAACGGCCACAGAGCAAACAACCCGCCGACACCAGCGGTCGCGAACGCCGCCGTCGCTAGAAAATGCCGCCGCCGCACCGATTCGTTGCTCATGGCCAACTTCCGCGCCTATGCATCAAGCATAGCACCACCCTGGATCGTGAACGAGCGCAGTCTGGGAGCGCGGGCGTCCCGCCCGCTCTTTTCAGACTCTCCAATGTTGCGGAATTTGAGAAGTTGCGAAGAGCGGGCGGGACGCCCGCGCTCCCAGACTGCGCTTGCGCTTTATTGCTTCAACAACAACTCCGCGATCTGCACCGCGTTCAGCGCCGCGCCCTTCAACAGTTGATCGCCCGCGACCAGCATCATCAGCGACTTGCCCGTGGGGTCGCTCACGTCCGGGCGGAAGCGGCCGGCTAGCACTTCGTCCTTGCCGGAGGCGTCGCGCGGCATCGGGAAGTAGTTGCGCGCGCGGTCGTCCACCACGCGCACGCCCGGCGCCGTGCTCAGAATTTCGCGCGCCTGCTCGTGGCTCATCGGCCGCTCGAACTCGACGCTCATCGAAATCGTGTGCGCGCGCATCACCGGCACGCGCACGCAGGTGATGCCGACCCGGAGGTCCGGAATGTGCATGATCTTGCGCAGCTCGCGCGCCGCCTTGATCTCTTCGCCGTTATAGCCGCTCTCGACGTCGACCTTGTCGTTATGGCTGAACACGTTGAACGCGTAGGGGTGCGGCAACACCTTCGGCTCGTACGCCCGGCCCGCAAGCGCGGCCTCCGTCGACACGCGAAGCTCTTCCATCGCGGCCGCGCCGGCGCCCGACGCCGCCTGATAGGTCGAGGCGATCACCCGCTTGATCGGGATCACCTTGTGCAGCGGATAGAGCGCCATCGCCGAGATGACGGCCGTGCAGTTCGGGTTCGCAATGATGCCGGAATGCGCATACGCGTCGGCGCCGTTGATCTCAGGCACCACGAGCGGCACGTCGTCGTCCATCCGGAAGGCGGACGAGTTGTCGACCACCACGGTGCGCCGGCGGGCCGGCTTCGCGAAGTCCTTCGAGATCGAACTCCCTGCCGCAAACAGCGCGATATCGACGTCGTCGAGGCTCACCGCATCGAGCGCGTCGATCGTGACCTCGCGCCCCTGAAACGCCATGCTCTTGCCCGCGGACCGCGGCGAGGCCAAGAGCTTCAGCCGCGAGAGCGGAAACTTCCGCGCCTCCAAGCACTTGACGAGTTCGACGCCCACCGCGCCCGTTGCGCCGACGACGGCGACGGACGGCGAGGGCGGCAACGCGCGGCGGTGGTTGCGGGTGGCAAGTTCGGCGACGGACATCAGTCTCTCTCTCGTTTAGCCGGAGACGGGCGCCGATGAAATTCGACCCCGTCCGGTTCCCGGCGGGGCCTTGGGTGCTGCGCGCTTAAGCCTCGCGCGCGACGTCCAAAGCCGCCCCGGATGTGGGCGTCTTCGTTTTCATCGTGCGCTTCGACATAGGCATCATCATGGCGGGCTGATAACAAGGGCTCTGGAAACCGTCAAGGCGGCAGGCCGTCTCGCCTATGGATACGTCCTTAATCACGCGAAGCCTGGAACTGGTCGCCGAACACGGCGACCCCGTGCCGCTCGTGTACGCCCGCGTCTTCGCCGCCCACCCGGAGATGGAGCAGCTCTTCGTCGGCGACACGACCGGCAGCGTCCGCGGCAACATGCTGACCGAAGCGCTGACCGCCATGCTCGATTTCGCCGACCGCGACGCTTACGGCAGCAACATGATGCGCGCCGAAATCGTCAATCACGAAAACCTCGGCGTCCCGCGCGAAGTGTTTGCGCTTTTCTACTCAACCATGCGCGACACGTTCGCGGAGTTGCTGGGCGCCGCGTGGACAAATGACATCGACGCCGCGTGGAACGAATTGCTCGCGCGCATCGACACGGCACTCGCCTCGCGGATGTGACAGTTCCACGCGCGGTACCTCGCTCGGGTCAACGTTAATGCGCGTTCTGCGTTCTTGGCGCACCCGGCGAACTGGTGTACTCGCAAACGCATGAAAGTGTTCGCCGTGGCGACTGCGTTGATGTTGTCGGTGACGGCGCCCGCGTCGTCGCCCGACGTCGCGCGCGACGCGGTGCTGTGCGGCGACCTCAACGCCACGGCCGACCGGCGCTTCGACGCCTGCAGCACCGTCATCGCCGACGCGACGCTCGCGCCCGACATCCGCTTCGAGGCCTACTTGCGCCGCGCCGCTATCTATTTCACCGAGAAGAGCGACTTCGACCGCGCGATCGCCGACGCAGGCGAAGCGATCAAGCTGAAGCCCGCCGACCCACGCGGCTATGCTGCCCGCGGCGGCTTCGAGGCGGCCTACAACACGTTCGATAAGGCGATCGCGGATCTCAGCGAAGCGATTCGCCTCGAGCCCGGCCTGGTCGGCGCCTACGCCCAGCGCGCCTACGCCTATGTCCAGACCGGCGAGACCGACAAGGCGATCGCCGACTATACGGAGGTTTTGACCCTCCAGCCCGGCGACGCGAACGCCTACTACGACCGCGGCGGCGCCTACGAAAAGAAGGGCGACTACGACAAAGCTCGCGCCGACTTCGAACAGGCGATCCGCCTGCAACGCGACTACGCCGGCGAGTTCCCCGACACCTGCTTCGGCACCAGCGCAGGCGGCGAACGCGGCCTCAAGAACTGGCCCGCCTGCGAGGACAATTAGCGCGCTGCCACATCCGCCAGGAGAATCGCCTTTTCCCCTTCTCCCGTGGCCGGGGACACGCTACCGCCATTTTTTCCTGAGAGCTTGAGTGTTGGACGCGGGCAGGGTTTGCTCAGCGTCAAGACGTGGAGAGGGCTATGGCGCAAGGTGGCTTTGGTTGGTTCGTGATCGGCTGCGCGGTCGGCGCGGCGGCGGTCTATTTCGGGCCGACCGCATATCAGCGCTACGTGAACAAGGTCCCCGTCGGCGGCGTGCGCGTCGAGATGGCGTCCGACTACACGCCGGGCCTGTGGCGGCGCAGCGTGCGCATCGACGTGGAGTTCTCGCGCTTCAAGGAGAACGGCCAGAACTGGGACTGGCCGATGATGGACCCCGAACTCCAACTCTGCATCCGTGAGGGCACGGAGTATCGCCAATGCTTCCGCCCCGGCGATCCCGAACTGGCGAGCTGCCAAGGCAAGTTCCGCTGCACGACCGGCGTCATCCACGTGCCCGACGTGCCGTTCTCGGTCGAGCTGAACGAGTGGGACGACTACAACAAGCCCGACCCGATCGGCGCGGTCGACTGCAACATCGGCCAAGTCTGCAAGTTCCCGCTCGGCATGATCACGATTCACGACGCGGGCCCGGTGGTCTCGCCGCAACGCCTGCGGCCCAACGTCGAGGCGTCGCACTAGGGTTCCGCCACATCAATGGTAAAGGCGGGGAGAGGCTTGCCTCCCCGGCGCCGTTTGCGCACTGCTAGCCGCTGGGCCAAGGGCAGGGCGGTCATGCGCGCATTCATTTTGTTTTTGGTGGCAATCGCGGTCGCGCAAGGTGCGCGCGCCTCGGACATCGTGGCGATCAAGGCGGGCCGCCTCATCGACGTGACGCACGAACGCGTGTTCGAAAATCAGGTGATCCTGATCGACGGCGCGCGCATCACCGCGGTGGGCCCGGCAAGCCGCGTGACGATCCCCGCAAACGCCCGAACGATCGATCTCAGCGGCTACACCGTGATGCCGGGTTTCGTCGACACGCACACCCACGTGACGGCCGAACCCACCGTCTCCTACTACGACAGCTACCACACCTCCGTCGCGCGCGAAGCCGTCTACGGCGTGATGAACGCCAGGCGAACGTTGCTCGCAGGTGTCACGACCATGCGCAATGTCGGCGCCGCCGGCTTCTCCGATGTCGCCGTGCGCGACGGCATCGAAGGGGGCGACGTGATGGGCCCGCGCATCTTCGCCTCAGGCCCGGCACTCGGCATCACCGGCGGCCACTGCGACGAAAACAACCTCGCGCCCGAATACGACCACTCCAGCGAAGGCGTCGCCGACGGCGTCGACGCCGTGCGCAAGATGGTGCGCCGGAACATCAAATACGGCGCCGATCTGATCAAATACTGCGGCACCGGCGGCGTCTTCTCCAAGGGCGACGCACCCGGCGCCCCGCAATACACGCTGGAGGAGGCCAAAGCGATCGTGGACGAAGCGCATTTCATGGGCCGCACCGTCGCCGTCCACGCCCACGGCGCCGAAGGCATCAAGATCGCGATCAAGGCCGGCGCCGACTCGATCGAACACGCAAGCCTCGTCGACGACGAGGGCATCCGTATGGCGGTGCGCGCGGGCACGGTGTTCTCGATGGACATCTACAACACCGACTACACACAAGCCGAAGGCCAAAAGAACGGCGTGCCGGAAGAAAACCTGCAGAAGGACCGCGACATCGGCGACATCCAGCGTGAAAACTTCAAGAAGGCTCTGCGCGCGGGCGTGAAGATGAGCTTCGGCACCGACGCCGGCGTCTACCCGAACGGCGACAACGCGAAGCAATTCGCCATCATGGTGCGCTACGGCATGACGCCGCTACAGGCGATCGTCGCGGCAACCGAGACCGGCGCGGAACTCCTGAAGAAGGAAAAGGACTTCGGCGCGATCGAACCCGGCCGCTTCGCCGACATCATCGCGATCAAGGGCGACCCGCTCGCCGACGTGACGCTGCTGGAGCGCATGCACTTCGTGATGAAGGAAGGCAAAGTCTACCGCGGCGACGCCACCCAATGCGCCGCCGCCCGCACCATCTGGCCCTGCGAACCGCCGGCGAATTAAGCGGCGCGCTTCGTCGCCTGCTCTTTCGCCGCCGCGATCCAGCGCTCGATGTCCTCGCGCTTCGGCGGCGCACCCTCGCGCAGGATGCGCTGACCTTCCGACGTTTCCGCGAACTCGTCGATCAGGTTGATCAGCGTATCGGCCTCGGCGTTGGCGAGGTCGTCCGCATCGCGCACGCCCGAGGCGACGAGAAGCTGCGCCCCGGCGCTCGTCAAATTCGGGATCGTGCACGCGAGCTCTGCCTGGCTCTGCCAATCGCGGATCAAGCTCGCGTTGATGTGCTTCACCTTGATCTGCGCCGCCGCGCCGTCGGGCGAGACGTCGAGCAAATCCTTCACCGTGCGAATGCCGACGGCGCTGAGGCGGCTCGCCGTCTTCGCGCCGATCGACGGCGCGTCTTCGACGGGCGCATCCATCGTCAGCCGCGGCCGCGGGCCCTGTTCCGGGGTGCGCGTGGCTGCTTTCGCCGCGAGCGCCGCCTTCACCGCAGACGCCGGCGCTGGTGCCGGCTTCGCCTTCGGGGCGGGCGCGGGCTTCGCCGGTTTCGGCGCCGCCGCCTTCTTCGGCTTCGCCGAGCGGGCAGGGGCCCCGGTGCCATGCGCCGTGCCGATCTCGCGCGGCCACTGTGCATCGAGCGTCGAGAGCGGCTGCTTCAACACCTCCGCCGCATGCAGCGCGCGCACGGTCTTGTCGTCCTCCGAGAGCGTGGCGCGCAGTTTCCCCGTCTTCTGGAACTCCTGATACATCGACGCGACCAGCGCGCGTTCCTGCAGATTGTCGATCGTCTTCAACACCGCATTCACCGGCACCTTCAGCGCCACAAAGAACGTGTCGAGCGTGAGGTTCACCTTCGGCGGCGCTACCGCGGCTTCCGCGAACGCCTTGTCGAGAATGCGCGCGACCATCACGGTCGCGTAGCCGATCAGCTTCGCGACAATGTCCTTCAGCTCCTGATCGAGCCCGGCTTCCGGATTCTTCGACCCCGCGCGAAAGTCGTAGTGATTGATCACCGTCTCATAATGCGGGTTCGAGACGCGCGCGCCTTGGCGCACCATCTGCTCGAGCCAATCCGCATTGTTCGGCACCGCGACATCCGGATAGCCGCCGAGATCGTTCACCAAAATCGCTTGCAACTTGAAGAAGCTCTTCGAAAAGCTCCACTCGACCGCGCGGTGGATGACGTTCTCTTCCTCCGTCTGCGCCGTATGAAACGGCTGCACCGGATCGACCACGTAATGGCTCATCACGCCCGCGCAATAGACGGCCTGTTTCCAGTCCTTCACCTGCAGCGCGCGCACGGTGCGCCGGTACCACTCGCGTGCGGCCGTCGGCGCACCGCCCCAATCCCCGTCGCGCACATGCAGCACGTGGTTCTTGAAATCCTTGAACACCTCATCCGGCGCTTTCGCGCCTTCCAGATAAGATGTGTAGTGATGCAGGAAGAGGTTCCGCCACGTCTCCGCCGCATCCCCCTTCAGATGACGAAGCGCATCGACCGCGAGCCGGTGATGATTGCTCCGGCACGCGGAGTTCATCACCAGATTGAAAAACACCGACATTTCTGCCCCCAGGAATCAGAACTCTTAAGCTGAGGGTCGCTGGTTAACGTTCTATTAAGGAATGTGGCGTCCGCTTACGGGCCGCAACGCACTGAAACGGCACGCGCCGTCAGCTCTTCTTCCGGCAATAGGCCTCAAGCCGGTATCCGTCCGGATCGACGACGAAGGCGGCGTAATAGTTGTCGCCGTAGTCCGCGCGCAGACCCGGCTTGCCATTGTCCTTGCCACCGGAGCCGAGCGCAGCTTTGTAGAACGCGTCCACGCTCTTGGGTGTCGGCGCGTCGAAGCAGAAGTGCAGGCCGGAGTTCTTGTCGGCGGGAACCGGTGTCGCCGTCTTGCTGATCCAAAGCACGACGGCGTCCGCGCCGTAGCCCAGCGAATCCGCTGCATCGCTCAGGCACTTGTAGCCGAGCGGCTTTAGCGCCTCGTCGTAGAATTCCTTGGTCCGGGCAATGTTGCGCACGCCGGGGCGCGCCTACCGGCAGCTTCCTGTCCCGGCGTTCGCTTCGCCTTGTTTCAGCGCCGGCAGTGCGCCGTCGAGATAGATGCGATAGCGCGCATGCTCGCGTTTGCCCTCTTGACCGGTGTCGATGAGCAAGAACGCCAGGCGCTTCTTGTCGCTCGTCAACTTGTACCACGTGAGTTTTTGCTCCGTGTAGACCTTACCGCAACGGGCGAGCGTGACGGAAAACCCGCCGTCGCGCAGCGCTTGCAGAAGCTTGACGTCCTCGCCGCGCGGATGCGAGCCGCCTTCTTCCATCCGCAACAGACGCGCGGACTTCGCATCGCCCGTCGCCGCCATCGAGAAATCGCGCGTCGCCAGCGACAACATGCCGGCACCGCTGAGCATGAAGCGGTTCGGATCGTCGTCGTAGGACAGTGCCGGGTCGTGCGGCCACAGCGCCTTGTTCCAAGCAAACCCCGGCAACCGTGCGCGCATCGCGTCCCAAGAATACGGTTGCGCCTCGCCAGCCGCCGGTATGGCGGTCGAAATCGCCTTCGCGATCGCTTGATGCGGCAGCTCGGACGCGACCGCCTTGACCGCCGCGACGCCGGCGGCGCATTGCTCGCTGTACATCGAAAGCTCGGCCGGATCGAGTTTCGGCAGGTCCGGTCCGGCGCTGTAGCCGATACCCTCGCAACGCTTCGCGCCGCAGGCGTAGGTGAGCGAGACATAGCCTTGTGCTTGACCGCTCCTCACGCGCCACCACTTCGAATTGTGCGTCAAGTCGTTCGCTTTGATCGGACAGCGCGCGATCACAGGGCCAAGCCCCGCACCTTTCATCGCCTCCAACAGTGCCGCCTCGCCGATGTGGGCGCCGTTGTTCTTGATATAGAAATTGGAGGTCATGGTCCGTGCGCCGCTGACCAAGAGTTTCACCGGCTTGCCGCCGACGTTCCCGACGCCGCTTCGCGTAAAACAGCCGCCGTCGGGAAGGCAGTTCTCAAGCATCGTCGGCGGCAGCTTCTGCCAAGTCACGCCTTTGACGCTTTCAATCGACCGCCAGTCCTCGGCATGCGTCATCAGATCTTTGAGAAGCGCCGCCGCGTCGTCGGCGGCCTTGCCCGCCGCGAGTGCCACGCAGGCAACACCGATCAAAGCCGACGCCGCCGCAACCGAGACAAACATTCGAGAAATTTGCTGCCGACGCGCGGCTCGCTGTGCCATGTGGTTTCTCCGATCTTCGCAAATCCTCGAGCGCGCGACGCCGCGTGTCAATGGACAGCCGCTTGCGGTGCCGCCGGTTTGCGCTACGCTTGGCCGTCGAGGGGCACGATGACGGAGCAGAAAACCAAGCGATCGCTGTGGCAAAGCCTACCCGCGCTCGTGCGCGCGCTGATCATGGGCGGCCTGGTCGGCGCCGCCGGCACGATGGTCTGGCTGATCCTCGTCAGCGTAAACCTCCAGCGCAACCCGGCGCTGCCATGGTCGGTCGCGGTGATGGCGATCTATCTCGCGATCTACTGGTGGTTCCTACGCGGCGGCATCCTGTCGTGGGCGAGCGCGCACCGCCGCGAACTGCTGCGCATCGAGCCGCTCTCGCCAAGCGGTTGGAACTGGGCGCTGCTCGCGCTCGTTCTGGGCTTCCTTGCGGCGTTCGTTTTCCTAGTCGGCATTCAAGCGCGCATCGCCGACGTTCCCGCGGGTGCGTTCCCCGCGACCGGCAGCACGCCGTGGTACGTCGTCCTCAGCTACATCGCTATGGTGGGCATCGTTGCCGGCGTCGTCGAAGAAGCCGCCTACCGCGGCTACATGCAAGTCGAGCTCGAGCGCGCCTACGGCCCCACCGCCGCAATTGTCATCTCGTCGATCGTCTTCGCGCTAGCCCATTTCTCCGTCCCGTTGTTGCCCTTTATCGCGGCTGTGGGCGTCCTGCTCGGCACGGTGGCCTACCTCGCGCGCTCCATCGTTCCGGGTCTCATCGTGCACGCGGCCTATGATTTCTTGGTGACGCTGATGATTTGGCAATTCGGCTACCAGCACTTGCCGAAGCTCGATCTCGCGAAGGGCCTCGATGAGCCGTTCGTCATCGCCGCGACGCTCGCCGCCCTTGCGGCGACGGGCTCGGTGTGGGCCATGACCGGCCTCGCGCGCGAGCGTCGCGCCGCGTAACCGGCTCGGCAATTGTGCTGGCAACGTACGCCTGTCACATCGTCCGTAGCGGCCCTATGCCAATCTCGCGATCAGGAGGATCGACGCATGCGCCTATTCGTGCTCGCTTTCGCAGCTGTGATCGCCACCTCGACCGCGGCATCGGCCGGCGAGGCCGCCTGCGGTGGCCATCAGCTTCTCGCGCAGCGCCGGCCGGAGATGAGCTGCTGGACCATCGCGCCGCAAATCATCGAAGCGCCGAACCGCGCGCATCGTGCCGTGATCTACCCGGCCAACATCAGTCTCGACGCGACGCCGGACATGGAAAGCCGCGTTGTCATCCGCACGCAGCGCGGTGACACGGTCATGTCGAAAGATCACGCCTCGCCGCGCGGCACGAACGGCCACTACGTCTATCGCGGCAGCTGGTCGCCGGACTCGCAGTACTTCGTCTACAGCCTCGTCTCCTCCGGCGGCCACTCGCCGTGGTCGTGGCCCATCTGGGTCTTCAGCGCCAAGCGCGGGCAATTCGCGCGCTTCGGTGACATGATCGGCAACCGCCCGACGCTCTCCGGAGACTTCACCTTTGCCGCCGCGCACACGCTGACCGCGATGACCTGGCCCCGCGACGGCGACATCGAGCACAAGGTTCCCGTCACCGTCGACCTCGACGCTGGCTTCGCCAGGATTCCGCCAGCCCGAGAATAGGCGCCTGCCTAGCGCACCTGCGAGCGTGCTTTCGCCGCTTGCGCCTCGCGCAGCACCTGCCGGCTGAAGGGCTCGTTGGGGTCGAGATTGATCGCGCGTTCCGCGTCCGCGATCGCGGCGTCGTGGTTCCCAAGCGAGAGATACGCCGCAGCGCGGAACATATACGCCTCCGCATCCGGCTCGACCGCAATGATCCGGTCGTAGTCCGCGATCGCCGCCTTGTAGTCCTTTCGCTTCATCAAAATGACGCCGCGATAGTGCCGAAGGTCGGTGTTGTCGGGCGCAAGTTCGATGGCGCGGCCAAGGTCCGCCAACTCTCGGTCCGGATCGCCCATGTCGTGGTAGATCGCCGCCCGCTGCTGCCAGACTGCGGGGTCCTGCGGCGCAAGCTCCGTGCCCCGCGTGCACTCGGCAAGCGCCCGCCGCAGGTCTCCTTTGTCGGCGTACACCTGCGCGCGGCTGCAATACGCCGACCCATCGTTTGGCTTGCGCTGAATGTAAGCGTCGAGTTCTGCGAGCGCCCGGTCGAAATCGCCCTTCTCCCGGTAGGCATCCGCGCGCGCGATATAGGCGGCATCTTCCGCCGGATCGAGCGCGAGCGCCGCGGTGAAATCGGCAATCGCCTTGTCGTGCTCGCCCTTACCGCCATAGGCGTCCCCGCGCGCGAGAAGCGCGAGCACCCGGGTCTCTCGGTCCTCGCCGGGCGTCTCGATGATCAGCGTGCACGCGCGAATTTGGTCGTCCACGGTTTGGCGCGGCGAGCCGTTCATGCAGTTTTCAATCACCGGCAGTGCGGTTTTGGACGCATCGGCCGGTCCACTCGCCGCGGCGCCAAGCATAATCAGCGCGAACACTCTCTTCATGAACCAATTCTCCTAACGCGCAAGGACCGGACGCTCCATCGGCTCATAGCGATCGACGACGTCCGGCGTCTGCTGCATTTGCGTCGCGGCACTCGTGCGTTGCGTCACGCGCGCCAACAAAGCACGAAGCTCGTCTTTCGGGTTGGCCCGCATTTCTGCGACGAACGCTTCCGCGAACGGCGAGTTCCGTCCGTTCCCGTCGGTGGCGAAAGTGCCTGGCCTCGTCGAATAGACGACGAACATGCCGAGCCGCCCCTCGCGCGAGAAGCCGCGAAACGGAACGGCGGGGTCGAAGTCGTTGCTGCGGCAGGCGTCCACGATCACCATGCGCAAGCCCTTGGCGGGCGTGACAGCGAGCAAAAGTTCGCTAAGCGCGATCCCATATTTGCGAATTCCTTTGCTGGAGACGATCTTTGCATCGACCGGGATCACATAGTTGCGGCCGAAGTCGCCGTCGACCTCCACGAATTCCTGCCCGTGGCCGGAGTACCAAACGATCGCCGACTCTGCCCCCTTCGCCGCTTCGTAGAACGCGTTGATCGCGGCGTACATCTCCGCGCGGGTAAGGTCGATTTTCGGATAGCCGTAGACCTTGTAGCCGATCTTCGTGAGCTCCCGGGCAACGTCTTCAGCATCGTGCGCGGGGTTCGGCAACGGCGGCCCGTAGCGGTAGTTGCCGTTGCCGATCACAAGCGCGATCCGCGCCTTGGTCGGCGGCGCCAGCTTGCGCGCGGCGATCGCCGCTTTCGCAGCGCCTGCTTGGGCCAAGATGAGTTCCGCATTGCCGATGCCGGGCTGGAGCTGCGACGCGCGCCGCGCATCCGCCTCGGCCAAGTCGTAGTTCTCCGCGAACAAGTGAAAAAGCGCACGGTTGTGATAGAAGAGGGCGGTGTCCGGCTCCAGCGCAATGGCGCGGTCCATATCCGCGAGCGCCAAGTCGTAGCGTTGCCGGTAGGCATGAGCGAGCGCGCGATTTGACAGCGCCTTCCCAAAGTTCGGCTGAACCGCAAGGGCGTCGTTGAAATCGGCGAGAGCGCGTTCGATATCGCGCATGTCGAGGTAGACGAGACCACGGTCGTTCAAGAACATGTAGTCGCGCCGTCTCAAGCTCAGGGCGGCGTTGCAGTCGGCGAGCGCGCGCGCGAAGTCGCGTTTGTGACGGTAGAAGGCCGCGCGCCTGATATGGATGAGCGCCTTTTGGTTTCCGCTCTCGAGGTCGAGCGCCCGCGTTGCATCTTCGATCGCACGATCCTGTTGCCCGAACTGATCCAGAACTTCGGCGCGCGCCATAAGGGCGGTCGAGTCGTTGGGCGAAAGCTGGATTTGCTTGTCGCAGTCGGCGAGCGCGCGTGCGACATCGCCCGCGGCTGCGTAGGCATCGCAGCGTGCCCCGTACCAACGGGCGGTGCGGGGCTCGAGTTCGATCACCCGTGTCAGATCCGCGATGGCGCGCGCATGGTCGCCTTTGCGGCCATAGTGGCGCGCACGCGCAGTCAACAGAGTAACGCGGTCGAAGTCGGCAAGGTTTTTCAGCGCGAGCAGTTTACTGCAGAAGGCGATGCGTTCGTCGTGCGTGTATTGCGGCAGCGGTCCCACCGTGCAGAGCGCGTACTCGCGCGTGTCCTGAAGCATCTCCGCCGCGGCATGACGAGGCGCCGCGAGCAAGACAACGAACAACAAGCCTGCAATCGCGAGACGAAAGTCGCGCACGGACGCCCCCTTGTCTCGCCAAGATACGACAGAGCACCGTCGCCGTGTAGACGCGGTATTTTACCCGGGTGATATTGACATTGGGATTTCGCCCGGGTAAAAAGAGAAATGAGCGATCTGCTGACCAAACTCTGCACCGTCTTCGACGGCACCCGCCGCCTGGCCTCCGGCCCCTTGGCCGAGGTTGCGGCGCACTTCAAGAAAGCGATCGAGAAGGGCGGCACGAACGTCTTCCTGTTCGACGACACGACCGGCCGCGCCTTCGACATCGACATCCGCGGCACCACGGACGAGATGTTGGCGCGCTTGAAGCGAAGCGCTGCGAAACCCGACGAGGACCGCGGCCCCGGCCGCCCAAAACTCGGCGTCGTCGCGCGCGAAGTGACGCTGCTGCCGAAGCAATGGGATTGGCTCGCCGCTCAGCCGGGCGGCGCGTCGGTCACGCTGCGCAAACTCGTCGACGAAGCAAGTCGCGGCCCAAAGGCGCGCGCCCGCGCCGCGCGCGATGCGGCCTATCACTTCATGTCCGCGATGGCGGGCGACCGCGCGGGTTTCGAGGAAGCGACCCGCGCCTTCTTCGCCGACGACCGCGGCCGCTTCGCGACGTTGATCGCCGCTTGGCCGAAAGACATCCGCGACCACATAGCCCGCCTCGCGTACGGCGAGACGTGACGACTTGGAGACACCAAATGACGACGCGCCACCTTGAGCCGACGATGGAGGCCGGCCGCGCGCTCATGATGCGCGGGATGACGGGCCCCGTGACGATGCTGAACCTGCTGCGTTTCCGCGACGTCGCAGACTACTCGGCCACGCCGGCCCTCGCGCCGCCCGCGGCCATCAGCGGCGCCGAAGCGTTTCAGCGCTACATAGATCACACACTCCCGCATCTTGCGGCGAGTGGCGGCGAGTTAAAGTTCTTAGGTGCAGGCGGCCCGTGGTTCATCGGCCCGGACACCGAGCGCTGGGACATGGCCATGCTCGTCCGGCAACATTCGTTGGACGCTTTCATGGCCTTCGCCGCCAACGAATCCTATCTCGAAGGCATCGGCCACCGCACCGCCGCGATCGAAGACGCGCGCCTGCTGCCGTTGGTAGAGCTCTAATCCAGCCGCTTCTCGAAGAACCAGCTCCGCTCGATCTGGTGCGGCCGCATCGTGCGATAGGGACCGAACACCGCGCACCGCCGGAACCCCGCGCGCTCGTAAAGCCGGTGCGCCGCGCGCAGATCATCGCCGGTCTCGAGCATCAGATGCCGGTATCCCTTCGCCCGTGCCTCCTGCTCCAACCGTGCCAACACGGCCTGCGCGACACCCGTGCCCCGCGCCCCGCGTCGCACATACATGCGCTTCACCTCGGCAAATCCATCGTCGAACGCAACGCCGCCGCAGCCCAGCGCATCGCCGTTCACGCGCGCGATGAAGAACGCGATATGCGGCTGAAACAGCTTCTCGATGTTGAGCCCGTGCTGCTGATGCGGCTCATAGCCCTCGCTGAGTTCGGCTTCGAGTTCCTCGATCAACGCGCGCGCGTCGTCGGTGGGTGCCGTCGTGCGTTCGAGCGTGATCGTCATCTAGGCACCTTCACATGACCAAGCGAAGAGCACCCTCCAAAACCGGGTCCCGCCCGGCCGCGATGTCCTCGATCGTCGGTGTAATCGCGACGTCGGGTTCCAGTCCAGCGTCCGGCTTCGGCTGGCGGGGGAAAGTGCCGATCAGCGGCAAGTCGGCTTCAAGGCCCGAGGCGGGCAGCCGCAGGAAGAAGAAGCCGCCGCCGTTGATGCCGCGCTGGTTCCCGCCGGTGGGCGCGCCGACCAACCGCGCCAGCCGGTTGGCTTTGATGGCGCTCGCAAACTGAAAGGTCGCCGAGCTGTTCTGTGAATCCGTCAGGACGGCGACCTTGCCCTTGAAGCGCGGGCCTTTAGGCCGGATCACGTTTTCGCTGTCGGGGTCGAAGGGTAGGCGGAAGAACCCGCCACCGATATCTTCAGCATTCTCACCCAGGGTCTTGAAGGACGGGTCCCAGGTATCGAGATACGCGTCGAGATCGCCGGGCGTCCGGCGATAGCGCACGCGCCGCTCATACGCCTCGAGCGGCAGGTCGCGATCGATCAGCCGCGCGATGATGGCATTCCCGCAGTCGTTGCCGCCTTCGTTGCCGCGCAGATCGACGATAAGCCCGGTTGCCCGGCGGTCCTTCATCGCCGCAAACGCGCCGTCCAGGAAGCCCTGCCAATCCCACTTCGTGTTGTACATTACCCAATCGGGCATCGTCAGAAGCGCGACGCGCTCGGCCGGAAACGTGAGCGTCCACTTCGCGCCGTCCTTCGATGCGGGCTTGCGTTGGGTGCTCCGCCGCTCCAAGAGATCGAGTGCGGGCACCTCCAAGGTTGTCTCCGCGGATTGCCCCGGCAGGCGGACAGTCAACCGGAACACGCCACGGCTGGGATAGAGAAGGCCGAAGAACACGTCGAACGTCTCATAAGCATCGATGCCGCGAACTTCGAGCAACGTGCGCCGCTTGGCGTCGTTGCCGCCATCGGCCCGCGCAAAGGCCATAAGGTCCGCGAGGATCGCGGCGACAGGCCGTCCGTCGATCGCCAGCACCTCGGTGCCGGGAACGAGCCGCGCCTCACGTGAACGGTTCTGCGTCACGATCATGCGTGCGCCGAGCCAACGAAGCTCGAACGGCACCTTGTTGCGCCCGCCGAACAAAGCCGCCGCCACCTTGTCCGACTGGTTGTAAAAGTTCGCATAGGTGTGCCCGCACCGCACGGTCGCGAGAAACCGGGAAAGCGTGAGAAACGCCGACGCCAAGTCCGGACCATTAGCGAACGCCGCTTCGAGGGCATCGAACCGCGCCGCGACGTCGCCGGGCGTCGCATAGCGGTAGAGACCGGGGTGAATGGTCGTATAGGCCTTGCGCAAGATCGCAATGTCGCCGGCCCAATCGCTCGCCGACAACGCCGGCGGCACGAGCATCGCCGTCCCAAGCGCCGCCGCGCCCCCCAACACCTGCCGCCGATCGATCACATCGCCCCCCATAGTCTCCGCATGGTGTGGTTCATACGCGCGTACCGGTCGCTCGGTTCATCGCGGGTCGAAGCCAGCGGGCCAAGCGTCGGCGATCGTCGCGATCCGTTGCGTCCAATCGACATCGCCGCGGTCGCTGCCCATGCGCACGATGACGAGCTTCTTGTCGGGGCAGACATAGATGCGTTGCCCAAAGTGCCCGTTCGCATAGAAATCGTCGCGCGTGCGCCCGGCGCGGAACGGCCCCCACCAAAGCTTGCGGTGAAACCCTTCCACGAACAAAGGTCAGCGTAAGCGCCTTCATCCAATTGGGTCGGGACGTAGCCTGCATCGGCACCGGGTTCGCGCCGTTCGCAACCGGGCGCGACGGCAGTTCCCGGTAGTCCTCCACATACGGCCCGCGTAGCGCGATCATGCGGCCGAGAGTGGTGTCCGTGCTCGGCTTCCGCCGCTCACGTGACCGGATTCTGTCCTCGGTCGAGAACGTGACGGCGCCCGAACAACGTCTACGCGCCGGCTCTCGACGCCGTGTTGAACGCGGGCCTCGACGCGTTGATCGCCTGACGCAACGCGCCTGAGGGACACAATAAGTGAGTGTTCCATCTCGGCACACCATTGCCGTGTCCCAGCGTGCCATTGCACCCCTAAGTTGGGAGTCAAAGTGACTAGCACCCGCTGCGGTTCGAAATAGACCCGCACTGTGTCTGGCCGGTGACTTCCGGCCGGAACCGGCACGTTCTTAGCTAGGTCGCAAGTTCCGGGCTGGCGAGTTGGGCGCCGTGAAGGCCCGGAGCGGTGGGATTTACTTTGGACATCTGGGCCATCCTCTCGCGGATCGCGGAGAGCATCGCTCGCCTCTTTGAAGGGGCGGCGGCGCTGATCTCAGCCATGTCCGCGCCGCAGTTGATCGCGTTTTGCTGCGTCAGCGCGGCGCTCGCGCTGCTGCTCGTGGCTTTCGTCAAACCGAAACGCGAACCTGCGCCCTCGCTTCTGGCGCCGGCCGCCGCGCATCCGAAAAAGAAGCGCAAAGGCGCTGTCCCGCAAGCCTTCGCCGAACAGGAAGAAGCTGCGGTTCGTCCGTTGGAGTTTTCCCACCGCGCGCAAGAGGACGAACTGCTTCTGCCCGAAGTGCGCGAGATCGCGCCAGCCCGCCGGCCCGAACCGCGCCTCCAGCCCGGCGCGACGCTGAACGTCTTCGGACGCGACTACAGAATTCCAGAGTTCGACGAAGACGACATGCGCAAACCCCCGCGGGTGAAACCGCGCAAGCCGCCGCTTCGTCCTTGGCGCTCGATGGAGCAGGGCCAGGCGTTCGTTCAACCGCAACACCAATCCTACGAACCGCTGCAAGAGTGGGAACCGCTCGAGCCGCAACAGCGCGCTTACGAGCGCTCTATGCCCGTGCAAGTTCTCTCGACGCGCGACATCCTCGCCCGGCTGGAAGCGCGGCGCGGCTCGCGCGTGATCGCGATTATCCACCGCGAAAACATGGCGCGCGACCGGCTCGACGCGGTCGATCTCGAAGACGCGCTGACCGCGATCCGCAAGACGCCGAAGGACAAGCCGCTCGACGTGATCATCCATTCGCCGGGTGGCTGGATCTCTTGCGCGCAGCAGATTGCGCGCGCGATCAAGGCCCATCCCGCGAAGACGACGGTGTTCGTGCCGTACTTTGCGCTGGGCTCGACCTCGTTCATGGCCTTCGCCGCCGACGAAGTGGTGATGAGTCAGCACGCAGCGCTTTCGCCCGTCGATCCGTTCGTGGCCTACGGCTCCGCGTCGTCGGTCTTGGCGGGCATCAAGAACAAGCCCGTCGACCGCATCGCCGACACGACGATCATCTACGCCGACTTCGCGCGCAAACTGCTCGACGAAACCCGCCGGGTAACTTGCGAACTCATGCACGACGGCAAGGAACACTGCGGCGCCTGCCGTCTCGCCGACGAACTCGTCTCCGGCAAGTCCTACTCCTGGCGCGCGATCTCGCCGATCGCGGCGAAGGAACTCGGGATGCACGTTTCGATCGCCATGCCGGCCGAAGTCTACGACCTCATCCGCTCCTGCCGCCGCGATAGCGAGCAGGCGGCAAGCGTCGCCTATCTCGACTACGACCGCATGCCCGCGCGCGCCGCGCAGCCCGCACTGCCGCCGCCCGACCGCCCGCGCGTCGATCTCGCTGGCGCGATCGACAGCAGCGTCGTCTATATCGAACGCTCGCATGCACCGAAGAAGCGCCGCCCCGCGCGTCACGAAAACCTGGTCTGGCTCGCGCAATCCGGTGGCCACGTTCCCGAAGCCGCCGTCGACCGCGCGAAGGCGATCATCCGCCGCATCGAGCAGGAGCGCGGCTCACGCGTGATCTGCGTGATCCACGGCGAGAACATGGAGAACGAGGCCTTCGACTTCGACGACCTGGAAGACGTCCTAAGCGCGATCGTGACCAGCGACACGTCGCGCCCGCTCGACATCGTGCTCCACACGCAGGGCGGCAACTCGTTCACCGGCCGCCAAATCGCCCGCGCCATCAAGAGCCACAAGGCGCGCAAGACGGTCTTCGTCCCGTACTTCGCGATGTCCGCCGGTTCGCGCATCGCCCTCGCCGCCGATCAGATCGTGATGGGCGCGCACGCAATGCTGGGCCCCATCGACACGCAGCTTTACGCCGGTCCCGCGCCCTCGATCGTGCAACTCCCGAAGATGAAGCCGTTCGAGTCGATCAGCGACGAGTACCTGATCCTCGCCGAGGAGGCACGCAAGATCATCCAAGAGGGCAGGGCGACCGCGCGCGAGCTGCTCCAGGGCAGCTACACTGCCGACGGCTCGACAGCGATCGCCGACGAACTCATCTCCGGCAAGTGGACGCACGGCTTCCCGATCACCG
>CAZXAQ010000012.1:0-69913 GCA_964638635.1 uncultured Flavobacteriaceae bacterium
CGGCGTCAGGGAGCACCATGCCGATGCTCGTCATCGCGGGTTCGGCGAGGACGGCCGCTATGTCGCCCGGAGCGAGCGCTGCCTCGAGGGCAGCGATGTCGTTGAACTCGACAACGCGGGTGGTGCGCGCGACGTCGAGCACGTTGCCGAGTTGGCCGGCGCGCGGGACGGTTTTGCCGTCGCGCAAGCGCACCATCGTTTCTTCGACGGTGCCGTGGTAGCAGCCGTCGAAGACCAGAATCTTCTCGCGGCTGGTGACGGCGCGGGCCCAGCGGAGCGCGTAGCGGTTGGCGTCGGTCGCGGTCGCGGCGACTTGCCAGAATGGCAAACCGAAGCGGCGGGCGAGTTCTTGGCCGACCCAGACGGCGTCTTCGCCGGGGAGCATCGTCGTGTAGCCGCGCGTTGCCTGTTCGCGGATCGCTTCGGCGACGGGGGCCGGCGAATGGCCAAACATCGAGCCGGTGTCGCCCAGGCAGAAGTCGATGTAGTCGTTGCCGTCGACATCCTTGAAACGTGCGCCGTTCGCTTCCGCGACGAACAGCGGATAGGGCGTCGGCCAGTCGGCCATCCAATGCATCGGCACGCCGCCGAACAGCGAGCGTTTGGCTTCGCCGGCGAGCGCTTTCGATTTCGGCGTGCGGGCGGCGAAGCGCTCGCGCTCGCGCGCCGTGATGCGTGCAATGGCGTCTTCGGAAAACGTGCGCGCTATGATGATGCCTCCGCTGCGCGTTTCAGGCCGGCCGCCATGTAGCTACCGGCGCGCCAATAATGGTACGCGGCCCAGAGATTGAAGGCCATCACCATCAGCAACGTGTAGCGCAGCGCGTCGGCGCCGAAACGCGGCGTCAGTTCGTCGCTCAAGGCGCCGATCAAGGCGGAACCCGCGCCCATGCCGATCAGGTTAATGACAAACAGGAAGAACGCCGAGGCGACGGTGCGCATGCGCACGCCGACGAGGCTTTGCACCATCGCCATCGACGGGCCGAGATAGGCGCCGCCCGCGGCGGCCGGAATGCCGATGATGGCGAAGACGAGCGCGGAGTCTTGCACGAGGTAAATCGCTGCGCCGAACGGCAGGCCAAACAATATTGCGAGGGCGACCACGCGCGGGATGAGGCTGACATTCTTGCGGCCGTAATAGTCGGCGATGATGCCGCCGAGGAAGATGCCGGCGCCCGAGCCCAAGCCGAAGACGAGCGCGAGGAAGCCGCTCATCTCCGCGGGGCTGAGCCCGTGCGAGCGGACGATGAAGGACGGCCACCACAGGACACCGGAGTAACCCACGATCGTCGTCAGCGTCGCGCCCAGTATCAGATGCATGAGTGCAGGCTGCGAGAACATGAATCCGAGCGTCTTCAAGAACGGCGGCGGCGCGCCTTCGAACGTGTGGCCGTCGGCGGCGCCGCGACGCGGTTCGACCATCGTTATGGCGACGAGGAGCGCGATGATGAGGCCCGGTACACCTAAGGCGTAGAACGCAACGCGCCAGCCGTAGGCTTCGGCGATCTGCGCGCCGCCATAGAGACCGACGACGATCCCGAGCGAGACGCCTTGCGAGAAGATCGCGAGCGCGGTGCCGCGATGCTTGATCGTGAAGAGGTCGGAGATGATCGAGTGCGACGGCGGGTTCGAGCCCGCCTCGCCGACGCCCACGCCGATGCGGGCGATCACGAGCTGCACGAAGTTCTGCGCCAGGCCGCAGACGGCGGTCATAACGGACCAGATGGCCGTCGCCGCCACGATGACGGCTTTGCGGTTGCCGCGGTCGGCGTAGATGGCGATCGGGATGCCCAGCGTCGCGTAGAAGATCGCGAAAGCCGTGCCGTGCAGGAAGCCAAGTTGCAGATCGGTCAGGTGGAACTCGCCTTTGATCGCGGGCAGCAAGATGCCGAGCAAAATGCGGTCGGCGTAGTTCGAGATGTAAACGAGGAGCAGCAACGCCAGGATGTAGACTCTGTCGATCGTGCCCATGTCGCGCGCGGGCGCAAGCGTGGCGGCGGCGCTGTCGGCGCTCATGTGGGTCAAGCCTTCTTGTGCGTTTCCTCAAAGTGGACATTGACCGATCATCGGCACCTAAGCAATCTCGCGGCGCAGCATCGGGAGACGACAAGAGTGCGTGCGACAGCAGCGGTTCTTGCGATTGGCGGTATGGCTTTCCTCGGCGGCTGCGGGCCGTCATCATCACAGGATCCTGTGAAGCGCGGCGAGTATTTGGTGACGCTGGCGTCGTGCACGGATTGCCATACGCCCGGCGCGCTGCTCGGCAAGCCGGACATGAGCAAGTTTCTGGGCGGCAGCGATGTCGGGTTCGTCATGCCGGAGCTCGGGTATTTTTGGGGACCGAACTTGACGCCCGACAAAGAGACCGGGCTCGGCAATTGGAGCGAAGAGCAGATCTTGACGGCGTTGCGCACGGGCACGCGGCCTGACGGGCGCAAGCTCGCGCCGTCGATGCCGTGGATGGCGTATGCGAAGCTTTCGGACGAAGACGCGAAGGCGATTGTCGCGTATCTAAAAGGCCTGCCACCCATTTCGAACAAGGCGCCGGGTCCGTTCGGCGCGAGCGAGACGCCGACAGCGCCGTATCAAGAGGTGATCTTCCCCAAACCCGCCGAACCCTTCGCGGCGCCCGCGGACGCTGCACCCGCCACGCCACCGGCAAAATAGGTTTACGCGCTTCACGTTCGCGCCTAGTTTCCGCTCGCAATCGAGATGAGGCGGCGATGGCGGCGCGGCGGAAGTTTTATGGGTGGGGCACCGAGGATCAGACCGTTGGCGAGGAAGAGGCTGTCTTCCTTGCGCGGTTGTTCGGGCAGAAGTTCGGCACGACGCTGAAGCCGCCGCAAGCGGCGCCGAAGGTCGAGGACTTTGCGTTAATCGCGCCGCGGGTGGAGCCGCGCGGCGCGATTGCACGGCTTTGCACCAGCGACCCGCACGAGCGGTTGGTGCACGCCTACGGGAAGTCGTTTCCGGATTATGTGCGGATGTTTCACCGGCAAGTGCCCTGCCCGCCCGATCTTGTCGCCTATCCGGAGAGCGAGGCCGATGTCGCCGCCGTGCTCGGTTGGGCGGCGGACGCGAACGTTGCGGTGGTGCCGTTCGGCGGCGGGTCGAGCGTTTGCGGCGGGGTCGAGTGCGATGTGGGTGACGCGTATGCCGGCGTCGTGTCGCTCGATATGGCGCGCATGGGGCGCGTCGTTGAAATTGATCGCGCTAGCCGTGCGGCGCGCATTCAGGCGGGAGCATTCGGGCCGGCGCTTGAGGCGCAGTTGAAGCCGCACGGTCTGACGCTCCGGCACTTTCCGCAGAGTTTTGAGTATTCGACGCTGGGCGGGTGGATCGCGACGCGGTCGGGCGGACACTTCGCGACGCTTCATACGCATATCGACGACTTCGTGGAGGCGATGCGCGTCGTGACCCCTAAGGGCACAATGGAGACGCGGCGGCTGCCGGGGTCCGGCGCTGGGCCGCAGCCGGAGCGTTTGATGCTGGGGTCGGAAGGCATCTTGGGCGTGATCACTGAGGCGTGGATGCGTCTGCAGGATGCGCCGAAGTTTCGCGCATCGGCGTCGGTGAAGTTCACGGACTTTTTGAAGGCAGCGGAGGCGGTTCGGGCGCTGTCCCAGTCGGGGCTCAATCCGTCGAACTGCCGGTTGATCGATGCGGAAGAAGCGTTGGGCACGATGGCTGGCGACGGGTCGGCGTCGCTGCTCGTGCTCGCGTTCGAGAGCGCGGACCATCCGCAAGACGCGAAGCTGGCGCGGGCGCTGGCGTTGGTACGCGATCATGGCGGCGTCGCCGACGCGCCGAAGGCTAGCGGGTCGGAGCATCGCGAAGGTGCAGCCGGCGCGTGGCGGAACGCGTTCTTGCGGGCGCCGTTCTATCGCGAGGTGCTGACGCCGCTCGGTGTCATCGTCGATACGTTCGAAACGGCGGTCACGTGGGATCGCTTCCCTGCGTTCCATGCTGAGGTGAAGGCGCGGATGCACGATGTGCTCGCGCGCGTGACGGGGAAGCCCGGCCACGTCACGTGCCGGTTCACGCATGTGTATCCGGATGGGCCTGCACCCTACTTCACGTTTCAGGGGCTTGGGCGGACGAGCGCGTTGCTTGAGCAGTGGCAGGAGATCAAGGCGGTCGCGAACGACGTCGTTGTTGCCGCCGGTGGAACGATCACGCACCACCATGCGGTCGGGCGCGATCATCGTCCGGGTTATGCGCGCGAGTGTCCGCCGCTCTTTGCCAAGATGATGCGGGCGGCGAAGCAGGCGGTCGATCCGAATGGCATCATGAATCCCGGCGTGTTGATCGATCCCGCGGGCCGCAGTGTCGGCGTGCGCGGCGCGATGGCGGGGGTTTGACATGGCGATGACGGTCAGAATGGCTTCGGCGGGCGACGTGCAGGCGATGGCGGCGCTGATCGAGGCGAAGCGGCTGATGCTTGAAGGCTTCGAGCCTGTGATGTGGCGGCCGAGCGAGGTCGCCGCCAAGATCACACCACAGTTCTTCACGCATCAGGTGGGGCAACCCAACGTGATCGCGCGCGTCGCGGAGGACGGCGGGCGGTTCTTGGGCTTTGTCATGGGCGCACTGCAAGACCCGCCGCCGGTCTACGCGCCGGGCGGCAAGACGGTCTTGATCGACGATTTCGCGGTGGTCGAAGGCGCGGAGGGCGACGCGGCTGCTTCGGCGTTGCTCGATGCGGTGATCAGCGAGGCCCGCGCACGCGGCGCGGTTCAGATCATCACGGTTGCCGCCGCGCGGGATGCGCGCGCCTCGCGCTGGTTCGAAGAGAAGAAGCTTCGCGTTGCCAGTCAATGGTGGACGCGTACGCTGATGCATTGACGATGCGCGTGAAGCTGCGCGCTGCTGTGCTGGACGATCTTGCGCTGCTGACGCAGATGGCGGTGCGGTTCAACGACGAGGACGGGCATCCGCTCACTCGGGGCGGGCGCGCGGCGCTGAAGGCGCTGTGTGCGGGAACGCCGCATGGGCAGGCGTTCATGATCGAACATGGCGGCGCCACGGTCGGCTATCTGGTGATCGGGCTCGGGTTCAGCATCGAGTACGCGGGTGTCGACGGGTTTCTCGACGAGTTCTACATCGAGCCGGCGCATCGCGAGCGTGGACTTGGCAGCGCCGCATTGATCGAGCTCGGCAAGGTTGCGCGGCGCCTGAAGATCAAGGCGCTGCATCTTGAGGCGATGCCGGGCAACGACCGTGCGGCGCAACTCTATGAGCGGCTTGGGTTCAAGTTCTCCGAGCGGCGGCTGATGTCGAAGCGGTATTGAGACTCTCCTTGATGCGCCGGTGCGACGTCGAGTCGGACAGAGCACCACGAAGAGCACGAAGGTTGCACCAAGAGCCACGAAGACGCTGCGGCAGCGCTGAGTCCTGCTGTCTAATCACAACGCTTTTTCGGGCGCTGAATGCGCCCGTTCTTTCTGCTCCCCGAATCCAGCGTTCGTTTCGAATCTCGAATGGGCGCGTTCCGCGCCCAAAAAATCGCTTTGTGATTAGACAGCAGGACTCAACGCTGCTGCAGCGTCTTCGTGGCTCTTGGTGCAACCTTCGTGCTCTTCGTGGTGCTCTGTCCGACTCGACGCCGCACCGGCACCGTCAAATCAGTCCAGCTTCGCTTGCAGCCGCGCGAATAGCGGGTTCTCGGGGGCGAAGATGTAGTCGGCGCGCTCAGAAGTGACGGTGCCTTGGGCGCCGCTGGCGCGCAGGAACGTGATCGCCGTTGAGAGGTTGGCGTCGGGGATGACAACCGTCGCTTCGCCGCCGGCGGATTTCGAGAGCAGTTTGGCACCGAGCGTGTGTTCGAGCGCCGGCAGTGCCGCTTCGACGCCGGGGTCGAGGCGAACGCGGATGATTTGCGCGCGTTTCGCAAGCGCGCGGGCGGCGATGCGTTCGAGGATGAGGCGGGCTGCGGCGCGCGCTTCGTCGGACCACGCAGCGTCGAGGCTTGCGGCGAGGACCGCTTCGCTTTCGAGGATGAGGCCGTCATCCAGAACTTTCAGATCGTTTGCGGCGAGCGTCGATCCCGTCGTGGTGATGTCGACGATCGCTTCGGCCGTGCCTGCGGCCGGCGCGCCTTCGGTGGCGCCCAGGCTTTCGACGACGCGGTAGTCGGCGATGCCGTGGCTTGCGAAGAAGTCGCGCGTCAGGTTCACGTATTTCGTCGCGACGCGAAGGCGGCGGTGGTGGCGCGTGCGGAAGCTTGAGGCGATGTCATCGAGGTCGGACATCGTCGAGGCGTCGATCCACGCGCGGGGCACGGCGACGACGACGTTCGCGCGGCCGAAGCCCAGCTTCTCGACCACGAGCGTGCGCTCCGCAGCGGCCGATCCGTGCTCGCGCAGCAGGTCTTCGCCGCTGATGCCGAAGTGCACGCGGCCTGCGTTGAGCTCGTCGGCGATTTCGGCGGCGGAGAGCAGCGCGACCGTGACGTTGTCGAAGCCAGAGAGCTTCGCGGCGTAGTCGCGGTTGCCGCGCGATTGGCTGACGGTGAGGCCCGCGTCGGCGAGGAAGGCGAGCGCCTGTTCCTGCAAGCGACCTTTCGAGGGAATCGCGAAGACGAGCGCGCTCATGCGCCACCGCCTTGCGCGCGGCGCGCGGCCAGCACGCGCTCGCCGAAGATGGCGAGGCCGACCGCGGGCGCGGGCTTCGGCGCGCCCAGCGCCGTCAGGAGATTGTCGTAGCGGCCGCCGCCGGCAAGCGATGCCGGCACCGCGGGGACGCGGAACTCGAACACGAAGCCGGTATAGTACTCCATGTTGCGGCCGAACTCGGCGGCGAACGTTGCGCGCGCGAGGCTGAAGCCGTGGCGCTCGATCAAACCCAAACGGCGTTCGAGGGCTGTGATCGGCGTGTCGAGCGAAACGCCCGCCGTACGCGCGAGTTTGCGC
The DNA here is from genome assembly GCA_964638635.1 of uncultured Flavobacteriaceae bacterium. Classification (GTDB taxonomy): domain Bacteria; phylum Pseudomonadota; class Alphaproteobacteria; order Micropepsales; family Micropepsaceae; genus SZUA-430. The sequence goes on from CAZXAQ010000012.1 coordinate 6,912, forward strand.
AGCGCGTCAACAGCTCGCGATGCGGGGACTCTTACGCCGAGATAGGCGGCGATCGCGTCGGCGACGTTGCGCGGCAGGCGCGCGGACGACGCGTCGGCCGCCTGTTCGAGGAAGCGGTCGGTGATCTCGTCGATCGTGCGCGTTCCCATCGGCTTGATGCCGCCCAACGTCAACGCGTCTTGCACGACGGCACGCGCTTGCTCCGGCGGCAGCGTGCCGACTTGGGCGAGGAACGCGTTGTGCGTCTCGGCTTCGCCGGTCAGGCGGTTCAAGAGTTCGTTGAGATAGGCCGGGCGCCAGACGTGGCGGCGCAACCGTTCTGCCCGTTGTGGCGCGATGCCGAGGGCTTCGAGCAAGCTTGAGAAGATGCTCAAATCGCCGAGCGTGACGTCGACGCTCTTCAGGCCCGCGCGCGCGAGGGCGTTGTCGGTGAGGACGAGCGCTTCGGCGTCGGCGGCGGCGGGATTTGCCGCGTTGATGTTTTCGAGACCCGCTTGCGTCGTTTGACCGGGCTTGCTCGGTTCTTTCGGGTTGTGACGGAACACCGGGCCCGAATAGCAGAGCTTTGCCGGGCGGTCGGCGGCCGGCGTTCGCGCGAGGTACGCTTGGCAGGTCGGGATCGTGAGGTCCGGGCGCAAGCAGAGTTCGCCGCCGCCGGGACCGGAGAAGACATACGTGCGTCGGCGCAGATCTTCGCCCATGCGGTCGAGAAACGCGTCGGCGGGCTGCACGATCGCGGGCTCGATGCGTTCGGCGCCGTAGGTTTTGAAGACGTCGAGCCATGCCGCGGTTTGTGCGTCGAGCGCGGCCAGCGTGTCGGCGTCGTAAGGCGGGGCGGCGATCATGGCTTTGCCTGGGTGGCCATGATCTTCTTGACCGCGGCGACGAGTTCGCTACGCGGGACGGTGACTTGCGCCGTCGCGCCGGAGGCCCATTGGGCGCGGTCTTTGATGTCTTTCGCCTGCTCCGCGCCGAGCACGAGGTCTTTCAGCGTGACGACGCCTTTCGCGCGTTCGTCGCTGCCTTCGATAACGGCAACGGGGCTCATGCGCTTGTCGGCGTATTTGAGCTGCGCTTTCATGCCGGAGGTGCCGGTATAGACCTCGGCGCGCAGGCCCGCGGCGCGCAATTCCTTTGCCATCGCGACGTAGGACGAGGTCGCGTCCTTGTCCATCGCGAGCACGACGACGGGGCCCGCAACGTCTTCGTTCGCGCCGCGAGAGGCGAGGGCTGCGCGCAAGCGGCTGACGCCGATGGAGATGCCGGTTGCGGGGACTTGCACGCCCTTGAAGCGCGTGACGAGATCGTCGTAGCGGCCACCGCCGATGACGGAGCCGACGCGCACGGCAACGCCGTCTTCGTTCCTGATCTCGAACGTGAGTTCGGCTTCGATCACGGGGCCAGTGTAGTACGCGAGACCGCGCACGACCGACGGGTCGAAGCGCACGCGTTTGGTGTCGTAGCCGGCACCGGCCAGCGCCGCGTCGATCTGGCGAAGTTCGGTGACGCCCGCTTGGCCGTCGGCGCTGTCGCCGACGACGCGTTCGAGCTCGTTGCAGAACGTGGCGCGGTCTTCGACGCTCGCTTCCGTGAAGGCGAGCACGCGCGCGACGGCGTTGGCGGAGAGGTTTGCGCCCTTCGTGAAGTCGCCGGACTCGTCTTTGCGGCCGGCGCCCAAGAGATCGCGCACGGCGTCGGGGCCTAACCGATCAAGCTTGTCGATGGCGCGTAGCACGGCGAGGCGTTGGCCTTCGCCGTCGGGGCCCTTCGGAATGCCGACCGCTTCGAGGACGCCGTTCAGGACTTTGCGATTGTTGACTTTGACTATGTAGTTGCCCGCGAGGCCTAAGCGCTCGAGCGTGTCGCAGCTCATCATGCAGAGTTCGGCGTCGGCGAGCATGCTGGCCGTACCCACGGTGTCGGCGTCGAACTGGGTGAACTCGCGGTAGCGGCCGGGGCCGGGCTTTTCGTTGCGGAAGACTTGGCCGACTTGGTAGCGACGGAACGGCTTCGGGAGCGCGTCGTAATTCTCGGCGACGAAGCGGGCGAGCGGCGCGGTCAGGTCGTAGCGGAGCGACAACCACGCATCGTCGTCGTCGCGGAAGGCGAACACGCCTTCGTTCGGGCGGTCTTGATCCGGCAGGAACTTGCCGAGCGCGTCGGCGAATTCGATCACCGGGGTTTCGAGCGGGTCGAAGCCGTAGGACTCGTAGACCTCGCGAATTGTCTCCAGCATCCGGCGCTCCGCCAATAGCTCCGCCCCCAGCCGGTCGCGGAACCCGCGCGGCTTCTCGGCAACGGCTTTGGTCGGTTTGTCGGTCATAAGGGCGCGTTGGTACCCCGGCCACGGCGCGCCAGCAAGGCGGGAGAGATTAACGTCTATTCTCCGCCTCCCCCTTGTGGGAGGCGGATTCTTAGTTCGGCGGTGGGGCCGTCGGTGGTGCGGCGGCCGCCTTTTGTTGGGCGTCGTAGGCTTGGTGGGCGCCGTGGAGGACGTAGGCGTGGATGGCCTTCACGTCGTCTTCGTTGATTTGGTCGGCGAAGGAGGCCATGCCGTTGTCCTTGCGCTCGCCGTCGAGGACGATTTCCTTGTAGCGGCCGAACGTTTCCGGCGCTGAGTAACGCAGGTCCGGAACAACGCCCGCGCTCATCGCGAAGAAGCCGTGGCAGACGGCGCAGTAACGATGGAAGATCTGGTCGCCCTTGGCGATCGTCGCCGCGTTCGCGGTTTCGGCCGGCGGTTGCACCAACGGCGTCTGCGGGATCGGCGTCGCTTCGATCGTCTTTTGGCCGCCGATCTTGAACGCGAAGATCTTGCCCGCGTTGCCGTATTTCAGGATCGCGGTTGCCGGCTCGGGCGTGTAGGCGACGACGGCGCCACCCCAACCGGCGAGGACCGCGATGTATTGCTCGCCGTCGACGCTGTAGGTCACGGGCGGGGCAATGATGCCGGTCTTGGCGTCGATCTGCCAAACCTGCTCGCCGGTGTCGGCTTTCCATGCCGTGAACATGCCGTCGCCCGAGCCTTGGAAGACGAGGTTGCCTGCGGTCGTGAGCGCGCCGCCGTTCCAGAACGTCGGATGCTTCGCGCGCCAGACTTCTTTCTGGTTGATCGGGTCCCAGGCGAGCAGATAGGCCTCGGCAACAGGCAGCGGTTGACCCTTCGCGAGCGCCTGCATCGTGATTGTGGAGACCGCGCCGAAGTCGAGGCCGGTGTTCCACACGCCTGGCTTCACGGCGCGCGTCTTGTCGAACGTGAAGAGCTGCGGGATCAGCTGCACCGGGATGTAGGTCAACTTCGTCGTCGGGTTAAATGCCATCGGCTGCCAGTTGTGGCCGCCGTGAGGCGAGGGCTGCACCATCTTCGGGTTGTCGCGATAACCGGTCGATGGGTCTTCGATCGGACGGCCCTTCGCGTCGAGGCCTTTGGCCCACGTCACGGGGATGTAGTTCTTGGCCGAAAGGAACTCGCCCGTCGCACGGTCGAGCACGTAGTAGAAGCCGTTCTTCGGCGCTTGCATGATGACTTTGCGGATTTGGCCGTTGATCTCCAAGTCCGCCAAGATCATGTGCTGGGTCGCGGTGTAATCCCAGTTGTCGCCGGGCGTCGTTTGGAAGTGCCACGCCTTCTCGCCGGTGTCCGGTTTGATCGCGATCATCGACGACACAAAGAGATTGTCGCCGCCGCCGGGCGAGCGCAGGTAGCGGCTCCACGGGCTGCCGTTGCCGGTGCCGATGTAGAGCAAGTCGAGGTCGGGGTCGTAGGCCATCGAGTCCCACACCGTGCCGCCGCCGCCGACTTCCCAGTATTTCCAACCGGGGCCGGTGTCGGCTTTCCAGGTGGGGAGCGCTTCTTTGAGGTGCTCGTTCTCGACCGGTACGCGCGGGTCGCCGGGGACGGTGTAGAAGCGCCAGAGCTGACGGCCGGTTTCGGCGTCGTAGGCGGTGATGTAGCCGCGCACGCCGAGCTCGGCGCCGCCGTTGCCGATGATCACCTTGCCCTTGATGATGCGCGGGGCGCCGGTGACGGTGTAGGGCTTGTTGCGATCGACGGTTTGGACTTCCCAAATTGGTTTGCCGTTCTTTGCATCGAGCGCGACAAGGCGTCCGTCGAGCGTGCCGACATAGACGCGGCCCTTCCATACGGCGACGCCGCGATTGACGACGTCGCAGCAGGGTTTGCGGCCGGTCTCGCCGGGGACTTCGGGATCATATTTCCAAAGCTCTTCACCGGACTTTGCGTCGAGCGCGTAGACCTTGCTCCACGAGCCGGTCGCAAACATCACGCCATCGACGACGATCGGCGAGGCTTCGAGGCCGCGGATCGTGTCGGTGTCGTAGGTCCAGGCGAGACCTAAATCCTTCGCGTTTTCCGCATTGATCTTGTCCAAGGGCGAGAAGCGCTGTTCGCCGTAGGTGCGGCCGTGGGCGAGCCAGTTCTGCGGCTCGCTGTCGGCGGCCACGATGCGGGCGCCGTCGAGGTTGTTGACCGCGTTGGCGATACGTTTGGCCGTCGCTTGGGCTTTGCTGACATCGACCGGGGTCGTGCCTTCGACCACGTCGCCGATCGTCGTCGGCGGGCCGCCGAACGAACGGCCGAGGATTGGAATCGCCAGCACGAGTGCGACCGCGGCTGCGACCAGCGCGAGACGTGAGTTCTCCGATGTCATGAAGTCCACCCTTATGAAGTGTTTGTCGTTGTTGCGGGCACGGTAACCATCCGCCGCGGCCGCCGCAACGGGCCTAGAGCGGCAACTTCAAGACGAAGGCTGCGCGGCCATCGCGCGTCTCGACCGTTACGTCACCGCCGTGGCGGCGGGCGATTTGGCGTACGAGTGCGAGGCCGAGGCCCGTGCCTGCGGAGGTCGCGCCCGCTTTGCGGAAGAACGGTTCGAAGATGCGGGCGCGGTCGGCGTCCGCTATGCCGGGGCCGTGGTCGCTGACGGTGAGCGTGGCGGTGACGGCGTCCGCTTGCACGGCGACTTCGATAGGCGAGGCGCCGTGGCGTTTGGCGTTTTCGAGCAGGTTGCGGGCCAGGCGGCGCAGGAGGCGGGCGTCGCCTTGCACGGTGACGGGCGTGCCCGCGACCGCCGTGCCTTCGTAGTGCGCGGCCTCTTCGGCGGCGAGCGCGAGCAGGTCGACGGGCTCGATGCTGTCGAGGCGGCCCATCGCGTCGAGGCGGCTTGAGAGCAGGATTTCGTCGATCAATTGGTCGAGTTCGGCGATGTCTTGTTCGAGTTCGGCCTTGCGGGCGGGGTCGGCCTTCTCTTTGAGCAGCTCGATGCCCATGCGCAGGCGTGTCAGCGGCGTGCGCAGCTCGTGCGAGGCGTTGGCGAGCAGCATCTTGTGGGCTTTGATCAGGTCTTCGATGCGGCCGGCCGCGCGGTTGAAGCTTTCGGCGACGCCCGCGACTTCGTCTTTGCCTTCGACTTTGACGCGGGTGGTCAAGTCGCCGGCGCCGAGTTGTTCGACGCCGGTTTGCAGGCGCTCAAGGCGGCCGGTGATGCCGCGGACGACGGGATAGGCGCCGAGCGCGATCAGAAGCGCCACGATCGCGAGGTGGCTGAAGAAGCCGAGACCGCGCCGCTCGCGCTCGAAGGGCGGGCGGATGACGATGCTGCGGCCGTCGCGCAAGGGCAGCGTCCAGACGCGGCGGTGCGGGCCGTGCACCCAGCGATCGTCGCCGTCGTTCGCTTCGTCCGGCGGGGGCAGCGTTTCTCCGGCGGCTGCGATTAGCTTGCCGCCGGCATCGTAGAGCGCAAGATCGGCGCCGATAAGGCGCGACAAGCGCTCCACCGCGGCGCGCTGCGCGTCCGGCGGGGCGGCCGGGTCGGCGAGCGATGCGGTCAGCACGCCGCCTGCCATATTGAAGGCTCCGCGCATCGAGTCGACCTCGGGACCTGCGCGGAAGAGGGCCGCGGTCACCACGACGACCAGAAGCAGGCTCGCCACGATCGTGAGGTAAACCTTGACGAAGAGGCGGTTGAAGATGCGCATCGCCTAATCCTGCGCCTTGGCGAAGACGTAGCCGGCGCCACGCACGGTGATCACCCGGCGCGGGGCCTTCGGATTATCTTCGATCGCGGCGCGGATGCGCGAGATGTGCACGTCGATCGAGCGGTCGAAGGCCTCGATCGTTTCACCCTTGACGAGGTCGAACAGCGCGTCGCGCGAGAGCACGCGGCCGGCGCGTTCGGCCATCGCGAGGATGAGCGCGTATTGGTAGCTGGTGAGCGCGCGGGGCGTGCCGTCGATTCGGACTTCACGCGCGTCCTTGTCGATCTCCAGTTTGCCGAAGCGAAGGACGTTTGCGGGCGTGCTGTGGGCGCGGCGTAGGATCGCTCGCAAGCGCGCCAAGAGTTCGCGCGGTTCGAACGGCTTTGGCAGGTAGTCGTCGGCGCCCATTTCGAGGCCGACGATGCGGTCCATCGCGTCGCCTCTGGCGGTCAGCATCAAGATGGGCGTTTGGGCTTTCGCCCGGACCTCTTTGCAGACCTCAAGACCGTCCATGTCGGGGAGCATGAGATCGAGCACGAGGGCGTCGAAGGTTTCGCGCTGCGTGAGGGCGATGCCGGCGCGGCCGCTGGGGGCGTGGGTGACGCGATAGCCCGCGCCCGCCAGATAGTCTTCGACCATCCGGGCGAGGCGCGGGTCGTCTTCGATCAAGAGAATGCGGTCGGCCACCGTCGGTTTCCTTCGAGCCGACCGCACGCCATCAGAAGTCCCAGCGTTGCGCAACCTTTGCGCGCTGCTCGGGCGTAAGGACCTCGGCCGCATCGGCCAGCGCTTGGGCGAGGCGTTTGCTCGCTTCGTCGGCGCCCGCGATTTGCTCGGCGCGGAAGGCTTCAATCGCCGCGCGGTCGATGGTCGGTTGGCGCAAGATTTCGACGCCGCGTTTGCGGGCCGCTTCCATCTTTTCGTGCAGCGGCTGGATGTCGGTCGCGAGCGATTCAGCGATCGCGGTCAGCTTTTGCTTCTGCTCGGGCGTCGCGTCGACGTGCCGTGCGAAGTGGTCGACCATGTGGCCCGCATGTTCCTTCGCTTGCTCCGGCGTTACGGGGCCGTGCATGCGGTGGTGACCCCAGCCGCCCGGTCCGCCGCCCCAATGGCGCGGGCCGAAGCCGCCGTGACCCATCGCCGAGGTCGCAAGACCACCGCCGACGAGGCCGACGATCGCGGCGCCAAGCAAAGCCGCGTAGCCGAAGCCGCGGCGGGTCGGTTTTGTTTCGTCTGTCATTTGTCTTCTCCGTGGTGGGCCGATTATGCCCTGTCCTTCAAATGGACGATGCTTGTTTCGTGCGATTTGCGGCCGTGTAAAGATTTGTTGCTCAAAGGGCCGTTCGTTAAGACAGGATCCCCGCGTCATTTGGCGCAAATGTGCCGGTTTTTGGGGGTTGTAAGGGCATCCTTCTGCCGCTCTAATCCGCCGCCTTTCAACGGCCCTTTCCTCCAGCGAAATTCGAGCACACATGGCGCGCCTGACGATCATTCCCGACAACACGAATATCGACTTTGTCGGACAGCGCTATGTCGCGTTCGCGATCGACGGGCTGCTTGTCGTTGCGACCATCCTTTCGCTCTATTTCCAAGGGCTCAATCTCGGCATCGACTTCACGGGCGGCGTCGTGATCGAGGCGTCGAGCGAGAAGGCGATCGATCTGGGGTCTCTTCGCAGCAAACTCGGCGGTCTCGGCTTCGGCGAGGTTGCGCTGCAGAATTTCGGCACCGACAAGGCGGTGCTCATCCGCGTGCAGCCGTCGCAGCAAGTGAGCGGCCAAGAACAGGTGGTCGCGAACAAGATCAAGGAAGCTCTCGGTCCTTCGTTCAAGATCGACCGGCAGGAGGCCGTGGGTCCAAAGGTTTCCGGCGAGCTGTTCCAAACCGGCGTGATCGCGACTGTTCTCGCCATTCTTATGATCGCCGCGTATGTCTGGTTCCGGTTCGAGTGGCAGTTCGGCATCGCCGGCATGCTCGCCACCGGTCACGACGTTCTGGTCGCGGTCGGCATGTATTCGTTCTTTCAGTTCGACTTCAACTTGACGTCGATCGCGGCGCTTCTGTTGCTTGCGGGTTACTCGATCAACGACACGGTCGTCGTTTTCGACCGGATACGCGAGAACCGGCGCAAGTTCCGGCAGATGGCGCTCGGCGAACTCATCAATGTTTCGACGAACCAGACGCTGTCGCGCACGTTCCTGACGAGCTTTACGACGGCGCTGTCGGTCGTACCCTTGATCCTGTTCGGCGGGGAGGCCTTGTTTGGGTTTGGGGCAACGATCCTTTGGGGCATCGTCATCGGCACGTATTCGTCGGTGTTCGTCGCCTCGTGTCTCTTGCTTTATCTGCCGACGATCAAGATGGGCGCCGCGGTAAAGACCGAGCGCGCGGGCGCGCAGGTCTAACCGAAATAGGCCCAGGCCATCCGCATGGCAGTGAGGCAGAGGAACGTCCCGAACGCGAGGCGTAGCGCGCGGCGCGACAGGCTGTGCGCGAGCGCGACGCCCCAGGGCGCCGCGACGATCGTGGCCGGTACGATCAGCGCGAGGCCAATCAGGCTGACGTAGCCCAGCGAGTAGGGCGGCAGGCCCGCTGCGTTCCAGCCCGTGACGATCATGCCGATCGCGCCCGGCACCGCGATGATGAGGCCGAAGCCAGCGGCGGTTGCGACCGCACGGTGGATGGCGGCGCCGAACAGCGTCATTACCGTGACGCCAAACGTGCCGCCACCGATGCCCATCATCACCGAGAGGCAGCCGTTCGCGAGGCCGAGCGGCCAACTCCAGAGGCCTTTCGGCACGTCGTCGCCGAGGCGCCATTCTTCGCGGCCCAAGAGCATGAAGAGGCCAAGCGCCCCAGCGCCGGCGGCGAACACGCCGGTCAAGCCCTTGCCGCCGACGAGATGGGCGAGCCAGGTTCCGACCACGACGCCCGCGAATGTGGGCAGCGCCCAGGCGCGGAGGATCGGCCAATCGACCGCGCCCTTCTTGTTGTGGCTCAAGGTCGAGCGGATCGAGGTTGGGATGATGGTCGCCAGCGAAGTTCCGACCGCGAGCGGCATGCGCACTGCCTCGTCCACGCCGAGGAAGCCCAGCGCCTGATAGAGTACCGGCACAAGGACGATGCCGCCGCCGACGCCGAGCAGGCCCGCGACCGTGCCGGCGACGAGGCCGGAGAGGCCGACGGCGGCGCCGAGCGCGATCAGTTCGCCGGTCGAGACGGTCGCGAAGGTGTCCACGCTCATTCGTGAGGATTTTCCGTCGAAAAGACGCGATTACAAAATCGAATCCGTTGGATGCGTTTGCTTCGCGGATTTCCGCCACCTTATCCGTTTGGAATCCGTTTGGAATCCGTTTGGGAAGCGTTTGGCGGATCGAAGTTGCGAAACCTAATCCGTCAACGCCGCGCGGCAGAACACCGTTTGCGTCCAACGGCTTAGCGCGGCTTTGACGAAATACAACGCGAATCTGGCCGCTACGCCGCTACATCGGCTGAGTTCCGCAAAAAACGCCGCTACATGGGTGCTACCGCGGCGCTACTTGTAGCGCCCCTCGCCGATCGCTCGTAGCGGGTAACCGCCGAGAAGATTCGAACGCACTCCGCCGCACTCTTCGCGGTTCGGCCCGCAAATCGCCGTTGATCCCGATGCACGATGTCAAAGTCGCAGCCGCAATCGCGCGCGGATGCCGGAACGATTGAAAGCGCGGAACATTCGTAGAACATTTCGGTGCAAAAGTCAAGCGAATATTTCTTGCGTCACCAGAACTGAATTCGGACGTCGCGCGGCGCCAGCGCCCCATGTTGATTTCCGGCGAACCGGAGCCGATGATCGAGACAGGCAAGGTCCGGAGAACAAGAGAATGCGTTACAGCTTTGCACTTGCTATGGCGGTCTTGGCGACCCTATTGGCGGAACCGGCGTTCGCGGTCACGATCACGAATCTCGATCAGACCAGCGTTCGTGTCTTCGTGTGCGACGAAAATTGCGGCCCGTCGCATGGCGAGGACTGGGGATCGGCGCGCAATTTCTGGCTCGGCACCGGCGAAGCGCGGAGCTTCGACTGCGTCGGCAAGTGCTTCGTCGGCACCTATTCCGGCGAAAACTCGCCCTCGCTCGGCGACATGGCGTTTGCCGACGACGATGAAGTGTTCGAGGGCACCGAGAGCGGCTACATCCGCAACGGCTACGCGACGCACAAGGCGAATTAGCTGCGCTCAGTCCACAATCGCCGGGATGATGGCGCCGCCCACGACTTGGTCGCGCCAGCGGCCCCAGATGCCGCCTTGGCCGTAGTTGCCGCCGGTCATAACGACCGCGAGGTCGAGTTCGGGGACGACGATCAGGAGTTGGCCGCCGTTGCCGGAGGCTTCGTATTCTTTGTAGGTGCGGCCGCCCGCCTTGATGTCGAATGTGTGCCAGGCGAGCGCGTCGGCACTGCCTGGGGCGTAGAAATTCGGGAACTGTTCCGTGGTAAGGCCGGTTGTGGCTTCGTTGACGGGTATGCGCGGCGCCGTTGAGGTCTTGACCCAGTCGCGCGCGGCGATGCGTTTGCCCGCCCACGTGCCGCCGTCGAGGTAGAGTTGACCGACCTTCAGAAGATCGCGCGGGCGCAGCCGGGCACCGCCACCGAGATAGCCTTCCTCGTTCGGGGCGAGGTTCCAAGCGTAGAGGCCGAATTGGAGAGGCCGCGCGATGGTGCGATCGAACAACTCAGGGAGCCAGGTGTTCGTCGCCACAGTCAGTGCACCACCCATCAGGTTTAGGTTGGCCGAGCAATAGGCATAGCGGCTGCCCGGCTCGTGCAGCATCGGCAGATCGAGCGTGTACTTCCAATAGTCGGGTTCGGTCTGTTGCGTTTGGAGGCGCTCTTCGTTGCCGGGCGAGTTTTCGTCGTTGTCGTCGCAGGCGAGGCCGGAGGTGTGCGTCATCAGATGCGCGAGCGTGATGCGATCCTTGGACGGCGCGGGGTTCGCGAAGGGACCGCGCGCGCTCAGCAGGGCCGTGATTGAGGACTCGGGCCCGATCTTCGTGCCGTCGCGCATCACCGCGCCGAGCATCACAGAGGCAAACGTTTTTCCGGCGGAGCGCAGATCATGCAGCGTGTTGCGATCGTGGCCGAAGAAGTACTCTTCGAGGACCAGTTTTCCGCGCCGCGCAATCAACAGCGAGTGGATCAGCGACGGCTGGCGGCCGGCCGGATCGGATTCGGCGATCGACTTCACGAGCGCTGCGAGCGCCGCTTCGTCGAGACCTGCTTTGCGCGCGGACACCGTCTGCCAGCCGTCGTTGAGCGCCGCTGGCGCGGTGTAGGCGTAAGCGGTTCCCGGCGGCTTCGGAAAGAATGCCGCCGCCTCTGCCGGCGATTTACGGACGAGTTCCAGTTCGCGGCGGAACTGGGGCCACATCAGCTTCAGGCGGTCGGGATTGGGCGACAACGCCGCGGTGTGCACGATGCCCTTACCGTCCTCGTTTTCGAGGAAACGCACGGTCGCGCCGTCGCGCCGCACGAAGAAGCGCGAGGCGCCGCCGCGGGTGTTGATCTCCGGATTGCGGAAGGCGCCGATCAACATGCCGTCTTCGCGGCGGAAGATCTTGAGATAGAGCGTGAAGCCGAGGGCGAGCTTCGGCACGTCGCCGCGCCATTCGCCGGTTGCGGCTTGGCGCAGCGTCAGCGGCGAGGCGAGCGGTTGTTCGGTGACACCTTCTTGAATCCAGAAGCCGTCGAGGCGGCGGTTGGCCAGACGGCCGCGGAAGGCGCCTTCGCCGTTCGGAAAGCGAAAGCGGACATCGTTGTCTTTCACCTCAAACCGCGCCTCGCGCGCGCCGAGCGCCGCGGTCCAACCGCCGTCGTTGCGGCGGACGACGAGTTCGCCCTCCGGCCGCTGGAACGGCGTGGTGCTGACCCACAGGCCTTCGAGCGCGCCAGCTTGGTCGTCTGCGCGCGCGGCGCCGGTCATGCATGCCGCCAACAACGCGGCGGCGAATACCCTATGCAACAGCATCTTTCTTCGTTCCCCCACTCTTTGCGCGCGCCCTCAGCCACGCCAAAATCGGCTCGCGCCCCTCGCGCATGTTTTGTTCGAGCGCCGCGCAAGCGCCCGCCAGATCGCCCTTGCGCAAGGCCGCGATGATGCGGGTGTGTGCCTTGCTGGCGTCGACGACGCGCTTCTGTTCGCGCATCAGCGCCAGTTCGTATCGGCGCGTCCGGCGGATGACACCGTCGATCATGTCCACCAGCACGCGGTTCGGGCAGTGCGTGAGCAACTCGCGATGCCAGTCGTCGTCGCATTCGACCGCGCGTTCGGGTTTTTGCAGCGCGGCGAGTTTTTTGTTCAGCGCTTCCAGCCGGTCGAGTTGGCCGGCCGCGGGCAGGCCCGCCAGCTTCAGCGCCGCGGGATCGAGGATCGGGCGCAGTTCGTAGAGCTGCAAGAATTCGTCTTCGGTCAGCGGCGCCACGAAGTAGCCATGGCGCGGCTTTGCCGTCAGCGAGCCATCGGCACTCAGGCGATTCAGCGCCTCGCGCAGCGGCGTGCGGCTGACGCCCAATTGCGCCGATAACTGCACTTCGTTGATGCGCTCGCCATCGCCCAAACGGCCGTCGACGATCATCGCGCGGATGGCGTCGGCGACGGTGTCGGCCAGATTCGGGCGGTCAATTATTGTATACTGCATACAGTGTTGTACTCGAGATACTTCGGGCCGTCAAACCCCCTTGGAACTTTTGATGGAGGCCTCCCAGCATTGCTAAGGTTCCTTGCTTCATTGTATCCTTACCTCCTTACAGTAAGGGTACAAGAATGGGCGTCCTCGCGAGCAAGGTAACGGCCAAAGGTCAAACGACGATCCCGGCAGAGGTTCGGGCCAAGTTGCGCCTGAAGCCCGGCGATGCCGTCATCTATCGTCAGACGAAGGCCGGGATCGTTATTCGAAAGGCCGGCGTGCTCGATGCCGAGTTTCTCAAACTTCAGGAGCACGCGTTAAGCGATTGGCTCTCGCCGGAGGCCGACGAGGCGTTTCGTGATTTGTAAGCGATGGGACGTCGTACGGCTGACGTTCCCGTATGTTGAAGGCCATGATGCAAAGAAGCGCCCGGCCCTGATCGTCTCGACGGAACCGTTGACAGCGAACTATCGCGTTTTGTGGGCGATGATGATCACAACCGCAAAAGGGGGGACGCTGCCGGAAGATATCCGCATCAACGATCCGACGGCGGCCGGACTGCCCGAAGATTGCGTCATTCGGCCGTCACGACTCTTCACGATCTCCGAAGATCTCCTCGATCGACGGCTCGGCGCGATCAAGGCGCAGGAGCGAAACGCCGTTGCGGCGTTTCTGAAGCGGCATATCCCTTAGGCAGCCAACGAACCAAGGCGGCCGTCGACGATCGTCGCGCGGGCGGAATGCCGCGATCGATGTCGGCTAACAGATCACAGTAACGCGGATTTAGGTAGGAATTTCGGTCTAGGCCGGCGAAAAGGGGGCGGTGAGGCTGCTCCCTTTTTGCTATGAGCGGGCATGAGCCATTGGCAACGCTATGCCGCGCGCTGGTCGCAAATCGCCCCGCCCTTGCGGCCGACGGAAGAGACGGTGCGCTTGATGCAGTCGCTGGTCGGCGATGCGCGTGCGCGCGTGCTGCTGTTGGGTGTTACACCGGAGCTTGCCGACGCGTTCGAGCAGGTGCACGCCATCGACAAGAGTTCGCAGATGGTGGCCAACGTTTGGCCGGGCGACACGGCGACGAAACGCGCGGTCGTCGCGGATTGGCTCGACACGACCGAACCCGCTTCGCACTTCGACGCGGTGGTCGGGGATGGGAGCCTCAACAACGTGCTCTATCCGCGCGAATTGAAAACGCTCTTCCAAAACCTTGCGCAGGTGATGAAGCCGGACGGCCGCTTTGCTTGCCGCTTGTTCGAGCGGCCGGAGCGCGCGATCACGGAGGACGATCTTCGCAAGACCGCGCGCGGCGGCAGCGGGCACGGGTTTCATGCGTTCAAGTGGCAGCTTGCGATGCACCTGGCGGCGAAGGTCGGGGCCGATCTCCCGGTGGCGCTGATCCTGCAGATTTTCAACGAGATGTTCGCCGATCGCGACGCGCTTGCCGCGGTGACCGGCTGGTCGCGTGCGGCGATCGACACGATCGACGTCTATCGCGGGTCGCCGGTCGTCTATGCGTTTCCCGACCGGGCGGAGTTTCGCGCCGCGCTTCCGGATGCATTCACGCAGGTCGAGTTCCTTGCGTGCGGTTCCTACGATCTTGCGCCGTTGTGTCCGATCCTGACGTTCGTTAAGGCGTGACCCATGGGCGTGCGTGAACGCTCCGACGTTGAGGGGATCGTTTGGCCAGCGCTGCATGCGGGCGAACGGGCCACGCTTGCGGCGATGCTGGCGCAACTCGAGCGGACCGAACGGTTGCCGCCGGCGGAGCTCAGTGCGCGGCAGAACGAGCAGCTTTCGGCGCTGATCGCGCATCACGCAAGGCATACGCCGTCGTTTCGGGCACGGCTTAGCCAGGCCGGCGTGAAGACGATCGCAGGCGCCGACGACTTGCGCCGCTTGACGCCGCTGACGCGGCGCGACGTGCAGACGGCGGGCGCATCGTTCTTCGCGACCCATGTGCCGCAGGCGCACTTGCCTATTGGGCACGTGAAGACGTCGGGGTCGACGGGCGAACCCGTCACCGTTCACAAGACGGCCGTGAACCGGTTGTTCTGGGCCGCACTCGCGGTGCGCGATCATGTGTGGAACGGGCGCGACTTCGGCGGGCGCATGACGGCGATCCGCGCGAACTTGAGTTCCTATGCCGAAGAAGACAATTGGGGCCATCCGGTGGCGGCGCTCTACGAGACGGGACCCGCACAAGGGATTCCGATCACGACCGACATCGCCGAGCAGCTTCGGCTCGTCGCGCGATTCCGGCCCAACATTCTTCTGATCTATCCGAACAATCTCGACGCGTTTGTCGAGGTTTGGGAGCGCGAAGGATATGCGCTCGATTGCATCCGCCACGTGAAGACAATCGGCGAGACCGTGTCGGAGCGGTTGCGCGCGCGTGTGAAGGCGGTGACGGGGCTTCGCGTCGAGGACAATTACTCATCGCAAGAGTTGGGGCCGATCGCCATTCAGTGTCCCGCGAGCGGGCTTTATCATGTGATGGGCGAGACGTTGATCGTCGAAGTGCTGCGCGCGGACGGCGCGTCTTGCGGCGAAGGCGAGGCGGGACGGGTCGTCGTGACGGACTTGCACAATCTCGCCGCGCCGATGGTTCGCTATGACATCGGCGATTATGCGGAACCGGGGCCGCCGTGCCCTTGCGGCCGCGGACTCCCTACGCTGAAACGCATCTTGGGGCGCGAACGCAATCTGATCGTCAAGGCTGACGGGTCGCGGCATTGGCCGCTGGTCGGCTTCCACCGCTACGACGAGGCGGCGCCAGTGCGGCAGTATCAGTTCGTGCAGCACACGACGCGCGACATCGAGTTCAAGGTGGTCACCGACGCGCCTTTGACGGAGGCGCAACGCGCGAAGCTGATCGAAATCGCGACCGGGGCCCTGGGCGGCGGGCTTGTGATCCATGTCACCGAATCCCGCGCCCGGCTTCCGCAGGCCGCGAACGGCAAGTTCGAAGAGTTCGTTTCGCTCGTGCAGACCGCGGGCGGCGCTTAGCTAACCGTTCGTTAAGCGGGCGGTTGCGGCCAATTGTGCGGGTTCGGCAAACGCTCCGTTAGGGCGGCTCCGGGCAGGATGGCACCTCACTTTTCGAGGATCCGTCCATGACGACGTTGCGCCGTCTTGCGTTGCTGGCTGTTGGTGCAAGCGCGCTGCCGTTTGTCGCGACCGCCGAGCCGCTGCCGTTGGTTTACGGCGTCGCGGAACGTCAGACGGCCGAAGCGGAAGACGGCGTTTGGTTTGTGGCCGAGAGTCAGGCCGGACAGGTGACGCCTTCGGCCGTGCGCCGGCGCCGGCCGCCGCCGCCTCCCCCGCCGCCGCCACCTCCACCGCCGCCGCCGGGTGGTTCGCGGATCATCGTCGGTATCGTGGATACCGGCGTCGATCTCGATCATCCGGAGTTCGCCGGGCGCATCCTCAGTGGCACTTGCTTCGGCGGCGCGACCGTCTGTTCGGGGGCGGCGGCTCTCGGCGACGACAATCACGGGCACGGCACGCATGTGGCCGGCATCGTTGCGGCGGCCGCGAACGGCATCGGCAACACGGGTGTCGCGCCCGAGGCCGCGATCTTGCCGGTGAAAGTTCTGTCGGCGAGCGGCAGCGGCAGCGATTTCAGCGTCGCAAGCGGCATTACCTATGCGGCGTCGCGCGGCGCGCGCGTCATCAACATGAGCCTCGGCGGGTCGTCGCCATCGAGCGTGTATTTGGCGCCGCTGAGCCAAGCGGCTGCGACCGCGGTGATCGTCGCTGCGGCCGGCAACGACGGCAACGCGCTGGCGCCAGGGTATCCGGCCGCTTACGCGACGCAAGCCGGAATCGTGGGCAGCATGATCATTGTGGGGTCGGTCGGGCCCACGAACGTCATCTCGTCGTTTTCGCAAACGCCCGGCAACGGCGGGTGCGTCGTCTCCGGCGGCAAAACAACGTGCTTCAAAGACGTGTTCTTGGTGGCGCCGGGGCAAAGCATCCTCTCTGCGTATCCCGGCGGCGGCTACGCCTACATGTCGGGTACGTCGATGGCGACGCCTCATGTGTCAGGCGTTGCGGCGCGCGTGTTTGCGGCGTCGCCCTATCTGACGCCGCAGCAGGTGGTGAGCATTCTGCTGCAGTCGGCCACCGATTTGGGCGCACCGGGAACGGACGCCATCTACGGGCGCGGGCTCGTGAACCTGCAGGCGGCGCTTGCGCCGATTGGTGCGCAGTCGATCGCAACATCGGGTGCGACGACGGCAGCTTATGCGGGCACCGGTAATGTGGGTACGGCGGGCTTTTCCGGTGTGCTCGGCTTCGGCCTTGGGACGTCGACGGTTGCGAAGAATGCCGTGTTCTTCGATTCCTTCGGCCGCGATTATCGCACCGATTTGACGGCGGCCGTCGGAAGCGCGGCGCTGAGCCTTGAGGGTTTCGTCACGCAAGGGACCGGCTTGTGGCGAAGCGTCGCCTTCGCCAGCGACGGCTTCAGCGCGTCGGGCTTCGTCTCGGATGGCGCGAGGAACGCGGTTCTGGGCGAGGCACGCGACGGCGCGTTCAGCGATGTCGTCGTGCGGGCGAGGCTTGGCGAGGATGCGACGCTGATCCTAGGCCACAACGCGGCGCCGCAGGGACAGTTAAGCGCGCTCGATCTGGCCGCGAGCGAGGCCTATGACGGCTTGTTCCTTTCGGCATCGGCGTTGAACTCGCCGTTCATGGCCTTGACCGAGGATGCAACGTTCCTCGGCGCGGGCGTTGCATTGAGCGACACGCTGGCCCTCACGTTTGCGCATGCGCGCACAGAAGAGCATGTGGCGGTCGAGGACGCCTTCGCTCCGGCGCAGGATCAGTCGCATGTGCGGTCGGCGGCGAACACGATCGCGGCGATGAGCTGGCGGTTTGCGCCGTGGGGTGTGGCCGGCGTCAACGTCGCGCGAACCGGCGAAGCGAACAGCCTGCTCGGCAGCCAGGAGTCCGGCGCGCTGACGTTGACCGCGGATGCGGCGACGATATCGGCCGGGTTCGGTGTGCGCATGAATCTGGGCGACGACTGGGTTGCGTCGGCGTCATGGTCGCGCGGATCGACGGAAGCGACGCCGGTCGCGAATGGGCTCGTGCAGAGCTTCTCCGGAATCGAGGCCCAAGCCTACGGCGTGGCGCTTGCGAAGCGCGGGGTGTTCGGCGCAGTGGATTCGCTGGGGCTAGCGGTTTCGCGGCCGCTGCAGATCACGTCCGGCACGGCTGTCGTGACCGCGTCGACGGGCGTCACCGAGGCGCGCGACATCGTCTACACGACGGAGGTCTTGAACCTCGCCAGTCCGACGCCGGAAACCGACGTCGAACTCGGCTACAGCGCGCAGGTCGGCGACGGGCTTTCGCTGCAAGCGAGCGCGATGTACCAGCAGAACGCCGGCGGCGTTCAGGGCGACAACGCCGTCGCCGCGTTCGTGACGCTGAAAGGGTCGTGGTAGGCGCTTAGCTCAAGCCGCGGTCGAGACGCGGGCGAGGGCGCACTGCGACCAGATTTCGGAGAGGGCCGTCACCAGCTTGTCGATGTCGGCGTCCGAATGCAGCGGCGAGGGCGTGAAGCGCAGGCGCTCCGTCCCCTTGGCCACGGTCGGGTAGTTGATCGGCTGCACATAGATGCCGTGATTGTCGAGCAGCCAGTCGCTGATCAGCTTGCACTTCTTCGGGTTGCCGACCATCACCGGGATGATGTGGCTGGGGTTGTCGATCATCGGGATGCCGATCGCGCGCAGGCGGTGGCGCACTTTGGCGACGCGTTCGCGCTGACGTTCGCGCTCGACTTGGCTCGTCTTCAAATGCTTGACGCTGGCGCAGGCGCCGGCCGCGATCGCGGGCGGCAGCGCGGTCGTGAAGATGAAGCCGGAGGCGAAGCTGCGCACGAAGTCGCAGAGCGCAGCCGAGGCTGCGATGTAGCCGCCGACGACGCCGAACGCTTTGCCGAGCGTGCCTTCGACCACGGTGATGCGGTGCATCAGGCCGTCGCGTTCGGCGACGCCGCCGCCGCGCGGGCCGTAGAGGCCGACGGCGTGGACTTCGTCGAGATAGGTCATGGCGCCGTAGCGGTCGGCCACGTCGCAGATTTCTTTGATCGGGGCGATGTCGCCGTCCATCGAATAGACGGATTCGAAGGCGACCAGTTTCGGACGGTCCGGGGCGATGGCGGCGAGCTTGCGCTCAAGATCCTGAGGGTCGTTGTGCTTGAAGACGACGCATTCGGCGCGGCTGTGGCGGATGCCTTCGATCATCGAGGCATGGTTGCCGGCGTCCGACAGCACGACGCAGTTCGGCAGTTTGGCGGCCAGCGTCGACAGCGTCGCCCAGTTCGCGACGTAGCCCGAGGTGAAGAGCAGCGCCGCCTCTTTGCCGTGCAGGTCGGCGAGTTCGCGTTCCAGCATGACGTGGGCGTGGGTGGTGCCGGAGATGTTGCGCGTGCCGCCGGCGCCTGCTCCGCTCAAGTCCAGCATCTCGTGCATCGCTTTGAGAACGAGCGGGCTTTGGCCCATGCCGAGATAATCGTTGGAGCACCAGACGGTGACGTTGCCGGTTTGGTCGCCGGTGTAGCGGGTGGCGGCGGGGAAGGCGCCGGCGCGGCGTTCAAGCTCCGCGAAGATGCGATAGCGGCCTTCTTCTTTGAGGCCTTCAAGCTGCGTCTTGAAGAAGTTCTCGTAGTCCATCTCGCCCTCGTCCAAGCGCGCTGATTATCCGGTTCGCCGACTGCCCGTCCTGCGGCATGATGCGCCGCGGCGGCGATATTCAACAATGCGCCACATCAAGGCAAGGACCGTACGATTTTCGGGAGGTTTCGGGGGCGAATCGTTACCAGGTTGAGCGGAGGCCGACGGTCACGCCGCGGTCCTCACCCGGGAAATAGCGGTCGTTGCCGAAGGCGAAATCGGCGCGCTCGGCGTAGTCGGTGTTCGTGAGGTTGCGCAGGGCGGCGAAGAGCGTCAGCTGCTCGGTCACGGCGGCCTCGCCGCGCAGGTTCAACACATCGTGACCGGGATAGCGGGCGGTGTTCTCCGCGTTGGTGAAGTACTCGCCCATGTGCACCCATTCGAGTTCGAGGGACGCGTCCTCGACCGGGCGCCAACTGGCGCGCGCGTTCCATATCCAACGCGGGGCGGTGTCGACATCGTCGCCACTCGTGATGTTTTCGCCGGCGCGCGTAACGGTGTCGTTGAAGCGGTAGGTGTGGCGCGCGTAGGTGATCCAGCCCGCGAGGTTGAACTCCTCGCCGACAGGCACGTCCGCGCTAAGTTCAATACCTTGGTGCCTTGTGCGGCCGCCGGTGACGGTGAAGCCGTCGGCGTTGCGGAACGACGTGTCGCGCTTGTCCATGTGGTAGAGCGCAAGTTCGACCTCGGCGGGGCCGACCATGCCGCGCCAACCAGCTTCAATGGAGTCGATCGTTTCGGTCTTTTGGCCGCCCGGGGTCTGCAGCGTTTGCAGCGAATAGAGGTCGGTGATTTGGGGCGGACGGGCGCCTCGGGCCAGGTTCAGGAACAGCATCTGATCCGGCTGCACCTGCCAGGTCACGCCGACTTTCGGCGTGACAGCGGCAAACTCGTCGGTGCGGTCGGCGGGGCGGCGGAAGCGGCCGAAGTCGCTGGTGGGTGCGCGATTGTCGTAGTCGTAGCGCACGCGCTCGCCGCGGAGGCCTGCGGTCAAGTTCCAATCGGGGGCGAAATGCCAGTTCACTTGGGCGAACGCCGCGAGCGCCCTCATGTCGACGCGATAGTCGTAGTGCAGGCCTTGCAGGTAGCCGCCGGGCTGATTGGGGCGCGATTGGAATTCGCGCAGGCGGCCATCGGTCAGGTCGATGTCGGTGCCGACGATGACGGAGAGATCGCTTGTCGCGTCCCAATAGTAGGCCGCCTGAACGCCGCCGCCGGTTTGGCCGCTGCTTTCGAGCGCGCGGGAAGGGAAGAACGAGAGCAGCAGTTCGGCGTCGATCCAGCGCGCGTAGGGCGTGATGCGAAGCTCGCCACGGCCCAGCGGCCCCGAAAGCGTTGCTTGCGCACGGGCCAGTTGCTGGTCGCGGAACGCTTCCGGCGTGAGGTTCGAGCGCGCGATGACGTTCGACTTGTAGGCGTTCGGGCCTTGGATGAAGCCCGCGGTTTCTTGGTTCAGGTTTTGGAACACGAAACGCGACTGCAGTTTCCATTCGCCGAAACGGCTGTCCCAACCGACGAGCGCGTGCTGCTGATCGAGGCCGGAGGCTGCGCGCCAGCCGTCTTCGTGCAGCAGGGAGAGACCGACGAAGGCGAGGTTGGTGTCCGGCGTTTCTCCGTCGCGTGTGCCGACGGCCATTGAAGCCGCGCCCGACACGCGGCCGAACGAACCGGCGCTCGCCTGCACCTCTCCGCTGACGCCGTCGCGCGCACCTGGCCGGGTCGTGATCACGTTGACGATGCCGTGTACGGCGTTGGAGCCGTAGAGCGCGCTGCCGGGGCCGCGCACGACTTCGACGCGTTCGGCGAAGTCGAGGCTGGTCTCGAAGAGTTGGTTGACGTTGCCGAAGCCCGGCGCGCGGACCGGCACACCGTCTTCGAGCACCAGAAACGAGCCGGCGCTCTGGCCGCCATTCAGCACCGGCGAGCGAATGGCGGGCAAGTTCTCGACGCCGTTGTTGCGGTGGATGGCGACGCCCGGCAGGCGGTTCAACGCTTCGGATGCGACTTGCGGGTCGAGGCGGCGCAGTTCGTCGCCGCTCATCGTCGCCGTGTTGCCTGCGAGCGTGTTGAGGCCTTGCGGACGGCGCTGCGCGGTCACGACGACTTTCTGCACGGCTTCGTCCGCTGAGGCAACGAGGGGGGTCCCCAGAGTCACAGCGATCGGTAGCGCTAGCAGCAAGCCTTTCAGCATAGTGTCGGGCATCGCCTAGATTGGGCCGGCATCTCACTCGACGGCAATCGGCAAATTCGACACGGCGCGGGCGCGCAGGAAGGGGCGGGTTGCCTTTGCGGGAGGCCGGAAAGCTTGAGGTTCGGGACTTTCTCGATCGGCGCGGGAATGAGGTTGGCTGCATCGTCTGCAGGCAGCTTGGCGCGACGTATCTCTTTGAGGAATTGTAACCCTGCCATCGAAGCCGATGCGCCGCCTCAGCGGGCTTTCGCTTTGTGACGAGGTTTCAGCAGGCTGCAGCACCAGGTGAATGGTACAGTTGGGTGGGCTCGAACCACCGACCTCCGGATCCACAATCCGGCGCTCTAACCAACTGAGCTACAACTGCACACCAGGGCGCACGCCGCTCGTTTCGAGCGGGTGCGGAAATTAGTGCGGGGCATTTTCGATTGCAAGTTTGGCAGGAAAGTGTCGCGCGCGTGCAGTTTTTGGGCCTTGCGCGTGCGCCGAACGGGGCCGCGCGCGCCCCCGTGTCCTTCGTGCACCGTCCTTGCGCGTAAACGAACGCTTAACCGGCGGCTTAACCCCGCCTTAAGCACGCGACCTCAAAGTGAACAACGAATTAATCAGAACGAATTCTTCGTTCGCGAAGGGGAACACATCGATGCGTCTTACTCTCACTTCGGCGGTGCTCGCGCTCGGCGTGGCGGCCGCCATTCAGCCGGCAGCTGCCGCCGGCAACAACATCTACGGCACGGCCTATGTGGGCTTGCGCGGCTCGTACGTCTGGACCGACGATGGCCAGACGCGCAGCGATCCGACCCCGCTCACCGGTGGTCTCTACGATTTTGATGAAGCCTACGACGACGGCTATGCAGCGGGCTTGGAGATCGGTTGGGTCGTCGCCAACGATTTTCGCATCAGCGTCGAAGGCGAGTACCGCCACGCCGATATCGGCGATGTGACGATCGTACGCGACGACACGCCGGTGCCCGTGTTGCCTGCACTGCCACCGCCGCCGTATCCGATCGGAACCGTCGTCGATGCGGGCGGCGATGCAGAGATGGGGACCGCGATGGTCAACCTGTTCTACGACTTCAACATGCTCGATCCGTCGTTCGTGCCGTATATCGGTGCCGGGTTGGGCGCCGCCTATATCGACTACGCGATCACCGACCCGAATTTCTCGACCACATTCCAGGGCGAGGATACGACCTGGGTGTTCTCTTATCAGCTCATGGCAGGCGTCGCGTTTCCGATCGGCGACGGCATGTCGATGTCGCTCGGCTACAAATACTTCCGGACCGAGGACTTCACCTACGTCAACAGTTTCGGCGAGGACATGCAGACCCAGATCATCCAGCACAGTGTGGACGTGGGGTTGCAGTTCCACCTTTAACCGTTTCTTCCCCCGGGTAGGGGGCATCCTGCGAAGGCCGCCGGACCACACGCCGGCGGCCTTTGCGTTTTTGGGGGTGAGAGGCTATCTGAGCGCCCCCATGCCCGAGTACGACCTCGCTAAGACCTCCGGACGGCTGGCCGCGCTCGTCGACATGACGTTTCGCGATCACGCGTTTTTGCGCCTTTGGTGGCAGAACGCATATTGGATCTCGGACGAGATGATGCGGACGAACCAGCCGTGGCCGTTTCAGATTCGCAGCCGCGCGCGTCAAGGCATCAAGACGATCATCAATCTGCGCGGCGGGATCGGCACGAGCTTTCATCAGTTGGAGCGTGAGGCCTGCGCGCGGGCGGGGATCGCGCTTGAGAACTGGACCGTGACGTCGCGCGGGGCGCCGACGCTGGAGCAGGTGCGCGGGGCGAAGGACTTGTTCGAGCGGATCGCCTACCCTGCCCTGATGCACTGCAAGTCCGGCGCTGACCGAGCGGGGCTGATGAGCGCGCTCTATCTGCACTTCCGCAAGGGCGAGCCGATCGACAAGGCGATCCGCATGCTGGGTCTGCGCTACGGGCATGTGCGGCAAGGGATGACCGGGATCATCGACCACTTCTTCGAACAGTACCTGGCGCTTGGCGCGCCGAAGGGGCTTTCGCTGATCGAATGGATGGAGCGCGACTACGATCCGGTGAAGCTGAAAGCCGAGTTCCGCGCCGGCTGGTGGGGGAACGTGCTGGTCGACAAGATTTTGAGGCGCGAGTGATGGAGGCACCCATCCGCACGGCGTTCGTGAACGCGAACGGGTTGACGTTCGAAGTCGATCAGTGCGGGTCGGGGCCGAAGTTCGCGCTACTGTTGCACGGGTTTCCGGAGTCGAAGTTTTCCTGGCGCTATCAAATGCCGCTGCTTGCCGATCTCGGCTACACAGTGTGGGCGCCGAACATGCGCGGCTATGGGAAGTCGTCGAAGCCGCCGGCGGTCGGCGACTATCACATCGATCATCTGGTCGCCGATGCAGCCGCATTGATCGACGCGGCGGGGGCAAAGGAGACCCTTCTTGTGGCGCACGATTGGGGCGCGGTCGTCGCGTGGAACTTCGCGATCCGCAAAATGCGGCCATTGTCGCGCCTCGTGATCATGAACGTGCCGCATCCGGCGTGCATGGCGCGCGAGCTTCGCACGTGGGCGCAGTTGAAGAAGTCTTGGTACATCTTCTTCTTTCAGCTGCCGTGGCTGCCGGAGCGAATGATGGCCGCGCGCGGGGCCGAGGCGATTGGGCGCGCGTTTAGCGACATGGCCGTCGACAAGAGCCGCTTTCCGGCGGCCGTTACCGACGAATTCCGGCGCAATGCACTTGAGCCGGGCGCGTTGACGGCGATGGTCAACTATTACCGCGCGGCCTTGCGCGCCGGCGGCAAGGTCATGGGTCCGGAGCCCGGCACCGTTGACGTTCCGACCTTGATGATTTGGGGCGAGGAAGATGCCGCGCTCGGCAAGGCGACGACCGTCGGTACCGAAGCTTACGTCAAAGACTTGACGCTGCGCTATCTACCGGGCGTTTCGCACTGGGTGCAGCAGGAGGCGCCGGAGAAAGTCAATGCCATGATGACGGCGTGGCTGAAAGGGGAGCCGGTGCCGCTTGAGGGCGAGATTTTGCGTTAGACCGTGGCCGCGAGGCCCGCAGCAATGAACGCCGCAAACTCGCGCCGGATCGTCTCAACCGGCGTGTCGGCCAATACTTGAACCATGGGCGTCACTGCCGGGAGCTTGCCGCCCTTCAACGTCGTGATCATCATCAAGGTCTGTTGCGTGGCCGAGCGCATGAAGGCGATGCGCCATAGGCGCGTTCGATCATCGGCAAGCGACGGCAGCGCACGCTGCAGCAGCTTGTCGAAGCGTTCGAAGATGCGCATCTGACTTTCCGGCGGCTTCATGTCCTCGAAGCCCGGCTCCCACGCCAAGCGCGAAATGAAGCGGATGAAGTGCTTCCAATCGCGATCTTCCGACAGTGCAAGATTGACGATCGGGCCGATCATCGCGTCGACGATTTCAAGCGCCGTCGGTTCGCGGCCCTCGCGGGCGCACCGCGCTTCGACCAAATTGAGCGCGATCGTGCGCTCGTGTTCCAGCGCGGCCGCGCGGCGTTCGAGCACTCTGTGAACGAGATTGTCTTTCGAGCCGAAGTGATAGTTCACGGCGGCGACGTTGACTTTCGCCTTTTCCGTGATGTCGCGGACGGAGGTTCCGGCGATGCCAGCCTCGGCGAACAATTCTTCGGCGGCGTCTAGGATACGATTGATCGTGTCCGTGGCCGGCTGCGACTCGCGAAGCGACGGTTCTAACTTGACCATACGCGGGACAGCATAACCCGCCCCGGCCCGGCGACAAGCGATATCTCTCTATTGCAGTGCACCTAGCTCTGAGGTTGATTGGCGTCACAGTTATTAACGCCAGGAGAGACTCATGCCTGTGACCTATGACGGCCTTATGTCGCTGCGTTCCGACGGCGACGTGTTCACCTATGGCGACCGCGAGACCATGCTCTATGCGCTCGGCGTCGGCATGGGGCGCGATCCGATGAACGAGGCGGAGCTTCCGTTCGTTTACGAGAACGGCCTGAAGACGGTGCCAACTTTGGCAACCGTGATCGCGTGGGGGCAGCGGACGCTCGGCAAAGCGGACATCAACTACCTCATGGTCGTGCATGGGGAGCAGCGCTTGACCGTGCACAAGCCCCTGCCCTCCGCTGCAACGATCATCGCCGACGAACGGATCGTGGCGGCGGTCGACAAGGGACCCGGCAAGGGGGCCTTAATCTACACGGAGAAGGTCATCCGCCTTAAGGACACGAACGAGAAGCTCTGCACGCTGGGCGGCACGATTTTCGCGCGCGGCGACGGCGGCTTCGGCGGGCCTTCGACGGGCGGGCCGGAGCCGCATCCGATTCCCGAACGGAAGGCGGACGTGGTTTGCGAGAACGATACGCGGGTCGATCAGGCGTTGCTCTACCGGCTGTCGGGCGACCGCAATCCGCTGCACTCGGACCCGAAGATCGCGAAGATGGCGGGCTTCCCGCGACCCATTCTTCATGGGCTGTGCACGTATGGAACCGTGTGTCGCGGCGTTTTGCAGACGATCTGCAACTACGACCACACGATGATCACCGGCTTCGATGTGCGCTTCTCCGCGCCGGTGTTTCCGGGCGAGACGATCGTGACCGAGATGTGGAAGGACGGGAACGTCGTGTCGTTCCGCTCGAAGGTGAAGGAGCGCGACGTCGTCGTGATCAACAACGGCAAATGCACGCTGAAGACCTGACCATCGAGGACTTCGCGCGCGACCCGCTCGGTGTCGTGTTCGAGTTCATTCCGACGGGCCGGGCCGGCGAAGTCGTCGTCCGCGCTCGCGCGATGCTGGCGGCGGGACGCGGCGGCGCGCTGACGCGTGTGGCCTTGGGCCGGGCCCTTGTTGCCGAGGGCAAAGCCGCCGAAGCGGTGGATGTGTTACGAGAGGCCGATTACCTTTCGCCGAACACAATGGAAGTCGTCTTTGCGTTCGGCGAAGCGCTGGCGGCGGCCGGTGCTTTGCCTGCCGCGATCGCGGAACTCCAGCGCGCGATGCGGCTCTCGCCGAAAGACGGGAGACCGTATCGGAAGATGGCACAGCTATGGCTTGAAGCGGGAGAACCGGAAAAGGCTGAAGCAGCAACGGATGCCGCTTTGATGCTTCGCGGTATTGGCGAGGACACCGCCGCGGAATTGCGCCGCGCCGTAGCGCGGATGCGCATGACGAACCGCGCCAATCCGGGTTACGTGCGGCATCTCTTCGATCAGTTCGCCGCAGACTACGACACGCGCATGCGCGGGCGGCTTGGGTACGCAGCGCCCGGCATCTTGCGCGACCTGGCGGGTTTGTTGATCGATCCGGCTGCGCGGTTCGACGTGCTTGATCTCGGCTGCGGGACCGGGTTGAGCGGCCTTGCGTTCAAACCGATCGCGAAGTCGCTTGTCGGCGTAGACCTGTCGCCGAAGATGCTGGAGAAGGCGCGGGCGCTCAAAATCTATGACACGCTTCTCGAAGGCGATGTCGAGGCGCTGAACATATCTTGGACCTTCGACATCGTTGTCGCCGCCGACGTGCTTGTTTATCTCGGCGATCTGGTGAAGCTGTTTGGCGTGGTGCGCGCGCGTCTGAAGCCCGACGGGTTGTGGTTGTTCACGACAGAGAAGAGCGAGATCGAAGACTTCGGCTTGGGCGAGAAGCGGCGCTACCGGCACAGCGAGACCTATCTTCGCGCGCTTGCCGCCGCGCATGGTTTCGACGTCGCGAGCCTTGTCGAATGCGTGACACGCTATGAGGCCGGGGTTGCGGTGCCCAGCTGGGCGGCTGCGTTTCGCGCGCAACAGTAGTGCGGTTGTGCTGGCGGGATTGACGGGGTTTTCCTTGGAAACCATGGGCTTAAGATCGGCCGCGTTCGGCGTGGATTTGTGGCGCCGATTTGGGGTATAGACCCCTCCTCTATCGTTTCCTGGTTGTTTTCCGAGGTCGTGCCATGCGGGTTTTGGTCGTTGCCGCTCTTTCTCTGTTTGTCGCCGGTGCGGTCTTCGCGGCGCCAGGCACAGGCAAGCCGCCCAAGACGGTCGACATCAAGAAGGAGCTCGGCGAGAAGTGCGGTTCGGCGCCGTACGGTCTCGTCGACCTGAACGGCAAGACCGCGTCGAAGCAGGAGCTTGAGGAAGCGAAGTTCCAGGTCACGGCCTTCATCACCCAGGCGGACGTTTATCAGGATTGCGTCTACAAGCTCGCCGAGACGCATGCTGCCGTCCTTACCGATCCGGACAAGCGCCTGCTCGCCACCGCGCTCAAAGTGAGCCAGGACGAGAAGGAAGCGGTCGGCGCGGCGTTCAACAACGCGGTTTGTGAGTACAACGCGACGAACAAGATTCCGGACTCCGACTGCAAAGACGGCAAGTGGATTCAACAGACTGTCGCGCAGAAGAGCACTACTCCGGCAACGCCAGCGAAACCCGCCACGCCCGCGAAACCTGCGACGACGCCGAAGCCGCAATAAGCTGAATGACCGCGATGTAACGTTGGCCTGCGGCGGAAAGCCGCCAGGCGCGACCACGCACGCCGCAAGATTGCCACGAACGCGCCCTTCGTGAGGCGCATTTGGGCACGAGCTTTCTTCCCCGAGAGACCCCCGAGGGAGTAAGCGCCGTGACCACTGTTTCCACTATATCGTTCCGTCAATCGCTGACCACGTCGGCGGCCATCGCCGCTCTGTTGGTCGGCGTGCTGTTGCTTGCAGGATGCGAGCAGCAAGGCGCAACCGATGCCGACACAAGGGCGCCGGAGAAAGGCAAACTCGGACGGACCGCAAACCAGGAAGAGAAAGACATGCTCGCCGCGCCTGCGGATGAGCCAAGTCTTCGCGGCTTCGCGTACGCGCCGCCTCCGCCCGTGATGCTGCCGAAGCCGGAAGTGCGCGACAAGTTCCCGGACGCAAAGCCTAACCCCGTGAAGCTCGTCAGCGAGGAGCCGGTTTCGACATTCTCGGCCGACGTCGATACGGCCTCCTACACCGTCGTGCGCAAGTTCCTGAACGACGGCGCGTTGCCACCGGCGGATGCCGTGCGCATCGAGGAGATGGTGAACTACTTCGGCTACAGCTACGCGCTTCCCAGCGATCGCGCGCAGCCGTTCCGGCCGACGGTTGCCGTCTATGAAACGCCGTGGAATCCCGACACTCAGATCGTGCATATCGGGATTAAAGGGTTCGACATCAAACGCAACGAACGGCCGACCGCGAACCTTGTGTTCTTGCTCGATGTGTCGGGCTCGATGGACGAGCCGAACAAGCTGCCGCTCGTGAAGAAGGCGATGCGGATGCTGGTCGAGGAACTTGATGCCAAAGACCGCGTGTCGATCGTCGTCTATGCGGGCGCGGCGGGAATGGTGCTTGAGCCGACGCCCGGCACGGAGAAGGGAAAGATTTTGGCGGCGATCGACGACCTTACGCCGGGCGGTTCGACAGCGGGCGCCGAAGGCATCCGCCAAGCCTATCAATTGGCTCGCTCGAGCTTCGTCAAGGATGGCGTCAACCGGGTGATCTTGGCGACGGATGGCGACTTCAACGTCGGCATTACCGATCCGAACCAGCTTGAGGATTTCGTCGCGCGCGAGCGCGAGAGCGGCGTGACGCTGACCTGTCTCGGGTTCGGGATGGGGAACTACAACGATGCGTTGATGCAGAAGCTGGCGCAGAAGGGCAACGGCAACGCGGCCTATATCGATACGATCAACGAGGCGCGCAAGGTGCTGGTCGAGCAGATCGGCGGTACGCTGTTCACGATCGCCAAGGACGTGAAGTTCCAAGTCGAGTTCAATCCCGCGCGCGTGAGCGAGTATCGTCTCGTCGGCTATGAGACGCGGCTCTTGAACCGCGAGGACTTCAACAACGACAAGGTGGACGCCGGCGATATCGGCGCGGGGCATGCGGTGACCGCGCTCTACGAGATCGTGCCCGCCGGTTCGAACGGGCATTTGATGGATCCGTTGCGCTATCAGTCGAAGGCGCCGACGACGGCGGGAAGCCCCACGGGCGAGATTGCGTTCCTGCGCATGCGTTACAAGCTGCCCAGCGAGAGTCAAAGCCGGCTGATCGAGCGGCCGGTCACCGATCGCGACAAGGTCGAAGACGTGCGCGGCGCGGGCGAGGACTTGCGGTTTGCGGCGGCCGTCGCGGGGTTCGGCCAGCTGCTGCGCAACGATCCTTACATGAAGAACTTCGGCTACAAGGACGTCGCCGAACTCGCCAACGGCGCGCGGGGCCGGGATCCGTTCGGGTACCGCTCGGAGTTCGTGCAGCTCGTGAAGTTGGCCGACGCGCTGCCCGCGATGCCGGCGCTGGACAAGGACGGACAAGGCGGGCCGGAATAGTTTGCGACGCCGGTGCGGCTCAACGTCAGACAAAGGTTCACCACAAAGCCACGAAGGTCACAAAGATAAGAATGGCGCTTCGCGCCGGGGAGGGTTGGATGGAGGCTGCCGCTCGCACACCGTTGTCTGCGGAGTTGGAGAAGATCGGCGCGGATGTCGTAGACGCTGCACTAAAAGTGCACATTGCGTTGGGGCCGGGGTTGCTTGAATCAACCTATGAGAGATGTCTGCGAGCTTGGAGCGGCGCAAGCATTCGGTACAGCGGCAGCTTGAGCTTCCGATCCACTATGACGGGTTCGCTCTTGATGTCGGATATCGGCTTGATCTGTTGGTCGACGATCTCGTCATCGTTGAGCTGAAGTCGGTGGATACACTGCTACCCATCCACCAATCCCAGGTCTTGACCTATTTGAAGCTTTCCGGCCGTCGTCTCGGATTCTTGATGAACTTCAACGTACGCCTCTTGAAGGAAGGTCTGCGTCGCGTCGTTCTCTAGTTCGGCGCGAAGCGCCATCTATTTTTCTTGGTGGCCTTCGTGGCTTTGTGGTGAAATTCTCTTTCTGACATCCCCAAAACAAAAAGGGCGGCCTGTTGACCGCCCTTCTGTGTTGACCTCCGGTCCCGCTACCAGGTGGCGCGGAGGCCGGCGGAGGCGGCGTGGGTGTTCAGGCTCGACGAGAACTGGCCGTTGTAGTCGACGAAGAGGACCAGACCCTTGGAGACCTGCGCGCCGAGGCCGAGGTTCGCGACGATCGTGTCGCGGGACTGTTCGGCCGAGACGATTTGGAACTGCGTTGCCGGGTCCTCCAGGAACGCGGCCGAGAAGTTCTGGTTGTCGTCGAGGAACTCGTGACGCCAGGCGATTTCGGCCGTGGGCACGAGGCGCACGCCGCCCGCTTGCCAGGCGCCCGAGAGGCGCATGCCCAACGTGGTCGACAGGCTGTCGGCGTCGGTTTCGGCGACGATCAGGTCGAAGGCGCCCGCACCCGATTCGACAAAGCCGTCGGTCGAGGTCGAGGCGTAAGCCAACCCTAGGAACGGCGTAAAGTCGATGCGACCGGTGTCGTAGATGATGCCCGCTTCCGTGCGCACGCCGAACGCGTTGGCGTCGTAGTTCGCGGAGGCGACCACCGGCGGCGGTGGGTTCAACGTCACGTCGATGAAGCGCGTCGAGCTGATGTCGTGGAAGCCAAAGCCGATTTGCGCGTCGGCGTAGAAGCTCTTGCCGGTGTAGGCGCCGTAACCCGCGAACTGGAACGTGTCGATGTCGGCGCTGTCGCGCAGCGTGTCGAACTCGACGTCCGTCGTCGACCAGCCGATCGCACCACCGACGTTCCAGCGGCTGTCGACCGCGAAGTCCATGCCGCCGGCGAAGCCGCCGGTGTCTTGGCTGTAGCCTGCCGCTTCGGCGTCGCCGTCGCTTTCCGTCCACGCGCCGTAGCCACGGCCCCAGATCGACATGCTGCCGCGCATGGCGCCGCCTGGACGATCCATGCCGTCGTTCGCGGTGTTTGCCGGCGTCGCGTCGGCGTAACGGCGAAGCGCCAACTCGGCCGTCGCCGCGCCACCTGCGGGGCCGCGCAAGTCGTCGAGGCGCGAACCAACGGCGTCGTTGAAGCCTTGGCTGATGCGCAGGCCCGCTTCCTGGACGCTCGCGTGTTCGGAGCCGCCTAAGTCGTCGTAGACGCGGGCGACTTCGGCTTGCGAGCCGGCCGGGATGCTGAGCAGGTAGTTGAACAGGTTGGTGAAGTCTGGGCTGTAGCCGCCGGCGTTGTAGATCGTCTCCAGCGTGCTGCCGACCGTAACTTGGTTCTGCGAGAGGCTGGTCAGCGCCAGAGCGGTGCTGAAGCCTTGACGGTTCAGGATGATGTCGACATCGCCGGCGTTCACGATCGCCGAGCCGGTGAAGAAGATTGAGTTCGTGTCGATCGTGCCTGCGTTCGTAAACGTGCTCGCGGTCGGCCCTAAGATCACGTCTTGATAGGTGAACGTGTTGCCACCGACGGAGGCGAACGTGTCGCCTTGGATATAGGCCGCGATCTTGCCGCCGAGGTTCGCCGCGCCGGCCGTGATCTGACCGTAGGCGCCGGGGGTCGTGTCGGAGGTGAGCTGGAACTCCAGCGTGCCCGCGGTCTGCGTGTAGGTGCCGACGTTCACGGTCGTGTCGTCGTCGATATAGACCGTGCCGGTGCCGCCGTGCGTCATGCTCGTCGCGGTGATTGCCGCGCCGACGCCGTTTGCGCCGCGCGAGGCGGCGCCGATGACCGCGGTGCCGGTGCCCTGCATGTCGAATTGGTCGAGGCCCGTCGCCGTGCCGCGCAGATAGGAGAACGTGCCGGAGGACGGGTGCATGACGAAGTCGTCGGTGCCGCCGCCGGTGACGTCGCCGTCGAGCGTGCCGCCGTCGCCGTTGAAAGTCGAGCCGTTGGCGAGGTTGAGTGCGGTGCCCACAACTGCGCCGTCGCCGCCACGAATAAGGCCCCCGGTCTGCGTGATCGTCACGGCGCTTGCGCCCGTTACGTTGATGCCGACGCCGGTCTTGCCGATGACTTGGCCCGCGGTCGTAATGCCGCCCGAAACCGAACCGCCGATCGTGATGCCGTCCACCTGACCGGTGATGATGCCGGCCGCGTTGTTGGTGATGGTACCGGTGATTGTGCCGCCGATGCTCATAGCGTTGCCGCTGGCCGAGGTGATTTGGCCGTTGTTCACGACGTTGCCGGTGAACGCCGCCGTGGCGATCGATACGCCATTGGCGCCACCTTCGATCGCACCGTTGTTCGTGATGGTGCCGTTAAAGACTGCCGCGCCGGAGACGGCAACCCCGGTGTTAGAGGCGGAGATCACGCCGGTCGCGTTGTTCACGATGTTGCCGGTGAAGGCGCTGGCGCCCGTGATGACGATGCCAAGCGAGTTTGTGGCCTCGCCCAGAATATGGCCGGAGTTTGTGATACTGCCGTTGAACGTCGCGCCGTTGATCAGGATCGCCGTGTTGCCGGTGTCGGTGACTTCAATGATCGCGTTCTGGTTGTTCGTGATACCGCCGGCAATCGTGCCGGCCAACATTTGAATGCCGTTGGCGGCGCCTTGACCTTGGATCAGGCCGTCGTTTGTGATGCCGCCCTTGAGCTGCGTGTTTGCGCCGTTGACCTGAAGGGCGGCCACTGCGGTACCCACGATCGCCGCGCCGGCGTTGTTGTCGATACCGCCGCGGAGTTCGAACCAGTCGCCGGCCATGTTGATGCCCGTGGCGCCGGAGATCGAGCCGTTGTTCGTGATGCCGCCGTTGATGTCGCTGTTCAGGCCCAAGAAGATGCCCGCGACCCCGCCGATGATGTCGCCGTCGTTCAGGAAGCCGTTGTCTATCGACGAGTCGCCGTCGAGCGCGAAGCCGTACTGGCCGCCGTTGAGCACGCCGGTATTCGAGAAGCCGCCGTCAACTTGCGAGTTCGCTTGAACGGCAATCGCGTTGTTCGCCGCGAGCATCTGGCCGACGTTCGTGATGGCGCCGGCGAGGTAGCTGCTGTCGACCTGAAGCGCATCCGTCGGCGCATTCATGTTGAGGCCATTGTAGAAGCTGTCGCCGTTCGCGTCGGCGTACACCGTGGCGTTGCCATTGATCGTCACGAAATCCGTCATCGTGTTGACGATCGCATTGCTCGGCGCCGGGCCGGTCACGGTTTGGCCGGCGTGGGCCGGAGCGCCGGTACCCAACGCCGCGATCACGGCAATAGCGGATGCACCGGACAGTAATTTCTTCGAACGAGTGCGCATGACTTCCCCTCACGTTGTCTGATGCTCGGGGAAGGCCTTGGCCGCGCTCCTGCCCCAGGAACGCGGCCAACCCATCGCCGTTCGAACATCCGTCTCATCCGGGGATAAGTGGTTAATCCTACCAACTTCTTAATTCGCTTCCCGACGGTAGGATTTCGCTAAGAACCAGGTTCGCGCTGTGCTCGCCGGAGCACAGAAAGGAGGCTGCGGGGACGCAGTGACGGCGGAACGAGGTCCGAAAGCATGCTCCTCGCGTCACTGATTCGCGCGGAGTTCGCTAGGCGCCGACTCTGCCGTGCGTTACGCTGATTAACCTTCGCTTAAGGATTCGAGTTCGCTCTCATGACCAACGCGCCGGCATCGACTGCAAGCGGGCCGGTGCGCCTCAAGCTGAGTGATGCGGTGAAGCAGGCGGAGGCGCTTTGCGCGAAGGGGCAGCTTGATGCGGCCGAGAAAATCGCGCACGCGATCCTGCAAAAGCAGCCGAGACAGCCGCAGACGATGCAGGTCTTGGCCTCGATCGCCGAGCGGCGGGGCGATCCTGAGCGTGCGATCGCCATCCTGCGCGAGGCGCTAATAGGGGCGGATACGGATGCACTGGCGCTCATGAACCTTTGCCGGGCGCTTCGGGTCCTGGGGCGCCTTAAAGAATCGCGCGAAGCGGGCGAGGCGGCCGTGCGGATCGGCACGGTGCCGGCCGCGA
Source organism: uncultured Flavobacteriaceae bacterium (assembly GCA_964638635.1). Lineage (GTDB taxonomy): Bacteria > Pseudomonadota > Alphaproteobacteria > Micropepsales > Micropepsaceae > SZUA-430. The sequence goes on from CAZXAQ010000012.1 coordinate 41,237, forward strand.
TCTCGGACCTCGGCGACACCTACAGCGCGTTGGGCGAGCACGACTTGGCGCTGCAGGCGTTCGAGCATGCGGTCGCGCGTCAGCCGCAGCTGCCGCGCGCCCATCTGGGTCTGGCGCATGCGCTGCTGATGAAGGGTGAGTTTCGCGCCGGGTGGACGGAATATGAGTGGCGGTACAAGCTCGCCAACACGAAGGACATCCTGCCGAAATTCGCGCAGCCGATTTGGAACGGCATGCCGCTGAAGGCGAGCCGGCTGCTGGTGATCTGCGAGCAGGGGTTCGGCGATTGCTTTCAGTTCGCGCGCTATCTGCCGATGGTGGCCGAGCGCGTGGCAAGCGTCGTGATCGGCTGCGGGCCGGAGATCCGCACCATCTTGGCCAACGTCGCGGGCCGCGCGTTCGAAACGCATGAACGGTGGGAGCACCTGCCGCCGTTTCAGTATCAGATCACCATCTCGAGCTTGCCGATGGTGTTTGGGACGACGCTTGAGACCATTCCGGCGCAGGTGCCTTACTTGAGTGCCGATCCGGTGAAGGCCGCCGCGTGGCGCGAGCGGCTCGATGCGGCGGCGCAGGCACGCAAGAAGGTCGGCTTCGTTTGGCAGGGCCGGCCGGCACATCCAAACGACCGGCTGCGGTCCACGGGGCTTGGGCCACTCACCAAGCTGGTCGAACTTGAGACCGTCTTTCCCGTGTCGCTGCAAATTGGCGCCGGCCGCGAGCAGCTGGCACAGCACCCCGCACGCACGCGCATGCTCGACGTCGCGGACGAGATCAGGGATTTTGGCGACACGGCCGCCGTCGTCTCGGCGCTGGATTGCGTGGTGACAATCGACTCGGCGGTTGCGCATCTGGCCGGTGCGTTGGGCAAGCCGTGCTTCGTGATGCTGTCTCACGCCGGCGAGTGGCGATGGATGGAGAAGCGAACGGATTCGCCGTGGTATCCGACGCTCGAGCTGGTGCGGCAACAGACGGGCGGCGAAGGCTGGGATGGCGTCGTCGCGCGTATCGCGCGGCGGCTGACGGCTTAAGGCGGCTCATGCGCGGACAAGAACAATGAGCAAAGTGCCGCCCTTGAATCCTCCCGCTGGGCAGCACATGAGTGCGGCACAGGCTCTGAAGCTTGCGGCGGAGCATCAACAGGCGGGCCGCTTGCAGCAGGCCGAAGGCGTTCTTCGGCAGATTCTGCAGCAGCGGCCGAACGATACGGAAGCGCTGCATCAGCTTGCGCTTCTGGCCTATCAGGTGGGGAACCTGGCGGTCGCGGTGCAACTGATCGAGCGCGCGCTTGCCGTCAATCCGAATGTGCCGGTCTACCAAGCGAATATCGCGGAGATGTTCCGTCGTCTTGGTCAGCCGCAGAAGGCGATCGCGCATGGACTGAAGGCGGTTGCGCTCAAGGCAGATTCGGCAGACGCGCACAACAATCTCGGTATCGCTTATTTCGATATCGCCGATTACGACGAAGCTATCCGCTACTACGAGAAGGCGATCGCCCTTCGTCCGCGCTTTGCCGAGGCGACTAGCAACCGTGCCAATGCGCTGCGCCAACTGAAGCGTTTTGGGGAGGCCGAGAGCGAGTATCGCCGAGCGTTGGCGATCAATCCGGCCTATGCCGAAGCGCACAACAATTTGGGCAGCGTGCTGCGCGATCTGGAACGCCCGGCAGAGGCTGAGAGCGCGTACAAGCGCGCGATCGAGTTGAAGCCCGCGTACCTGGAGGCGTTGAACAACCTCATCCTGGCTCAGAAGGACCTGAAGAAATACGACGAAGCGGTCGCGACCGCTCAACGGGCGCTTGCGCTCGATCCATGCAACGCGGATGCGCTGTCCTATCTTGGCGCGGTCTATGTGGATCAGAAGAAGCCTGAACTTGCGCTCGACGCGCTACGCAAGTCGCTTTCGGCCAATGGAAACAAGGCCGAGACGCACAACATGCTGGGGCGGGCGCTGTTCGAAATGAGCGAGCCGCTGCAGGCTCTCGATGCCTATCGTCGCGCGATCACGCTCAAGCCCGACCTTGCCGATCCGCACAACAATATGGGCAATACGCTCAAAGAGCTTGGCCGCTTCGACGAGGCCTTGGCCGCCTTCGACACCGCGATCGCGCTGCAGCCGAACACGGTTGGCGTCTATGTAAATCTTGCGGACGCCAAGAGGTTTCGCTCGAACGACGACAAGCATTTGACGGCGATCGAAGGCTTCTTGGCGGCCTACGACACGCTCACCGAAGAACGCCAAATGCAGGTGGGGTTTGCGGCCGCCAAGGCCTACGACGATCTCAAGCGGTACGATGAAGGGTTTCCGCTGCTCATCCGCGCAAACGCTTTGAAACGCAAGACGATCACCTATGACGAGCCCGCGGTGCTGGGGTTGTTCGAACGGATCCGGCAGACCTTTACGGCCGATGTCGTGCAAGCGAAAGCCGGCGGCGGATTTACAACGCAGAGGCCCATTTTCGTGCTGGGCATGCCGCGCTCCGGCACGACGTTGGTCGAACAGATTCTGGCGAGTCACCCCCAAGTGCGAGGTGCCGGCGAAGTCAAGGACTTGAACGACACGGTTATGACCGTGCGCGGCGCGGACGGGCAGCGAGCGGCCTACCCGGAATTCGTTCCGGTGCTTTCGAGCGACGCGTTGGCGAAGATCGGCGAGGTCTATGCGAGCAAGCTGGCGCGGCACGCGCCGGAGGCGGAACGCATCACCGACAAGATGCCGTCGAACTTCTACTACCTTGGCCTCATCCATCTGGCGCTGCCGGGGGCCAAGGTCGTTCACACGATGCGCAATCCCGTCGACACGTGCATATCGTGCTTCTCAAAACTGTTCGCGGGCGAGCAGAACCAGACCTACGACTTGGCGGAACTCGGGCGCTACTATCGCGCCTATCACGCATTGATGGCGCATTGGCGTGCCGTGCTGCCGAAGGGCTCGTTCCTTGACGTGCAGTACGAGGACGTCGTCGCCGATACGGAGACTCAGGCGCGGCGCATTCTGGAGCACTGCGAGCTCGCGTGGATGCCGCAGGTGCTCGATTTCCACCGCACCGAGCGGCCGGTCAAGACGGCGAGCGCGCGCCAGGTGCGGCAGCCGATCTACAGATCGTCGGTGGAACGGTGGCGGAACTACGAGACGTTCCTAGGGCCGTTGCTCAAGGAACTCGGCGATCTGGCTTAAGCCGCGATCGCGCGCGTCATGGCGTCGAACGACTGGCGGAAGCCGTGCAGCAGTTGGTCGACGCGGACTTTGCGATCCTGTTTCTGCTTGTCCTTGACGGTGTAGACGAGCGAGAGCGTGCGACCGGTGCGCAGTTGTTCGATCGCTTCGGCGGGCAACGCGCCTTGGACCAGGCACTGTTTGGCGTTGCATTTGATCGGTGCTTGGAACGCTGTGTTCTCGTCGACGGCGAAGCTGACGCTTTCGGAGGCGGCGGCGCCCAGCGGCAGCACGAACAAGATGCCGGGTGCGGGCTGCGTGTTCATCATCACGACGTTGAAGCCCGCGGCCAAGACCGCGGCGTTGTTCGGGCCGCGCACGGTCATCTTTGCGTTTGTCAGACAGAGCCGCTTGGCCGCCGCATCTTCGGGGCGTTGAATGTCGTGGCAGGACAGGGTCCAAAGCCCGAACGTCTGTTTGCCGACGAAGCCGGGCTCGATGTGTACGTTTGGAATGGGCGGCAGGCGGATGGCCGAGGGGCCTGCCGGGCGGCCTTCCCGCGACCACTGAATGGCGAGCACCGAGACCCAGATTAACGCGGCGACGGCGATGATCCCGACCAAGGTGCTTGTCTCAAAGAGTCTTTTCATCGCCATCCCGGGTGAATTGGTTAAGGCGGCGGAGACTAGGTGACCGCGTTGCGCGGTTCAATCCGTGGGCAGCTGCAACCTTAAGGCGCGATAGCGCGCGTTCAGCAGGTTCACGGCACGGCCCGGCAATGGTAGAAAATCCGTTCGCTTAATCCCCCTTCGGGTCCCCTTGGGTGGCACATGACGCGGTGGATCGTTTTCGCCGGACTTACGGCGCTGATCGCGACCGGTTATTTCGCAACGTTTTATGCGCACGGGCGATCGTTCTGGCGCGGCGTGCAGAGCGTGCCTGTGGAGCTGCAAAAGAAGGCCGAGGACACGATCGCGAAGAGCGGGGCGCAACGCTGGGCGCGGGTGCAGGTCGACGGTCAGGTCGCCTACCTCACCGGCCAAGCGCCGACGGAAGCCGATCGCGACGACTTGAAGCTGGCGGTGCGCCAGGCGGCTGGGCCGGGCGGCGCATGGTGGGGCGGGATCACGCAGGTTCGCGACAGCATGACATTGGCGCCGGTGCGCAAGCCGTATTTCTGGCTGGCGCGGCGCGGCGAGAACGGGCGCGTGAGCTTGATGGGCTATGTGCCCGGGCAGCGGTACTATCGCGAGATCAAGGGCGCCGCGAGGGGATTGTTCCCGACCGGGGTCGACGATCAGCTTGAGATCGCGGGCGGGCATCCAACGGGCCCGTGGGCGGAGACGGCGATCGCGGGTCTGAAGCAACTGACCAAGCTGCAATCGGGTGAGGTTCGGTTCGAGAACCAGGTCTTGACCATCAAGGGCGAGGCCACCGACAGCGTCATTCAGGCTGCGGCCTATGCGTGGGCCAAGGCGCTGCCGCGGCCTTACGAGGGTGCTGCGGACATCTCGCTGGCGAACGCGGTGGCGCTGCCCGATGCGACGCCGGATGCACCGGAAGCGGCCGAACCGATTGTGGCAGCGCCGGTGCAGCGGCTTGCCGCCGCCGATTGTCAGAAGCTGATCGACAAAGCGATGAACGCCAACACGGTGACGTTCGAAGTCATGTCGGCGCGCCTTAAGGGGACCAGCGCGCGGCTGGACCGGATCGCGCAGCTCGGCATTGACTGCGCGACGGTGCGGTTCCGCATCACGGGACACACCGACGGTTCGAGCCTTGAGGGCGCTATCGAGTTTCTGGCCCAAGACCGCGCGCTTGCTGTTTCGAAGTATCTGCAGGACAAAGGTGTGGCACGGGACCGGATCATGACGGCCGGCGTCGGGTCGAGTTCGCCGGTCGGCGATGTGGACACGCCTGAAGGCCAGGCGCGCAATCGCCGGGCCGAAGTTTCGATCGTGCCTTGAGGGAAGCGGACACAACGAACCCATGCTGTATCTGATCGCCCAGACCTGGTTGTTCCTGCTGATCGCGTGGTTGATCGGCATGGCGGTCGGATTCGCGCTGTCGCGGGATCAAAAATCCCAGCGGCACACCCAAGTCGAGGACGAGCTGCGCGAGGAACGGGCGCGCACGATCGCGCTCGGCAAGGATGTCGAAGAATTCCGCGCGCGCGTGACCGAACTTGAAGGCCTGCCGCAAGGCGTGCGGGCGTCGCGGGTCGCGGCGCGGGAGGAAATGGTCGGCCGCATCACCCAACTCGAGCGCGAGCTTGAGACGGCACGCGCGCACGAGAAGCGGGCGAGCGATGAAACGGAACGCCTGCGTTCGGACGTCGACGGGTTCCGGCAGCGCTACCTGGAAGCGCGGGCAAAGTGGGACGAGTATCAGGCAAAGGCGGAGGCGCTGGCTTCTTCGCCGCAGCTTACGTTGACGGAGGCGCATGTCGCGCCGACCGACGCGATGCGCAAGCGCATGGCCGAAATGGAGAGCCAGATTGCCGACGCGGGCAAAGGCCGCGACCGCGCGCTCGAACAGGCGAAGATGTTGTCTTCGCGGGTGAGCGAACTGGAGCGGCAACTGGCATCGGCGGGCAGCGCCAAAGGCGGCGGCGACTTCAAGATGCTGCAGACGCGGATCGGCGAGTTGGAGGCGCAGCTTGCGACGGCCGCGCAGTCGCGCGAGCGGGCGCTTGAGCAGGCGAAGTTCCTGTCGACGCGGATCGGCGAGCTGGAAAAAGGGTTCCAAGCCGTCGGCGCGGAGAAAGCGAACGATCAAAGCCGCGCTCTTCAGGCGCGCATCACCGAATTGGAGGCGCAGCTTACCGGTGCCAGCCAAGTCCGCTCCGAAGCGGTGGAGCAGACCAAGAGCTTGAGCGCGCGGATCAGCGAGCTTGAACTGCAGCTTGCGGCCGCGGGCAAGGGCAGCGAGAAGGCCGTCGAGTCGACGAAGGTCTTGCAAGCCCGGATTGCGGAACTGGAAGGCCGTCTGGCGACCGGCATCTCGGCCGCGCGCGAAACCGATGCGCTGCGCTCGCGGGTCGCCGATTTGCAGGACAAGCTCGGCGAGGCGGAAGTGGCGTTGAGCCGGGCGATCACGACCACAAGGCAAGACGCGGCCGGCGAAGCGGTGGCGCAAAAGGCAGTTGCCGAAGCGATGGAGCTGCGTTCGCGCTTGGCCGAGACCGAAGCAAAGCTTGCTGAGGCGCAGCAACAGGCGGGCGAGGCGCGCGCGCTGAGGCTTCGGCTTGCCGACGCCGAGAAGCTGCCGGTGAAGGTCGAAAGTTCCGGGCGCTTGGCCGAGCTTGAGAAGGCGCTCGAGCGCGCGCGCCGGCAGGCGAACGAAGCGGAGTCACTGAGAGCGCAGGTGACAAGTTTGGAGTCGCGCCTTGCGCTGGCGCAAAACGCCGTCGAGCAGCGCACCGGCACGGGCGAAGATGTCGGGCTCTTGAAGGCGCGGCTAGCGGACGTCGAGGCGCGGCTGATGTCGTCGAGCCATGCGTCGATGGAGTTCGAGTCGCTCCGCAGCCGTGTGATGTCGCTGGAGGCGCTGCTGCACGAAGCGGCGAAGTCGCGCGACGAGGCCGCCATCCTGCGCTCCAAAGTCGCCGAACTGGACGGGCGGCTGGGGCAGGCGATGAAGGCGGTGGCCGACAACCGGCCGCGCGAGAGCGAGAAGGTCTAAGCACACCTTTCCTGCGGTATTTCAGCGGTTGACGGCGCGGCCGTTCGAGCCGACATTCCCGCCCGTCCGAAGGGGGGCCTGTGAAGGCAGGCTGAGATCGGCGCACGACGCGCGACCACCCTTTGAACCTGATCCGGTTTGTACCGGCGGAGGGATCGGATGCGGTTGCCGCTCTAGCTTCAGAGAGCGCCCTTCCCTCTTCCGCTTTGCAGTACCGGCTCAGCGCATCAACCGTTCAACGATTGCGCGCACCCCATGAACATTCAGCACAAGCCTTCGTTTCAGATTACGACGGGATCCATTCCGGGTTCGCGGAAGGTCTACGTCGAAGGCACGCAGCACGAAGGTTTGCGGGTCCCGTTCCGCGAGGTGGCCCTGCACCCGAGCGCGAACGAGCCGCCGGTCAGGCTCTACGATCCGTCCGGCGTCTACACGGACGAGGCTCAGCGCATCGACATCTACAAAGGTGCGCCGCGCTCGCGCGAAGCGTGGGTGCTCGCACGCGGTGATGTCGAAGCCTATGACGGGCGCGCGGTGACGGACGCGGACAACGGCGGGGCGAGCGGCGAGCGGCTGGTGACGCCGTTTCCCGTACAGCGCCAACCGCTGAAGGCGAAGCGCGGGCGCGGGATCACGCAGCTTCAGTATGCGCGCGCCGGCATCGTGACGGCGGAGATGGAATATGTCGCGATCCGCGAGAACCTCGGCCGCGCGAAACTGGCGCGCGATGGCGAAGACTTTGGTGCTTCGATTCCAGACGAAGTGACCCCTGAGTTTGTGCGCGACGAGATTGCGCGCGGGCGCGCGATTATTCCGGCGAACATCAACCACGGCGAGTTGGAGCCGATGGCGATCGGGCGGAACTTCCTGGTCAAGATCAATGCGAATATCGGCAACTCCGCCGTCACGTCTTCGGTTGCCGAGGAAGTCGAGAAGATGGTGTGGGCGATCCGCTGGGGCGCCGACACCGTCATGGACCTTTCGACGGGCCGGAACATTCACAACATCCGCGATTGGATCGTCCGCAATGCGCCGGTGCCGATCGGGACCGTGCCGATCTACCAGGCGCTGGAGAAGGTGGACGGTGTTGCCGAGGACCTGACCTGGGACGTCTATCGCGACACGCTGATCGAGCAGTGCGAGCAGGGGATCGATTACTTCACCGTGCACGCGGGCGTGCGGCTGCCGTTCATTCACCTCACCGCCAAGCGCACGACGGGCATCGTTTCGCGCGGCGGTTCGATCATGGCGAAGTGGTGCCTGGCGCATCACAAGGAGAGCTTCCTCTACACGCACTTCGAAGAGATCTGCGAAATTCTGGCTGCGTACGATGTCAGCTTCTCGTTGGGCGACGGATTGCGTCCGGGATCGATTGCGGACGCGAACGATGCGGCGCAGTTCGCGGAGCTGGAGACGTTGGGCGAACTTACGAAGGTCGCCTGGAAACACGGCGTGCAGGTGATGATCGAAGGGCCCGGCCATGTGCCGATGCACAAGATCAAAGCGAACATGGACAAGCAGCTCGCCGTTTGCGGCGAGGCGCCGTTCTATACGCTGGGGCCGCTGACCACCGATGTGGCGCCGGGCTACGATCACATCACGAGCGCGATCGGGGCTGCGATGATCGGTTGGTTCGGCACGGCGATGCTTTGCTATGTGACGCCGAAGGAGCATTTGGGGCTGCCGGATCGCGACGACGTCAAGCAGGGCGTGATCGCTTACAAGATTGCGGCGCATGCGGCCGACCTAGCGAAGGGGCATCCGGCGGCGCGGCTGTGGGACGACGCGCTCAGCCGCGCGCGGTTCGAGTTCCGCTGGGAGGATCAATTCAACCTCGCGCTCGACCCGGAAACAGCGCGCGCCTATCACGACGAGACGCTGCCCAAGGAGGCGCACAAGACGGCGCATTTCTGTTCGATGTGCGGGCCGAAGTTCTGCTCGATGAAGATCACGCAGGAGGTGCGCGACTACGCCGCCCAGCTTGAGGCCAAGGAGAAGGGGATGGCTGATATGAGCGCTAGGTTTCGGGAAGGCGGAAGCGAGATCGATGTTGCAATCACAGCTTAACCGCCTGATCTTGCTTTCGGCCCGCGCATAGCTTTTGCAGCGCTTCACACTCAAGCGGAGGATTTATGCGCACACTCGTTCTACTCGCGACGCTGACAGTGCTCGGCGCCTGCGCGACACCCTATAGCCCACCCAGCACGCCGGCACCCCCGGAATGGATGGGCGCTGCGGGGCTTGCGCCCATTCAGGGCGCTGTAGGGCGGCTGAACCAAGCTGCGCTCACCGAGGGTGGGGTCATAGCCTCCATCGACGTCGATCACGTGCGTACTGCGCGCATTCGCGACGAGTTGCGCTACAAAAGTCCGTATGGAGGTGACATGGTCATCGCAGCCGGAACGCCCGCGCGTGCCGAGCAACTCACGATGTTCGTGTCGTCGACCTATCAGCCGGTCCCCGTCGCCGTTGGCGAAAACAATAACCCGATCGAGTGGTGCGCGAGGCAAGTGAATGGAGACACCGTTTGCATTTTCTGGGAAGCGCCGGATCGCGCGCGCTACGTCCCGACGTTCACGGATCGGGCGCCACGCCTGGTCACCCCCTTCAAGGCTTCCGGAATGATCGGTCCGATGCCCGTGATCGTGGAGTCGAAAGTCGATCTTGGCCCCCCGCTGCAGCAGCAACTTGTCGTACGCGATTGGGATCGGGAGGGAGTCGACGTGACTCTACAGGTCCTGGAGAACGGTGTGGTCGGTCACGGCAGCCGCCAGCGGATCGAATGGAATGCACCTGTGACCTCGAGTACTATGCGCGTCGCCTTCCGCCTTGAGCCGATCGGGCCCGTGGAGCGGCCGACAGGCGTGCAAGTCCGTGCCGTGCAGCCGCCCCCCAATTAGCATCAGAGCTCACGCTGCCAAAGGAGGCGTGCCGGCCTGCGCAGCCCAGCCGGTCAAAGCGTGACGGTTGTCACCTGACCCGCATGATGAACGGAATCTGAACGGCCTGGCGATATCGCCATTCAGGTTCAGGGGCGCATCCTCGCGTCAACACTCGAGCATACGAGTTTGAAGAGAGGATCCGCCCAATGACCACGTCTCGCGACTTCCTGAACACCGCCGCGCTGACGGCGCTCGTTATTCTGATCGCCTTCCTGCCCCGGATGTTTTGAACCCGTTTTGTCACGCAGCGTGCGCCGCCTGAGGGGCCCTTTCTCGAGGCGGCGAGTGGACTAGAAGCGAGCCCACCCGCGGGGGCATGTCAGCGCTTCCTGTCCGCGGCAAATAAAGAGAGGCCGCCCGATCTCTCGGACGGCCCCATCCCCCAGTAACGAGAGGAAGTCTCGTCGCCTTACTTCGGCGGCAGAGGCTTGCGCACCTTGCGGTGCTTGCGGACCGGCTTGTCGACAACCGGCGCCATCGGCACGTATTCACGAGCCGGGGGCGGAGGCGCCACGACCGCGACCACTTCGCCGTTCGGGCAAGGCGTGCCGGCCATGATCATCGCCTGACGGACGTCTTCGTCGACGCACATCAGCGAGGTCGCCGCGCGGTGGTAGCCAAGGGCCACCAGCTGGCGGGAGTTTTTCAAGCGGCGGCAGTTGTCGTCCTGCCAGGTCGTGCCGATCGAAAGACCGAACGACACCGCCTGCGCACCGATCGAGCTCGAACCCATGCAGGTGTCTTCGCCCGTCGCGAGCGGCGCAGCGTATGCCGTGTTCACCGGAGCGCGCTGGTTGTGCTCTTCGATGTTCACGTAGGCGCTGCTGTCGTTCTCGTTGTGCGAGTCGTTGTTGCCGTTGTTCCCGTTGTTGCCGTTGTAACCGTTGTGGCCGTTGTTCCCGTTGTTGCCGTTGTGGCCGTTGTTGCCGTTGTTGCCGTTGTAGCCGTTATGGCCGTTGTTGCCGTTGTAGTTGCCGTTGTTGTTGGCGCTCGAGTGGTTGTCGGCGCTGTTGTTGGTGCTGTTGTTGGCGTTGTTGTTCGTGCTGTTGTTGGCGTTGTTGCTTGTGGTGTTGTTGCCACCGTTGCCACCTTCGCCGGTGCCGCCGTGGCCGCCGTGACCGCCTCCACCGTAACCGCCGTGGCCGCCTTCGCCGTAGCCGCCGTAGCCGTCTCCGCCATTGCCGCCGTGACCGCCGCCATTGTAGTTGTGGCTGTCGCTGTGGTTTTGGTTGTTGTAGGTCGGATGGTTGTTGTTGTTATTGTAGTTGTTCGTGGTGTTGTAGCTGTCGCCATCGTCGTCGTCGTCGTGGCCGCCGCAATTGTAGTGGCATTGATTGCTGCCGGTCGCGAAGGCCGGCGTAGCGAGGGCCGTACCGAGCAGCAAAGACGCGGCCACGATCCCCAGTTTAACTGAACGCATAGGTTAATCTCCCGTTACTTGAGCGCGGACACTCCAGTGCAGGGGCTGGGCCATGTCTTTTTGTGTCACCGAGATACAGTCGGCCGTCCTCCGTTCGGATTTTACGGATTCTCAACCGTCGGGCCGCGCGGCGGTTAGCGCCGTTAAGGCTAAGCGAAATTTACGCGGTGCCAGACCGAGACAGGCCTGCCGTAGCTCTCTAATAATGTGTTAAGAGATAAGTCGAAGGGGCCTCGTGGGGAGAGCTTCTCGTTTCGCTCTCGTTGATGGGGCCGCAGTTCGCGCATTGCGTGGGGTGCGGCGATGAGGGGTGTGTGGTGCGCGTTTTTGGCCTTCTTGCATTGATGTCGCTGGCGATCATGTCCGGCGGCGGCGTGGCGCAAGCGTGCGGCGGCGACTCCGACGATCCGATGTCCTGGGACAACGGCTTCGGCGTGGCGCGCTGCACGGAGCGTGGGCCGCGCTATCACATCCACGACTTCGACGGCGTGCGCGCACGCGGCACTGCCGACGACGAAGACCCGATGGTGTGGGACGACGACCAGTGGCGCAGCACGCTGTTCGGCGGCTATTCGCGCACTTACGATCGCCGCTATGACCAGCGCGTGCGGCCACGCACGGCGGCCGTCGAGGTTCGGCAGGAGCGGCACATCGAGGTTCGCATTCGCGACGCCGCGGATGCCGATACAGTTGCGGAACCCAAACCGCGCGGGCCAAAGCTCCTCAACGTTCGCACGCGGTCTGAGTTCAAGACGAGCCCCGGCGTCCTTCGCTTCGGCGGACACGATTGCCGCGGCGTGTTGGTACTGACGTGGGGAAGCCTCGGCGGCAAAACGCGCTGCTATGAAGGCGGCGGGCGCATCAAGACGCCGTAGCCGGACGACCGCCTTGGCGAAATACAATGCGAATTTCGCCGTTACAGCGTTACATTGGCTGACTTCCGCGAAAAATGCCGTTACGCGGGCGTTACATCGACGTTACTTTGTAACGGGGTCCGCATGAGGCGCGTAACGCCCCACCCATCGCGGCGCGCCGCGAATAGTCGATCGTTCAAGTCCTATTCGGTTTTCAAGTCGCAGCCGCTGGCCCGTTTCAAGGCCAGGGAAACGCGCAATATAATTCATACGCATATACATCAAAGTGGATTGGTGTCGCAGCCAGTTTGCCGCAGCCGCAAACCCCGGCGCTATGCCGGACAAAGCGTATTGATCAGGCAATCGCCATTGGCCCGCTTGGCGGCGCGGTAGGCCGACGGCGTCATGTGAGTCAGCTGTTTGAAGTCGCGCGCGAAGTGCGGCTCGTCGTGGAATTGAAGCAGCGTGTCCTCCTCCGCGGCGCCACCCCAGGGCTGCGGATGAATCTGGCGCAGCACCGCCTGCAGCCGCGCCAGGCGCAACAGATGCTTCGGCGACCAGCCGCTGGCGGCCAGCATTTTCTTGTGCAGTCCGCGCGCGCTAATCCCCAAACGCTGCGCGATCGCGTCCACGCTGCCGGTCATGCGCCCTTGAGCGAGGGCGTCGGCAAGCACGAGGTCGCGCTGATGCCATGCCGCGCGTGCGGCGAACGCGGCGCGAAGCCATTGTGTCGCGAGCAGGGTGCGCGCGGCGAAATTGGGCGCGATGATGAGGTCATCGCAAATGTCGGGAAGGTCGAGGTCGCGGATGTCGATGCGCCGCTCCGTGAGAGCGCCAACTTGCGCCCGCCCCAGCATCGCGGCGCCCAGATGGGTCAGCACAATGCAATAGACGTGCACCGGGCCGTCGGTGCGTGCTTCCCACACCGCGCTCGTCGGTCCCCAGAGGGCGCCACGCGGCACGGGCGCGAATGCGCCCCCGGTGCCGTGGCGGCGCATCTCGTAGTCTTTACCGATCACGAATTGAAACAGCGGGCAGGTGTCCGGCAGTTCGATCGCGACGCCTAGGCGCGCGGAGTCGCTGCGCTCGACCAGGGCCTGCACAAAGGGCGCAAGGTCCGCCGGCGCCGGCGCTTGGAAAAGCCCGATAACGGGCGCGGTGACGGCGGGCGTGATCATCCGGTTCCGATTTTTACAATGAGGGACTGCGCCTGCAAGTTACATGTGGGGTGTCCGATCGGGAGTTCCAAATGCGCTTTGTTCTCGCCGCCTTCGCCGCCATTGGCCTCAGCATTTGCGCGTATTTGGCGGTGCAGGTCGCTTCGCGAACCGTCGTGCCGCCCGTACCCAGCGCCGCCGCGATCGATGCGGAGGTCGCGCGCGCGATGGCGGCGACCGGCGCCAAGGGGTTGGCGGTGGCCGTGGTCGAGAACGGCCGGATCGTCCATGTGAAGAGCTACGGCATGCGCAATGCGGCGGGCGATCCGCTGCAGACGAACACCATCATGTACGGCGCCTCGCTCACCAAAGCCGTGTTTGCCTACACCGTGATGCAGCTGGTGGACGAAGGTGTTCTCAAGCTCGATACGCCGATCGAGCGCTATTTGTCCAAGCCCCTGCCCGCTTACACCGAGCCGGAAGTGGAGGATCGCTATGCGCGTTGGAGCGACCTCGCGGGCGACGAGCGCTGGCGCAAGCTGACGCCGCGCATCCTACTGACGCACAGCCCGGGGTTTGCGAACTTCGCAAGATCGAACCGCATGACGAGCGGAGCCGCGTTCGCGCCGCGGGCTCGATGGACACGACGATCGAAGACTTCACGCGGTTCGCGGCCGCGTTTGCGCGCGGCGAGGGTTTGTCGGCGGCGGCACGCGCCGAGATCATCCGCCCGCAGCTGCCGATCACAACGCGCACGCAGTTTCCGACACTTCAGCCGGAGCTGCCGGTGGCCGAGCGCCGCGCGGACCTCGCCGCAGGCCTCGGCGTGATCACGTTCACCGGATCCCAAGGCCGCGCCTTCGAGAAGGGTGGCCACAACGACACCACCGGCAACAGCTGGATCTGCGTCGAAGCGCGCCGGAGCTGCGTGGTGCTGTTGTCGAACGACGTGCGCGCGGAGGCGGCGTTTCCGGGGTTGGTGCGGCTCATCCTGGGCGAGACGGGCGCGCCGTATGATTGGACGAAGAGCCTTTGAGCTCAGGCGGCTCGACTTACTTCATCGACGTCGGCGTAGGTCCGCCTTCGCTTCGCTTCGGCGCGACAGCCTACGCTGCTTGCGGTCAAGGGTTGATCTTGGCTTGCCGAGCCGTAGCTGCTGCCAAGCAGCGAAGGCTGGTGCCCCTGGCCGGAATCGAACCAGCACGTTGTCACCAACAACAGATTTTGAGTCTGCCGCGTCTACCAGTTCCGCCACAGGGGCACGTTGCGCCGAATTCATTTTGAGGGCCGGTAGTCCCCGCCTCGGCGCAAGGGGGCGCATATTAGGGGTGGCGGGCGTTCCGTCAACCGCGGTTTTCGCACGGAATCTTGTGCGGTATGCCGCACGGGGACTGGATGCCTTTGGGGCTCAGCCGCGCTAGATTCACCCCATGAACGTCGGCACTCTTTCCACGCAGCTGCAGCGGGGCGCGGCCCATCCGCTGATGCCGGGCTTGGCGATCGCAGGGCTCGCGATTGCGCTGCTCGCGGGGGCTTATGCGTTTGAGTATTTGGTTGGGCTTAAGCCCTGCCCCTTGTGCCTGGAGCAGCGTGGGCCTTGGTTCGCGTTGATTCCGATCGGCGGCGCGATTTACGGCGCGGGCTTCGCAAAGGCGCCGCGCAGCCTGGTGATGGCGTTCTACGCTGCGGCGCTGGTGATTGCGTTGTGGGGCGCCTATCTCGGCGGTTATCACGCCGGCGTCGAATACAAATGGTGGCTGGGGCCGCAATCGTGCACCGGCGGAGGTTTGCCGACCGACGGGCCTCTGCTCGAGGGCCTGTCGTCGTCGGAGATCGTGCGCTGCGACGAAGTCCCCTGGGAGATTTTCGGCATCTCGCTCGCCGGGTTCAATTTTCTCTTTTCGCTGGTGGCGGCCGGTCTCGCCGCGCTCGGTTTGCGGACGGCGTTGAAGGGGGGACTCCAATGAGCGTTTCGGTGAAAGCCGCGCCGCGATTGCCCGGGTTCGAGGCCACCGACAAAGACGTCGAACGGATGATCCGCGTCGATCACGCCGGCGAGTACGGCGCCGTGCAGATCTATCGCGGGCAGTTGGCGGTGCTGGGGCATACGGCAACGGGTGCCACGATCAAGCACATGCACGATCAGGAGGAAGAGCATCTCGCGCGGTTCGATCAGCTGATCGCCGAGCACGGCGTCCGGCCGACGGCGCTTGCGCCCGTTTGGAATGTGGCGGGTTATGCGCTGGGCGCCGTGACGGCGCTGATGGGCGAGAAGGCGGCGATGGCGTGCACGGCCGCGGTCGAAGAGGTGATCGACGAGCATTACGCGCGCCAAGCGGCGTCGCTTGAGAAAGACGGCGAGGCCAACGCCGCGTTGAAAGAGACGATCGAGAAGTTTCGCGCGGACGAGATCCAGCATCGCGAAACCGCGATCGAGCACGGTGCCGAGCAGGCGCCCGGTTACGGCCTGCTGTCGGAGGCGATCAAGGCGGGGTGCCGGCTCGCGATCAAGTTGTCGGAGCGGTTCTAGTGGCGGCACTTGACGACGCTGCGTTTGAGCGGCGGCGGCTCGCTGCCGATCCCAAGCGCGCGACGGAGGCCGACCGCGAGCGCGTGATCAATTGCTTGAGTGCGGCGTTCGCCGACGATCCCGTGATGTGTTGGATCGGGCGGCGCGACGCGAAACGCGATGCCGGGCGGCGCGCTATGTTCACGTTTCTGGTCGGCACGCTGGGCATTCCGGGGCAGGAGCTTTGGACGGCGGAGGATTACTCGTCGGCGGCACTGTGGGTGCCGCCGGAGCGGGCGGACCTGAAGCTGCCATGGTGGCGCGAGGTCGCGCTGTTTCCGACGATCTTGAAGTTTACGCGGTTCGACGGGCTGTCGCGCGTCGATGCGTTTCGCAAGGCGGCAGACGCGCATCATCCCAAGGACAAGCCGCATTTCTATCTGATGACGATCGGCGTCGATCCGAAGTTTCAGGGGCAGGGTTTGGGTTCGGCGCTGCTGGAAGCGACGCTCGCCAAGATCGATGCGCGCGGACTGCCCAGCTATCTTGAGTCCTCAAGCCCGAAGAACGTGCCGCTTTATCAGCGGCACGGCTTTGCGGTGACGAAAGAGTTTCGCCCGGCCCCCGACGGACCGCCGCTCTGGGGGATGTGGCGGGAGGCGAAGACGCGTTGAGTTGCGCCAATCAGCTTTGAAACGCCAAGAGCGCCAAGCTGCTCGTGTACTATCGCCGGGACAATAGCGCGTTGCATGCAAGGCATGTCTCACGCGAAGCCGCGAAAATCGCGAAGGAAAGACGCGAACAAAGTTGGCTCATCCGCGCGCCGCAGGCGCGCAACCGCATCGCGACCGGCGCATCGCGCCGGAAAATCTCTTTCGCTCTTTTCGCGTTCTTTCGCGGCTTCGCGTGAGGCCACCTTTATTGCGTCGGTGCGCCATCAGCGCGTTGGAGGAGTGCCACGAGAAGCTTGGCGTTCTTGGCGTCTCAAAGTTGCGGCGTTGGCGCGGCGACCCTGGGTGACCGGGTCGCGCTTCGCTTGCCCGGCCATGACGACTTCTTCGGCGTCCGCGCGATGTCGATCTGCCGGGGCAAATCCCAGTCCCAATCCTTGGCGTTCATTCCTACGGTTCCAGTTCGCTGTCCCAGTAGAGATAGTCCTGCCACGACTCGTGCAGATAGTTCGGCGGGAACAGGCGGCCGTTGGCATGCAGCTGTGTCACTGTGGGCCGGTGGGGCTTGTGGTGCGGGTGCATGCCGGCTTGGTGGGGCAGCTTGCCGCCCTTGAACAGGTTGCACGGCGCGCACGCGGTCACGACGTTTTCCCACGTGGTTCGTCCGCCGCGCGAGCGGGGGATGACATGGTCGAACGTCAGGTCGTTCGCGACGTGGTTCACGCCGCAATACTGGCACGCGAAGCGGTCGCGCAGGAACACGTTGAAGCGCGTGAACGCCGGGTGGCGCGCGGGCTTCACATAGGTCTTCAGCGAGACGACCGACGGCAGGCGCATGTGATGCGTCGGCGAGTGGACGACGCGGTCGTACTCCTCGACGATGTGCACGCGGTCGAGGAACACGGCCTTGATCGTGTCCTGCCATGACCACAGCGACAGCGGGAAATAAGAAAGCGGCCGGTAGTCCGCGTTCAAAACCAACGCGGGAAAAGCCTCCGGTGCGCGCTCCGAGGCGGCTAACACGATACTGTCCTCCTCTGTGCGCGGTGCCTGAAGACTCTAGTCCTTTCCGCTTCGGGGCGGCGCACGAAAGTGTGCGCCGGTGATGTGTCAGCCTAATGTAAGGCCGCGCAACGGTGCAACAAGAGGTACAAAATCCGCGGAAAATCAGGTCGCCGCGACGGCGTCGGGCACGGCGAGCGGCGCATTCTCGGGTCTGGTCGCGAGCTTTCCGGCGAAAGCGTCGGTCAAGAATCGCCCGGCGAGATCGAGCGAGTCCGGGCCGATGCCGTGGCCAATGCCGCGCGAGACGTGCCAGCGGACGGTGACGCCCGCCGTGCCCAAGCCGTTCGCGGCGAGGAACATCGCCTGGACGGGGATCATCTCGTCGGTGTCGCCGTGGGTCAGGAGCACTGGAGGGCGGCCGACGATTTCGGCGGGGAGTTTTTCGGGGCCGGGGAGCGCGCCTGAGAAGCCGACGATGGCGGCGGGCGACGTCTTACGGCGCAGGCCGACGTGCAGCGACATCATCGTGCCTTGGCTGAAGCCGACGAGTGCGAGGCGCGAGGCATCGAGGTTTAGGCGCGCAAGTTCGCTGTCGATGAAGGCGTTGAGGGTCGGCGCCGCTCGTTCGACGCCGCGCAGCATTTCGTCGGGCTGCATGCGCGTGATCGGAAACCACTGATAGCCCATCGGCGACATGGCGCAACGTTCGGGCGCGTTGGGCGACGCGAAGGCGGCCGTGGGCAACAAGCGCTGCCAATGACCGCCGAGGCCGATCAGGTCGTTCCCGTCGGCGCCGTAGCCGTGGCAGAAGACGATGAGCCGGTCGGCTTTGCCGCTGGCCGCGGGGATGCGGGGGCCGGTGAGTTGCGGTGTCATGCGGCGCACTCTAGGCGGGGTCGATGCGGTTGAGCTAGAGGTGGGTGCCATGGCTTCCACCGTCACGCGATTTGCGCCCTCGCCCACCGGATATCTGCACTTGGGGCACGCGTTTGCGGCGCTTTATGCGGCCGATTTGGCGGCGCGGGCGGGTGGGCGGTTTCTGGTGCGGATCGAGGATACGGACCGCGGCCGAGCGCGGGCGGAGTTCGAGGCGGCGATCTTTGAGGACCTGGCGTGGTTGGGCCTCGTGTGGGAGCAGCCGGTGCGGCGGCAGTCGGAGTACTTCGACGACTATGCGCGTGCGCTTCATCAGTTGAAGGCGCTTGGGTGCGCCTATCCGTGTTTTTGTACGCGCAAGGAGATCGAAGCCGAGTTTGCGGCGAGCGTGAACGCGCCGCATGGGCCGGATGGTCCGATCTATCCAGGCACGTGTCGGTCGCTTTCAGTGGTGGAGCGCGAACAGCGGCTTGCGCGCGGCGATCAGCATGCTTGGCGGCTTGATGTTGCGAAGGCGGTGGCGCTTGCCGGCGCGCCGCTTTCGTTTGAAGAGCTTGGCGGCGGGCCTGGCGACGAACGCGGTGCGATCGCTGTGAAGGCGAATTTGTTCGGCGACTTCGTGTTGGCGCGCAAGGATGCGCCGGCGAGTTATCACTTGGCGGTCGTTGTCGATGATGCGTTGCAGGGCGTGACGCTTGTGACGCGGGGGAACGATCTCTTCGCGGCGGCGCATGTGCACCGGTTGCTGCAGGCGCTGCTCAAGCTGCCGGTGCCGCAGTATTCGCACCATCGCTTGATCTTGGACGCGAGCGGTAAGCGGCTCGCCAAGCGCGATCAGGCGACGACGCTGAAACATTTGCGCGCGGACGGTTGGACGTCCGCGCGCGTTCGCGAGGTTTTGGGGCTTACCAGTCGTTGAGGCCGACGAAGCGGCGGAACCCGGCCGACTGCGACCAGAACTGCCACTCGCCGTAGAGGCGCTCCGTGTCGCCGGGCGAATTCAGGCCGCGGCCGATGCCCAAGATCATGAGTTCTTCGCAACCCGGAAACGGGGCCGATTGCGGCGCGGGGAGCGTTGCGGTGCGGCGGGAGAGTTTCGCGACCTGCGAATCCTCAACGCCGTCGCTCGCCAGGATGACGTGCACCGGCATGGCGCGGCAGTCGACGTTCCGGGCGATGTTCATCAGGAACGGCACGATGTTTGTCGAGCCCTGCACCTGCACGCGGCCGTCGCGGACCATTTGCGGCAAGCCGCCAACAACGCCGCCGACAAGGCGAGCGATGTCTTCGGCGCGCGCGGTCTTCGGCGCGATTACGACATCAAGCGAGAGTTTGTTGTTCGCCGGCGCGTTGTAGGCGCCGAACGAACGCAAGAGTACGCGCGAATGCGGCGAGAGACCCGCGATCAACGGTTGGACGCGCGCGGCGACGCGGCCCGCGAAACCGTCGTCGCGGACCAGTGGGTTCGAGGCGGACAGATCGATGCCGATCACGATCGTGCGCGGCGGGTTTGCCGGTCCGTAGTCGGCCATCGCCTTGCCGTTCCAGGCGAGAAGTGCCAAGCCGCCGACGAATGCGAACGCGGGCAACAACAAGAGAGTTCGTAGGATCGCCATTGCTTTGTCCCTAGACCGCGGCCGACGCGACTTTGCGCGGGCGGTGATCGTCGATGTTCTCGACGTTGTTGTTGCCGGTGTTGAACGAGAACGTGAGGCTGACCTCATCCGCCGCGTCGTTTGCCTTGCGCAGCAAATAGCCGCGGCGCGAGCTGCCGTAGCGGCCGGCGACGACGCCTTCGGTGTAGTGGGTGATGAACTCTGCCAGTTTGGCTTGCTTGAAGTCCTCCGCATCGGCGCGCAGATGCTGCAGGTCGAGTTGGGCTTGGCGCAGGTCGTCGCGCACGCGGTTGCCGCGGACGGCTTCCGAATGGTTGTCGTAGAGTGCGCCGCCGGTGATGCCGGTGAAGCCGCGCATCGCGGAGTGCAACGCCATGGCGCCGATCGAGGCGACAACGAGGAAGATCGCGCCCAGCGAGAACAGCCAAACGAAGACTTCGTATTTCTTGAGGACTTTGACTTCCGCGGGTATCGCGGCGGCGCGCGGCGGCTTCACGCCGAGGCCCTTCAAGAAATTGTCCACGGATTGGGCGGAGCTGTTGACGTCGAAGCCGAAGACTTTGGCGCCTTCCGGCAGGCTGTTGTTTGCCCACAGCAAGCCGATGCCGATCACCATGAAAGCGGTGACGCCAAAGATGAACAGCGAATAGGCGATGCGGCCGCCGTGGCCGATGTGGGTGATCAGATAATGAATCGCGAGCGTCGCGAACATGACTTGCAGCGATTTCGCGGCAACCGTCGTCGCCATCGCGGGCGGAACCTCGCCGAATTCGTTGGAAAGCGCGCGGGTCCAAAATTCGTGAATGATGTTGTAGTCGACGAAAAGTGCGGTCAGGAAGACGCCGACACCAAGCAGAACGCCTAAGCCATGGTGCAGCGTTGCACCGGGGCCCGACACGCGACGCTTCAAATTCTCATAGCGAAGCAGAAGGCTGTTCTCTGTGTGCGCGCCGAGCCAGTTGCGCAACAGCGTCGTCGTCACTTCGACGCCTCGTGAGCCCCAATTGTACGCGCGGCCCGTCGGACTTTGGTTGAGATCGTGCTTTGACGTCCCGAGCTTTGCCATTGGTCCTGCCCCTGAAGGAAATTTGTTTGTGGCGTGAACACGCCGATGACAAATTCTTCATTGACGGATGAATCAGACAAAATTGCGGCAGTATGGTTAGCGTTCGCCTCGCCCTGTCGAATTGGCGGTGGATGTTGTCGAGCGGCGCGGGGACACGGCGCACGCGCGCCGCAATACCAGCAAGCAATTTGCTGATCGAATCTCGCGCACGATGTACTCGGCGCGCACGTAGTTTTGGTGCCCGGAGAGCGGTGGACACGCGAGCCAATTGTGATCAAATTGCGGCAAGATCGTGACGCAATTTGAGCGGCGCCGCGCAAGGTCTCACCGACGGCGCAATTTGGAGATGATGGATGAGTAATGCGGCGGAAGTTAGGCCGAGCCGGTTGTTGCGTGCGCTGAACGCGGTCGAACGGGTCGGCAACAAGCTGCCGGATCCGGTCTCGCTCTTCATCATCTCGATCCTGTTCGTGATGGTGTTGTCGGCGCTGATCGAAGGCTCCACCGCGGTGAATCCGGCGACGGGCCAACCGGTCGTCGCCGTCAGCCTGCTCGACGCCGCGCAGATCCGGAAGCTGTTTGTGGAACTGCCACAGACACTGACGAGCTTTCCACCGCTTGGGATTGTGCTTGTGGTGATCATCGGGTCGGGCCTTGCGGAGCGTGCCGGGTTCTTTGCGGCGGCGCTGAAGGGGCTGGTGCGCGCCGTGCCGCGGCCGCTGCTCACACTGACGATCGTGTTTGCGGGCGTGCAGGCGAACATTGCGTCGGACGCCGGTTATGTCGTCTTGATTCCTTTGGCGGCCATTGTGTTCGCGTCGGTGGGGCGCCATCCGGTGGCCGGGCTCTCAGCCGCCTTTGCTGGCGTTGCCGGCGGCTTTGCGGCGAACTTTGCGATCACGCCGGGCGACGGCATCTTGTCCGGCATGACGCAGGCCGCCGCGGCGCTAATCGACAAGAGCTACAAGGTCGAGATCACCGCGAACTGGTATTTCTTGTCGGCGCTGGTGCCGGTTTACACGATCGTCGGCACGCTCGTTTGCGAGCGCATCGTGGAGCCCCGGCTAAATGCCGGACAGCCCTGGACGCCGGTTGCGCCGCCGCCGACCGATGCGAACCAAGACGCGCGCGAAACGCGGGGCCTACGGTTTGCGGGGATCGGGTTCTTGATCGTTGTGGGGCTGGTGACTTGGCTCGCCTGGGCGCCCGGCGCGCCGCTCCGCGGTGACAACGGTTCGTTCGAGCCGCTGTTCAAGTCGATGGTCGCGATCATGTTCCTGGTCTTCCTTGCCTGCGGGCTCGGTTATGGGATCGGGGCGGGATCGATCAAGTCCGACAAGGATGCGGTTGCGCTCGCGACGAAGGGGGTTAGCGACATCAACGCTTATCTCGTGCTCGTGTTTTTTGCGGCGACGTTCGTGGCGCTGTTCACCTGGTCGAACATGGGAACTTTGCTCGCGATCGGCGGGGCGGACGGGTTAAAGGCGATTGGCGCGCATGAAGCGCCGGTGGTGCTGCTATTCGGCGTGATCCTGCTCGCGATGGCGTGCGATCTCCTGATCGGCAGCGCGTCGGCGAAGTGGGCGATCCTCTCACCGATCCTGGTGCCGATGTTCATGCTGCTCGGCATCGCGCCCGAGGCGACGCAAGCGGCCTATCGCGTCGGCGATTCCACGACGAACATGATCACGCCGTTCATGGCCTACTTCCCGCTGATCCTGGTGATGGCGCGCAAGTACATGCCAGACTATGGGATCGGGTCGATGGTGGCGCTGATGCTGCCCTATACCGTCGCGTTCTTCCTGGCGTCGGGCGGGTTCTTTGTTCTGTGGTATTCACTCGGGCTGCCGTTCGGGCCGGGGGTCGAGGCTGTGTACGTGCCGGGGGCAACGTAGATCATCGCTTAACCGCACCCGAAGCACAGCTCCATTCTCGTGCTTCGGGCACTAGTGGGTTACGACCGGACGGATGAGCTATTCCACTCTCTGCTATTGTGTCTTGCGCGTGATCACGCCGGGTAGCGACAAGTTGCCGGACGCCACTTTGTAAGTGCCGGTCACGCAGAGCAGCGGCGCTTTCGTTTCGCGGTGAACTTGCAGCTTCGCGGCGACGGCATCGAAGTTGACGCTTTCAGCGCCCTGTACCGGCACGGTGATTTTCACCGTGCGGCCCTTGGTCAACGGGCTCATGCCGGGGCTGTCGAGCGCGATCGGTAGGCCCGGTGCGGTTGAGGGCAATACATCCTGGCCCGGCGAGACGTCACGGACTTTGAGACCGCCGGTGCAGCCTTTGTCTTCCGCGAGGACGACCCAATGCGAGTGCCATCCGGCGCCGTCATTCGCCGGGTTGCCGTCGCCGTTTTCGTCGAACAGCGGCGTATCGTCGAAGTCGGGGTGCGCGGTGATCGCGAGCGCAAGAATGCCCGATGCTTTCGCGAAACCAGCTGCGGATGGATCAAGTTTCGTCGGCCACACATAAGCGTCGACCTTCGCGCCGGCGAGTTTGCCAGTGCGCTTCGGCTTCAGCTTACCCGCCTTGCCGGTGACTTCCATGATGAACGTGGCGAGGCGGCCGTCGGTCGTCGCGCTGGCGTGAACGATATCGAAGGGTGCTGGAACTTTCGGATCGCGCTTGGCGTCAATGTCGTGGGCGGAGGCTGCAAGCGGGACCAGGGCGAGGATGGTTGCGAGCGCGGGAAGGCGCATGGGAGCAATCCTTATGTTGCGTCGATGATAGCGACTAGCTACCTTTTGACCCTGAGCCATGTCAACAACCGATAGCGAGTCGCTATTATGAGAGTCCCTTCCGTCGCGCTTGAGACCGCGCATTTGATCGACCGGTTGGACCGGCTGGCGCGTGCACGCGAGGTCGCGGGCGGGCTCAACCCTGCGCAATGGGAGGCCTTGCGTTTCATCGCGCGCGCAAACCGGTTTTCACGCACGCCAGCCGCGCTCGCGGAATATGTGGGTTCCACGCGCGGGACGGTGTCACAGACATTGATCGCGCTGGAGCAAAAGAGACACGTGACGCGACGGCCGAGCACACGGGACGGACGCTCAATCGAACTTGAACTCACCGCCACCGGGCAGCGCATGCTCAGGGACGATCCGATTCTTCTACTCGCCGCCGATCTCGCGCAGGTCGATGCCGCTCGGCTTAGTGCGGTTGCGGAGACGTTGCGCGGCGCGCTGCACAGTCTGATCACGCGCAACGGCGGGCGCGCGTTCGGCGCCTGCTTCACGTGCCGGCATTTTCGCAGAAACGAGAACGCCGCCACGCGGACGCCCCATCATTGTGCTCTGTTGGACGAACCGTTGTCGGAATCCGACAGCGTGGCGATCTGCGTGGAGCAAGAGTCGGCCTAGCGGGCGACGATCGCCAGCATATCACCCATGATCGTGTTCAGGTCGAAGTCTTTGGGCGTGTAGATGCGGGCGACGCCCATGGCCTTCAGGTCGGCTTCGTCTTCGCGGGGGACGATGCCGCCGAGGATGACGGGGGTGTTCGTGATGCCGGCCGCTTTCAGTTCGCGCATGACCTCGGCGACGAGTTCTTTGTGGCTGCCGGAGAGGATCGAGAGGCCGATGACGTGGGGCTTCTTTTCCTTCGCCGCCTTGGCGATTTCGGCGGGCGTTAGGCGGATGCCATCGTAGGCGACGGCGAAGCCGCAATCGCGAGCGCGGTAGGCGATTTGTTCGGCGCCGTTCGAGTGGCCGTCGAGGCCGGGCTTGGCCACCAGCAATGCGGGGGCACGGCCGAGGCGGGCTGCAACGGCTTTTGCCTTTTCGCGCAAAGCGCCGATCGCTTCGTCGTTCGAGAGGCGTGGGGATGCGGCGACGCCGGTGGGCGCGCGGAATTCGCCAAAGGCTTGGCGGAGGGTGCCGGCCCATTCGCCTGTGGTGACGCCGGCTTTGGCGCAGGCGATCGAGGGTTCCATAATGTTGCGGCCGTCGGTGGCGGCTTGGCGCAAGGACTCGAGCGTGGCGGCGACCGCTTTCGCGTCGCGTTGTTTGCGCCAGGCTTGGAGGCGTTCGATCTGGTCGCGTTCGGCGGAGGCGTCGACGGTGACGACGGACGACGAGCCGCCGCTCAAGCCAGGCTGCGCGGTCTCTTTGTAGGCGTTGACGCCGACGACGGTTTGGTCGCCGGATTCGATTGCGGCGACGCGCGCGGCGTTCGATTCGACGAGGCGCTCTTTGATGTAGCCGGTTTCGACCGCTTTGATCGCGCCACCCATCTGGTCGATGTGGGCGAGTTCGGCAAGGGCTTCGCGCTTCAAGTCGTCGACCTTGGCTTCGATCACGGGGGAGCCGTCGAAGAGGTCGCCGTATTCGAGGAGATCGGTTTCGAGCGCCAGAATTTGCTGGGCGCGGAGCGACCATTGCTGGTCCCAGGGGCGCGGCAGGCCGAGCGCTTCGTTCCAGGCGGGGAGTTGCACGGAGCGGGCGCGGGCGTTCTTCGAGAGTGTCACCGCGAGCATTTCTAGCAGGATACGGTAGACGTTGTTTTCCGGCTGCTGTTCGGTCAGGCCCAGCGAGTTCACTTGCACGCCATAGCGGAACAGCAGGTCTTTCTCGTTCGTGACGCCATAGCGTTTGCGGCCGATCTCGTCCCAGAGTTCGGCGAAGGCGCGCATCTTGCACACCTCGGTCACGAAGCGGATGCCGGCGTTGACGAAGAACGAGATGCGGCCGAAGACGCGGCCGAGGTCGGCGTCGGGGACTTGGCCGGTTTTCTTCACTTCATCGAGGATGGCGGTCGCGGCAGCGAGTGCGTAGGCGAGTTCCTGCACCGGTGTCGCGCCCGCTTCTTGCAGGTGATACGAGCAGACGTTGACTGGGTTCCACTTCGGCAGTTCGCGGTAGGTGAAGGCGATCGTGTCGGCGGTCAGTTTCAGGGACGGCTTCGGCGGATAGATGTACGTGCCGCGCGAGAGGTATTCTTTGATGATGTCGTTCTGGGTCGTGCCTTGCAAATCTTTGCGCGATACGCCTTGCTCGTCGGCGACGGCGATATAGAGCGCGAGCAGCCAGGGGGCAGTCGCGTTGATCGTCATCGACGTGTTCATGGTGCCGAGCGGGATCGCGTCGAACAATGCACGCATGTCGCCCAGGTGCGCGACGGGCACGCCGACCTTACCGACCTCGCCCTTCGCCTTCGGATCATCGCTGTCGTAGCCGGTCTGGGTCGGCAAATCGAAGGCGACGGACAAGCCCGTTTGGCCGCGCGAGAGGTTTTGTCGATAGAGCGCGTTCGAGGCCTTCGCGGTCGAATGGCCCGCGTAGGTTCGGAAAATCCAAGGTTTGTCGCGCATTAGCCTCGCCCTCGCTGCGGTGCAGCATTGGCGATTTATCAGGTTTCACGCCAAGACGCCAAGGCGCAAGGACGAAGAATTTCTCACGCGATGACACGATGGGACGATGAAGCGCGCGCTCTTCGGCGCGTGGCGCCAGTGGAGCGTTCAACTGCGCCTGCGGCGCAAAGGGTGCTCACACCATCGTTTCATCGTGGCGTCGTGTGAGCATTCTTCTTGGCGGTTTGGCGCGAAACGTCAGCTCCCGCGGACCCAGTGGACCTTGGGGTCGTTGAAGTTCACCACGTCGCCAAGTTCGTAGACGTTCTTGTAGCCGTAGCCGTAGAGGTTGATGAAGGTTTGGATGTTGAGCGCGAGTTGGACGCGTTTCAGCACGACGGGCGGGGCGTTGTTTTCGAAGTTGTTGTTGCAATAGATCAGGATGCGCGTGTTCGGGTCGCGGATCGCGGCGGCGAGCGCGGGCGCGGTGAAGTCGGTCAGGCTCAGGTTGATCGCACCCGCGATGTGGCCTTGGGCGTAGGCGTCGGCGGAACGGGCGTCGAGGATGATCGTATTCGGTTCGCGCGCCATCGCCTGGAATTGCTGGAAGTTGACGAGGCGGTTGGCGCGATAGGTGTAGACTTCTTGCGAGAGATTGTTGAAGCCAGCGAAGTCGACTTGGCCACCGGTCGTCGCTTGCGGTTTCGGCGCGGCGATCGCGATGGTCATGAAGCCGGCGCTCAGCACGGCGACCGACAGCATGGCAATGCGTTTCATGGGCGTACCCTCTCCAAGGTTCGACGACCATGAAGCCCTGCCTCTTGGGCAGGATTGGGGCAAAGGTGCGGCCGGTTAGAGATCGTTCGTGAAAACGAGTTTAGGTGCGGCGTCCGTCATGGCTTCGGGCGCTTGGGTAAACGGCACGACGCGCGTGGTCACATGCACTTCACGTGTCGAAAAGAAGGCGCGTTTGAACGCATCAGAAGCTGCCATCAAGGCGTTGACTGGCGCCTGCGGTTGCCGCTTGATCCTGCGCGTTCACTTGAGGGACCTTTCATGCGCGTCGCTACCGCCATTTTGACGCTATCGCTCCTTGGGCTAACCGCCTGCGCGAGCGACATCGAGGCGCTGCCGGTTCAAGCGACCGCGCCGGCCGATGCGATTGCGGCTTGGGAGAAGTGGAAGGCGGACGAGAACGCGGCTTGGGCAACGAACGAGTTTGCGATTCTGAAGATCGACGACGCCGTCTATTTGAACGAGGGCGAGAGCGCGTGGCTCAGCAACCGCAAGCAAAAGATGCTGGAATACAAGTGGACGCTCGGCAAGCCACGCGGTGCGCATTTCGTGATCACGTACGCGAAAGGCGTGGCCAAGGTCGTCAACAAGGGCAAAAGCGAGACTTTTCCGCTTGAGAAGATGCAGCGGGTGAACCTGCATGAAGGCGCGGACGTGCGCTTTGCGTTGACGCAGGTGAACCCGGGCGTGAACGGGCTTCGCGTGATGGTCTACAATCAAGGACATCCGCTGGCGAAGCATTTCAAGGGGCTTGAGCACTTCCCTTACAACCCGGACGCCGTTGTCGAGGCGACGTTCGAGGCGTCACCAAGTCCGGAAGGCGTCGACTTTCAGACGTCGCGCGGGTGGCTGAAGCGGATCAATCGCGTGGGCATGGCTTCGTTCACGCTGATGGGCAAGCCGATCAAGCTCGGCATGTACAGCGACGAGGCCGATCCGAAGCAGGTGAAGCAGTTGTCGGCGTTCTTTCTCGACGAGTTGTCGGGCAAGGAGACCTATGGCGTCGGGCGCTATCTCGACGTCGAGGTGAACGGGTTGCCGAAGCGGCTCACCATCGACTTCAACCGCGCGTACAATCCGAATTGCGCGCGCTCGCCCCACTACAATTGCCCGTATGCGACCGAGAAGCTGCCCCTGGCGCTGCGGGCTGGGGAGAAGATTCCGCCGAAGCATTGAGTGTTGCAGCGCAGCACATTTCGACGAAATATTTCCTGATTTACCCTTCGCCACGCAAGATTCTGTATTGTCCACATGGATTCCTTGGGGATACTTGCGAAAACGCCGTATTGCAGTGCACAACGGTCACGTGATATCCGGCCCGCCAAATACCCCTCAAAGGCGGAGCCTCGACCCTTATGTCAGCAGCGGTGGCCACGGCAGTGAAAGACAAGCCCGCGTACAAAGATCTCTACGAGATCGGCGAGATTCCGCCGCTCGGTTACGTGCCTTCGAAGATGTACGCGTGGGCGATCCGCAAGGATCGGCACGGCGAGCCCGAAAAGTCGATGCAGATCGAGGTCGTGCCGACGTGGGAACTCGATAGCCACGATGTGCTGGTCCTCGTGATGGCGGCGGGCGTGAACTACAACGGCG
Source organism: uncultured Flavobacteriaceae bacterium (assembly GCA_964638635.1). GTDB lineage: Bacteria > Pseudomonadota > Alphaproteobacteria > Micropepsales > Micropepsaceae > SZUA-430. Next base: position 69,874 of record CAZXAQ010000012.1, read on the forward strand.
TATGGGCTGCGCTCGGGACGCCGATCTCGCCGATCGACGG
>CAZXAQ010000013.1:0-66127 GCA_964638635.1 uncultured Flavobacteriaceae bacterium
GCGGGTTCTGCGCGGACCATTCGGGGAAGGCCTTTTGCGCGGCTTCCACGGCAGCTCGCATCTCCGCCGTCGAGGCGAGCGGCGTCTTGGCCTGAACCTCGCCCGTCGCCGGGTTGTAGACGTCGCCGAAGCGGCCCGAGGTTCCCTTGACGTGGCGGCCAGCCACGAAATGCGTCAGTTCCCGCACCATGCTTTTCATCTCCGCGTTTGGCGGGCTGTGTAGCATTGGGGCGGGCGCGCCTCCAGCGTTAGAGAAGCGCGACCAGGCGCGGGCCGAAAATCAGGAGGCCTACGGCCGCCGCCCCCACCGCCGCAATCAGCACGGCGGCCGCCGCCACATCTTTCGCCTGCTTCACGAGCGGGTGGAACTCCGGCGAGGCGACGTCGCAAAGCAGTTCGAAGGCCGTGTTGAGTGCCTCGGCACTCCAAACGGCAACGATGGCGAGGATCAGTGCCAGCCACTCCGTGACGGAAATGGCGAACCAGAACGCGAGGAGAACCGCGGCGACGGTCGCCGCCAGGTGGACCCAGGCGTTGTGTTGCGTCCGCAGCATCGTGGCGATGCCGGCCAGCGCGTAGGTGATGCTTTTGATGCGCGCGGCGATCGTGAAATTGGCCATCGCCGCCCTACCCTTCAGCCGCGCGGGACGGCGACCCAATAATCGAGATCGAGAATGACGGCAGGGTCATAGGATCCGTCGGCCTGCTTGTCCGGGAAGTCGGCGCAGGCACGATCCTTAGTCGCGACGGTCCGCAGTCTCAAGTGACCCCAATCACGGTTGGCGGCGGGCGACGCCTTATCGACGACCTCGCTCCAGGCGTAAACCGTGTCGCCGGCGAAGCACGGCGCGACGTGACGGCCGGCGTTAATCGCGGTGAGGAACAGTGCGTTCTCGAGGCCGTTGTAGCTGAGCGCCCGCGCGACCGAGATCACATGACCGCCGTAGACTATACGCTTGCCGAAGCGGCCTTGGCGCTCCGTGTGGGCGTTGAAATGGACGCGCGCGGTGTTGTGGTAGAGGCGCGTCGCCATCATGTGCTCCGCCTCTTCGACCGTCATGCCGTCGGTGTGATCGAAGCGTTGACCCTTGGCGAAATCGTCGAAGAAGCGTGCGCCACCTGTTTCGCGGCGCCGGTTCGACGGCAGCGCCGTTTGCGCCGACAACGCGAGATTCCCAGGTTCGACGGCTTGGGGCAGCGTGGGCACCTGCGCGGGCGGAACCTCCGCCTCCTTCGTGCGCTTGCGCACCATGACCCAGCGCGCGAATGTCAGCACGTCTTCGCCGCGTTGGTTCACGCCCGTGGAGCGGACATAGACAATACCGGATTCGCGGTTGGCGTTCTCGCGGCTGCCCAAGACTTCGGTGCGCGCGCTCAACGTGTCGCCGGCAAAGACGGGCTTCAAGAAGCGGCAGTCCGCGTAGCCTAGATTCGCAATGGCGTTCAGCGAGACTTCGGGAACGGTCTTTCCGAATACGGTGTGAAAGACCAGCAGATCGTCGATCGGGCTTTCGGCGAAGCCGAGGCTGCGGGCCAGTTCGGCGGAGCTTTGCGCCACGAACCGGGCGCCATAGAGCGCGGTGTAGAGCGCCGCGTCGCCCGCCGTCAGCGTGCGCGGCGGGGCGTGATGCAAGATTTGGCCAGCGCGGAAGTCTTCGAAGAAATTTCCTGCGCCGGCCGTCATGAAGGTCCTTACTTCGTCAAAGCCTTCAAACCTTCGCGGGCTTCCGGCTGGTTCGGATTGATCGCGAGCGCGCGGCGATAGGTTTCGATCGCCTGCTGCTTGCGTCCCGCGTCCTCATACATGCGGCCAAGGGAGCCGAGCAAGTCCGCCGTCGGCCGCGCGCGCGCCGCAACCTCGCAATCGGAGATCGCTGAGCCTTGATTGCCGAGCCAGCTGTTGGAGACGCAACGGCCATAGTAGTAGTCCGCGTTGCCTTTGATCGCGATCGCCTGGGTAAAGGCTTCGACCGCCTTCTTGTGGTTACCCTTCGCCTGATAGGTCGCGGCCATTTCGTAGTAAGCGACATCCATTTTCGCGTCGGCTTCGACCGCTTTTTGATAGTCCGCAAGCGCGAGGTCGTACTGGCGCGACGAACGATAGGCCTTGCCGCGGAAGTAGTAGGTCGATCCCACCCACGCCTTCGGCAGGCGACCGGAATCGATGACCTCGGTGAACAGCTTGATGGCCGTCTTGTAGTCCTTGGCGGTGAGCGCAGCCTGCGCTTTCTTATGGTTGCCCTGCCAGTCATAGCGAACTGGCGGGTTGTTCGTGGGCGCCGCCGGCGGCGACGCTGCTGGCGCGGGCGCGGCTGCCAGCGCGGCCGATGCTGAAACGAGAAGGGTTGCCAATCCAATCAGCAGTCGCTTCACAACGTCACTCCTTGTTACATAAGCTGACCCGGCCGCGCCGAAATGCATCGCGACCGGTGACTCCCGATTTCCAATTCGCGCGTTAGCCGCCGACGCGCTTCAAACCTTCAGTCGCGACCGTGCTGCCCGGATCGGCGGCGAGTAGTTGCCGGTAGACTTCGGCAGCGCGCTGACGGTTGCCGGCTTGCTCGGCAGCCTGCGCCGTCGCGACCAGCAGATCCTTGTCCTTCGGCGTCGCCGCCAGCGCCTTCTCGCAATCGGGGATCGCTCCCGCGAAGTCTCTCCTGTTGAAGAGAAGTTTGCACCGGGCGCTACGATACATGACCGCGTCTGGGTCGGTCTTTACGGCGTTGTCCAAATCCTTCAGCGCCAGGTCTTCTTGGTTCAGCGCGAGGTGGCAGGCAGCGAGCGAAAAGTGAATATCACCTTTGTTGATCGTCTCAAGCGCCTTGTTGAAATCGGCGATCGCCGAGTTGCAGTCCTCCTTTTGACGATAGGCGAGGCCGCGGGAGAAGTAGAGGTTTCCAAGCGTCTGAGGCTGGTCGTCAAAAGCCTTGGACTCAAGCGCCTTGGTGTACAGTTCAATTGCCTTGTCGAAATTCTTCGCATTCATCGCCTCGGAGGCCTCATAAGGCAGCTTCTGCGCTTCTAACTTTAGCCGAGCGCGGCGCTCCGACGGAGGTTCGATCGCCATGGCGGGGACCGCTAGAGCGGCAATGATTGCGAAGATGCCGAGACCGGCGAGAATGCGCTTCAGCATGCGAGACCCCAACTTCTGTTGTTCCAAAAGGCGAGGCCGAGCCCCTATGAGGGAACCCGGCCCAGCCCACTGTTTGTAATAGTACCACTCAGGCGCGAAGAGGGCAAAATGCCCGTTCACCTTTCCAGAGCCTGAATGGCTTCCGCCAAAGCGACCGTTTGTTTCGCGATTTCGGCGTGCAAAAGCTCAACCATTCTGCCGTCGAGCGAGATGGCGCCCTTGCCTTTGTTCTCGGGAAGTTCGAAGGCGGCCAGGATGGCGCGCGCCCGGTTAACTTCGACAGGGTCCGGTGAAAACGTGCGGTTGCAGGCCTCGATTTGGGACGGGTGAATCAGCGTCTTGCCGTCGAAGCCCATGGCCCTGCCCTGTTTGCAGACAGCCTCGAAGCCCGCCGCGTCCGCGATTTCGTTGTAGACGCCGTCGATCACGGTGAGGCCATGGGCGCGTGCGGCGAGGACGGTGAGGTTCAGGCTCGCAAGCAGCGCTTCGCGACCGGGTGTGTGAAGGGCGCGTAGTTCCTTCACCAGATCGTTCGTGCCCATGACGAGACAGGCGAGCCTGCCTCCTGCACCGGCGATGGCATTCGCGTTGAAGCTTGCGCGCGGCGTTTCCACCATGAGCCAGAGCGCACTGGCGGCGTTTGCTTCGCCCAGGTGCTGTTCGGCGTGGGCGACGTCGGCCACGTCGTTGATCTTGGGAACGAGAATCGCGTCCGGCCCTGCCGCTGCTGCGGCCGCGATGTCATCGTGTCCCCACGGGGTTTCGAGCGCGTTCACCCGGATGACGATCTCGCGCTTGCCGAAGCGGCGGTCTTTGACCGCGGCGCAGACTTGGATGCGGGCGAGTTCTTTCGCCTCGGGAGCGACCGCATCTTCAAGGTCGAGAATGAGGGCATCCGCGGGCAAGGTTGCCGCCTTCTCAAGCGCGCGGGCGTTCGAGCCCGGCATGTAGAGGACGCTGCGGCGGGGGCGGATGGTCATGGGGCTCTCCTTAGGCCGAGCGCGGTATAGCAAGCCGGGTGCACCGGGCAATACCCACGTCGCGGCTCGGCTTGTCGATTTCCGCTTCTGCCGTTCGTCTTCGATCCGTTAGGCTGAACAAGGGAGGACTTTCATGCCGAAATATATGCTGTTTTTGCACGAGGATCAGGGACAATTCGACGGTCGCTCCGAGGACGAAATGATGCGGATCATCACGGAGTACGGCGCTTGGGCTCAGAAAATGCGCGATGAGAAGCGCTTTGTGGGCGGCGAGAAACTCACCGACGATGCCGGCAAGGTGTTGCGTAACAAAGGCGGCAAGATCGTGGTGACGGACGGGCCTTATGCGGAGAGCAAGGAGGTCGTCGGCGGGTACTTTGCCATTGAAGCAAAGGATTACGCCGCGGCTTGCGAGATCGCGAAGGAATGCCCGCACCTGAAGTATGGCGGGCGGGTGGAAGTGCGTGAGATCCACGAGCTTTGATATGGCGTTGGCGGTTGAGCTTCGGTCGCTGATCGACCGCCTTTCGCGCCGCGAGACGGGCCGGCTTACCGGGGCATTGACGCGGTCGTTTGGCGGGTCGGCTCTCTCGCTGGCCGAAGACTGCGTGCAGGATGCGTTCGTGGCGGCGCTGAACACGTGGCCTGAGCGCGGGGTGCCGGACAATCCGTTCGCGTGGTTGCTCGCGACGGCGCGCAACCGGGCGCTCGATCGTCTGCGCCGGCACGCGATGATGAGCGCGCTGGAGCCCAAAGTGGGCGAATGGATCGAGCATCTGCAGGCGCCGCCCAAGGATTTGCTGGGCGACGAGGAGTTGTCGCTGATCGTGCTCTGCTGCGATCCGGCGCTGGAGCAGGAGGCGCGGCTTGCGCTCACCTTGAAGAGCGTGTGCGGGTTTTCGGTTGAGGAGATTGCGCGGGCATTCTTGGCGACGCCCGAGGCGATCGCGCAGCGTCTCGTTCGGGCGAAGGCGCGGCTGCGCGAACTCGACGTCGCTTTCGCGATGCCTGCAGGTGTGCGGTTGGTTGAGCGGATGCCGTCCGTTTTGCGGACCATTTATTTGCTGTTCAACGAAGGCTACGCGGCCAGCGACGGCGATCGCTTGATCCGGCAGGATGTTTGCGACGAAGCGCTGAGGCTGGCGGAGTTGGTGGCCTGGCATCCGGTGGCGTCGTCCCCGGAGGCGCATGCGCTTGCCGCGTTGATCCTGTTTCAGCACGCGCGGGCGCGCGCGCGGGTGGCGGCGGATGGGACGCCGATCTTGCTCGAAGCGCAGGACCGGCGCCTGTGGGACCCAGCGATGATTGCGCGCGGGTTTCAGCATCTGTCGGCGTCGCGGAACGAAAAGGCGCTGACGGCGTTGCATCTTGAGGCGGGGATCGCGTCGGTGCATGCAGCGGCGCCGTCGTGGGAGCGGACGGATTGGCCTGCGCTCATTGGGTACTACGATGCGCTCGCCGAGGTGCAGCCGTCGCCGGTCGTTGCCATAAACCGGGCGATTGCGCGCGCCATGTGGCGGGGCGCGGAGGCGGGACTTGAGGCGCTGAAGCCCCTCGCGGGGCAAAAGGCGATGGCGCGCTATTTGCCGTATCACTTGGCGGTTGGGGATTTGGAGGCGCGTGCGGGGCGCAGAGCCGAGGCGCGCGCGGCGTTCGAACGGGCGCTGGCATTGCCGATGTCGGCGCAAGAGCGCAGACTGGTGGAAATGAAACTGCTACGCACGAGCGATGCCTGAGCCTCTTTGCGTTCTCTCCCTTCAGTCCGAAGTCGTGCGCGGGCATGTCGGCAACTCCGCCGCGCGCTTTGCGTTGCAGCGGCTTGGGCTCGACGTGTGGGCCGTGCCGACGGTGCTGCTCTCGAACCATCCGGGATACGGGCGGTTTCGTGGCGAGACGACAGATGCTGCAGCGCTTGGCGCGTTGATCGACGGGCTCGATGCGCATGGCTGGCTCGCGCGCTGTAGCGGCGTGATCTCCGGCTATCTGGGTGCGGCCGACCAGGCGCGCGTTGTGGCGGATGCGGTGCGGCGGGTTAAGGCGCAGAACCGCCAAGCCGTTTACTTGTGCGATCCGGTGTTCGGTGATGATGACGGTGCGTATGCAAGGGCCGGCGTCGCGGAAGCGATGGCGCGGGAGCTTGTGCCGCTTGCCGATATCGTGACGCCGAACCGGTTCGAGCTGTCTAGTCTGACATCGAAGAAGATCGAGAGCGCCGCCGATGCAGTGGCGGCGGCGCGGGCGCTCGGCAAAGCGGAAACGGTGGTGACCTCCGTGCCGTTCGAGGGCGGGCGCATCGGCACGGTTGCCGTCACGCGAGAGGGTGCGTGGGCCGTTGCGGCGCCCAGGATCGCGCTTGTGCCGAACGGGTCCGGCGATCTGCTGGCGGCGCTCTATCTCGCGGCGCGGCTTCAGGGGCGCGATGCGGCCGGCGCGCTCACGGGCGCGTGTTCGGCCGTCGATGCGGTTTTGCGCGCGAGTGCGGGGGCGGACGAATTGCGGCTCGTTGCCGCGCAAGGCGCGCTTGCCCAGCCCGGCTGCCTCTTGACGGCTGAGACCGTGCGCTAGATCAAGTCGCGAGCTCTCGCGTTCGGTGATAAACTTCATGGTCTTCCGGTGGAGGCTGTCATGATCCGCTTTGCGCGCATTCTCTTTGCCTTTGCGTTGGCCGGTTTGCTTGCGGCCTGCGTGACGCCGACGCCCTATCAACCGGCGCCGCCGCGCGGGTTCGGCTTCTCGGAAGAGCGGCTCGATCAGAACAAGTTCCGCGTCACGTTTCGCGGGAACTCGCTGACGAAGCGCGAGACCGTCGAGGACTATCTGCTCTACCGCGCGGCGGAGTTGACGCTGCAGAACGGGTATTCGCATTTCCTGGTCGTCGGGCGCGATACGGAAGCGAAGACGCGGTATCGCTATTGGATCGACTCCTATGGCGGGCGCGGGTGGTTTTATCACGGGTTCCCGGGATGGTACCGGCGGCCTTGGTACGATCCGTGGTCACCGTGGGGCCCCAGCTACGACGTGCAGCCGGTGACGACCTACACGGCGACGGCGGAGATTATTCTCGTTAAGTCTGCTGTGCAGGACGGCGAGGCGCGGGCGTTCGATGCGCGGCAGGTTTTGCTGCAGGTTGGTCCTCGTGTTGTGCGGCCGGAAGACGTGCAGCGTTAGGCCGCCTTTTTCAGGTGGCGGCTGATTAGAATTTCGGCGATCTGGATCGCGTTCAGCGCCGCGCCTTTGCGGAGATTGTCGGAAACGCACCAGAGGGCGAGGCCGTTCTCAACCGTCGGGTCCTTGCGGATGCGGCTCACGAACGTCGCGTAGTCGCCGACGCATTCGACGGGGGTGACGTAGCCGCCGTCTTCGCGTTTATCGACCACCATGCAGCCGGGGGCTTCGCGCAGGATATCGCGCGCTTGTTCGACGGTGATGGGGCGCTCGAATTCGACGTTGATCGCCTCGGAATGGCCGACGAAGACGGGGACGCGCACGCAGGTGGCCGTCACCTTGATATCGGGGTCGAGGATCTTGCGCGTTTCGGCGGCCATCTTCCATTCTTCCTTCGTGTAGCCGTCGTCCATGAACGTGTCGATGTGGGGGATGACGTTGAAGGCGATTTGCTTCGTGAACTTCTTGGCCTCAATCGAGTCGGTGACGAAGATTGCGCGGGTTTGGTTGAAGAGTTCGTCCATCGCGTCTTTGCCGGCGCCGGAGACGGACTGATAGGTCGAGACGACCACGCGCTTGATGCGGGCGACGTCGTGCAGCGGTTTCAGCGCCACGACCATTTGCGCGGTCGAGCAGTTCGGGTTCGCGATGATGTTCTTCTTGGCAAACTTGCCGATCGCGGTGGCGTTCACTTCGGGCACCACCAGCGGCACGTCGGGGTCCATGCGCCACTTCGAGGAATTGTCGATGACGACGGCGTCCTTTGCGATCTTGGGCGACCACTCACCGGAGATCGTACCGCCGGCCGACATGAGCACGATATCGGTGCCCTTGAAGTCGTAGTGTTCGAGCGCCTTACATTTCAGCGTGCGGTCGCCGTAGGAGACTCCTTTGCCGACGCTTTTTCGCGAGGCGAGTGGCACAACTTCGCTCGCCGGAAATTCGCGCTCGGCGAGGATATTCAGCATCTCGCGGCCGACGTTGCCGGTGGCGCCTACGACTGCAATTTTCCAGGACATTCATCACCTACTTCAATTTTCGCGCCGCGACTTGGGGGCGACGCTCGCCCCGAAGTCAAGGCGCGTCATCCGCGCACGCTCAAGTAACGCGCCAACGGCACCGTCGCTGGCGCGCGCGTGCCCATGCCGGAGAGTTCGTGCGCGAGGCAGATGCCGGGAACGAATTTCGGGTCTGCGAACGGCGCCACAGCCTCTGCCAACGCCTTGTCGTTCGGCGCGAGGCGGCCGACCGGTTCGAAGCGCATCTTACGCGCCCAAGCGGGCGTGAGGCGGCTCGCGAACAGGCAGAGCCGCGGCTTCTCGGCCAGCTTTTGCCAAAGGACAGTTGTTTCCTCTTCGATCATCGCAGTGGCGCAGGCGTCGAGCGTGGGTTTCGCCGTTTCGAACCAACTCAATCGCGCGACGGCGTACCACGCGAAGACGCCGAGATAGTGGCCGCGACCGAGAACGGCCATCGCGCCGTAGCCGTAGTGGTGCCAATCCGGATCGGCTTCGGGTTTGGCGCGCTGCGGATTCAGCGTGCGGGCGGTATTCTTCACCGGATAGGTGACGCAGTCGCCGACTTCGAAGACGAAGGGGTCGGGTTTCTCCTGCACCTTGCGCTTCACGGGCTTCGGGTGGGGCTTCGCCCATTTCTCGCGCAGTTCTGTCAGCAGTTTTGTACGCTTCGCGAGGTCGCGTTCGGTCATCTTGAGCGCGCGTTTTGTTTCAATGTCGAGCCCTGTGTCGATGATCGTCGTCGCGGTCGAGAACACACGCGGCGCCTTGACGCCGTGGGCGTGAAACTGATCGGCGAGGACGAGCCACATGTCCGGGTACTCTTCGTCCCGCTTGTCGGCGAGGTTCGGGTACGTCTTCGTCAGCGCTTCGACGATGCCGTCGCCGTCGAACGGGGCCTTGAACAACTCGCGCACGCTGTCGCGGATGTCGTTCGCCGCATCGCTGCCGTAGAGTGTGACGCTCCAAGTTCCCATGTTTGCCTCCCGAAACCGCGTCTCGATTATGCGCTCGGGTTGGTTACGAATTTCTGGCTCAAATCCTCTCAATTTGCGCGAGGATGGCCGATCCCATCTCTTTCGTGCCCACCAAGCGCTTGCCGGGCTGCATGATGTCGCCGGTACGGATGCCCTGGTCGAGGACGGCGGAAACCGCGCGTTCGACGAGGTCGGCTTCCTTTTTCATGGCGAAGGAATAGCGCAGGCACATGGCGAAGGAGAGGATCGCGGCGATCGGGTTTGCCTTGTCTTGGCCCGCGATGTCGGGGGCGGAGCCGTGAATGGGTTCGTAGAGGGCGCGCTGTTTGCCGTTCGCGTCGCGTGCGCCCAGCGAGGCGGACGGGAGCATGCCGATCGAGCCCGTGAGCTGCGCCGCTTCGTCGGAGAGGATATCGCCGAACAGGTTGTCGGTGACGATCACGTCGAACTGCTTCGGGTTGCGCACGAGTTGCATGGCGCAGTTGTCGGCGAGGATGTGGGTCAGCTCCACGTCCTTGTAGTCCGCCGCATGAAGTTTCGTGACCTCTTCCTTCCAGAGCAGGCCGGACGTCATCACGTTGTGCTTTTCGGCGGAGGCGACTTTGTTCTTGCGCAGGCGCGCAAGTTCGAACGCCACGCGGGCGATGCGGTGGATTTCGTGGGTGTCGTAAACTTGCGTGTCGACGCCGCGGCGTTCGCCATTCGGCAGCTGTGTGATGCCGCGCGGTTCGCCGAAATAGACGCCGCCGGTGAGTTCGCGCACGATCATGATGTCGAGGCCTGCCACGATCTCGGGCTTGAGCGTCGACGATTCCTTCAGCGCGTCGAAGCAGAGCGCGGGGCGGAGGTTTGCGAACAGGCCGAGGTCCTTGCGTAGGCGGAGCAGCGCCGCTTCCGGGCGCTTGTCGTAGGGCACGCTCGCGTATTTCGGACCGCCGACCGCGCCGAACAGCACGGCGTCGGCGGCGAGCGCCTTCTTCATCGCGGCTTCGGTGACCGGGACCCCGTGTTTGTCGTAGGAAGCGCCGCCGACGAGGTCGCGGTCGGTTTCGAATTTCTGGCCTCCGCTGGCGTTGAACCAGGCGATCAGGCGCTCGACCTCGGCCATCACTTCGGGGCCGATGCCGTCGCCAGGGAGGAGGAGCAGTTGCTTGGTCGTCATGTGATGCAAAATCGAATCCGTTAGATGCGTTAGAATGGCTCATTTCCGCGGCTTTTGCCGTTAGAAATGCGTTAGATTTCCGTTAGGGGAGCGTTAGGTCGTTCGTTCCGTGCGTGCTGTCAACTTAAGGAGCGATAATAGAACTTCCCTAGCGCCTCTACCACGGCGCCGATTGCCTCACACCGCCGCCTGCTTGCGTTCCACTTCAAGCTGAGGGACGAAATGCCAGTGCGACGTGTCGTGCGCGACAACATGCCATGACGCAACGATGACCTGGCAGGAGAACTTCGATGACCATCGACATCCGACCGTTGCGCGAAAGCGATTTGCCGGAGGCCGATCGCATCTTCCGACTGGCGTTCGGAACGTTCTTGGGACTGCCCGATCCGACGGCGTTTGCGGCGGGCGCCGATTTGATCGGCACGCGGTGGCGGGCGCCGGCCGGCAATGCCGCGTTCGGGGCGTTCGACGGCGAGACGCTGGTCGGATCGAATTTTGTCGCGAATTGGGGGAGCTTCGGGTTCTTCGGACCGCTGACGGTCCGTCCGGACTATTGGAGCAAGGGTATCGCGCAGCGGCTTCTCGCGCCCACGATGGATACGTTTGCGCGCTGGGGCGTCAGGCAAGCGGGCCTCTTCACGTTTCCGCACAGCCCGAAGCATTTGGCGCTGTATCAGAAGTACGATTTTTGGCCGCAGCAGTTGACGCCGCTGATGGCGAAGCGCGTGACGGAGGCGTCTGCGATTGCGAGCGCTTTCGACGGATCGCGGGCGGACTTGATCGCGCAGGCGCGCGATATAACGGGTGCGATGTTTCCCGGGCTCGACGTTTCGGGCGAGATCGATGCGCTTCTCGATCAGAAGCTGGGCGAGGTTGTGACGGTGCGCGATGGTGGATCGGTTGGCGCGTTTGCGGTTTGTCACGTGGGGCCCGGCAGCGAGGCTGGACCGAATGCGGTTTACATCAAGTTCGCCGCGGCGCGGGATGGGGCGTCATTCGGCAAGCTCCTCGCGGCGTGCGAGGCGCTCGCGGCGCGTCGCGGCATGGGTGTGGTGACTGCCGGCGTAAACACGGCGTGTCATGGGGCTTATCGGGAGGTGTTGAACCACGGGTTCCGCACGCAGTTCACGGGCGTCGCCATGCAGCGCGGGAACGGCGCTGGGTATTTGGCGCCGGAGGCGTTCGTGCTCGGCGATTGGCGCTGAGCGTTTCCTGAGATGGCGGTGGTTGCGCGTTCGTCAGTAAGAGCACCACGAAGACCTCGAAGGACGCGCGAAGATCACGAAGAGTCTCGTGCCGTTTCGCATGCGCCCGCGCGCGGAACGCGCGCAACAATGGCGCTTCGCGCCGACGCTGCGGTTGCCGGAGCGCAAAGCGCCTTGGTGATCTTCGTGAATCCTTCGAGGCCTTCGTGTTGCTCTTTCTGAGCCGATACAGCGAAACCTCTTGATGGCTACATCCACGGGCTCTGTGCGCGGCGTTTGGCTTCGAAGGCGTCGATCGACTTTTCGTGGCGGAGGGTCAGGCCGATGTCGTCCCAGCCGTTCAGGAGGCATTGTTTGCGGAAGGGGTCGATATCGAACTTGATCATGCCGCCGTCGGGCCCGCGGATTTCTTGTTTCTCGAGGTCGACGGTGACGACCGCGTTTGCGCCTCGGTTGGCGTCGTCCATCAGCTTGTCGACGTCTTCTTGCGGCAGCACGATCGGCAAGATGCCGTTCTTGAAGCAGTTGTTGTAGAAGATGTCGGCGTAGGACGTCGCGATCACGCAGCGGATGCCGAAGTCGGCCAAGGCCCAAGGCGCGTGCTCGCGGCTTGAACCGCAGCCGAAATTTTGACCGGTGACCAAAATCTGCGCCTTGCGGTAGGCGGGCTTGTTGAGCACGAAATCGGGTATTTCGGCGCCCGCCGTCGTGTAACGCATCTCCTCGAACAGGTGCTTGCCGAGGCCCGTTCTTTGAATCGTCTTCAAAAACTGCTTCGGGATGATCATGTCGGTGTCGACGTTGATCATCGGCAGCGGGGCTGCGACGGCGGTGAGGGTGGTGAATTTTTGCATGAGACCTAGGACTTTGGTTGTGCGAGGTACGCGTCGACGCGCTCTTCCAAATTTTTCCGAAAGTTGGCGCCGAAAAGCGCGAAGACCAGGGAGTGATGATTGTCGCGCCCAAACATGTTCATTATCAGCTGAAGCGGCATCGGCACGCCTTCATACACATTTGCTCGAATCTCGGAGACGACCAGGCGGCCATTTTCGTCGCACTTCGCGTCGGCAGCGTGAGGCACTGGTTTATCCGGTGCATTGAGCGGGCTCACACCAAGATTGAGTTCAAAATCCGCGTAGGCACCGTCCGTGCGCCACGTGAGCGGATTGACGCAGATGATGCCTGTCTGATCGAAAAGCGCATTCAAGCCTGTGCGCAGGTGCGGACCTACCGGATTGAACGTTGCCACGCAGCCTATCTGCGTCGGCTCGGCGCAGATCGGAATGTCCGGCGACTCTTTTGCAAATTGTTCTTGCTTCATCCACCAAATCAACGGGTAGGCTACCACCATGCGCTTCTTCAGCTCGGTGCCGCTGATGCGATTCTTCAGAAGATTGAAGATGTGTTTGCCACCCTGGCTTGCGCCTGCGAGAACGAACGGGCGGCCGTTGTTGTAGTGAGCGATGTAATAGTCGAACGCCCGCTCAACGTCGCGATATGCGAGATCGAGGGCTTTCTCGCCGTTGTCGGTCTTGTCTGCGAAGGCGCCGAGAATTGCTTGACGCGAGCGGGGGAAATATATCTTGCAGCAGGAGTACACGTCACCTACGCGCGCTAACATTTGAGCTGTGAACTTGATCGTCTCTGCGTCTTCCGGCGTCTGATTCCAATATCCCTTGTAGGGCTGGAAATACGTCGTGCCGGGAACAATGAAGACGTCGACCGGTTGCGTTGCGTCTTTGTCCGGCAAAGCTGCCCATCCGCCGGGTGTCGCGTAGTCAAACGCCGGCGGTTCGGCGAACGGCTTTCCCGGCGTCGCCATCCACATGATCGCGCTGTAGCGAACTGAGTCGAAGTTTAGCCAAACCACGAGGGTAACTATCGCAAGAATCGCGACGAACCCAGCGAGCACTCGGAGGAGCAACGACATCGCAGACCCCATTGTTGTGTTCCGCGATCGGCGCCGCGGTTGGGGGAAGCTTAGCCCAGATCGCGCACGTCCGCGAGGTGTCCCTTGATCGCCGCGGCCGCGTAGTTGGGGGAGCAGTCCCTGCCTACCGGTTCCCTTCGCCCTTCACGAAGGCGGTGAAGTCCGACCAATGCTCAACCTTGAAAGCCCGGATGTCGCGAACGCACTGTGCGAACCAAGGCAATTTGCGTAACGCGTCGATGGCAGAGAACAGGTTAGCCAGATTGTCATCCGGCGTGATGTAGAGGCTGCCTTGCACACGGTTGAAGCCAAATTTTGCAAGTGCGTTGCCGATGTCAGCATACGCCTGCGAAACACCCTTTGGGTGGACTGCCGCGGTCACTTGCACGACAAGATCGAAGGCGATCGCAAACATCAGGATTCTTTTGGATCGTCGATGATCGCTGAGTAGGGATAATCCAGCTCCTCGCCGCTTTCGACGACGCGGATACGCATCGTTACATCGCCATCCGGCATCTCTTTTCCGGCGGCGGTTATCTCGTAGACAGGGCCAACCGAACCAAAGCGGCGAAAGGTACCGACAAGGCGTGGCGGCTCAGGAATGAAGCGGCGATGCAGGTTCATGGCCGGACTATACTACAGCTCCCGCACGTCTGCGAGGTGGCCCCGAATTGCCGCGGCCGCGGCCATGGCGGGCGACATCAGATGCGTGCGGCCTCCCCTGCCCTGTCTTCCTTCGAAGTTGCGGTTCGAGGTGGAGGCGCAGCGTTCGCCGGGTTCGAGTTTGTCGGCGTTCATGGCGAGGCACATGGAACAGCCGGGTTCGCGCCATTCGAAGCCGGCGGCGGTGAAGATTTTGTCGAGGCCTTCGCTCTCGGCTTGTTCTTTCACGAGGCCGGAGCCGGGGACGATCATGGCGCCGACGTGGGGGGCGACTTTCTTGCCGGCCACGACTTTTGCGACTTCGCGGAAATCTTCGATGCGGCCGTTCGTGCAGGAGCCGATGAAGACGCGGTCGACTTTGACGTCCTTCATCGCGGTGCCGGCTTTCAGGCCCATGTAGTCGAGCATGCGTTCCATGGCGGCGCGGCGTTGCGGGTCGCTTTCCGTCGCGGGATCGGGGACGTGGCCGGTGATGGGCACGACGTTTTCGGGGCTGGTGCCCCAGGTGACGAGCGGCGGGATCTCGGCCGCGTCGAGTTTCACTTCGACGTCGAACTTGGCGCCCTCGTCGGACTTCAGCGTGCGCCAGTAGGCGACGGCCGCTTCCCAGGCCGCGCCCTTTGGTGCGTTTGGACGGCCCTTCAGATAATTGAACGTTGTTTCATCGGGTGCGATCAGGCCGGCGCGGGCGCCCGCTTCGATCGACATGTTGCAGACCGTCATGCGGCCTTCCATCGAGAGCGCGCGGATCGCCTCTCCCGCATACTCGATCACGAAGCCGGTGCCGCCGGCGGTGCCGATCTTCCCGATGATGGCGAGGATGATGTCCTTGGCCGTGATGCCGGGGGCGGGTTTGCCGTCGACGGTCACGCGCATGTTCTTTGACGGGCGCGCTTGCAGCGTTTGGGTTGCCAGCACGTGTTCGACTTCGCTGGTGCCGATGCCGAAGGCGAGCGCGCCGAACGCGCCGTGGGTCGCGGTGTGGCTGTCGCCGCAGACGATCGTTTGGCCGGGGAGCGTCAAGCCCTGCTCCGGCCCCACGATGTGGACGATGCCTTGGCGGATGTCGTCCATCGCGAAATAGGTGACGCCGAAGTCCTTGGCGTTCTTCTCGAGCGTCGCGACCTGGAGCGCGGATTCGGGGTCGGCGATGCCGTGGGAGCGGTCGGTCGTCGGCACGTTGTGGTCGGCGACGGCGAGCGTCAGCTCCGGGCGGCGGACTTTTCGCTTGGCGAGGCGCAAGCCTTCGAACGCCTGCGGGCTCGTCACCTCGTGCACGAGGTGGCGGTCGATGTAGAGGACGGCCGCCTCGCCCGGTTCGGCGTGGACCAGGTGGGCGTCCCAGATTTTGTCGTAGAGGGTGGTTGCGGTCATGGCGGGGATTACATAGCGGCTTGCGAGGTTTCGGGAAACGCGCAAGTTTGGCTGTAGAACCTGCATTCGCGCATTTGGCTCTTCCGTTCGCGGGCCTCAATTCGGTAACGTCAGCCTCGTTTTCCGGGGAGCCCAATCATGATTAGTCGTTTCACGACCGCCGTGCTGTTGCTCGTTGCCTTTGCGTATCCGGCACTTGCCGATGATGTCCGAGAGCAAAGTTTGCTCGGGGGTAAGGCGACGATCTCGCTTCCCGCCGGGCTTGATGCAATGTCCGATGAGGCAAAGAAAACGAAGTTTGGCGCGAACCCTCCCCAGGAGGTGTATGCGAATGAGCGCGGAACAGTCAGCGTTGCCGTTGCCGTAAGCGCCTATCCTGGAAACCACACGCTCAAGGAGTTGACGCCCGCAATGGCCGCGGGCCTCAATAAGGCGGGCAATGTCGCGGACTGGCACAAGATCGGGTTGCGCAAGATCGACGGGCGCGAGTTTGGGGTGTTGGAGTTCAACAGCAAGGCCGCCGATACTGAGATCTACAACCACATTTACGTGACGAAGCGTGGTGACGAACTGGTCGTCTTTACCGTCAACAGCACGGTCGGCTTGCTCGATGAGTGGCGGAGCAAACTTGAGGCTATCGTCGAAAGCACACGCGTCAGCGAACCCTAGTTCTCGCATGCTTCGGACCGAACGGCTTGTCCTGCGCCGCTGGCGCGAGGCGGATTTGGCGCCGTTTGCGGCGATGAATGCTGACCCGGCGACCATGCGTTTCATGCCGGGGGTCATGACGGCGGAGGAGACTCGGGCACAGGTCGGGCGGTTTGAGGAGCATCACCGGGCGCATGGGTTCGGGGTGTGGGCGGTGGAGTTGCCGGGGGTGGCGCCGCTGATCGGGTATGTCGGATTGCAGCACGTAGGATTCGAAGCACCGTTCACGCCGGCCGTCGAGATCGGGTGGCGGCTGGCGCCAGCCTATTGGGGCAAAGGGTATGCGACGGAAGGCGCGAAAGCGGCGCTTCGAATCGGGTTCGAAGATTTGAATCTCGATCAAATCGTGTCGTTCACGGTCATGGCGAACAAGCCGTCATGGTCGGTGATGGAGCGGCTCGGCATGACGCGGAACCCGGCTGAGGACTTCGATCATCCGCGGTTGCCGGTGGGGCATGCGCTGCGGCGGCATATTCTCTACCGGATGAGGCTGGCGTCTTATCGTTCTATCTCACCTTAACGAGGCGTCTTCTCGCCTGTGGTCGCCGGTGCCTGGGCGTTCGTATCGATGTCGCCGAGCATCTTCAGCCAAGCCTGATGCAGATCGATCCCGGGCGACAAAGGGCGGCCTCTGATCAATCCCTTTTCGACTTCTTCGACGTGGCGCGCATCCAACCCGGATGCCACCAACATCCAAAGCGCTCGCACCGCAGGCACCGCGAAGAAGTTGCTGCTCGCGACCTGCGTGCGTTCGAGCGTTTCGCGGTCAAGCAGCCCCATTTTGTGCTGCCACAGTTCCTCCTCATAGTTGAGATCCGTCATCCCCATCAGCGTGTGCAAGATGCGTAGCTCTTCGGGTGAGATTGATTCGGGCCTGTGCGTGACCTTGGCGCTGAGCGAAACTACGTTTGGTTGAGCCATCAGCGCGAAGACACTCATAACTCGATCGGTGCGCGCTTGGTGTATGGCCGCGCGCTGGGTTTTGTCGGATTGGCGCAGTTGCACACCGACGAAGATCAGCGACGCGACGATCGCGATAGCGGCGATGATCTGACTGATGAAGTATGCGTCCTCGAGGTTCATGATGTGCCCTCACCAATTTTCGCTAGGCTAGACGTTTCGTGAGCACCACGAAATGGAAGTCGGTGCGCTTCGCGCCGGGTTCGCGGTCGAAGGGGAAGGGTTTGGTGCCGGTCTTCGTGTAGCCGCGGCGTTCGTAGTAGGCGATGAGGTCTTCGCGGATCGAGATCACCGTCATCGCCACGCGGGGGCAGTGCCAGAGGTTGCGGATTTGCTGCTCGGCGTGGGCGAGGATTTGTTTGCCGTGGCCGCCGCCTTGGAGCGCGGGCGTAACCGCGAACATGCCGAAATAGCCTTGGCCCTCTTCATTCTTGATCAGCGCGCAGCCGACGAGCGTTGCGCCCTCGAACGCCATGATGAAGCGGGCGTTCGGGTCGGCGATGTGTCGCTCGATCTCGGCGACCGACGTGCGGTTGCCTTCGATCAGATGGGCCTCGGTCGTCCAACCGCGGCGGCTTTCGTCGCCGCGGTAGCCGCTTTCGATCAGGGCTGCGATCGCCGGCGCGTCCTTGGCACCGGCGAAACGGAACGTGAGTGGGCTCACTCGGCGGCGTCTGCCTCGGCGGCGCCGCGGTCTTTATCCTGACGCTCGACGATGCGGGCTTTCTTACCCGTGAGGCCCTTGAGGTAATAGAGCTTCGCGCGGCGGACGCGGCCGCGGCGGAGCACTTCGACCGAGTCGACGAGTGGGCTGTGAACCGGGAACACGCGCTCCACGCCTTCGCCGTAGCTGATCTTGCGGACGGTGAAGTTCTCGTTCAGGCCTTGGCCTTGGCGGGCGATGACGACGCCTTCGAAGCCTTGAAGACGCTCGCGGCGCTTCGTCTGCTTCGTCTTTTCGTCGAAGGATTCTTCGACGACCTTGACGTTGACCTTGACGGTGTCGCCCGGATCGAAATCGACCTTCTTCTTTTTCGAGAGCGCTTTGACTTGTTCGGCTTCCAGCGTTTGCAGGAGATTCATGGGATTGGTCCTTTCGTAAGCTCTAGTGTTTCGTTTGTGCCGCCCGCGTGTGGGCGTCCCACAAGTCGGGGCGGCGGGATTTCGTGAGGTCGAGCGACTGCTGGCGGCGCCACTCGGCGATTTTCTTGTGATGACCAGACGTCAGCACCGCGGGGATGTCGCGGCCTTCCCAGGTTTGGGGGCGCGTGTAATGCGGGTATTCGAGGAGGCCGTTCTCGAAGCTTTCTTCCTCGAGCGACGCGTCGGCGCCGACAACGCCCGGCAGCAGGCGCACGACCGCATCGATCAACGTCATCGCCGCGAGTTCGCCGCCCGAGAGCACGTAATCGCCGATCGAGATTTCTTCGAGCGCGCGGGCGTCGATCACGCGCTGGTCGACGCCTTCGAAGCGGCCGCAGATCAGGACGACGCCGGGGCCTTGGGCGAGCTCGTGGGCGCGGGCCTGGGTGAGCTGCTTTCCGCGTGGCGAGAGCAGGATCAACGGGCGATCATTGCGCGCGACGCTGTCGATCGCCGCGCCCAGGATATCGGCGCGCATCACCATGCCGGGGCCACCGCCGGCCGGCGTGTCGTCGACCGCGCCGTAGCGGGTGGTCGCGAACTTGCGGATGTCGATCGTTTCCAGCGACCAACGCTTGTCGGCGAGCGCCTTGCCGCTCAGCGAGTGGCCGAGCGGGCCCGGGAACATTTCCGGCAGCACGGTCAGGACGGTGGCGGCCCAGGTCATGGCGCGGCCCCCTGATCGTCGGCGGTCAAGACGGCGAGGCCCGTTTCCGAGAGGACGATCTTGCCCGCTTCGATGTCGACTTTCGGCACCATGCTGTTCGCGAAGGGCACGAACGCCCTTGCGCCCGTCGTGCGCTTGATCTCGAGCAGTTCGCCCGCGCCGAAGTTTTGGCAGCCGAGCGCTTCGCCGACCTTGTCGCCGCCTTCATCGAAGACGGGGAGGCCGACGAGGTCGGCTTCGTAGTATTCGCCGTCGTCGGTTTCCGGCAGGTCGTCGCGGTCGATTTTCAACTCAAGGCCTTTCAGCGTTTCGGCGAGAGTGCGGTCGGCGACGCCTTTGATGCCCGCGATCACCAGGTCGCCCTGCAGACGCGCGTTCGTCAGGCGGAACAGGCGGCCGTCGCCCGTCGCCACCGGTCCATAGGACGCGATGTCGAGCGGGTCGGTGGTGAAGCTTTTGATCTTCACCTCGCCCTTCAATCCGTGCGGGCCGATGATGCGGCCTAAGAGGATTTGTCGTTCTGCCATGACACGAGCGCTCGCGCTGTCTCAAAGAGCGGGCGGGACGCCCGCGCTCCCAGACTACGCTGCGGCCTCTTCGCCTTTCTTCTCGGCGGCGAGGCGTTCTTGCGCCTTCTTGCGCGGGGCCGACTTGCTCGGGTCGTTGAACTGCGTCTTCTTCTTCGCGAGGCCGACGTCGGCCAGGAAGCGCTCGATGCGGTCCGACGGCTGCGCGCCTTGGCCGAGCCAATACTTCGCGCGATCGAGGTCGAGCTTGATGCGGTCCGCGTGGCCCTTCGCGAGCAGCGGGTTGTAGTGGCCGATGCGCTCGATGAAGCGGCCGTCGCGCGGGGAGCGCGCGTCGGCGATCACGATCTTATAGAACGGGCGCTTCTTCGTGCCGCCGCGTGACATTCTGATTTTCAGCATTCTAAGTTCCTTCTTTCAATCCAAACCAATCAACGCTTTCCGCCGAAACCCGGCGGCAATTTGAAACCTGGAGGCAATTGCATGCCGCCGCCGCCGAGACCCGGCAGGCCGCCGCCACCGGGCGGCATTTGCGGGGTGCGGCCGCCGAACAGCGCGCTCATCAAGCCTTTGCCTTTGCCCATCTTCTTCATCACATCCGCCATCGCGCGGTGCATCTTCATGAGCTTGTTCACTTCGGAGACGTCGACGCCCGAGCCCTTCGCGATGCGCTTGCGGCGCGAGCCGTTCAGCACGTCGGGGTTCGAGCGCTCTTCTTTCGTCATCGAGCAGATGATCGCCTCTTGGCGCTTCAACATGGTGTCGTCCATGCCGGCGGCGGCGAGTTGATCCTTCGCTTTCGCGACGCCCGGCAGCATGCCCATGATGCCCTGCATGCCGCCCATGCGGCGCATTTGGCGGAGCTGTTCGGCGAGGTCGTCGAGGTCGAACTGGCCCTTCGCCATCTTCTTGGCGAGCGCTTCGGCCTTTTCCTGATCGACGGTTTCGGCGGCCTTCTCGACCAGGCTGACGACGTCGCCTTGGCCCAAGATGCGGCCCGCGATGCGGCGGGGGTGGAAGTCTTCGAGCGCGTCGATCTTTTCGCCGGTGCCGAGCAGCTTGATCGGCGCGCCGGTGATCGCGCGCATGGAGAGCGCCGCACCGCCGCGGCCGTCGCCGTCGATGCGGGTCAAGACGATGCCGGAGATGCCGATGCGTTCTTTGAACGTCTTCGCGACGTTGATCGCGTCTTGGCCGGAGAGGCTGTCGGCGACGAGCAGGGTTTCGACCGGTTGCGAGAGGTCGCGGATCTGCGCGATCTCGGCCATCAGCGCTTCGTCGATGTGCAGGCGGCCGGCGGTGTCGAGGATCAGAACGTCGTAGCCTGAGAGCTTCGCGGCTTGCAGCGCGCGGCGGGCGATGTCGGCGGGGGTTTGGCCGGCGATGATGGGGAGCGTCGCCACGCCCGTTTGTTCGCCGAGGACCTTCAGCTGCTCCTGCGCGGCGGGGCGGCGCGTGTCGAGCGAAGCGAGCAGAACCTTCTTCTTGTCGCGGTTCGTGAGGCGGAGCGCGATCTTGGCCGTCGTCGTGGTTTTGCCCGAACCCTGCAAGCCGATCATCATGATGACGGCGGGGGGCACGGCGTCGAGCGCGAGGCTCGCGTTTTCTTCACCTAGCGTTTCGACCAGGACGTCGTGCACGATCTTGACGATCTGCTGACCCGGCGTGACGGAGCGGAGCACGTCGGCGCCAATTGCCTTCTCGCGGACCTTGGCGAGGAAGTCTTTGATGACCGGGAGCGAGACGTCGGCTTCGATGAGCGCCAGACGCACTTCGCGCAGCGCGGCATCGACGTCGCCCTCAGTCAGCGCACCGCGCCCCTTGAGGCCGTCGAACACCGACGACAAGCGATTGGTCAGAGCTTCAAACATCCACGCCCGTTTCACGCGTTTGGCCAAATGCCTATCGCGCCCGCGGGCGCAACGCGCTGGCGGACGTTGACCTCGGGGCCTGTCCCCAAGGCGGATCGGCATTCAGACGATCCAGGAAATCGGCGCGGAACCTAGGGTTTTACACAAGGGGAGTCAATGCGGGCGGATGCGGCCTTGTTTCACGCCAAGACGCCAAGACGCTAAGGATTTCGGGGCTTGCCGCGGGTTCTTAGTCCATCAACTGCTGGCGGAAGTAGGTGAACGTCAGCGCCAGTTGTTCGGCGCGGGTGGCGCTCGTGTCGAGTGTTTCGAAGTAGAGCGTGGGTTGGCCCATGGCTCCGAGTTTGGCGGCCATCTTGCGGGCGTGAGCAGGGTGAATGCGTTCGTCGCGCGTCGCGGTCAGAAAGAAGGCGCGTGGATAACTCACGCCAGGGCGCACGTTTTGATATGGCGACCAACGGGTGATCAGCGCGCGCTGGCGCGGGTCGTCCGGGTTGCCGTATTCGGCGATCCAGTTCGTGCCGGCGGAGGAGAGGCGCTTGTAGCGCAGCATGTCGGTCAGCGGGAGCTGCGCCGAGACGGCGTTGAACAGATCGGGGTATTGGACGAACGCGCCGGATGCCAAGAGGCCGCCGTGCGAGGAGCCGATGACGCCAAGGCGGCGCGGCGAGGTGAAGCCCCGGGCGATCATGTCGCGCGCGACCGCCGCGAGGTCGTCGAAGTTGTTTTGACGGCGGTCGCCCGTCGCCGCTTCGTGCCAGCCGGGTCCGAACTCGCCGCCGCCGCGGACGTTCGCGACGGCGTAGGCGCCGCCTTCCTCGAGCCAGAGCTTGCCGGCGCTCGACCAGTACCAAGGCGTGGTCGAGACTTGGAACCCGCCATAGGCATAGAGAAGCGTCGGCGTCTTGCCGTTGTTGCGCGTACCTTCGCGGCGCACGAAGAAGTATGGGATGCGCGTGCCGTCAGCCGAGACGGCTTCGTATTGGGCGACGGTAATGTCGGTGGCGTCGAAGCGTTCGGGGAGCTGCTTTAGGACTTTCGGATCCTTGCCCTTGCTTGCGATGTAAAGGCGGTCGGGCGTGACGAAGCTTTCGTATTTGATCAGCACTTCGGCATCGGCGGGACTTGCGCTCACCACTTCCGCGCTGCCGTTGTCTGGCAGCGTCATCCGGCGCCAGAACCATTGGCGGCCGTCGTAGCTCACCTCGTGCACACGGCCCCTCACGTTGTCGAGCAGCGAGAGGTAGACGGCGTCGCGGCCAAGTTTCACGTCGGCGATCGCGACGCGCGGCTCGGGCGTGAAGAGCGACTTTACCGTCGGGATGACCCCACCATTCGCGATGTATTCGTCGAGCGAGAAGCCAACCAAGGCGCCTTGGTCGATCGTCGTGCCGCCCACAGTCCAGTCCCGCATCACGTGGAAGAGGAGTTGGCGGCTGTGAAGCCCTTTGAAGTCGAGCGTGCGCGGAACCGTGATGCGGGTGACGCGCGAGTTCGCATCGACGTAGAAGACTTCGCTGTCCGAGCGCGCGAGGCTGCGCACGACGAAAATTTCCGCGTTGCCCTTTTGGTCGAAATAAACGACCGGGCGAACGGCGATGTCGGTCGCCTTGCCTTCATAGATCGTCTTCGCCTCTGCGATCGGCTCGCCGCGGTTCCAGAGTTTGACGACGCGCGCGTAACCGGACGACGTCAGCGCCCCTTTGCCCCAATTCGTCGCGACGACAACGGTGTTGAGATCGACCCAGGAGATGTCGGTTTTGCCGATGCCGACATCAAATCCGTTGCGCACAAACGACTTCGTGGCCGTGTCAAACTCGCGCACGACAGTTGTGTCGCCGCCGTTGCGGGCGAGGCGTATGAGACAGCGCGTGAACGTAGGCGCGAGGCACTCAGCGCCGCGCCAGGTCCAGTCGTGACCCTGGGTTGCGGCCAGTGCATCGAGGTCGATGAGCGTTTCCCAGGTTGGGTCGCTGTCGCGGTAGTCGTCAAGGCGCGTCCGGCGCCACAGCCCGCGCGGGTGGCGCTCATCCTGCCAGAAATTGTGAACCCAGCCTGCGGCCAGGCTGCCGTACGGGATGCGGTCCTTGGCGCCGACGATGGCGGCAGCGGCCGCTAGTGTTTCCCGGTAGTCTTCATCGTTGCGGAGCGAGTTCAGCGTGAGTGCATTCTGGGCCCGGACCCATTTGAGCGCGCGCTGACTTGACGTGTCTTCAAGCCAAAGGAACGGGTCCTCACTGCTTGCAAAGGCGCCCAAACAGGCAAAGAGCGATAGAAGCGCTCCCGCACACGCGGCCAGCAGACGCATCAGGCACACCTCAGAAACCTGCGTTCGAACCCAGACTGTGCCCCGCCCCCGCGCGCGACTCGTCTCTAACACGCGATGTTAACGTTCGCACCACGCGTTGGTGACGGGAGACGGGGAAAATTTTCCCTTGGTCTGAGACGTTCGGCCGCCAGCGCTTTCGCAAAAGTAGTGCGCATCGGGTCTCGCCAGTTGTGGGCGCGAGCGCCTATATAAGCGTCCCATGAGCGTCGCGTTTCTCAAAATGAACGGTCTCGGCAACGACTTTGTCGTCGTCGATGCACGCGCGCAAAAGTTGAAAATCGGCGCAACTGCGGCCAAGCGGATCGGCGACAGGCATCGCGGCGTCGGATTCGATCAGTTGCTGGTGATCGAACCTGCCAGCGGTGCGGGTGATGCGATCTTGCGCATTTGGAACCCGGACGGAAGCAAGGCGGAGGCCTGTGGAAACGGCACGCGCTGCGTCGCCGATTTGTTGTTGAAAGAATCGGGCAAGCCGACCCTGTCGTTGTTGACGGACGGCGGGCTGGTCCACTGCCGCCGCACGGACGACGGTCGGGTGACGGTCGATATGGGCGAGCCTAAGCTCGATTGGCAGGACATTCCGCTCGCCGAGCGGATGGACACGCGTACGCTCGACATCAAGGTTGGGCCGATCGATGCGCCGGTGCTGTTCGGGCCCTCGGCCGTCAATATGGGCAACCCACACTGCATCTTCTTCGTCGAGAATGCCGAGGCGCATGATCTGAAGAAGATCGGGCCGATGCTGGAGCATCATCCGCTGTTTCCGGAGCGGGCGAATATCAGCCTGGCGCAGATCAAGTCGAAGGGCGAAATCCGGCTGCGCGTGTGGGAGCGCGGCGCGGGGATGACGCTCGCGTGCGGGTCGGCGGCGTGCGCCACGACGGTTGCGGCGGCGCGGCGCCGCCTTGCGGACAGGAAGGTTCGGATCGTGCTCGACGGCGGACCGCTCGACATCGAATGGCGCGAGGACAACCACGTGCTGATGACCGGGCCGACGGAGCTCAACTTCAAGGGCGAGCTTGCCGACCGTTATTTCGCGGATGACGCGTCATGAGCGTCGAGGTGATCACGCTGGGCTGCCGGCTCAATACCTATGAGTCGGAGGTCATTCGCGACAAGGCGCGGGCTGCCGGTTTGGAAGATGCCGTCATCGTGAACACGTGCGCCGTGACGGCCGAAGCGGTGCGTCAGGCGCGGCAAGAGATTCGTAAGGCGCGCCGCGCGAACCCATCGGCGCGGGTGATCGTGACCGGGTGCGCGGCACAGACGGAGCCCGCGATGTTCGCCGCCATGCCCGAGGTCGATCAGATTTTGGGCAATGCCGACAAGCTGGAAGCGCGCGCCTATGCGTTCGACGCGCCGCGCGAGCGGGTTGCCGTCAACGACATCATGTCGGTGCAGGAGACGGCGTCGCATTTGATCGCAGGCTTCGACGGGCGTGCGCGTGCGTTCGTGCAGGTTCAGAACGGGTGCGATCACCGTTGTACCTTCTGCATCATTCCCTACGGCCGTGGGCCGTCGCGAAGCGTGGGCGCCGGCGAGGTTGTGCAGCAGCTTCGTTTGCTCGTCGAGCAAGGCATCCATGAGGTCGTACTGACGGGTGTCGATATCACGGCTTACGGCGCGGATTTGCCGGGCGCGCCGAAGTTGGGCTCGCTCGTCGAGAAAATTTTGAGGCTCGTGCCGGATTTGCCGCGGCTGCGGTTGTCGTCGCTGGACGTTGCCGAGTGCGACGCGCGGTTGATCGATCTCGTTGCGCATGAGCCGCGGTTGATGCCGCATCTGCATCTGTCGCTGCAGGCCGGCCACGACATGATCTTGAAGCGGATGAAGCGGCGGCACACGACGGCGCAGGCCGTGGCGTTTTGCGATGCGTTGCGCGCGCGGCGGAGCGACATCGTGTTCGGCGCCGATTTGATCGCCGGGTTTCCGACCGAGACGGAGGAGATGTTCGAGGCGACGCTTGAGCATGTGCAGGCGTGCGGGCTGACCTATCTGCATGTGTTTCCGTTTTCGGCGCGCGAGCGCACGCCGGCGGCGCGCATGCCGCAGCTACGGGGGGATGTCGTCAAGGCGCGTGCGGCGCGGTTGCGGGCGATTGGGGCCGAGGCGGTGGCCGGGCATCTGCAGGCGTTGAAGGGGCTTGACGTCGATGTGCTGGTCGAGCGCGACGACATTGCGCGCAGTCCGACGTTCGCGCCGGTGAAGCTCAGCCGCTCATTCGCGGGCGGCAGTTTGGTGCGGGCCCGCGTCGTCGATGCCGATGCGCGGTTCGCCTATGCGGAGGCCGCCTAGTGTCCGACACGGACGGCAAGAAGCCGGGATTCTTCGCGCGGCTGAAGGCGGGACTTTCGCGCTCCGCGCAGACACTGACGCAAGGCATCACGAAGGTCTTCACGCGCAAGCGGCTGGACCAGGCCGCGCTCGACGACCTTGAGGAGCTGCTGATCGGCGCCGACATGGGCGCGAAAGTCGCCGCCGATGTGGTGGCGGAGATCAAGCGCACGCGCTTCAACGCCGATGTCGGCGAAGAGGAAATTCGCGCGGTGTTGGCGGAAGAGGTTTCCAAGATTCTTCGGCGCGTGTCGAAGCCGCTCACGATCCGGCCGGAGCTGAAGCCACATGTGATCCTGGTCGCCGGCGTCAACGGATCCGGCAAGACGACGACGATCGGCAAGCTTGCGCAGAAGTATCGCGCGGAAGGGCTGAAGGTCATGATGGCGGCCGGCGACACGTTTCGTGCGGCGGCCGTTGAACAACTGAAGGTGTGGGGCGAACGCACCGGCGCGCCCGTGATCGCCAAGGAGATCGGTGCGGATGCGGCGGGGCTTGCGTTCGAAGCGTTCGAGAAAGCCCGCGCGCAAGGGATGGACGTGCTCTTGATCGACACGGCGGGGCGCTTGCAGAACAAGGCCGGGTTGATGGCGGAGCTTGAGAAGGTCGTGCGCGTGATCAAGAAGCTTGACCCGGACGCGCCGCACAGCGCGCTTTTGGTGCTCGATGCAACAACGGGTCAGAATGCGGTCGCGCAGGCTGAGGTCTTTCGCGACACGGCGCGCATCACGGGGCTCGTGATGACGAAGCTCGACGGCACGGCACGCGGCGGCATTCTGGTTTCGATCGCCGAGAAATTCGATCTGCCGGTGCACTATGTCGGCGTCGGCGAAGGCGCCGACGACCTGCAACCGTTTGACGCAGAGAGCTTTGCGCGCGCCCTGGTCGGGCTCGCGGCCTGACACCCACGCTGTCCGATTTGCCAGCGCGTGCTTTGGTTTCCCGGCGTGACGATTGTCGCGCGTTGGCGTGATTCAACGGCATCACAACGCGCGAAAACGTGATGGCTGAGCACTCGCCGTTCTGGCGCCGTTCGGGCGAACAGGACTATGTTCCGCCCCATGAATTCGCTGAAAAAACTCGTGCTCGATCTCGGGCCGCTCGTCGTATTCCTGGTGTCCTATTACGCGCTTGGCGTTTATTGGGCGACGGGCATCTTCATCGTGGCCACCTTGATTGCGGCCGGCACATCTTACGCGTTTACGGGCAAGATTTCGCCGCTGATGATTTTCAGCGGCTTGTTCGTGATCGTCCTCGGCGGGCTGACGATTTGGCTTCAGAACGACATCTTCATCCGGATGAAGCCGACGCTCTATTACTTCAGCTTGGCCGCGTTCTTGCTCGGCGGTCTGCGCGTCGACCGGCTCGTGATCAAAGATTTGCTCGAGTTCGCGATCAAACTGACGGATGAAGGCTGGCGCATTTTCACGAAGCGTTTCGCGGCGTTCAACGTGGGGGTCGGCGTTCTCAACATCGCCGCCGCCGCCGTGTTGTCGTTCGAGGTGTGGCTGTGGTTCAAGATTATCGGCTTTACCAGCCTCTCTCTTCTCTTCTTCATAAGCCAAGGCCCGCTTTTCGAACGGTACGAAGTTAAGCCTGAGGGCGATGCCGTGACACCGACCGCGGCCTAGGGCTGCGGCGTGATCGTTAGCGCGAGTGCCTCCAAGCCGTAACCCTTGACGACGATTGCGCCGTCGCCGGTGTGGACGGGGGCGGCGTCGGCCCCACGGGCCTTGGTCAAAGCGCGCGCTTCAGGCGCGTCCGGCAGCGGGGCGCGTTCGCTCAAGATGACTTTCGGTTTCTTTGCCGGATCGTACGTGATTTCGATCGGAACCCCTCGTTCGCCGAAGCCTGTCAAACGAGCCGATAGCGGGTCGTCTTGGTTCAGGCGCCACGCGCCGACGAGTTCCTGGTTCGCGACGCGGACCGATTGAATGCCGGACTTGCCTTTGAGGATCAGCGAAAGCTGCACGCCACCGCGGGCGCCTTTGATCGTGCCGCGCAGAACCTGGAATTTGTCTTGCACCAATATTTGCTCGACGAGCAGGCGCGGTGGTTCGAGTTTGAGGTCGGCCGCGGCCTTGGAGAAGCCTTCGTCGGGGAAGAGGCCCGCGTAGAGATACGGCGCCGGTGCGGCCGGAAAGCCGTTCGCCTTTAGGTATGCTTCGTCGGGCGGGCCTTCGAAATCGACCAGCCAACGCGGGGCGCCGGTGCCGTCTTCGTAGTAGGTGAGGTTTTGGCCGCGCGGATGGTTCGGCGCGTAGGCGGGCATTTGGCTGGCGACGAGCGCTGCAATCACAACGGCGCCGCCGACACCGGCAATGCTCCAGCGCGCTTCGGTGGCGGCATAGGCCCACACGAAAAGCGGGGTGAGCGCGAGAACGAACGGGAGCAGAACCAGGATCTTGAATTGGCTGAGGTGGAAGCCGAGGACGAGTTCGAGAAAGAGCAAGTATGTCAGCCAGAAGAACGCCGCCAGCACGAAGCCCGCAAAGCCGGTGACCGTCAGCGCGTCGCGCCGGCTCAGCGTCTCGACCCAGCCGATGGCTGCGACGTAGGCGACCGGCCAGAGGAGCGGGTACGAAGCGCCGGTGACGGTCGCGGCGACCGCGAGCGCGAGTGCGGCGAGGACCAACCAGCTTGAGAGCAGCAAGGCGCGCATGTCGACGCGAGCAGCTACGGCATTCGCGATGACGAGAGACACGAAGATGCCTGCCGAGGCGAGCGCGATCCGTGCGGGCCAGGGCGCCGGATGATCCAGCGGATGAACGCCCGGCCAGAGGCCGAGCGGGCGGGAGAGCAACCAGCCCACCGCGAACAACAGCACGGCGCTCGCCACGATCGCGAGTGCGGACCAGGCGATCGCCGTGACTGAGAAGACGCTGCGGTGGAAGACGATCAGGCTCAAGATCGCGATCAGCGAGATGGCTGCGATCGGCACGTTCAGGGCGGCCGGCCAGATCAGCATCGTGAGGCCGTGGACGTCGAAGTAGCTGGCGTCCGTGTCCGCCTTCAACGTTTCGAGATCGGTGTCGGCGAGCGCGGTGACGATCGTGAAGGCGTTGTCGCCATAGTGCTGCAGCGTGTTGCGATCGAGGTTCTTCAGATTGTCGTTGCGCGAATGGTAGAGCGAGGCCGAGTTCGAGAATGCAAAGTTGAAGCCCGAGAGGTTTGCGGCGCTCCGGTAGACGCTGAAATCCGTGTCGTTCGGCAGCAGCTGATAGACTTCGTAGGTGAGCGAGTTTGCGCGCGGATTTGGTACCGTGCGCGCGAAGAGGTCCATCAGCTTCGCGCTTCCCTTGCCGGTTTCGAACATCATCGACGGGCCGGATGCGCCGCGGGCCTCGACGTTGACGACGATGCCGACTTGTTTGAACAGCGGATGGGTCGCGGCGAACGCACGGGCGCCGCGGAGGCCCACTTCCTCGCCGTCTGTGATCAAGAAGATGATGTCGTTCCTGGTCTTGCGCTTCGCCATCGCCTTGGCGAGTTCGAGCATGACCGCCGTGCCGGCGAGATCGTCGGCGACGCCGGGGCCCGCAGGAACGCTGTCGTAGTGGGCGGTGGCGAGAACCGCCTTGCCAGGCGTTGCGCCCTTCTTCACCGCGACGATGTTTTCGACGTAGGTGCAGCCGGGACGCGTCTCGGGCGGCGCGCATTGGGCGGCCGAGTGCACTTCGGGGATGTAGCCTGCGGCCGACAGCTCGCGAACGATGCCGTCTTTGATCGCGATGTTCGCGGGAGACCCGGCGACATGAGGAACCTCGGCGGCCAGGATGCGCGTCAGCGTTTGCATCGCGCGTTCCTGCTCGAAGCCGGTGTTCGCCTTTCCGGCGGGCGCCTGGAGTTGCGCGGTCGCCCAGATCATGAACAGAGCCGTGACGATCACGGCGCCGGCGAGCGTTGCGAGAAAGCGGATGTTCATGAACGTGTCCCTGAGTCGGCGACCCTAACTCAGGTCTTCCGGCTTTGTCTTAGATTTGAAGGGACAGAGTTCGCGCACGGGGCAGGTGGGGCACTTCGGCTTGCGGGCAACGCACGTGTAGCGGCCATGCAGGATCAACCAGTGGTGCGCGTGCTGCATGAAGCGGGCGGGGACGATCTTCAACAGCTGGTCTTCGATTTCGCGCGGCGTTTTACCTTTGGCGAGCCCTAGCCGTTGCGCGACGCGGAAGACGTGCGTGTCGACGGCGATCGTGGGTTCGCCGAAGGCGATATTCAAAACCACGTTCGCGGTCTTGCGGCCGACGCCGGGGAGCGCCTCCAGCGCTTCGCGGTCGCGGGGGACTTCGCCCTTATGGTTAGCGATCAGGACCTGCGACAAGGCGATGACGTTCTTCGCCTTTGCGCGAAAGAGGCCGATCGTCTTGATGTGATCGATCAGCTTCGCCTCGCCGAGCTTGACCATTTGCTCGGGCGTTCTCACGACCTTGAACAACGGGCCGGTCGCCTTGTTGACGCCCTTGTCGGTTGCCTGGGCGGAGAGCACCACCGCCACGAGCAGCGTGTAGGGGTTGATGTAGTCCAGCTCGCCCTTCGGGATCGGGACGGCGGCGGCCAGGCGTTCGAAGATGGCGTCGGCTTTTTTGGACTTCGTCATGTTGGACTTCGACATGGGGAAGCCACTTTGCTAGAGTTCCCCCATGGCTTGCAAAGAGATGATGCTCATTCTCTGTGCGCGGATCGGGTTCAATCCCCCTTCGGCCTGACGGCCGCTTTTTCGTTTCCGTTCCCTTCAGCCAAACACCTCAAGGCATTCCCATGTCCAGCAAAGCTGCAACGCACAATCAGACCAAGCATTGGCAGGAGCTCGATGCGCTCCATCACATTCACCCGTTCACCGAGACGCAGGCCCTGAACAAGAAGGGCGTCCGGGTTATCACAAAGGCTGACGGGATTTACCTGTGGGACTCGGAGGGCAACCGGCTGATCGACGGGATGTCGGGCTTGTGGTGCGTGAATGTCGGCTACGGGCGGAAGGAAATGGCGGAGGCGGCTTATGAAGCGATGCTGCAGCTGCCCTACTACAACTCGTTCTTCCAGACGACGAACCCGTACGCGACGGAGCTGGCGGCGAAGATCGCGAGCTTGCTGCCCGCAGGCTTGAGCCGCGTTCTGTTCGCGAACTCGGGGTCGGAGGCGAACGACACGGCGCTGAAGCTGATCCGCTACTACTGGAACCTGCAGGGGAAGACGCAGAAGAAGATTCATATTTCGCGCGAATATGCCTACCACGGGGTGACCATGGCGGCGGCATCGCTGTCCGGCCTCACCCCCATGCACCCGCAATTCGACCTGCCGCTCGCCGGGTTCGAGAAAGTGCCGACGGCCTATTGGTACATGTTCGGCGAGGGGAAAGACCCCGTCGCTTACGGGCAGGAGGTTGCCGGCAAGCTCGAAGAGAAGATTCTGGAGCTGGGCGCGGACCGGGTGGCTTCGTTCTCGGCGGAGCCTATTCATGGTGCGGGCGGCCTCTTATTCCCGCCGGAGGGGTACTGGGCGGAAATCCAACGGATCTGCCGGAAGTACGATGTGCTGCTGCACTTGGACGAGGTGATTACCGGGTTCGGCAGAACCGGCGAGTGGTTCGGGGCGCAGACCTATGGCATCGCGCCCGACATCATGACGATGGCCAAAGGCATCTCGTCCGGATACCAGCCGATTTCGGCAGTCGCGTTGGGGCCGCGTGTCGGCGACGCCATCGCAACTGCGAACGAAGAATTGGTGCACGGGTACACATGGTCCGGTCACCCTGTCGCCTGCGCGGTGTCTTTGAAGAACTTGGAGATCATCGAGAGGGAAAAACTCGTCGATCGCGTGCGCGACGATATCGGGCCTTACTTCCAGGCGAAGGTTCGGGAGCTGGCCTCACATCCGCTGGTGGGTGAGGTGCGGGGCAAAGGCCTCTTGGCGGCGATCGAACTCGTTAAAGACAAAACGAAGCGTACGTTTTTCCCGCGCGATCTCGATGTGGGCACGCAATGCCGGAATCACTGTTTCGCCAACGGGCTCGTGATGCGGGCGATCCGGGACACGATGGTTCTTTCGCCGCCTTTGATTATTTCTCGCGACGAAGTCGACGAAATTGTCAGGACGGCGCGTCGCTGTTTCGACTTAACCGCGAGGGACCTCGGGTTACCCACAGGCTAGTTGTACCTGCTCGTTGCCTGTTCCCCACTGCTTGCAAAAACGATGTGTCTGGAAGGTCATAGTCATTAACATTGTGTAAGAGCCAAAAAAAAAGTTGCCGCCTGTGTCTTCGGCGCATATAGTGAGTCGCAGATGGTTGATTTGGTGCTGGTTTCGCGTTGCCCCCCCCGCTAGCGGGACCGGTTTTCAGCCATCTAAGCGTCAGAATATCCCCTCCTGACGCGTGGCGCGTTAAAGCGCGTTTTGACCCTCGGCTGGACGCACAGCCGGGGGTCTTTTCATTTCTGGTTGCACCTCCCGCCTTGCTACACGCACTCCGTTAAGCCCCATGCCCGCGTTGCGAATCGCCACCTGGAACATCAACTCCGTCCGCCTGCGCATCGGCATCGTGGGCAAACTGGCGCACGAGCAGAAGATCGACGTGCTGTGTTTGCAGGAGACAAAGGTCGCCGACTCATCGTTTCCCCATAAGGCGGTTCGGAAGCTCGGCTTCGAGCACGTCGCGATCAACGGGCAGAAGGGCTACCACGGCGTCGCCATCTTGAGCCGCGTACCGTTCGACAAGGTCGAGGCGCGGGAGTTCTGCGGCAAAGGCGATGCGCGGCATGTGCGCGTGAGCCTGCTTGGCGGGATCGAGGTGCACAATTTCTATGTGCCCGCCGGCGGCGACATTCCCGACGCACAAGCGAACGAGAAGTACGCGCACAAGCTTCAGTTCTTGGAGGAGATGACGTCGTACTTCGAGAAGATGAAGGGCAAGCGAGATGCAAAGCGTGTGATCGTGGGCGATCTCAACGTCGCGCCTTACGAGCACGATGTGTGGAGCCACAAGCAGCTTCTCAATGTGGTCAGCCATACGCCACCGGAAACGGAGCGGATGGCGGCCGCTTATGCGGCGCACGATTGGATCGACGTCACACGTTCGTTCGTGCCGATGAGCGAGAAGGTCTACAGCTGGTGGAGCTACCGCAATCAGGATTGGAAGAAGTCCGATCGTGGGCGTCGGCTCGACCATATTTGGGTCAGCCCCGCGCTTAACGGGGCGGTGAAGCGGCACGCGATCCTGCGCGACGCGCGCGACTGGAAGCGGCCATCGGATCATGTGCCGGTGGTGGCGGAGATTGAGGCTTAGAAGATATCTCACGCGAAGCCGCGAAACTCGCGAAGAAAGACGCGAATATCTAGTTGTGAATTCTGAGTTTGGACGACGCGATGTTGGTATGATTGTTGACGATCCGCCGAACACCCTCGCGGAAGGTCGCTGCTCCGAAGTTGATCAGGATACCTAGCGGCAGATCGAGAAGTCGCAGATAGGTCAGCACTTGCTTGCCATGGACCGGCACCAGCTTTTCGGCCGACTTCAATTCGATCAACAAATTTCGATCAACGAGCAAATCTGCGCGAAAGCCCTCTTCGAAATCGATCTCATCGAACTGAATTGGAATGGGCTTTTGGCGTTCGACGAAGAAACCTCTGGCGACAAGTCGCTTCGCCAACACCGCCTCGTAGACCGACTCAATAAGTCCTGGCCCAAGCTCATTGTGAATCTTGAACGCGCAATCGATAGCCTCGCGCGCGAGCGTTTCTTCGTCCATCACACTTCCCTCCCTATGAAAGGATTGTCCCGCTATGATGGCGAAAGTGGGACGAGGTGTGCCCGCCACCGGCGCGCAGTAGTACTTTTCGCGTTTTTTCTTCGCGCATTTCGCGACTTCGCGTGAGACGACTTTCTTTGTGCGCGTTAGCGCTTCACCTGTGCGATCATCACCGTCGATGAGGCGGTGGCGATGAGTTTGCCGGCTTCGTCTTTCAGGTCGGCTTCGAGGAAGATCACGGTGCCGCCGCGGCGGACGGTGCGGGCTTCGGCGATGAGGCGCGTGCCGGGTTTGGCTTGGGCGAGGTAGCTCACCTTCATTTCGAGCGTCGGCGTGATTTGGCCCCATTCGATCGTGAGGCCGGCGGCTAGCGCGATCACGTCGTCCATCATGGCGGCCGTCATGCCACCGTGGATAGCGCCGTAGCGGTTGGCGAGCGTCGGCGTCGTGTCGTAGGCGACGCGGACGGTGCCTTTCTCGACATCGATGTCGAGCAGGTCTTGGCCCAGAACCGCCGACGCTTCGGCGCGGCGCTTCAGAACGGCTTGGATGTTCGGCGGATAGTTTTCGGGGTGGGCGCGGTCGATCGGCATTATTCCAGGCCCGCGGCGCGCAGCTTGGCGTGGGCTGCGGAGAGTTCCTTGTTGACGTTGTTCAGGCGCACGGCGAGTTCGCGCATGATCTCGAGCGGCATTTGCGGGATGTCGCGCAGCATCTGCAGGAACTGATCCTTCTTGATCTTGAGCGTGTCGAGCGGCTCGGTGGCGATGATCGTCGCTGTGCGTGGCATCTCGCAGAGCAGCGCCATTTCGCCGACGATGTTGTTGGCGCCGACATGCGCGACCACCACCTCACCCTTCGGCGAGTTCACGGCGACATCCACCTTGCCGCCCAAGATCAGATAGGCGCTGTCACCGCGGTCACCTTCGCGGAACAAGACGGCGCCTGCGTCGAAGGCGAGGCGTTCGCTCGTGAACGCCAAAAGTTTGAGGCGCGAGGTGTCGATGTTCGCGAACAGTGGAACGCGGCGCAGGAGTTCGACTTCGGTCTGGATGCTCATGAGACTACTCCACGTTCGTCATTGCGCGGCCTCCCGCACGCCCGGTTGGGCATGATCGGCGGTGAGGCGTCCGTGGTCGAAATGCAAGACGCGGTCGAAGCGGTCCGCGAGATCACTTTTGGTCAGCACCCAGAGCGTCGCTTTGCCTTTGCGGTGGGCGAGGACGCGATCGACGATCGCGGTTTTTTGTTGATCGTCGAGGTTTGCGAGGGCGCTATTGACCACCAGAACCTGCGGGTCCTTCACAAGCGCACGGGCGAGGCCGAGCTTTTGACGTTGCCCCGTCGTCAGACGCTTGCCGGCGGAACCGACATTGTAGCCCAGGCCTTCTTCGATAATCAGGTCGCGAACATCGAGCTGATCCAGGATTTCGCGCATGATGACGTTCACCCGTTCCTGGGCGTGCGCGGTCCCGTAAGAAACCCGCCCGAGCAAGATGTTGTCCTGGATCGACGCCGAGGCGACGTACTTCTCTTCCTGGTAGAAGGAAATGCGCGCAGCCAAATCGGCGGGGAGCGTTTCGGCAAACGTCCGCCGCGCCGCAAGAAGACGTTCGCGAATCTCCGGTGTGATCAGTCCCAAACGATGACGCGCCTCGATGTAGCGGAGCGGGAGGATCGACAGGCGCGAGCGGTCCTCGTAGGTGAGTTCCGACGTCTTCGACCGCTTCATGATCTGCTGATAGGCGGGCAGCTCGTTTGCGGGGATGAAGCTGAACTCGTCGAAGAACGGGTGGTCGGGCGGGAAGTCGCGGAACAGTTCCAGCATTGTCTCGGCAATCGAGAGGCCCATCTCGACAAGCGGCTTGTCAAGGCGCTCCTCGGCGGCCACGCGACGAAAGTGAGGTAACGTGGGCAGATTCTGCGGCTGCAACAGCGGATCGGTGCTGGCGCCGAACAGAATGTTTTCCGCGATCGAAGCGTTTCGGTTGTAGGCCGCAGGATCGAAGCGCTCGACAAGGTTCGCGTAGTCGGGCGCGCCAAGACGATCGTGCAGCGCGAGGCGGGCTTCGACGATGCGCTCGGCGGCGGCGGCGTTTTGCTTCGGATCGATGCGGGACTGCAGGCCGAACTGATAGATGTCGTTTTCGAGTTCCACCATCGAAAGGATGTCGATCAGGCGATCGAGGATTGCCTTCGGATCGCGCGTGCCCAGCGCGTCGTAGTCGAGCCAGTCGGCGTCGGCGTCGAACACCGGGTTGCCGGCGCGGTTCGCTTCGCGGAAGCGGCGCTCGGCCGTGGGGCCCGAGCGGGGCGCGAGCTTCAAGCCGTAGAGCAGGTTTTCTTTGACGGTCAGAGGGAAGAAATAGCCGTCCGGACCCGCGTAGCCGATCGTGCGGCCGGCGGCGCCCTCGGGAAGCGACAGAACATCCATCTCGCCAGCCTTGATCGTGCCGTTCTTCACGGTGATCTGGCGGGCGAAGAGTTGGCCCAAGGCCTCCTTGCCGCAACCGGCCGGGCCAACGACGGCCACGGTTTGATCGAGAGGCAAACTCAGATCGACATCGTCGAGCAAGGTGAAGCCGGCGTCGTCGAGTGCCGTCACGTTCTTCAGTTCGAGCGGATTCGCGAACACCGCGGCGGCCGCCGGTTCGCCCTGTTCGGCGAGCGTCATGCCCTCCGGATGGAACTGGTCCATCACTTGGTTGAATTTGATCTCGACGTCTTGGCGCTGCAAATCCCAATCGATCAGCTCCTTGATCGGGCCGGGCAGGTCTTTGTACGCGACGATGACCGCGACCAGCTGGCCCACATCGAGGACTTGCTCGACGATCAGAAGGTAGCCGCCGACAAGATAGAAGATGAACGGCGTGAGCTGCGCCATGAAGTTGTTCAGCGACTTCACGAAGTATTTGCGCTGATAGAGTTCGAAGCGGATATCGAAGATCTTCCCCAAGCGGCGCACCATGTCGGCGCGTTCCCAGTTCGACGTGCCGTGGACGCGAATGTCGGGACCGCCGTCGACGATTTCGCCGACCCGGCCGGCTAGCTCGCGGGCCTGCAGCTGGCGCTGTTTGCCGAGTTGAAGGATGGGCTTGCGCAGACGCGGGATGACGATCGCTTGGCCGAAGACGACGACGGCGGCTATCAAGCCGAGCCAGAAGTTCTGCACCATGATGAACGTCAACGCGGTGAGGGCCTGGCCCGCCAGGAACACGGGCCACACGACGGCATCGCCGGAGAACCCGCCCAACGGCTCCACCTCGTCCTTCACCATCGAGGCGATTTCCGCCTGTTTGGCTTTGCGTAGGTGCGACGGCGGGAAGCGCAGGACGCGGTCGATCAGGTCGTAGCGGAGGCGGCGCAGCAGTCGTTCGCCGAGGCGGCCCTTCATCGTGTTGATCAGGTATTTGAGAAAGCCGTTGAAGCCGACCAACGCGAGGAACGCGAAGGAAAGGGCAACGAGGTAGGGCATGCGCTCGAGCGCGAAGCCCTGAAGGATCGTCAGCTGACCACCGAGCCAATCGGGCAGGCCGATGACGAGGCGGAGGAAGTTCTCCGTTGCGCCCTCTGTCGTGAATGCGGTGCCGTTCTGCGGCCCGGTGATTGGGCCGTTGATGATCAGCTTCGGCAGGGTCAGCGTCAGGAAATAGAACGGCTGCGCCGCCAGGGCGATCGCGAGGATGACCAGCTGATCGCGGCGGGAGTGCTGCCAGATGTAGTTGTAAAGCGACTGATGCGTGGCCATGCAGGGCTTTGCCGGAATCGGGCTTAAGCTAGAGAGAAAGGTTTAACAACGCCACGCCCTTTCGCGGGCGCGGTTCCCATGCGAAATTCGGGCGCATCTTCTCGCGTCGAGGTTTAACCATTAGCCAGTCGCACGGCCGGGTTCTGATCTACAGCCACGACAGTTTCGGGCTGGGGCACATCCGGCGTTGCCGGACGATCGCGCATGCGCTCGCCGAGGCGTTTCCGAAGCTCAAGGTTCTGATCGTCTCCGGCTCGCCGATTATCGGCAGTTTCGACTTCAAGACGCGCGTCGATTTCGTGCGCGTGCCCGGCATCATCAAGCTCAGGAACGGGGATTACGTGCCGCTTGCCGAGCATGGGTCCATTCAGGAGACGACCGCGCTTCGCTCGTCGCTGATCGGCGAGACGGCTTTGGCGTTCGCGCCGGATTTGTTCATCGTCGACAAGGAACCGCTCGGTTTGCGCGGGGAGCTTGAAGGCACACTCGAGAAGCTGAAGGTGCGGGGGACGCGCTTGGTGCTCGGTTTGCGGGACGTTCTGGACGAGCCGGAGGCGCTGGCCGCCGAATGGCAGCGCAAGCGCGCGATCCCGGCGATCGAGCAACTCTATGACGATCTTTGGGTTTATGGGCTGAAGGCGATCTACGATCCGCTGGCTGGGCTTGGCTTCTCGCCGGCGGTGAGCGCCAAGACGACGTTCACCGGCTATCTGCGACGGACGCGTCCCGCTGCCATGCCGGCCGCATCGCTCGCCGATATCGGGCAGCGGATTTTGGTGACGGCGGGGGGCGGGGGCGACGGCGAGTTGCTCATCGACTGGGTCTTGCGGGCCTATGAGCGTGACGCGCGTGCGATGGCGCCGGCGCTGATCGTTCCGGGGCCGTTTATGCGCGCCGACATGCGCGCGACCTTCGAGCAGCGGGCCGCGGCGATCGCGCAGGTCAACATGCTGACGTTCGAGCCCAGGATGGAGCACTTGATGGCCGAATGTCTCGCCGTCGCGTCCATGGGCGGGTACAACACGTTCTGCGAAATTTTGTCGTTCGACAAACGTGCGCTGCTGGTGCCGCGGCATACGCCGCGTCTGGAGCAGACGATCCGCGCCGAAGCGGCGGAGCGTTTGGGGTTGGTCAGGATGTTGCGGGAGCCTGATGGCGCGCCTACGCCCGAGGCTATGCTCGCGGCCTTGCAAGCGTTGCCCAATCAAGCTTTGCCGTCGCGCTCGTCCGCTCCGGGCCTCCTCGATGGGCTCAGCCGAATCGTCGACCGATGCGGTGCCTGGTTTGGGCAGGCGGCGGCACGCGGGTGATGGAGCCCAAGCTTGCCATTGTCGTGAAGGGGTTTCCGCGGCTGTCGGAGACGTTTGTGGCGCGCGAACTGCAGGGGCTTGAGGCGCGTGGACTGGCGCTCTCGCTTCATGCGCTGAGAAAACCCGGCGGCGATGCAGCGCTTGTCGACAACAAGGTCAAGGCTGCGCCGCAGTATTTGCCGGAGTATTTGCATGAAGCGCCGGTCGCGGTCGCGCGGGCGTTTGCGACGGCGCGCGGCTTGCCGGGCTTCGGTGCGGCTTGGCGCGCGTTTCGCGACGATCTCGCATCGGAGTTTGCGCGGGCACGAGCGCGGCGGTTCGGGCAGGCTTGCGTTCTCGCCACGCAGATGCCCGCGAGCGTGCGGCATGTTCACGCGCATTTTGCGCACAGTCCGGCGTCGGTCGCTCGCTATGCGGCGCTGATGCGCGGCGTCGGTTTCAGTATCTCGGCGCACGCGAAGGACATTTGGACGGCGCCGGAATGGGACCTGAAGCGAAAGCTTGCCGGCGCTGCGTTCGTCACGGTGTGCAACAGGGCGGGGTACGAGCGGTTGCGATCGTTCGGGGCGCAGGCGCCGCTGAAGCTCGTCTATCACGGCCTATCGCGGGATGTGATTGCGGCAGAGGGGCGCCAACAGTCGCGTGACGGATCGAACGCCGGCAATCCCGTTCGCATCGCGTGCGTCGCTCGCGCGGTTGAGAAGAAGGGGCTGCGGCGGTTGCTCGATGCGTTGGCGGCATTGCCACCGGAGTTGTCGTGGCAGCTCGATCACTATGGCGGCGGCGATCTGCTCAACGAATTGAAAGAGAAGGCGCGCGCTCTTCGCCTTGACAGCCGGATCACCTGGCATGGGCCGCGGCCGCATCCCGATGTGATTGCGGCACTCGACAGGAGCGATCTCTTCGTGCTGCCGGCCGTCATAGGCAATGACGGCGATCGGGACGGGATACCGAATGCGTTGCTGGAGGCGCAGGCGCGCGGTCTCGCCGTGCTGGCTTCGCGTGTTGGCGGGATCGACGAGGCTGTTTCCGACGGGCGGACGGGGTGTTTGACGGGGGCTGGCGATGTGGATGCGTTACGCGATGCACTGATCGATCTCATTCGGAACCCGGGGGTGCGGGCATCGCTTGGCGCGGCGGCGCTTGAGCACGTGCGGCGGACGGGCGATGCGGAAGCAGGGTATGATCAGATCGCCGCGTTGCTGAAGGAGCGGATGGCCGGCTGATGCGCGTCGCGTTTTATTCGCCGATGGCTGAGCCGGATGCGCACGTCGCGTCCGGCGTGCAGCGCATGGGGACGCTGCTTCAGCGCGCGCTTGGCGGCGCGGGTGCCGATGTTGTGCGGCCGCCGTTGCCGCGAACGTATGAAGGGCGCGGTGATGCTGCGCGGCAAGCCGCGCTCAAAGCCGAGAGCGAGCAAGCGGCGGCTGCGTTTCTGAGCGCCGTTCGCGAAGGGCGAGAACCAAGGCCCGATCTTTGGTTCAGCTATCACGTGTACTACAAGTCGCCGGATTGGATTGGGCCGGTCGTTTCGCGCGCACTGTCGATTCCGTATTTGATTGCGGAGGGGTCACATGCGCCGAAGCGGTCGGGTGGACCTTGGGCGCTTGGGCATGATGGCGCGACGGCCGCGCTTCGGGCGGCCGACCGGTTGCTCGCGATGACGGCGTTCGATCGGTTTTGCCTCGATCAGGTTGCGCCGGGGCGGGTGCGCGATTTGAAGCCGTTTATCGACGTGGCGGGCTTTGAGGTTGGGAGAACGCCGTCAGCTAGTGTGCGGTTTGTGACTGTCGGGACCATGAAGGATGATCGCAAGCGGGCGAGTTATGCGCTGCTTGCGGCGGCGCTTAGGCTTGTCGACGTTCCCCATTCGCTCAGCGTCGCGGGCGATGGGCCGCATCGGGGAGAGGTCGAGGCGATGTTTGCCGGGCTCAATGTTGCGTTCGCCGGGATGGTCGCGCCGGATCGCATTTCCGCGTTTCTCGCGGACGGCGACGTGTTTGCCTGGCCCGGACTTGGCGAGGCTTATGGGCTCGTGTTTTTGGAGGCGCAGGCAGCGGGGCTTGGTGTCGTTGCATGCCGCGACCGGGGCGTGCCCGATGCGGTGCGGGACGGCAGTACGGCGTTGCTGAGCACACCCGGCGATGTTGCGTCTTATGCGGCGAACTTGAAGCGCGTGGCGGCGGACGCGGCGTTGCGGCGGCGGCTTGGCGATGCGGGTCGTGCGTTCGTTTCGCGGGAGCGGGGTGTTGAGGCGGCGGCGCGGACGCTCGCGGCTGTGATCGCGGAGGTTCGCTAAGTGAGCGCGCGCGTCTTCATCTGGGTGCAGCATTTGCTCGGCTTCGGCCATTTCGCGCGGGCGAAGGTTGTCGCCGAGGCGCTGCGCGACGCGCAGTTCACGGTGACGCTCGTCAGCGGCGGCGTGACGCCAGCCGATGCCGTGCCGAAGGGCGTCGCTTTCGTACAGCTGCCGGCGGCGCGCGCGAAGGACGAACTGTTCGACGAACTCGTCGATGAGCAGGGGCGTGACGTTGATGCGCGTTGGCATGAAGGACGCCGCGACCGGCTGCTTGACGCGTTTAGGACGGCGCGGCCCGATGTCTTGCTGACGGAGACGTTTCCGTTCGGGCGGCGGTTGCTGGAATTCGAA
Source organism: uncultured Flavobacteriaceae bacterium (assembly GCA_964638635.1). Lineage (GTDB taxonomy): Bacteria > Pseudomonadota > Alphaproteobacteria > Micropepsales > Micropepsaceae > SZUA-430. The sequence continues at coordinate 41,598 of CAZXAQ010000013.1, forward strand.
TTGATGGCGCTGCTCGATGACGCGAAGCGTGCGCCGCAGGGGCCAAAGATCGTGTCGTCCGTGCGGGACGTGTTGCAGCGGCCGCGAAAGGATGTGCGCGCAGCGGCCATGGTCGAGCGGGCGCGCGCGTTCTATGACGCGGTGATCGTGCACGGCGATCCGAACGTGTTGCGGCTGGAGCAGAGCTTTGCGGAGACCGCCGCGATTGCTTCGCGCTGCATCTACACGGGCTACATTTGCGCCGATATTCCGGCGCGGATGGGACTTCGCCGGGAGATTTTGGTGTCGGCGGGCGGTGGGGCGGCGGGCGGCAGTCTGATTGCTGCGGCGCTTGAGGCGCGGAAACTGTGCCGTGCGGCCGAGGCGCCGTGGACGTTCGTGACGGGGCCGCTGGCGGCCACGCCGACGCCGGTTGACAGCGTTGCCATCGTCCGGTCGTTGCCGGATTTTCGGGCCAGGTTGGCAAACGCCGCCGTTTCGATTTCGCAAGCGGGCTACAACACGCTGATCGAAACGATGAAGGCCAAGACGCCCGCGATCGTCGTGCCGTTCGAGACTGACCGCGAGCAGGAGCAGGTGACGCGCGCGCGGGCCTTCGTCGATTTGGGCCTTGTGCGCATGTTGCGGTCGAAGATGCTTGAGCCGGGTGCGCTTGCGCGGCTTGTCGATGCGACGGTTGGGTCGGTGCCGCCGACGGCTGCGATCGATTTCAACGGCAGCGAAGGAACCGTGCGCGCGATAAGAGCGGTGCTGGCGCGATGACGTGGGATCGGGTGAAACGCGAACTCGACCAGTGGGCGCGCGAGCGGCGTACGGCGCAGTTTTGGTGGCGCGACGACGATGCTCAGGACGTGTCGGCCAATCTCTCGCGCATGCTCGCGACCGCCGCGCGGTTCGACGTCACGATCGGTTTGTCGGCGATTCCGGCCAAGCTCAAGCCGCGATTGGTGAAGGCGTTGGAGCGCGAACCGCATGCGCAGGTCCTCGTGCACGGGTTCGCGCATGAGAACCATGCGCGTCCGGGGCAGGCGAAGCGCGAACTTGGCGGCGCGCGGCGCCTCGATGAGATCGTCGGCGATTTGGAGCAGGGGATTCAGCTTTCGCGGTCGGCATTCGGGCGGCGGCTCTTGCCCGTTCTGGTGCCGCCGTGGAATCGGATTGCACCCGCGGCCGTGGCGCGGCTGCCGGCGTTGGGGTATCGCGGGATTTCGACCTGGAAGCCGCGTGAGGCGTCGCATCCGGTGTCGGGGCTGACGCAGGTGAACACGCATCTCGATGTGATCGATTGGCGGCGCGGGCGCGTCGTGAAAGAGGAGGGCTTAGTCGCGGGGCTGTTGCTTCGAAAGCTGCGCTGGCGGCGCGCGCGCAAGGCGCGGGCTCAGGAACCGCTGGGACTGTTGACGCATCATGCCTATTGGGACGCGGCGAAGGAGCGGATCATCGTGAACCTTCTGGAGGCAACGCACGGGCATCCTGCGGTGCAGTGGCATACACCGGCTGCGGCGTTCGGCTTATGAGCGGCGTCAGTATTCACCGTTGGAAACCATCGGTGCTGACCGGCGACCTTGTGCGCGGGCTCGTTGCCGCCGCGTTGACGCTGTTCTTTCTGGTGCTCGTCCCTGTGTTCACCGTCGCCTTCTACGTGCTTTTGCTGCTCCTGGTCTTGTTTGGCCTTTATCTTGCGGGCACTGTGTCCCGCTGGACGAGCGTCGTGGAAGTCGACGATGAGGGGTTGCGTGTCTCCGGCGGTTTGTTCGGGCGGCGAACTCTCAAATGGTCGGAGTTGCAGCGGTTCGAGCTCAGGCATTTTCCTTTGAGCCGCGACCGCACACAGGGGTGGATGGATTTGAAGCTCAAGAGTTCCACATCCGCGGTGTCGATCGACGACCGGCTGGACCGGTTTGACGAGGTGCTGGCACGGGCTTGGGCAGCCGCCCGGCGGGCGGAACTCGGCGTGTCGGATGCGACGCATGCCAATTTGGTCGCGGCCGGCCTCATCGCGAAGGCCGATCACTGAGATGGCCGACGTTCTGACCATCGAGAAGCTTTCGGTCGGCTATCGCGACGGGCCGTACGTGCGGCCGATCCTGCGCGAGGTCAGCTTGAGCGTGCCCAGAGGCAAGACGGTGGCGCTCGTCGGCGAGAGCGGGTCGGGCAAGTCGACGATCGCCGGCGCCGTCATGGGGCTTTTGCCGAAGCAGCGCGCTGCGCAAAGCGGACGCATCGTCTTTCGCGACGGCGAGCGGGATATCGAGCTGACGAAGCTCGGACCCGGCGCCTTCCAGAGGCTTCGCGGGAGCCGGATCGCGATGGCGTTTCAGGAGCCGTCGGCCGCACTCTCGCCCGTGGTCAGCATCGGCGCAATGCTGACGGAAACACTTCATATGCATGAACGCGTCTCAACCGGCGAGGCGCGGCGGCGGGCGAAGGAAGTTCTGGCGCATGTCGGTTTTCCCGATCCCGAGGGTGCGATGAAGCGCTATCCGTTCGAGTTGTCGGGCGGCCTCAGGCAACGGGCGATGCTCGCGTCCGCTTTGATTTGCAGGCCCGCGCTCGTGATTGCGGATGAGCCGACGTCGGCGCTCGACGTGACGGTGCAAGCGATGGCGTTGAAGTTGCTGGCGGACTTGCAGGACGAAATGCAGCTGGGGCTGCTCTTCATCACGCATGATTTCGGCGTGGTGGCAAACATCGCCGATTACGTCGTCGTATTGAAAGATGGGGTCGTGGCCGAGCAGGGGCCGACGCACGACGTGCTGACGCGGCCGCAGACCGATTACACGCGCGCGCTGCTCGCCGCGGTGCCGCGGCTTGAGGGCGACCCTTTCGAGCTCAATCCGACGCATGCGCGCAGCAGCGCCATTCAGACGCTGGCGCCGGTGTGGAAGGACCGGATTGGACCACCGCCCGGCACACCGCTGCTTGAGATCAAGGATGTGAGCAAGAGTTTTACGGCGCGCAAGCGGGGCTTCGTTGCGGCCGAGAGCGATACGGTCGATGCGGTGCTCGGCGTCGATCTGAGGATCAATGCCGGGGAATGCGTGGGGCTTGTCGGCGAGAGCGGGTGCGGGAAGTCGACCTTGTCGAAGATGATCCTGCGGGCGCTGACGCCCGACAGCGGTGCGATCACGATCAACGACGGCAAGGCGATGACGTCGGTCGCGTCGCTTGGCGGCAATGCACTGACCAAGTATCGCGCGCGGGTTCAGTATGTGTTTCAAGATCCGTTTGCGTCGCTCAATCCGCGGCTGACGGCGGAGGAGATCGTCACGGAGCCGTTTGTCATTCACGGGCTTGGCGATACCTCGCATCGGTTGCGATGGGCGGCGGCTCTGCTTGAGCTGGTGGGGCTTGAGGGCGTCATGCTGATGCGCCATCCGAATGCGTTCTCGGGCGGGCAACGGCAGCGGATCGGGATTGCGCGAGCGTTGGCGCTTGGGCCCGATTTGCTGATCTGCGACGAGCCGGTGTCGGCGCTCGATGTGTCGGTGCAGGCGCAGATTCTGGGGCTGCTCGATGGGCTTCGGCAGGATCTCGGGATTGCCAGCCTGTTCGTAAGCCATAACCTGGCGGTTGTGCGAGCCATCGCTTCGCGCGTGTATGTCATGTGCAGCGGGCGCGTCGTCGAGGCGGCTCCCACTGCGGAGCTTTTCGCGAACCCCCGCCACCCCTATACAAAGGCGCTTCTGGCCGCGAATCCGGAGCCCGATCCCGACCGCAAGTTGGACCTGGGCGCACTGATGCAAGGCCGGGCCTCGGACCCTGGTGCGTGGGACGAGCCTTATCGCCTGAAGAAAGGCGCGAAAGCGCGCTATGAGACGATCGGCGAAGGCCATATCGTGGCGGTCGCCTGAACAAACTTGAGGGACGGTATGCTGCGTTCGATTTGGGCTGCGTTGGTGGTTGCGGTTTTTGCAGGCGCGGCCCTGGCGGCAGACAAGCCCGCTTACAAAGAGACACCCTCGCTTCAGGCCGACGTGCAGAAGAAGGCGCTGCCCGGTGTCGCGGCGCGTTTGCCGGCCGAGCCACTGGTCGTCGATCTGAAAGCACAGGGTCGCGAGATCGGACGGCACGGCGGCGTCGTGCGCATGCTGATGAGCAAGGAGAAAGACGTCCGCCTGCTCAACACCTGGGGCTATGCGCGGCTGGTCGGTTGGACCCCGAAGCTCGAGCTGAAGCCCGATCTTTTGAAGTCTGTCGACGTGAAGGACGGGCGCGTGTTCACGTTCAAGCTTCGCGCCGGTCACAAGTGGTCGGACGGTCACCCGTTCACGACGGAGGACTTTCGCTATTTTTGGGAAGATGTTGCGTCGAACAAGGAGCTCAATCCGAACGGGCCGCCGGTCGAACTTCTGAACGGCGGCGAGGCGCCGAAGGTCGAGATCGTCGATGCAACGACAGTGCGCTACAGCTGGTCGAAGCCGAACGCGCGGTTCTTGGCGGCACTGGCACAAGCGCGGGAACCGTACATCTACCGGCCGGCGCATTATCTGAAGCAGTTCCATACGAAATACGCCAACGCAGCGGAGCTCGCGAAGCAAGTTGCGGCGGGTAAGGCGCGCTCTTGGGCCGAGCTGCACAATCGCATGGACGCGATCGACGACAACGACAATCCAGGGATGCCGACGCTGCAGCCCTGGGTCGCGACGACGGCGATGCCCGCCAATCGCTTTGTGTTCAAGCGCAATGCGTTCTTTCATCGGGTGGATACGTCTGGGCAACAATTGCCCTACGCGGATGGGGTCGAAGTGTCGATCACCGACGGCGGCTTGGTCGCCGCAAAAGCGGCCGCTGGTGACGCGGACTTGCAGGCGCGGGGCTTGTCGCTTGCCGACATCACGGTGCTGAAAGCGAACGAGGCGAAAGGCAAGTACAAGGTTCTGGCTTGGCCGATAGCGAAGGGCTCGCAGGTCGCGCTTTATCCGAACCTGAACGTGAACGACACCGGGTGGCGCAAGCTGATGCGCGACGTGCGGTTCCGGCATGCGCTGGCGCTGGGCATCAATCGCGCGGACATCAACAAGGCGCTCTATTTCGGAATGGCGGCCGAAGGCAACAATGCGGTGCTGAAGGCATCGCCGTTGTTCAAGGCGAATTATCTGACCGCCAACGCCGGTTACGATCCGAAGGCCGCCAATGCATTGCTGGACCAAATCGGGCTCACGCAACGCGGGGCAGACGGCGTGCGGCTGATGAGCGACAAGCGGCCGCTCGAGCTCATCGTCGAAACGGCCGGTGAATCGAAGGATGAAGGCGACGTGCTGCAGCTGATCGCCGGGCACTACAAGGCGCTCGGCATCAAGCTCGTGATCAAACCTTCAGACCGAACGATCATGCGCAACCGCGCCTACTCGGGCGAGGCAATGATGACGGTGTGGTCCGGGTGGGATACCGGCATTCCGACGGCGGACATCAGCCCGGCCGAACTCGCGCCGACGCGGCAGGACACGCTGATTTGGCCGAAGTGGGGCAATTATTTCGAGACGAATGGTAAAGCGGGCGAGGCGCCCGAACTGCCGGCCGCAAAGGAACTGTTGAAGCTCGACGCCGCTTGGAATGCCGCCAAGACCGCGGCGGAGCGCAAAGCTGCGTGGGAGCGGATGCTCGCCATTCACGCTGAACAGCAATTCATCGTGGGGACGGTTTCGGGCGTGATGCAGCCGATCGTCGTCAATGCGAAATTGCGCAATGTCCCGGCGCAGGGCATCTTCTCGTGGGACCCGGGCGCCCAGTTCGGCATGTACCGGATGGACGAGTTCTGGTTCGCCCAATGATTTCTTCCGCGGGGGGATGATGCTGCGTTACGCAGCCGAGCGTCTGATCCTGATGGCGTTTGCGCTGTTCATCATCGCGGCGCTCATCTTCCTCGTTATTCAGCTGCCGCCGGGCGATTATCTGTCGAACGAGATCGTGCAGTTGAAGGCGCAAGGCGACGCGACGGGTGCGGCGAAAGCCGAGTATCTGCGCACGGAATACAGTCTCGACAAGCCGGTCATCGAGCAGTTCCTCGTGTGGCTCGGCGTGGCCGAGGGGCCGCGCGGGTATTCGGGCCTGTTGCAGGGCGATTGGGGTTATTCGTTCGAGTTCAAGAAGCCGGTGGCCGATGTCGTGGGCTACGCGCTCGGACCGACGATCCTCGTGAACGTTCTTGCGGTTTTCGCGATTTATCTCATTGCGCTGCCGCTCGGGATTATCGCCGCCGCCAAGCAGTATTCGCTGCGCGACTACGCGATTGCGGGGTTTGCCTATTTCGCGATGGCGACGCCCGGGTTCCTGCTCGCGCTTGTCGTGCTTGTCTATGCGAACGCGTGGTTTGGCGTGACGATCGGGGGGCTCGTCGATCCGCAATATGCGGAGGCCGACTGGTCGCCGGCGAAGGTTCAATCCATGCTCGCGCATGTGACGATCGCGGTGATCATCATCGCGTTCTCAGGCGTCGGGTCGATGATCCGGCGGCTGCGCGCCAATCTGCTCGACGAGTTGCGTAAGCCCTATGTCGTGGCCGCGCGGGCGCGCGGCGTCAGCGAGACGCGGCTGTTGCTGCGATATCCGGTTCGGATGGCACTGATCCCGTTCGTGGCGGATATCGGCAATCTGTTACCGTCGCTGGTTTCGGGATCGGTGATTGTCTCCGTCGTGTTGGGTCTGCCAACAGTCGGGCCGATTCTGGTCCGGGCGCTGCAGGCGCAGGATCAGTTCCTGGCCGGGTTCATTTTGCTGTTTGCCGCCATCTTGACGCTCGTCGGGACGGTCGTTTCGGACCTGCTGCTCGGCTTCATCGATCCGCGTGTGCGGCTCGGCCAAGGGGTTGCGCGATGACGGCGATCGACGAGGCCACGCTGGCAAAGCTCGAGCGCCCCACCTTCCTGGACCGGTTGTGGCTTAGGAAGGGTGCGTTCTTGGCCTTCGTGTTTTTGGCGGTGCTCTACGGCATGCTGCCGTTCGTGGAGGTGATAGCACCCTACGCGCCCGAGACGCGGAACAACGAGGCGCTGTATGCGCCGCCGGCGGACGTCAATTGGTTTCATGACGGTGCGTTTGTGGGGCCGTTTGTCTATCGGATGAAATCCGAGATGGACCTCACCACGTTTTCGCGCACCTATTCGGTCGATACGACACGTGTCGAAAAGCTCCGATTCATATGTGACGGCGACCCTCATCGGTTCTGGGGTTTGTTCGAGACACGGTTTCACTTGGTTTGTCCGGCGGAAGACGGAACCGGGTTTTACATATTCGGCACGGATCGGTTGGGGCGGGATATTTTCAGCCGCGTGATGTACGGCGCGCGCATCTCGCTGACGATCGGTCTCTTGGGCGTTGCGCTCAGTTTTGTGCTGGGCTGTTTGCTCGGCGGACTTGCCGGATATTTGGGCGGATGGTTCGACGCCGCCGTGCTTCGGCTGATCGAACTGTTGCGCGCATTGCCGGAGCTGCCGCTTTGGATGGCGCTTGCGGCGGCGTTGCCGGCGACATGGTCGCCGGTGTGGGTCTATTTCGGGATCACGCTGATCTTGGGGCTGCTCGACTGGCCGGGCCTTGCGCGCGCGGTGCGCGCGAAGGTTCTGTCGCTTCGCGAAGAGGACTATGTGGTTGCGGCGGAGCTGCTTGGCGCCAGCCGCGTGCGGGTGCTGTTCCGGCACATGCTACCGAATTTTTCCGGGCATCTGATTGCGAGTGTCACACTTGCCATACCTGGGATGATCTTGGGCGAGACCGCGCTTTCATTCCTAGGGTTGGGCTTGAGAGCGCCCGTGGTCAGCTGGGGCGTTCTGTTGAATGAGGCGCAGAATATCAGCGCTGTTGAGCTCTATCCGTGGCTTTTGATCCCTCTCGCGCCGGTTGTCCTGGTTGTGCTGGCGTTCAATGTGCTCGGCGACGGCTTGCGCGACGCGGTTGATCCGTATTCGCATTAACTAACGCGAACGTGACTTCTGTAACCCAACAGCTGTTTGAAGCAATGTGGCGCGCTCCTATATAGGGTGGGCCCTCCCTGGGGCACGGCGTTTGCTGGCGTATTGGTGCGATGAACGATGTAAGTGCACAGCGGGCGACCGCGGCGAGTGAGATCGAGCAAACGCTTGGGGTGGGGCGCTCGGCGAAGCCGTGGTGGCGGCGCTGGTGGGTGATTGCGATTGCGCTTCTGGTCCTCGCGCTGATTGCGTGGTGGGTGCTCACGCCCGCGAAGAAGACCGAGTACGTCAACGGCAAGGCTGAGATCGCGACGATCCGGGCTTTGGTGACAGCGACTGGAACGCTGCAGCCGATCGACAAGGTGACGGTTGGCGCCGAAGTCTCGGGGCGTCTGGACGAGATTTATGTCGACTTCAACGACCGCGTGACCAAGGGACAGGTCATCGCGCGCATCAACACCGACGAGCTGAAAGCGCGCGCGGTGCAGGCGCGAGCGAGCGTGTCGCAGGCGGAAGCCAATTTGGCGAAGGCGGAAAACGATTTGCGGCGGGCGACCGAGCTGCGCGCGAAGGGTTTTGCGTCGCAGTCGATCTATGACGCGGCGCTTGCTTCACGCAATGCGCTCAGGGCCACGTTGAACACGGCGCGCGCACAAGCAGATCAAACGGAAGCGAACCTTGCCAAGGCAGCGATCCGGTCGCCGATCGACGGGATCGTGCTCGACCGGAAGATCGAGCGCGGGCAAACGGTGACTGCTGGGTTCCAGACGCCCGAACTGTTCGTCATCGCGTCGGACCTCAAGAAGCTTGAGCTTACGATCGATGTCGACGAAGCAGATATCGGCGAGGTTGCGGTCGGCCAGCAAGCGACGTTCACGGTCGACGCCTATCCGGCGCAGACGTTCAACGCGAAAGTCGTCGAGCTTCGCAATGCGGCGCGGACGATTCAGAACGTGGTCACGTATCAGGGCGTTCTGAGCGTCGAGAACGAGAAGGGGCTCTTGAAGCCCGGCATGACGGCGACGGCCGATATCACGGTCAAGGTCGCGGAGAACGTGATGAGCGTGCCGAACGGCGCTTTGCGCTTCACGCCGCAAGCGGACACGCCGCCGGCGGGCATGATCCCACAGGCGACCACCGCACCTGCGGACCCCATCGCGACCGGCAAGGGCCAGGTGTGGACGCTGGGCAAGGATGGCAAGCCTGCCTCGCAAGACGTGACGCTCGGCATCACCGACGGGCGGCGTACGCAAGTCACCAGCGCGAACGTGAAGGCGGGGGACGAGTTCATTCTCGATATCGCGCGCAACGGGCAGAAGTAGCGCCATGGCCGACGCGCCGCTTATCCGTTTCGACCGCGTCTCGAAAATCTACGGCAAGGGCGAAACCGAGGTCCGGGCGCTCGACGGGGTGAGCCTTGCGATCAACGACGGCGAGTTCGTCGCGATCATGGGGCCGTCGGGCTCCGGCAAGTCGACGGCGATGAACATCCTCGGCTGTCTCGATACGCCGACGAGCGGTCAGTACTATTTCCGCGGCATCGATGTCGGGACGCTGTCGCGGTCGCAGCGCGCGCTTCTCCGGCGCAACTATATCGGCTTCGTGTTTCAGGGGTTCAATCTGCTCAAGCGCACGACGGCGCGCGAGAACCTGGAGCTGCCGTTGATCTATCGCGGCGAGCCTGCGGCGGTGCGCAAGACCCAGGCCTTGAAGGCGCTCGACCTTGTCGGGCTCGGCGACCGCGCCAATCATACGTCGTCGGAGCTGTCGGGCGGGCAGCAGCAGCGCGTCGCCATTGCGCGCGCGTTGGTGACGGAGCCCGCGGTGATCTTCGCCGACGAGCCGACCGGCAACCTCGACTCGTCGCGCAGTCACGAAATCATGAAGCTGCTTGAAGATTTGAACACGCGGCGCAAGATCACGATTGTGCTCGTCACGCATGAGGAAGACATTGCGGCTTACGCGAAGCGGCAAATCCGGTTCCGTGACGGCAAGATCGCGTCGGACACACTGACGCAAAAGGCAGCCGAATGATCTGGACCACCCTCCAGCTTGCATGGCGGGAGTTGCGAGCGAACCTGCTTCGGTCGCTGCTCACGACGCTCGGCATCATCGTGGGTGTGGCGGCGGTCGTGACCGTGGTGACGCTCGGCCAGGGGCTGACGATGAAGGTGACCGCCGACATCGCATCGATGGGGCGGAATCTGTTGTTTGTTGTGCCGTTCACGCCGCAACGCGCGGGGCCCGCCACACCGCAAACGCCGTTCAAGATGGACGATGCGCATGCGATCGAGCGCGAGATACAAGGCGTTCTGGCTGTCGCGCCGTCGGCGATCAAGCAGACGCAGGCGGTCTACGGCTCGAACAACTGGCAGGTCGCGGTCAACGGCACGACGAACGCGTATATGACGGTGCGCGAATGGGGCATCGCGCTGGGGCGGCCGTTCAGCGAGAGCGAAGAGCGCGGCGGACGTGCGGTTTGCATCCTGGGTCAAACGCCGCGCAAGGAACTCTTCGGGCAGCAGAACCCGCTTGGGGCGTCGATCCGGCTTGGGCAGACTACGTCGTGCGAGGTGATCGCCGTTTTGGCCGCGAAGGGTCAGTCCACGTTCGGGCAGGACCAGGACGACACGATTTTGATGCCGATCCTTGCCGTGCAGCGGCGCATGACTGGCAACGACGACGTGCAGCAGATTCAGCTATCGGCGGTCAGTGCCGAACAAGTGAAGCCGGTGCAAGAAGCGATTGCGGTGCTGTTTCGGGAGCGGCGGCGCATTCGGGCGGGCGAGCAGGACAATTTTTTCATCCGCGATTTGCAGTCGGTGTCGAGCCTCGTCGACTCGACGGCGGCTCTTCTGACGGCAGGCTTGTCGGCCGTTGCCGCGATCAGCCTTCTGGTCGGCGGGATTGGGATCATGAACATCATGCTCGTTTCCGTGACGGAGCGGACGCGCGAGATTGGGATCCGTCTTGCGATCGGCGCGCTTGAGCGTGACGTGCTGCTGCAGTTCCTGATCGAGGCCGTGTTGTTGTCGTGCGTCGGCGGCTTGATCGGCGCGGGCCTCGGGCTCGCGGGGTCGGCCGCGATCGCCTACGCGATTAGCGTGCCGTTCGTGCTCAGTCCTTGGGTAGTCGTTGTGGCGTTCGCGTTTTCGGCGGCGGTCGGGATCGTGTTCGGCTTCTTCCCGGCGCGGCGCGCGGCGGGCCTCGATCCGATCGAGGCCCTGCGCTACGAGTAGTTCAGAATTTCTTCGGCGGGGCCGGAGGTGCGGGCGGCGTTGGAGCTGCCGGCGCCGGCTGACCTTGGTTCAGCGCCTTGAAGTTGCCGGAGCCCGCGATTTCCTCATCGAGATTGCCGGAGTACGAGCCGACCGTGACGTCGCCCGAACCCATGATCTCGACGCGCGGATTGACCGCGTGGCCCTTGAACATGACGTCGCCCGAGCCTGCGATTTGAACCGAGAACGACGTCGCTTGGCCGCCCTCAATCAAGACGCCGCCGGAGCCCGCGATCTCGAGTTCGACGGGACCGTTGATCTGCGCCACGCGGATGTCGCCCGAGCCCGCAACCTCAGCCGACAGGCCGCCCGTGAGCGGGCCCAAGGTGACGCCACCGCCGCCGGCGATCTCAATCTCGGCCGCTTGCGCGGAGGCGGCGGATATGTTGCCGGAGCCCGCGACTTCGATGTCGATTGTTTCCTTGACGGCGCCGAGATCAATACGGCCTGAGCCTGCGATCGAGACCTTGGCGTTTTGCACGCGGCCAAAGCGGGCCTTTACGGCGTGACCTTCGATGCGCAAGGGCGCGTCCAAGTCGCCCGCATTCACCTGACCGATGATGCCGTCGATGTCGTAGGGCGTGCCGACCGGGGCGGTGACGCGCACCTGCAGATCTTGCGCTTTGCGATCGCGCGACCACATGTTGAACAGGTTCCAGGGGAACCAAGCTTCTTCTTCATCCGAGTCGAGGCGGATTACGAGTTCGTCGCCGACACTGCGGACATGGAACTCTTTCATGGTCTCGGGCTTGCCGCTCGCTTGCACGCGGACGGGGCCTGGCTGCGGTACGGTGATCAGTTCGACTTGGGCGACCAGATTGTCGATGCGGACGCGACGAACCGAATAGGATTGATCGACCGGGCCCGCCTTTCCGGTAACGGACGGACCGGTTGCGAGAAGATTTGTCAGACCGGCGAGGGCTGGCATTTCCATGCGGCCTTGAACCTGGCTCATGGTCGCAAGGCTGCCGGCGCCGACAGCCACGCTGACGACGCCGAGTTTGACGAGGAAGCTCATGAAATTATCGTCCTGTGAACGGCTGTGTGCCGCTGCTCAGCGGTTGGGTTTGCAGGACCGAGGCGGGCTGAGGCGCCTTCAGGTCCGCGAAGATGATCATCCCGGAAAGACCAATGAGCCCGAAGCCGGAGGCGACAGCCAGGGCGGCTGCCAACACGAACTTTGCGATCAAGCTGGTCATAGGTGCTCCCCATGAGTAATCAGATCATAGTGTGAAGTGTATAATAGGTCGTTCGTCAGGTTTCAAGGGGGTTTCGACTGGAACCGGCATCCGTGGCGTTTTTGCCGCTCGTCAGGCGGCCAAGCTCGGCCACGCGGGCGGAATCCAGGTATTCCTCAAGCCGGGCGATGCGGCCGTCCCTGACCTCCACGATGATGCAGGCGGGCATGGAGAAGGGGCCGCCGGCCGTTACGGCTTCGAGCGTGTGTTGCTGGAGGAAGCCGCCGGGGATCGCGACACGGCGGTGAACGCGGTAGCGGCGGCCGCTAAGGTTACGCCCCATCCAGGCCATGACGCGCAGGTTCTCTTCGACCGCTTGTTCCTTCAGGTCGTGGCTGTGCCAGATGCGCGCGTCGGGCGCGTAGATCGCCTTTACGGCCTCGATGTCGCCGCGTTCAACCGCGCTGAAAAAACGCTCGGCGAGGTCGAGCGCGTCTTGGGTCACGGCACGAGGCGGTAGCCGCCGCTTTCGGTGACGAGCAATTTCGCATGCGTCGGATCGTTTTCGATCTTTTGGCGCAAGCGGTAGATGTGGGTCTCGAGCGTGTGCGTCGTGACCGCGGGATTGTAGCCCCACACCTCGTGCAGCAGCACTTCGCGGCCCACGACCTTGTCGCCAGCGCGGTAGAGGAATTTCAGGATCGACGTTTCTTTTTCGGTGAGGCGGACCTTCGTGTTGTTCGGGCCCGTGAGGAGTTTTGCCGACGGGCGAAACGCGTATTGGCCGATCTTGAAGACAGCATCTTCGCTTTGTGCGTGGCTGCGCAAATGCGCGCGTATACGGGCGAGCAGGATTGCGAACTTGAAGGGCTTCGTGACGTAGTCGTTCGCGCCTGCTTCAAGGCCGAAGACTTCGTCGGATTCCGCCACGTGGCCGGTCAGCATAATGATCGGACAGCGCACGCCCCCCTTGCGCATCAGGCGGCAGACTTCGCGGCCGTCGAGGTCGGGCAGGCCTACGTCCAGGATCACCAAATCGGGTAGCTCCGCCTTGGCCTTCTCAAGCGCGGCGGCGCCCGTCGCCGCGTCGGCGACGATGAATTCCGACAGCAAATCCAGCTGTTCCTTTAGGGATTCGCGGAGGGCGTTGTCGTCGTCGACGAGGAGAACGCGGCGGGGCGTGGTCATTGGTCTCTTAAGGCCATGATTTGCGAGGGTCTCTGTCTAAGCTATAGCAGGTCCTTGTTCGAGAGCGGGAGAGGCATGAAATTGATAGCGCGCAAAAGGCCGAAGAGGCGCGCTCGCGGAACTGTGAACGCGAAAACGACCCTGGCCGAGCGCATGCTTGGGGCTGCGGTCGCGGTCGATCGTGCTTCGGCTGAGCTTCGGCGCGGCTTGCCTGTGCTTGTTTTGCCGCCCAAGGGTTCCGCCTCGCTTGTGGTGGCGGCTGAGCTTGCGTGTCCCGCGACTTTGGACGCTCTTGCGATGTGGTCGGGGACACAACCACGGGTTCTTTTGACCCACCATCGCGCCGCAACGCTCAAGATTCGTCTCTATACGGACGAGGTGGTCGCGGTGCCTCTGCCGCGCGTGGACGCTGCGCGCGCGGCGCAGGCGCTCGCCGACCCGACGCGCGATCTCCGCGATCCGATGATGGGGCCGTGGCAGGCGCTGCGTGAGCCCCTGCCCGGCGCCGCCAAAGCCGCGATCAAGCTTGCGAAGATCGCCGAGCTTCTTCCGGCCGTGGTGGAGGTGCCGATCAAGAGCGCGGCCGTCAAGCGGCTCGCAGCGCGCGAGGGCATACCTCTTGTCGCCGCGGGCGAGATCGCGAAGTTTGAAGCGCCGATCTCGTTCAAGGTTGCCGCACGGGCGCGGCTGCCGCTTGCGGGCGCGGAGGATACGCATGTGTTGGCGTTCCGGCCGACGAACGGCGGACGGGAGCATTTGGCACTGATCGTCGGCTCGCCGGAGCCGCCGGGGCCCGCGCTGGTGCGGCTGCATTCGGAGTGTTTGACGGGCGATCTTTTGGGCTCGCTGAAATGCGATTGCGGCGATCAGCTGCGCGGCGCGATTGCGGCGATCGGAAAGGCCGGGCATGGGATCTTGCTCTACCTCGCGCAAGAGGGCCGCGGGATTGGGCTCATCAACAAGCTCAAGGCGTATGAGCTGCAGGACCAAGGGTTCGACACGATCGAGGCCAATCAGCGTTTGGGCTTCGAGGCGGACGAGCGCGAGTTTGCGGCCGCGGCGGAGATGTTGACCTATCTCGGGTTCTCTTCGGTGCGGCTGCTCACGAACAATCCGGACAAGGTCGCGGCACTCTCGCGGTTCGGGATCAATGTCGTCGAGCGCGTGCCGCACAGCTTTCCGACGAACCCGCACAACGAAGCTTATCTCGCAACGAAGAAGGCGAAGGCCGGGCACCTGACCTAAGTGCGGCTGCCGAAGATCGCCGTGCCGACACGCACGTGCGTCGCGCCGAAGCCGATCGCGATTTCGTAGTCGCCGCTCATGCCCATGCTGAGTTCTCTAAGGCCCGCGTCGCGGGCGAGCTTCAGCAGCAACGCGAAATGCGGCGACGGTTCTTCGTCCGCGGGCGGGATGCACATAAGGCCGGAGACGGTGAGACCGTGCATCGTGCGGCATTTGTCGACGAAAGCCAGTGTGTCGCGCGGCGCGACGCCGGCTTTCTGCGGCTCTTCGCCGGTGTTCACCTGGACAAATAGTTTCACAGTCCGGCTGGCGCGCTTCAATTCGGCGCTCAGCGCTTCTGCAAGGCTGTCGCGGTCTAGCGTGTGGATTGCGTCGAAGAGGGCCACCGCGTCACGCGTCTTGTTCGATTGCAGCGGACCGATCAGATGCAACTCGAGGCTCGGGTGCGCGGCCTTCAGTGACGGGTACTTCGCCTTCGCTTCCTGGACACGATTCTCGCCGAACGCCAGATGACCGGCGGCGATAGCCGCTTCGACGGCCGCTGCGTCGTGCGTCTTGGTTACCGCGATCAGCGTTACCTCTGCGGCTTTACGGCCGGCGCTTGCCGCCGCTTTTTCGATGCGGGTGCGGACGTCGCGGAGGTTCGCGGCAATGGTGTCGGCTGATAAGGTCGCGGTCATGCGGAGCGGGATGAACGAGGCACAGGCCAAACTTGCACGCCAAGCGCGGGCGCTCAACATGCGCCATGCGCGCGGGCGGGCGTTGCCTGCGGTCGTTCTGATGACCGACGATATGCGCGTGGCGGATTGGGCGGCGGCCGCCGCCGCTTTGCCGCGCGGCAGTGCCGTTGTCGTGCGCCATCGCGATCCGGCGGACCGGGAGCGGTTGGCCCGGCAGCTGCAACCGATTTGCCGGACGAGACGCGTTGCGTTGCTGATCGCAGACGACGCGGCCTTGGCGCAGCGGGTCGGAGCGGACGGCGTTCACCTGCCGGAGAAACGGATTGCGAAATTGCCCGGCGTGCGGGCTCGGAACCGGCGGTGGCTCGTCACAAGCTCGGCGCACGATGCGGCGGCCATACGGCGCGCAAGAGACGCCGACGCTGTCTTCGTCTCGCCGGTCTTCGCCACGGCAAGCCACGTGGAGCGCGCCGCGCTCGGCGCGGTGAGGTTTGCCGCCATGGCGCGGGAGGGGCGCTTCGTCTATGCGCTGGGGGGCATGGAAACGAAAACGATCCGGCGGCTGTTGGCGCACCGGGTCGTCGGCATTGGTTTGATTGGCGGGTGGGTTAGAAGTTGAACGATGTTTCGATGTAGCCCACGTTCGCATCCAGCGTGTCGCAGCCAAAGAACCCGCAGAAGCCACCCGTTGAGCGTTCGAACTCGAAGCGTTGATAGCCGCCCGACACGCGCCAACTCTCGTTGATTGTGTAGCCCAGCGCGAATTGCAGGCCGGACCCTTCTTGATCGCGGACGCTGAAGGCGACCCCTTCGGTCGCCGTGATGTAGTTGGCGCTCGCCGCCCAGGGTCCGCTTTCGTACATCAAACCAAACGACCAGTACTCCGTGAGTTCGTCAACGAGCACGTTCGCTTGGACCGGATGCTGAATCACGGGACCGCCGCCGGCAACGTTGGTTTGGCGATAGGCCACACCCGCTGTCCATTCCTGGTAACCGAGTTTGATCGCCGCACCGAAGTCTTCGAGGTCGTCGTAGAACGTCACGTCTTGGTTGTCACGGTTGTCGCCGAAGACGTAACCGATGCTCATGGCCAGATCGACATTGCCGAGCGTGCCGACATAGTTGGCCGCAACATCGATGATGTTGCCCTGCTCGTTCGGCTCGTCGTTGCCGAACACATCGCCGAGGTTGCGCGTTCCGTCCGGCGTATAGGAGATCGCAATGCGTATCCCGTCGAACACCGGAGTTACGTACATGATCTTCAGAAAGTTATCCGAGCCGTGGATGTCCGAACGCAACTGCATACCGTTCGGGCTAAACAGCGATCCTGGGCCACCCGACGTGTTGGAGCAAAACGGATTCTGGCACGGGAAGGCGAGCAGAAAGACCTCTGGGTTATCGACGCGGATCGCCGAGTTCACCGAGGGAACGGTGACGCCGAGTACGTCCGCGGCGCCGTCCATCAAGCCCAGCTGGAGGCGGCCGAAACGGCTATCCCAATAGAGCCAAGCCTCGTCCAGAACGTCTCCGCGGCCCGCGTCGTTTAGGAAGGAATCGATGTGGGTCGAGTAGTCGAGATCCAGCGCAACACGGGCGCCGATTTCGCCGCCGCCGTTCAGGGGCAGGATCGCCGAGCCAAACAGGCCCGTGTCGACGGCGCCGACGACGCTGTCGAGGTCGCCCATTGTCGACTGATCGACGACGGCGCCGACACCCGTGACGTGGCCGTTCAACTTCAAGATCAAGCGGTCGAGGCCGTCCTCAGCTTGGGCAGCCGTGGTCAGTACAAGTGCTGCAGCAGCAACGCTCAGCAAACGCGACATGGCAAACCCCTCAACACGGCACAGGCGGCGAAACTAACTCCGAATCGCCCCCGCGCCCAAGTTGCAATCCTGCCCCATGGGCGTAAAGCGCTGCTGTAAAACCTAGGTAAATGGCCGCAGCGCTTCGATTTTCGCCTAGAACGTGATCGACGTCTCGAAATACCCGAGGTTGGCGTCAAGCGTGTCGCAGGCTAGTGCGACGCACGCTTTGGCCGGCCCGTTGAACTCGTAGTGCTGGTAGCCCAAGCCCATGCGGACGTTTTCGTCGAACTCGTAGGCGATCCCGCCGCTCCAGCTTTCAGCTTCTTGCGACAGGTTGTGCTTCGTCGTGGGCAGGATCGTCGTGAACGTGGGTAGCTCTTCATCGAGCGTCGCGTAGTTCACACCGAACTGCCACGGTCCGGTTTCGTATGTGATCCCTGCGCCCCAAATCTCCGTGCGCGCGTCAGGCAACACGCAGCCCGCAATTTGCACGCAGCCGTTCGCGAGGCCGCCGAGCTTACGATCGATGAGGCCGGCGCCGCCCGCGATGTTGGTCGAGCGATACGACCCGCCGATTTTGAAACCTTCATAGGCGACCTGCGCGCCCGCACCCCATTCTTCGAGGTCGTCGGGAACGAACGTGTCGCTTGTGAACGATACGATCGGGCCGCTGAGATTGGCGACCACCTGCCGCGTGATCGCTGCGGGATCGTCGTTCGATCCCGTGACGTAGCCCGCGTAGAAGCCGACATCGAAGCTGGAGAGCGAGCCCTGATAGTTCAGACCCACTTCCCAAATATCGGATTGGCGGTTGACCGAATTCGCGCTGTCGAACAATTCGTCGAGGCCGCGACGAAGGTCGGGCGTGTAGGAACCCGTCACCTGAACGCCGATCAGGCGCGGCGACGTGTAGATGATCTTGAGCGCATCGCCTGAGGCATTCAGGTCCGTACGCAGGTGCGCGCCATTCGGCGCAAAGGCCGTGTACTCCGGCGCCCGCGGATCTTGTAACGGGAATGCACGTGCGTCGTCGATGCGATTTAGGTCGGATACCGCCGGCGCGTAGATGCCCGCGCTGTCGGCGGCGCCGTCTTCGAGGCCGATCTTCAGCCCGCCGAAGACAGTCTGGGCGTAGATCCAGACTTCGTCGACGAAATCCGGCGCGCCGCGAATGAAGTCGTTCGAGAACTCGTGCTCGCTCGACTGGAAGCGCAGCTGTGCGCGCGCGCCGTACTCGAATCCGCTGTCGGTGACGAGCTTTACGCGACCCCAAACCTTGCCTTCCGCCGCGAAGCCGAAGTTGTTCACGTCGCCGGTGGGGATGTCGTCCTGGTCGATGCCATAGGCCGAGAAGTTGCCCTGCCCGCCCCAATCGAACGAGGTGTCGGCGGACGCTTGGCCGCAAAGCACGAGGAAGGATGCCGCCGTAAGGGCACGCCACGACTTCATGAACTGACCTTTCACTTCGCCCAGTGGATCGAACTTTCCCCCGAACGCAAAGTCATCGGTGTTTTGCCCAGGTCGGTCAAGCGCTTAGCCGCCGAAAGGCGCATTCGACACTTCGGTGTTGCGCGCACGCCTGCAACTTGGCGTGTGCAGGACCCACGTGAGCGTGTGTCTTTGACCATAGAAGGCGCACAAATTTGCGGCCTGGCGGGTTCGCCAATGCCCGTGACGATTGCCGGGCGCGCGGCCGTTCGCGTATAAAGCGGCCCGCTCCACTTTTTTGGTTTCGAGTTGCGCCCCATGATCTCCAAGTATCTGAGTGTTGCCTGCGCCGCCCTGTTGCTGACCGCTTGTGGCGGCTCGGACCCAGAAAAGCCCAAGGCCACGATCGAAGCGCCGCCAGCGTCAACGAAGACGGCGGACAGCTCCGGCGGCTGGTTCGGCGGCGGCGCGTCCGACAAGAAGGGCGTGGGCGTCAACGCCTATCTGTGGCGCGCCAGCTTGGATGCGCTCTCGTTCATGCCGATGGAACAGACCGATCCGTTCGGCGGCACGATCAAAACCGGTTGGTATACGGCGGCGGCAACGCCGAACGAGCGGTTGCGCGTTGCGGTCTTCATTCTCGACTCCCGACTTAGGGCCGACGCCCTTCGTGTCTCCGTGTTCAAGGAGGCCAAGAATTCGTCCGGAAACTGGGTCGACGCCACCGTCGATCCGGAAACGGTCACGAAGCTTGAGAACCTCATCTTGAACAAGGCGCGCGCGCTCAAGATCCAAGCCGGCGAGTAGTTCTTCTCAAAGTCATTGCCGAATTGGCGACAGGGCGCGGCCGGATGCCGCTAGCTCGGTATTTGGCGTGCGCTGATAGTGTCCCTCACCATCAGACGAACGGATTGATTTCAAATGTCGCGCTACAATGCCCGCGAGATCGAGCCCAAGTGGCAACAGAAATGGGCTGACGGCAACGTCTTCCAAGCGAAGATCGACCACTCGAAACCGAAATACTACGTGCTCGAGATGTTTCCCTATCCTTCGGGGAAGATCCATATCGGGCACGGCCGCAACTATGTGATGGGCGACGTCGTCGCGCGCTACAAGCGGGCGATGGGGTTCAACGTGTTGCATCCGATGGGGTGGGACGCGTTCGGCTTGCCCGCGGAAAATGCCGCGATGGAGCAGAAGGTTCATCCGGGGAAGTGGACCTATTCCAATATCGAGACGATGAAGTCGCAGCTGAAATTGCTGGGCTTGTCGATCGATTGGAGCCGCGAGTTCGCGACCTGCGACCCGGCTTACTACAAACATCAGCAGAAGATGTTCTTGGACTTCCATCGCCTGGGTTTCGTGGCGCGGAAGGAATCGAACGTGAACTGGGATCCGGTCGATCACACGGTGCTGGCGAACGAGCAGGTGATCGACGGACGAGGCTGGCGTTCGGGCGCGTTGGTCGAACAGCGCAAGCTGACGCAGTGGTTCTTCAAAATCGCCGATATGGCCGAGGAGTTGCTGACCGCGATCGACGATCTGGATCGCTGGCCCGACAAGGTCCGGCTGATGCAGCGCAATTGGATCGGGCGGTCCGAAGGCGCGCGGGTCACGTTCAAACTGAACGATCCGAAACACCCGACGCTCGAGGTTTTCACGACGCGGCCGGACACGTTGTTCGGCGCGAGTTTTTGCGCGATTTCGGTCGATCATCCGATCGCACAGGATTTAGCGAAAACGAACAAGGCGCTGACCGACTTCATTGCGGAGTGCAAACGGATCGGCACGACCGAAGCGGCAATCGAGACCGCCGAGAAGATGGGATTCGACACTGGAATCAAGGCGAAACACCCGTTCGTCGAGGGGCAAACCGTGCCCGTTTACGTGGCGAATTTCGTGCTGATGGAATACGGGCTGGGCGCGATCTTCGGTTGTCCGGCGCACGATCAGCGCGACTTGGACTTTGCGCGCAAATACAAACTGCCGGTGCTGCCCGTCGTGATTCCTGACGGCGAGGACCCGAAGACGTTTGGCGTCGGGACCGAGGCCTATGTCGGCGACGGCCGGCTGTTCAATTCCGACTTTATGGACGGAATGAGCGTCCCCGACGCCAAGCGCGCCGTGATCAAGACGCTGGAATCGATGGGTGTCGGCAAAGGCACCATCACCTATCGCTTGCGCGATTGGGGCGTCAGCCGACAGCGGTTTTGGGGTTGCCCGATTCCGATGATTCACTGCGCGGCATGCGGCGTGGTTCCGGTGCCGGATAAGGATTTGCCGGTGACGCTGCCGGAAGACCCCGCGCTCGACCAGCCGGGCTCTCCGTTGGAGCGGCATCCGACGTGGAAGAACGTGACGTGTCCGAAGTGCGGAAAGGCTGCGCGGCGCGATACCGATACGATGGACACGTTCGTGGACTCGTCGTGGTATTTCGCGCGCTTTTGCGACAACACGGCGACGGGGCCGACGAACCGCGAGGCGGTCGATTACTGGATGCCGGTCGATCAGTATATCGGCGGCATCGAGCATGCGATTTTGCATCTGCTCTATTCGCGCTTCTTCACGCGTGCGATGCGCGCGGCGGGGTATGCCGGTGTGAGCGAGCCGTTCTTGCGGCTGTTCACGCAGGGCATGATCACGCACGAGACGTACAAGGATCCAGACGGCAAATGGGTGCCGCCGGAGGACGTCGAGAAGCGCGACGACATCGCGATCAAACGCGGGACCAATCAGCCGATCACGATCGGCTCGGTCGAGAAGATGTCGAAGTCGAAGAAGA
This sequence comes from uncultured Flavobacteriaceae bacterium, assembly GCA_964638635.1. GTDB lineage: Bacteria > Pseudomonadota > Alphaproteobacteria > Micropepsales > Micropepsaceae > SZUA-430. The sequence continues at coordinate 63,092 of CAZXAQ010000013.1, forward strand.
ACGTGGTGCCGCCCGAAGCGGTGGCGGACACGTACGGCGTCGACGCGGCGCGCTGGTTCATGATGTCGGACTCGCCGCCGGAGCGCGATTCGGAATGGAGCGAGTCAGGCATCGAAGGCGCGTGGCGCTATGTGCAGCGTGTGTGGCGCATCGTGACCGAGTCGGCCCCTGCCCTGCCCGCGCCCGGTTCGGCGGCGCCGGGGGCGTTCGGCGCGGAGGCTTTGGCGTTGCGCCAGATCGCGCATCGCACGACCGCTGCCGTGACCGAGGACTTGGAGAAGTTCCGGTTCAACAAAGCGGTCGCGCGCATGTACGAGTTCGTCAATGCGCTGACCGAGTACAAACCGGTGGGTGCCGACGGACACTGGGCGTTGCGCGAGGCGTTGGAGACGCTGGTGCTGCTCATGAATCCGATGGTGCCGCATTTGGCGGAGGAGTGCTGGCAAATGCTGGGGCATACAACCCTGGTTGTGCACACGGCGTGGCCGAAGGCGGACCCGGCACTCACGCGGCTGGACACTGTGACCATTGCGATTCAGGTGGACGGTAAACGGCGCGACGAGATCGATATGGCCAAGGACACGGATGCGAAAGCGGTCGAAGCGGCCGTTTTGGCGCGCGAGGCCGTCGTCAAAGCCATTGACGGGCGGCGCGTCAAAAAGGTCATTATCGTGCCGAACCGGATCGCGAACATTGTCGTGGAGCGCGCATGAGTAGGTTTCTTGGCGTGGCCTTCGTTGTCGGCGCGGCGCTCAGTTTGAGCGCGTGCGGATTCAAGCCGCTGTACGCGACCGGCACGACGCCCGACGGGATGGAGACCTATTTCAGCCAGGTGTTCGTGGAGCCCATTCCCGGGCGCCAGGGCGTGCATCTGCGCAATCAGTTGATGGATGCACTGACGCCCGACGGGACGCCCGGGTCGGCGGCCTACAAGCTGACCATCAGCCTTGAGGACGTGAAGGAAGGGCTCGCCATTCAGGCGAACACGCAGATCACGCGCTACAACTATCGCCTCACCGCGCACTACGAGTTGCGCGATACGGTGTCGAACGAGGTGCTGGACAAGGGCCTCGCGCGCGCGATCGCCGCCTACAACGTGGCGCCCGACTCGCAGTTTGCGACGCAGTCGGCCGAACGCGATGCGCAAGAGCGTGCGGCGCGCGAAGTGGGCGAGGATATTCGCCTACGTCTCGGGCTCTATTTCGAGCAGCGGTTCGGCGGTAAGTCGTAACTCCCTGGGACCGCGGGCGTCTTCGCCCGCTCTTGGGGCCTTTTAGAATCAGCAAGAAGAGTGGGCGGGGACGCCCGCGGTCCCAGGAATGCGCGTTTCCTCACCTGATGCAGACAAGCTGAGTGCCGCCCCGCCGAAGGCGTGGGTGGCGGCGCTTGTGTTCGGATCGAACAGCGGGCTGGTGCGCGAGCGGGCGGACCGGCTGGCGAAGTCCATCGTGCCGGACATGAGCGACGCGTTTCGGGTCGCCGACCTCGGCGCCGACGTTCTGCGCAAGGACCCGGCGCGGCTTGGCGATGAGGCGGGGGCGATTTCGATGTTTGGCGGGCGGCGCGTCGTTCGCGTGCGCGATGCGACAGACGGGCTTGCCGATCTTTTCGAAGGGTTCTTGAGCGATCCGGTCGGCGATTCGTTCGTCGTGATCGAGGCGGGGGAGCTGACCAAGACCTCGTCGCTCCGGAAAGTGTTCGAAGGCGCGAAGGGCGCAGGCGCGATCGAGTGCTACGACGACCGGCCGGAAGACGCGGCGCGGCTCATCCGCGAGACGCTCAGTGGCGCCGGGTGGGAGGTGGACGCGGATGCGCTCGCCTACCTCGCCGATGCCCTCGCCACGGACCGGCGCTTGTTGCGTAGCGAACTCGACAAGCTGACGGCGTATCTCGGTCCCCCCCAGAAGGGGGCGAAGCTCACGCGCGGCGAAGCCATGACGCTGATCGGCGACAGCGGGGCAGTGGAGATCGACGAGATTGCGGATGCGGTGGTCGAGGGGGACCTCAAGAAACTCGACCGGCTGATTGTGAAGGCCGCCGAGTCGAGCGTGTCGTGGACGGGCGCGGTTGGGGCCGCGCTTCGGTTGTTCCAGCGGCTCGGTTCGTTTGCCGAAGGGGGCGGCGGGCCGTCGTGGGGGCGATCGTCCTACTACGAGCAACGCATGCAGGCGCAGCTGTCAGGTTGGGATCATGCGCGGCTGGTGCGGGCGATGCGCGTGCTGGCCGAGGCCGAGGCGCAGACGCGGCTCACCGGGTTTCCGGAGGCCGCGATCGCGCAGCAGGCGCTCACGGAAGTCGCGATGCTGAGGGCGCGCCGTTAACGGCGGCCGCCGAGTTTTTCGCAGAGGTCGTCGAGTTGTTCGAGCGTCTTGTATGAGATGCGGATCTCGCCGCCTTTGTCGCCTTTGTGGGCGATGTTCACGTTGAGGCCGAGCGTCGTCGAGATCGACTGTTCGAGGGCGCGGGTGTCGGCGTCTTTGCCGATCGTGCGCTTCTTTTTGCCTTTGGCCTTGCGGCTTCGTTCTTCGGCTTCGCGGACGTTGGCGCGGCCTTCGATCAGCTCTTTCGCCATCGCCTCGGGGTCGGGGGCGCCGACCAGCGTGCGGGCGTGGCCGGCCGAGAGTTTGCCGCCGAAGATGTAGTCCTGAACCGTTTGCGGCAGCTGCAGCAGGCGCAGCGTGTTGGCGATGTGGCTGCGGCTGCGGCCGATGGTTTGGCCGAGGGCTTCTTGGGTGTAGTTGAACTTCTCGATCAGCTGGCGGTAGCCGCGGGCTTCTTCGATCGCGTTCAGGTCGGCGCGCTGGATGTTTTCGATGAGCGCGACTTCGAGCGCTTCGGCGTCCGTAAACGCTTTGATGACGACCGGGACTTCGTGCAGCCGCGCCTTCTGGGCGGCGCGCCAACGGCGTTCGCCGGCAACGATTTGGTACTCGTCGCTTTGGCCGGGCACGGGGCGGACGATGATGGGCTGAATGATGCCCTTGTCGCGAATCGAGGCGGCGAGTTCTTCGAGCTGCTCCGGGTCGAAATGGTCGC
>CAZXAQ010000014.1:0-65797 GCA_964638635.1 uncultured Flavobacteriaceae bacterium
AAGGCTTCGCCTGGGGCATGGGCCTCGACCGCCTCGCGATGCTGAAATACGGCGCCCCCGACCTGCGCGCCTTCTTCGAAGGCGACGCCCGCTGGCTCAAACACTACGGCTTCGCAGCGTTGGACATGCCCTCGCTCGCCGGAGGGCTCAGCCGATGAGCGGCAACGTCCCAAACAGCATCGCAAAAAAAGTCGTCATGGCCGGGCAAGCGAAGCGCGACCCGGCCACCCAGGGCCACGCACTCCTGGGTGGCCGGGTCAAGCCCGGCCATGACGGACTTGGATTAAGGGTTGAAGTGCAGGAGAGCGCCCAATGAAATTCACCCTCTCCTGGCTGAAAGATCACCTCGACACCGACGCGCCGGTCGAGAGGATCGCCGAAACGCTCACCCACATCGGCCTCGAAGTGGAATCCGTGCACGACAAGGCGAAGGACCTGGCGCCGTTTACCGTCGCCTACGTCGTCTCGGCCGAGAAACACCCGAACGCCGACAAGCTGCGCGTCTGCATCGTCGACACCGGCAAAGAAAAGCTGCAGGTCGTCTGCGGCGCGCCGAACGCGCGCGCCGGCATGAAGGGCGTGTTCGCGCACGCGGGCGTCACGGTTCCCGGCACCGGCCTCGAACTGAAGAAGTCCTCGATCCGCGGCGTTGAGTCGAACGGCATGCTCTGCTCCGAACGCGAGATGGGCCTCTCCCAAGAACACGACGGCATCATCGAACTGCCTGCCGACGCGCCCGTCGGCAAACCGTTCGCCGAGATCATGGGCCTCACCGACCCGGTGATCGAAATCAAACTCACCCCGAACCGCCCGGATTGCACCGGCGTGCGTGGTGTCGCGCGCGATCTTGCGGCAGCCGGGATCGGCCACTTGAAAAGCGAACAACCGATCAAGATCAACCCGCGCTTCAAGAACACGGTCGCGATCGGCCTGCACCTCGACGACAAGACAAAGAACGCATGCCCCGTCTTCGCCGGCCGCATGGTCAAAGGCGTGAAGAACGGCCCGTCGCCCGCGTGGCTACAACAGCGGCTGAAGGCGGTGGGCCTGCGCCCCATCAGCGCGCTCGTCGATATCACGAACCTGATCTCGCTCGATCGCGCGCGTCCGCTGCACGTCTACGACGCCGACAAGCTCAGGGGCGAAATCCACGCGCGCCTGGCGAAAAAGGGCGAAAGCGTCCTCGCGCTCGACGGAAAGACCTACGAACTCGACGCCGAAATGTGCGTCATCGCCGACGACAACGGAGTCCTCGGCCTCGGCGGCGTCATGGGTGGCGAGTCCACCGGCGTCACCGAAACGACGACGAACGTCTTCATCGAGTCGGCCTACTTCGATCCCGTCCGCACCGCCCGCACCGGCCGCGAACTCGGCATCAACTCCGACGCCCGCTACCGCTTCGAACGCGGCGTCGACCCGGAGTACGTTGCACCCGGCCTCGACCTCGCGACCAAACTCGTGCTGGACCTCTGCGGTGGCGAAGCGTCCGACATGACCATCGCCGGCCGCGCACCCGACACGAAGCGCGACATCACGTTCGACCCCGCGCTCGTCGAAAAACTCTGCGGCATGAAGATTCACGCGGGCGAAGCGATGACGATCCTCGACCGCCTGGGCTTCCGCGCGGTCGTCGGCACGCGCGTCGCCGTCCCGTCCTGGCGCCCCGACGTGCACGGCCCCGCCGATCTGGTGGAAGAAGTCGTCCGCATCGCAGGCTTCGACAAAATCCCCTCAACCCCGCTCCCGCGCGCGTCGACCGTGCCGTTGCCGGTGCTCACCCCGATGCAAAAGCGCGTACGCGCCGCAAAGCGCACGCTGGCGAGCCGCGGTCTCACCGAAGCAATGACCTGGTCGTTCGTCTCGAAAGCGCAAGCAGCGCTCTTCGGCGGCGTGCCGGAGGCGCTGTTGCTCGCCAACCCGATCAGCGCCGACCTCGACGCAATGCGCCCAAGCGTGCTCCCCGGCCTCCTCGCTGCCGCGCAGCGCAACGCCGCGCGTGGGACAAGGGACCTCGGCCTCTTCGAAGTCGGTCCGCAATTCACCGGCCCCGAACCCGGCGAACAGCTAACGGCCGCCTCCGGCATTCGCGTAGGCAGCGGCCCGCGCAACTGGGGCAAGCAGCCGTGGAACGCCGACGTCTTCCAAGCGAAGGCCGACGTGCTTGCGATCCTCGAAGCCTGCGGCTTCGCCGGCGACGCCGCGCAAGTGACCGCCGACGCCCCCGCCTGGTTCCACCCTGGCCGTTCCGGCGCACTGCGTTTGGGACCGAAGAATGTGCTCGCCTATTTCGGCGAACTGCACCCGAAGATCGCCGCCGCCTTCGACCTCGACGGCCCCGTAGCCGCGTTCGAAGTGATGCTCGAAACGCTCCCCGCGCAAAAGGCAAAGCCAACGAAGACGAAGCCGAAACTCGACCTCGCGGAATTCCAAGCGGTCGAACGCGATTTCGCTTTCCTGGTCGATGCCAAAGTCCCCGCCGCCGACATCATCAAGGCAGCGGCCACAGCCGACCGCGCGCTGATCGAAAGCGTCACCATCTTCGACGTCTACGAAGGCAAAGGCGTTGACCCCGGCAAAAAGTCGCTGGCCATCGCCGTGCGCCTGCAGCCCAAAGATCGCACGCTGAACGAAGCGGAAATCGAAGCAGTGTCCAGCAAAATCGTGGGTGCCGTCGCCAAGGCAACCGGTGCGACTCTGCGCGGCTGAAGTAACCAGCCGATTGCGCCGTTGGCGGTCGCTCGGCGAACTCTTAGTTCGGCGGCGGCTCCGCCGGTTTCGGCGGCGTGCCTTCCGTCGCTTCGAGCGGCATCGGTTCGATTGCGCTGATCATGCAGCGTTCTTCGAATTCCCACCGGTCGCGCGGAAACAACGAACCGCGCCCGAAGACCAGCGTGTCGCCGGAGGACAAACACACCGCGCCCGCCGGGCGCGACTCGAGTCGCGCGAAGATCGCCCATTTGAGTTCCCGGCACGGCCCGACAAACGTCACTTTGAACTTCCGTCGCGGCGACGTGTAGATGTAGGCGTGCTCGGCGTCGATCGGCTTCCAAGAATCGATCGACCGGATGAACGCGCACGAAGAGGGCTTCTTCCCCTCGTCTGCGGCTGTGAGTCCCGCCGCGGCACAGGCCGCAAGCGCGAGAGCAAGTGTGGCTTTCATCATGGCTCTGACCTCCGTGCGGAAAGCTAGGCGCGGATTCAGCGCCCGTCCTTGCGCCAAGGCAAGCCAAAGGGGCGGAATTCGGGGGCTTGCGGCGGCCTTTCCCCCGACTATAGTCCCGCGCCTGCTTGGCCTTTGGGCCGCGGAACGGACAGATGGCCGAGTGGTTTAAGGCGCACGCCTGGAACGCGTGTATACCTTCACGGGTATCGAGAGTTCGAATCTCTCTCTGTCCGCCACTTTACGCCCTGCGGGCTTCGGGTGGCAGGTCACCCCCGAGGCCTAACGGCGAAGCCGCGAGACCTTCGATCCTTCGAGGGCGATGCCAGCCATCAATCCTTGCTGATCGAAAATGAACGCGTAGGCGTCGTCTTTCAACGTCGTTGTGGAGAGATTCTTCGCGGCGCCCTTATCGACAACGACCACGGTGGGTCCGACCCCGATCTCCCAACCGTCGGAGCGATCGAGATATTTGAGCGCTTTGTCGTTCATCAGAAACACGGCATAGCCGTAAGACTGTGCGCCCGCTTGCAGGCCCCAGGATCCGGACACGGAGTTGTAGAATTGGTCTTCGTATCCTTTCCTGAACAGCACGCCCTCGCCATATGATCCGCCGAAAACGAATCCGGCCTTCACGATGTTCGGAAACACGAGAACGGCTTTGGCCACACGCGAGATTTGCTCCGCCGCCGGTTCGTCACGGTAGAGCTTCTGCAGAGCTTGTTGACCCTCTTGGCTCAACTCTTCGGCCGTCGATGCCGCCGACACTTGATCGGCCGAGCCGAGCAGCCCGAAGGAAAAGAGGGCGAGCGCGATGGCGAGTAGCACGCGAGAGGTTGTGATCATGGACAGATCTCCTTGTGCGACGAAGGAAGGACCGCGGCGTATGGGGAAAGCTATTGCCGAGCGGATAGGAAAATATTGATCTGCATCAGAGCAGCGCGCCAGGCCTGAACGATCATAGGCCGCCCGGTTTCACGCGGTGGAGTTCGAAACATGAATGATTTCAACCAATTCACCCAAGACCTGAAGCGCATGCATGATGAAATCAAACTCAAAATTCACTTAGGGTCGAAGGACCTCAAGGACGAATGGTCGGACCTCGAAAAGCGCTGGCACAGCTTCGAGAAAAAGGCCGACTTCGAGCGCAGTAGCAAAGACGTGAGCGCGGCCCTTCGGGGCTTGGGCCTTGAGATCGAGAGAGCATTTTCGCGGGTCCGCACGGCGCTGAAGAGCTGAGGTCCGCCCGGCCGAACGCTCCGGCAATCCCGCATCCACCGCCGGACCGCAGGTGAAGCTTGACATGCGTCAACGCGGCCAGCGATGGCCGAGGTTAACGTGTCCCGCAAGCTCGCGGTGAAGTTTGGCCCGCGGTGGCCATCCGCAGACCGCGAAGATCGCGGCGATCCTCGACGTCGTCGCAGACGAGGACGAAGAGGAGGCCGTCCCAGACAACGATGAACGCGAACGCACCATCGCACGGCATCCAGCGCGGGCTCGCCGGCGTCGGGCGGCAACTCGCGCGGTGGGTCTTGCTCTGTGCGGTCGCCGAATTTGCCGGCATCGGTCTTGCAGCGGTTTGGTACGGCGTGATCGCGGTCGCGTTCGGCGAGCCGGATAACATCGTGGCGCGCGTCGGCGTTTGGCTCTTGATGACGATGGCCGCACTGCCGGAAGGGTTCGTGCTGGGCGGCTTGCAAGCGCGCGGCTTGCGCTGGTTCTTCGCCGACCTAGTGCCGCCCCGATTCATCGGCGCAACCATCGCGGCCGGCTTGATCGGATGGGGCATCGGCAGTTTCATTCCCTTGTTCGTCGTTCGCGACACCGCAAATACCGCCGCGAGCGCCGCGGAGCCGTCTGTGCTCGCGGTCATCGGCTTTGCCGCGGCGTTCGGCTTGATTGCGGGCGTCGTGTTCGGCGGCTGTCAAGCTTGGGCGCTTCCGGTGAAGACCTCGTCTCGGGTGCGCTGGGCGTTGGCAAACGCCGCCGGGTGGGCCGCAGCACTTCCGTTGATCTATCTCGCGGCTCAGGCGGCAGCGGATTTAAGCGGCGCCGCCCCGAAGATACTGCTGTGGGCGCTGGGCGGCGGTACCGCCGGCCTCGTCATCGGTGTCGCAACCGCTGTCGTGCTGCCGGCGATGGAGCCCAACCCAAGCGGCGGCCTCTCCGCGATCAAGTCGTAGATTCTGCCGAGTGCGCCGTTGGCGGGTGGAGGCTCGAGTTGGGTTACGCAGTTCTTGAGTCCAATACCTATTCGGCGGTGGAGCCGGGGTCTCTCGAGGCCGACGTCGGAGCCGTTGAACTGGTACTCGGCGCCGCGGGCGTGCCTAACGCTAACGCAAACCGCCGCTTTTGCCGGGTGGCGTGCCGACCGTAAACCTTGTCCGCCTCGCGCCGCATCGCTACGATACCCCGGGGAATGAGTTGGGGTTTTCGCGATGCTGTTTCGTTTCATTGCACTGGTGCTGATCGTCTTGGGGCTGATGCTCCTCGGCGCCGATGTCATCACATTGCTCGAACGCGGGCAGGAGCCGCATATGCGCTCGCTCGCCGATGTGTGGGGTCTCTTCACCGCCACGGGTGTCGCGAGCTTCCAGGCATGGATCGCGGGCCTCGCGCCGCAGCCTGTGACGGACGCCCTCGCGAGCTTCCTCGCGTGGCCCGCCTTCGCGGTCTTCGGCGTGACGGGCGTCATCCTTGCTGTGCTGTTCCGCGAACGTGACGAACTCGGCGAAGCTTACTGACCGTCAGACGTTGAGCTCTGCCCGCGTGCGCGAATCCAGCCGCCCGGTTTGCGGCAGATCTTCGTCGCCTTGGAACGCCCAAAGCGCGGCACGCAGCACCTGATCGTAGATGCCGTTGAGAACACCCTTGTAATAGCCGAGCCGCGTCAACTTCTTCTGCGCCTCCAGCACCGCGTTGTTCGCCAACGTCTCCGGCTGCTCGGCAGGCTTGGGCTTCGCGGGCGTCGTTGTTGTGCTGGTCGTGGTTGAAGGCTTCGGCTTCGCCGGCGTTGTCGTCGTGGTCGTAGCGGGCGTGGTCGTTGGCGTCGCAACGCCGCCATTCGTCGTCGCGGTGACGAAGGCTTTGACCTTCCGGAGCCAATCGAGCCGGTCGGAAAGTCCGTTCGTGCCGCCGTTGATCTTCTGCGTGACGCCAGTGAAGTCGCCGGCGTCGCACGCTTTGTTGATGTTCTTCCACGTCCAGAACGCGCACGCGATCTTGACCGCGTTCTCGGGCTTCGCCGCAAGCTCCGGTTGCCCCTCGAGATCGAGCCCCGCAATCTTCCCGATCTCGCGATAGGTCTCGCGTCCGGTCAGCTGAATGTAGCCCCGCCCGCGATAGCGATACCCGTCGCCCGGCTCCGTGTTGCCCATGCGCCCGCCATAGACCTTGTTCGCGAGCTTCTCCGGATTGAATGCGAACGGCTTGGCGGCCTCGAGCGTCGGAAAGCGTCCCGGCCAAATCTCCGTCAGACGCTGCGCCGAGTAGTTCAGATTCTCTTCCTTATGCGTGAGCCCGTTCGACTCGTGCCCCAACTGCGCCAGGAAGTATTGCAGCCGGTTCGCCATCTCCAAAATGCCGGCATCTCTCAAAGCCTCGATGCCTGACGCGATGAACGCATCGAGATCGACCTCCGGCGCCTTCGGAAAAATCGCGCGCAGGGCAGCTTTGGTCAGCATCTGATGAGTCCCCCTCGATCCGTGGGCCACGCGAATCAGTGGCGGTCCGAAGTCTACCGCGGGCCGCGAAACTGCACGGCGCGGAGTGAATCTCCGGCGCAACACCGGCCGCCTAACGTGGGCGCGAGGGGCGCGGGAAACCGCAAGTCCCGCGTGCAATCGGCGCGCCGGCCAAAGATAATGCCGCCGGCGCAACACGGGTGATCGCGTGGAAGCACTTCTGGCAATCCTTGCGTTGGTCTCGGCATGGATCGTCTACGGCCACGTTTGGCGCCTGAGGGAAGATGTCGACCGCCTTCGCGAGCAGCTGAAGCGGCTGCAAGATCAACTCCAAGCGGGCGGTGCTACGGAATCACCGCGCCGCGCCGAAGCGCCCAAACCCGCCGCGGCACCGGCGGAGTCGATGCGCACGGCGCCGCTACCGCCGGAACCTGCGCGCCCCGCACCGGTCGCGCCACCGCCGAAGCCGCCGGTCGAACAGCCAAGGCCGGTCGAACCGCCGCGGCCGCAACCCGCGCCGCCGAAGATCGAGCCCGTCGCCGCGCGGCAAGCGCCGCCGCCTCCGCCGCCCAAGCCGCCGGCACCGCCAAAGCCGAAGATCGCCTGGGAGCAACAGATCGGCGCGCGCCTGCCAGTGTGGGTCGGCGGCATCGCGCTCGCGCTCTCGGGCATCTTCCTGGTGAAGTACTCGATCGACACCGGTCTCCTAAACCCGCTCGTGCGCTGCATCCTCGCCGGCATCCTCGGCGTCGCGCTGCTGATCGCGGCGCAAGCGATGCTCTTCTACAAGGTCGCGAACGGCGAACGCATCGCGCAAGCGCTCTCGGGCGCAGGCATCGCCGTGCTCTACGGCACGCTGTTCGCCGCTTCGACCGTCTACGGTTTCATCACGCCCGCAATGGCGTTCGCGGGCATGGCGGCCAACACGGCGCTCGCGGTCTTCCTCTCGCTGCGCCAAGGCCCGCCGATCGCGATGCTGGGCATGGTCGGCGGCTTCCTGACGCCGGCGCTCGTCGGCTCCACGGCGCCGAACGCCGCCGTACTCTTCAGCTATTTGATCGCGCTCACGATCGGGCTCTTCACCGTGGTGCGACGCCAAAAGTGGTGGTGGCTCGCCTGGCCCACGCTGGGCGCCGCGTTCGTGTGGGTCTTCATCTGGCTTGCGGGCCCGAAGGTGGCGGGGGAGGGATTGTGGCTCGGCCTCTTCCTTATCCTGCTCTGCGCCGCCGCGTTCTCGTTCGTCAACCCGGCGGCCAAGCCCGGCGAAAGCCCGCCGCAAGCGTGGCTGGGCCTGATCCTGACCAGCGCGCTCGCGACCGTCCTCATGGGTGTCGTGGTCGAACGCAGCGGCTTCGGCCTCGTCGAGTGGGGTCTCTACTTCGCGCTGACCGCGGGCAGCATCGCGCTCGCCGCCCGCGATCAGGCGAGCTACCGCTTCCTGCCGTGGCTCTCGCTCGGCGTCAGCCTCGTGCTGCTCGCCGTGTGGAAGCCGGAGGGTCCGGAATATCTGGCGAGCCTGATCCTGCTGTTCGCCGCCACCTTCGCGGTCAGCGGCGTCGCGCTGATGTGGCGCGCCCAGAACAAACTGGAATGGACGCGCCTGGCCTGTGTCAGCGCCTTCGCGTTCTTCTTCCTCGCCATCTACCGCTTGCAAGACACGCTGGCGGCGATCCGCATCCTGGCGCCGAAATCGCTGATCGCGCAGATGCCCGTGTGGGGCATCGTCACGACGTTCGCAGCGGCGGCCTTCACGCTCGTCACCGCCCGCGCGGTTCAGCGCTTCCGCACCGTGCCCGAAGCACAAACGCTTCTCGCGCACCTGTCGTTGACCGCGATCGCCTTCATGGCCTTGGGCCTGGTGATCGAGCTGCACCCGAACGACCTCGCGGTCGCCGTCGCAGGCCTGCTCCTCGCCGTGTCGTTCGTGGCCGCCCGCGTCGACATCGCCGTGCTGCGCCCGGCGACCACCGTGGTCGCGATGCTGTTCGTCGTCGCGCTGCTGCCGCAAGCGATGGCACTGCTGCAATACGCGGTGACGGCGTCGATGGGACACGTCGTCAACGCGGCGACGCCGGTCATGGCGCAAGCCCCGCTCTTCCACCTCGGCATTCCGGCAGCGCTGTTCCTCGCCTCCGCTTGGCAACTCCGCCGCAAGGCCGATGATGCCGTCGTGCAAGGCTACGAAGTCGTCGCCGCGCTCCTCGTCGGCATCATGGGCTACTTCCTGATCCGCCACGCGCAAGGGCCGGCGGCGGAGATGTTCGCGACGCTCGGCACACCGTTCGAAGGCGCCGTGATCTCGCAAGCGATTCTGGCCTACGCCATCGCGCTCACGGCCATCGGCGGCACCCTGAAGCGCCCGGCGATCGCGGTCAGCGGCATCGCCGCGGCGGCTTTGGGCCTCGCCCGCGTCGTCCACTTCGACATCCAGCCGCTGCAATTGGCGAACGTCTGGCTGCCGATGGCGTTCGGCGAGGTCAGCCAGAAGATCGTGACGCTCCCGATCGCGACGTCGCCGCTGTTCTATCTCGGCCTCCCGGCGGCGCTCCTGCTGGGCTTGCGCTTGCTCTTAGGCCGGCGCGACGACTGGCTCGTGCGCACGCTCGAATACGTACCCGTCGCCCTCGTCGGCCTCATGGGTTACTTCCTGATCCGCCACGCGTTCAACCCGCTGGAGCAAGTGCTGGCGGGTGCGGGTTCGCGCTTCGAAGGCGGCATCATCAGCCAAGCTCAGATCGTCTACGCCATCGCGCTCGTGCTCGCTGCGCAAGTCTTCAAGCGCGACACGTTGGTGACCGCCGCCGTCGTCGCAGCCGGCATCGCCGTGCTGCGCATCGTCGGCTTCGACGTGCAGCTCTTCACGTTCCTCGGCAACGCCGCGCGCCTCACGGCGGGTCTCACGGAAGCGGCCGACCTCATCTCGATCCCGATCTCGATCGCACCCGTCTTCCACTTAGGCCTGCCCGCGATCCTGCTCGCGCTGCTCGGCCAAGCGCTGCGCGGCGTGCGGAGCAGCGTCGCAGAAACGCTGGAATACGTCGTGATCGTCTTCGCGGGGCTGATGGGCTACTACCTGATCCGCCAAGCCTTCAACGGCGTCGACGGCGCGTTCGCCGCGCCCGGCACGTATCTCGAACGCGGCGTCATCACGAACGCGCTGCTGATCTTCGGCGTGGCGTTGTTCCTGCTGGGCCGCCAACTGAACCGCCGATCGATGTTCGCCTGCGGTATTGGGGCAGCGCTGTTCGCCGTGTTCCGCTTGGGCTACTTCGACTACCTGACGTCCTCGCCGCTCGCCGCCCCGCACAATGTCGGCGATTTCCCGATCGTGAACGCGCTGCTCTTGCCCTACGGTCTGCCGGTGATCTGGCTCGCCCTTCTCGCGCAAGCGCTGCAAAGCCGGGGCCGCACGGAGCTCGTGCCCTGGGCGAAGGGCGCCGCCCTCGTGTCGCTGTTCACTTGGATCACGCTTGGCGTCCGCCAATATTTCCAAGGCGCCTATCTCGCCGCCGACGGCGTCACCAGCAACGAGGTCTACGCCTACTCGGCGGCTTGGCTCGTCCTCGGCGTCGGCCTGCTGGTCGCGGGCGCGGCGTGGAAGGACAAGGTGATCCGCTTCGCCTCGCTCGCCGTCATGTTGCTCACGGTGGGCAAGGTCTTCCTCTACGACGCGCGCGAACTCGAAGGCCTGCTCCGCGTCGCTTCGTTCTTCGGTCTGGGCTTAAGCCTCTTGGGCCTCAGCTGGTTCTACACGCGTTACGTCTTCACCCGCGAAGAACCGGCGCCCGCGGCATAGCGAATTGCTTCGATTTGACGAAGCAATTCACCCGGCTACGATGAGGGCCATGAACGACCTCGTCTACCGTATCCAACGCGACTATCCGCGGGTCTATCTCGCCTGCCACGTCGACCATGTGCGCGCCCGCACCAGCACGCACGGCATCTCCTCGCGCGATGCATCGGTGCTCGCCCATCTCGACGCCAGCGATGAGCAGTCCGCCGGCCGTCTCGCAAAACACCTGGGCATCGCCGCATCGACGCTGTCGGCCACGCTCGTGCGGTTGGAGAGCCTGGGTTACCTCAAGCGCGTGAAGGACGCGGAAGACCGCCGCCGCGTTGCGCCGCGACTGACCGCAAAGGGCCGCGACGCCATCGCAAACACATCCGTGCTCGACGCGAAGCGCGTGGCGCGGGCGCTGGAAAAACTCACCGCACAAGAACGCATCCGCGCCGCCGAAGGCTTGGCGCTTCTCGCCAAAGGCGCCTCCGCCATCGCGCGCCGGAAAGAGAGCTAGCGATGGGCCGCGAAGCAACGATCGACTATGTTTCCGGCAAGGAGTTCGCAAAAGTGCGCGCCCATCTCGACTCGATGGCGCTGCAGTTGAGCGGCGGCAAGAAGCTGATCGTGCCGCTCAGCGACGTGCGCAAGGCAACGCCGGTCGGCGACGAACTTCGGATCGAAACGAAGACCGCAAAGTTCGCGCTCCACCTCGGCGCGAAGGACGCGGCGAGTTGGGCGAAGAAAATCCTGAACCCGCCGTCGCTGGCCGACAAGCTCGGGATCAAACCGGGCATGGCTGTGCTGACGATTGGACAACGCATCGCCGAAGTCGACGAGGCGCTGGCGAAGGACGCGAAGGCAAACCACAGCGCAACAATCGCACTGGCAAAACTGCGCGCCGCAGCGCTCGCCATCCTCACGCTTGAGCCCGAAACGGCGGCAAAGCAGATCGACACCGCGGCGAAGGCCTTGGGCCCAAGCACCGCCCTCTGGCTCGTCTACCGCAAAGGCACGAAACCGAACGGCGACGACATCATCATGCTCGCGCGCAAAGCGGGCCTCAAAGACACGAAGGTCGCGCGCATCTCCGACGCGCACGCAGCGCTGCGCTTCATCTCCGGAGATCGCACATGAGCTTGTGGCTGAAAATCCCGTTGTTCGTACTCGCGGTGGTCGCGGCAGCAATCGCCGCCCTCTACGCGGTCGGAAGCAGCATCGCGCGCGAACACACCGCCGCCCGCCGCCTCGTGCTGAAGACCGCCACGCCTGACGCCGTCTGGGCCAAGATCGCCACGGAAGCAAACGCCGCCGCCTGGCGCAAAGACGTGAAGTCGGTCGCGCGCCTCGCCGACCGCAACGGCCACGAAGTCTGGCGCGAAACGTTCGCCTCCGGCAACGCGCTGACCTACGAGACGCTGGAGTCGGCACCGCCCACGCGGCTGGTGCGCGCCATTGTCGACGAAGCGATGTTCGGCGGAACCTGGACCATCGTGGTCGAACCCTCCGGCACAGGCACCACCGTCACGATCACGGAAAACGGCTGGATCGAACCGCCGCCATTCCGCGTGGCTGCGAAATACGCGTGGGGCCACGACGCGACGATCAACGCCTACCTCCGCGATTTGGCGGCCCACTTCGGCGAAGCGGCGGCGATCACGCCCGCCTAGCGCAGGCGGGGCAGGGTGGTTAGCATGGCCGCATGCTCGACCGCCGCACCTTCTTCGAAGCCTTCGCCGCCGCCGCCGCGCTGCAGGCGATCATGACCTCCGGCGCGCTCGCCTCGCCGCCGGCCGACCTCGACCGCTGGGCGCAGGACGTGACCGACCTGAACCGCGCCCTCGCAGCCGGAAAAATCCAGCTCGTCGGTTGGCAGGAGCAGGTCGCGACGCTCAACACCGGCGTGAGTCTCGACGCGCTCCGCCGCTACCTCGACTTCGACCGCCTGACCAAGGCGATGACGTTCCCGACGAACCTCGCCGAAACGAAGGACCCGAAATTCCCGCCGGCGATCAACGTCGCCGGCATCGAACGCCCGTGGTTCCTGCGCTTCTTCGGCATGCGCAAGGGCGGCGCGATCATCCCGCACGTCCACAACAACATGGTCTCGGCCCACCTGGTGATTGACGGCGCTTTCCGCACCCGCACGTTCGACCGCATTCAGGATCTGCCGAACGAAAACGCGGTCTTGCTCAAACCCACACTCGACAAGACGCTGACACCCGGCGGCATGATCACCATGTCCGACGACCGCACGAACGGCCACTGGCTGATCGCTGAAGCCGACCGCAGCTTCACCTTCGACGTCGGCCTCGTGAACCTCTCGAAAACCCGCACCTACGGCCTCAAAGCCAACGACTACAACATGATCTTCGTCGACCCGACCGGCACCCCGGACGCGAAGGGCCTCATCCGCGCGAAGACGATGACATTCGACGAATGCCGCGCGAAGTTCGCCTCATGATCCCGCCTCCCCGCGGGGCGGCTAGCGAGACGAGCGAAGCGAAGTCGAGTCGGTGGGGTAAGGGTGGCGGTGATCGGCGCAGAGGTGCCGTACCGTCCGCTTGACTTGGAGGAGACGTGAGCCATGGACCAATTTACCGGCGGTTGCCTGTGCGGCGACGTCCGAATTGTGGCGTCAGGACGCCCATACCGGATCGGCATTTGCCACTGTCTCGACTGCCGCAAGCATCACGGCGCACTTTTTCATGCGTCCGCTGTGTTCCCTGACGTGGCAGTGACGATCAACGGCCAAACACGCGATTATGCCGGCCGATTCTTCTGTCCCCGCTGCGGCTCGTCCGTTTTCTCACGCAGCGCGGACGAAATCGAAGTGAACCTTGGATCCCTGGACGCCCCTAACCAACTAAGGCCAACCTACGAACTCTGGACTATCCGCCGCGAGTCCTGGCTACCACCGTTTCCGCTCGCGAAACGATACGATCGCGATCGCGATGCTACGAGCCGCTTTGAGGACGAGGCCTAATTCTCATCCATCTTCAACGCAGCGATAAACGCCTCCTGCGGAATCTCCACGCTGCCGTACTCCCGCATCTTCTTCTTACCTTCCTTCTGCTTATCCAGCAGCTTCCGCTTGCGCGAAATATCGCCGCCGTAGCACTTCGCGGTCACGTCTTTCCTGAGCGCGCGGATCGTTTCACGCGCGATCACTTTGCCGCCGATCGCGGCCTGGATCGGAATTTGGAACAGGTGTTGCGGGATCAGGTCTTTCAGCTTCTCGCACATCGCCCGGCCGCGCATCTCCGCGCGCCCGCGGTTCACGATCATCGAGAGCGCGTCCACCGGCTCGGCGTTCACCAGGATCGACATCTTCACGAGGTCGCCCTGCTCGTAGCCTTCGATGTGATAGTCGAAGCTCGCGTACCCGCGGCTCACCGACTTCAGCCGGTCGTAGAAGTCGAACACCACTTCGTTGAGCGGCAGGTGATACTTCACGAGCGCCCGGTTGCCGGCATAGGTCAGATCCACCTGCCGCCCGCGCCGGTCTTCGCAGAGCTTCAGCACCGCGCCCAGATACTCGTCCGGCACCAAGATCGTGGCGCCGATCCACGGCTCCTCGATCTTGTCGATGCGCACCACGTCCGGCATGTCGGCCGGATTGTGCAGCTCGATCATCTCGCCGTTCGTCAAATAGATGCGATAGACGACCGACGGCGCCGTCGTGATCAGTTCCAGATTGAACTCGCGTTCCAACCGCTCGCGAATGATATCGAGGTGCAGCAGCCCTAAGAACCCGCAGCGAAACCCGAACCCAAGCGCCGCCGACGTCTCCGTCTCGTACGAAAAGCTCGCGTCGTTCAGCGCCAGTTTCTGGATCGCCTCGCGCAACTCTTCGAACTCGGCCGCGTCCACCGGAAACAGACCGCAGAACACCACTTGCTGCGCGGGCTTAAAGCCGGGCAGCGGCGACTCCGCCCCTTTGCGTTCGTCGGTCAGCGTGTCGCCGATCTTCGTATCCGCGACCTGCTTGATCGCGGCCGTCAAAAACCCGACTTCGCCAGGCCCAAGCTTCGCCACCGCCATGCGCTTCGGGTTGAAGATGCCGACGCGGTCGACCTCATAGACGGCGTTCGTCGCCATCATTCGGATCTTCTGGCCCTTCTTGATCTCGCCGTCGACCACGCGAAACAGCACGACGACGCCCAGATACGCGTCGTACCAACTGTCGATCAGCAGCGCCTTCAGCGGCTTTTCCACCTCGCCCTTCGGCGCGGGCAGGCGCTTAACGACTGCCTCCAACACGTCGCCGATCCCGACGCCGGTCTTCGCCGAAATCAGCACGGATTCCGACGCGTCGATCCCGATCACGTCTTCGATCTGCTGCTTGATGCGCTCGGGCTCCGCGGCTGGCAGGTCGATCTTGTTCAACACGGGCACGATATCGAGCCCCGCGTCGATCGCCTGATAGACGTTGGCGAGCGTCTGCGCCTCGACGCCCTGGCTCGCGTCCACCACCAGCAGCGCGCCTTCGCACGCAGCGAGACAGCGCGAAACCTCGTACGCAAAGTCCACGTGCCCCGGCGTATCCATCAGGTTCAGCGTGTAAGTCTTCCCGTCCTTGGCGGGATAGTTGAGCCGCACGGTCTGCGCCTTGATCGTGATCCCGCGCTCGCGCTCGATGTCCATGGAATCGAGCACCTGCGCCTTCATCTCGCGCGCCTCCAACGCGCCGCAAAACTCGATCAAGCGGTCGGCAAGCGTGGACTTGCCGTGATCGATATGGGCGACGATCGAAAAATTGCGGATATGGCTGAGGTCGGTCATGAGAGGGGCAGGGAATACAGGGTGGCCTTAGCCCTGTCGAGCGGCAAAATGCCCGCATTTCCGCGCGTTTCAGCCCCTAATTCGCACGCCGCCGACGCCTGCGCCGGATCGCGCGTCGCCGCGCCGGTTTGCGGATGCGCCAACGCTTGCGCGCCCCGTCGAGCCCCTCGGCAATCGCGATCGAACGCGACACATGCCGCCGCTTGCGCACGCGGCCCCGGAAGCGGCGGTTCTTGTCGACGACAATGGACTCGTCGGCAGTGACCGTCAGCACCTCGCCCGCGCCATCCGTCGCATCCGCTTTGCCGGTGATGGTCGACATCTCCGTCTCGCCGTCATCCGCGACGTCGAAGATAAGCTCCGTCCCGCGAATGCCGATCGTCACCGTCGGCGTCGTGATCTTCACGCTCGCCTTCGGGATGGCGCCCGACACGAACCGGAACGCCCCCTTCGTCAGCGTGACCGCCTGCTCGCCGGTCGAGGACACCGGATTGAACACATATTTGTCGATAACGATCTTCGCATTTTCGCCCAGCGTCAGCTTCGACCCGTCGGAGAACTTCAAGACCAGCGCACTCTCTTCACCCGTCTCGACGACCTCGTTCATATAGACGTCGTCTTCCAGCTCGATCTCGTCGCGCGGATCCGGCGCAATCGTCGACCAAGCATAGTTGACGATATCCTCAACCCCGCCGATGCCACTCTCCGCATCGTCAGCCCGCGCCGCCGCAGCAACGCCAAACGCCGCCGTCGCCAGCAAAGCCTCCCGCCGCGTCAGTTTCATCCCGTGACTCCGCCACTTCCCTTAAGGTCGTCATGGCTGGGCTTGACCCGGCCACCCAGTCCGCGCACGTCTGTGCGCGAGAGACCCATTTGGCGCTGGGGTTTGTCAACAGACCCGACCGTGTGCAGCGTCACTGGGTGGCCGGGTCAAGCCCGGCCATGACGATTTTTTTGGCCTTGGGAGACCGATTGTGGCGCGTGAGCCAAAGAAGAGTGAAACCCTCAAAGACCTCTGGCCCGGCCAATCGGTCGAGCTACTGAAGGCGCTGCACATCCTCACCCGAGACGGCGCGCTCAACGCCGACTCGCGCCGCAAGCTAAAGCAAGTCCTCCACCTCGTGCAGCTCATCCGCCCGCCGCTCGACCGCCTGTTCGAAACGAACGAAGCCCCGCGCCTCGCCGATCTCGGCGCCGGCAAATCCTATCTGGGGTTCATCCTCTACGACCTGATCTTCGCGGCGAAGGGCAGGGGCGAGGTCATCGCCGTCGAAACCCGCGGCCCCCTCATGGAAGGCGCCGAGCGCCTCGCGCGCGACGCCAAGTTCGACCGCATGCGCTTCGTCGCGGGCGCGATCGCCGAGACGAACCTCGATGGCGAAATCGACATGGTGACCGCGCTCCACGCCTGCGATACCGCCACCGACGACGCCATCCGCTTCGCACTCCGCCACAAAGCTCGCGTCGTCGCGCTCGTCCCCTGCTGCCAAGCCGAACTCGCGCGCAGCCTGGAGCACGAAGCCAAGCACCCCCTCCACCAACTCTGGCGCCACCCGATCCAACGCCGCGAATTTGCGTCGAACCTGACAAACGTCATCCGCGCCCTCTACCTCGAAGCCAACGGCTACAAAGTCCGAGTGACGGAGTTGGTCGGTCTCGAACACTCGCTGAAGAACGAACTGATCCTCGCCGAACGTCACCAACTCTCGAACGCCCAAGCGAAAGGCGAACTTCTCGCGCTCCTCAAGCAACTTCCCGCTCGCCCGGCGCTAGTGGAGAGTCTGTAAGGGTCTCACGCGAAGCCGCGAAGACGCGAAGAACAAGACTCACACAAAGATACAAAACTACAGAGACGCGAGCGCACGCGCCGCAGGCGCGTATCTAGAGTCAGACTGGCGCTTCGCGCCAAGGTAGCCTTTCCTTCTTTGTATCTTCGTAGCTTTGTGTGAAACTCCTTCCTTCTTCGCGCCTTCGCGTCTTCGCATGAGTTTTCTTCCATGAAATACGTCCGCATGCCGATCGAGATCGAGTCGCCCGAGGAGCAGGGCTACGACACGATCCGCTTCAACCTCTCCGAAAGCTCGATGCGCGACCGCAAGCTCTCGGACTTAGGCCTAGGCTTCGACGACCTGCTGCTGATGTACGGCGTGCACCGCGGCGCGCCCGGCCTGCGCACCCTCATCGCCAAACAGTCGGGCGTCACCGAAGCCGACGTACTGACCACCGCCGGGGCAGCCGGCGCGCTCTTCATTATCGCCACCACGTTGCTCGAAAAATCCGATCACCTCGTCGTCGTCCGCCCGAACTACGCGACGAACATCGAAACCCCGCGCGCGATCGGCTGCGCGATCGACTACGTCGACCTCAAATTCGAAGACAGCTTCCGCCTCGACGTCGACCGCCTCGAAGCGCTCATCCGCCCGAACACCAAACTCGTCTCGGTCACAACGCCGCACAACCCGACCGGCGTCTCGCTCAAAGGCGCGGACCTGAAACGCCTGATCGCCATCGCCGAAGCGCGCGGCATTCACCTGCTCGTCGACGAAACTTACCGCGAGATGTCGTTCATCCCGAAACTCCCCGTCGCCGCAAGCTTAAGCCCCCGCGCCATCAGCGTCGCGTCCATGTCGAAGTCCTACGGCATCCCGGGCATCCGCGTCGGCTGGATCGTGAACCGCGACGCGCAGCTGATGGAACGCTTCCTCGCCGCAAAGGAGCAGATCGGCATCTGCGGCTCCATCATCGACGAACACATCGCCGAAGCCGCGCTCAAACAAAGCGCCGCCTGGCTCGCAACCGTCGAGCGCACCAACCGCGAAGCGCTGGCCGCCGTCGAAACCTGGCTCGGCAAAGAACCGCGCATGGAATGGGTCCGCCCCGAAGGCGGCTGCGTCTGCTTCCCCCGCATCAAGGCGGACGCCGGCATCGACACTGACCGCTTCTACCGCGCCCTGCAAGCGGAACACGCGACCGCCGTCGGCCCCGGCCACTGGTTCGAGCAGGACCGGCGCTTCATGCGCATCGGCTTCGGCTGGCCGCTCGCGCCCGAGCTTTCCGGCGGTTTGGCGGCCATTTCGGCCAGCCTGGACGCCGCGCGGCGTTGAGGCGTTTGCACTTCGTTCGCCACTTCCACCTATAGTGAACACAACGTTTTGACCCCGGCTCGCCCCGGGTGTTAGCTCACAAAAAAATCTGACCCCCTGGGGTGGTCGCCTTGCAGAAGACAGCCGAACAAACCGAACCCGAAGTCGCGCCCGAGCCCGCGAAGCCGAAGCGTGCACCGCGTCCGCCGCGCAAGGTGATCGCCGCGCGCCCCGGCTCGATCGAAGAGATCGAGCAAGGCCCCGCCGGCAAATCGATCGCGGCCGTGTTCGATTACGACGGCACGCTGATCGCGGGCTACTCCGCGCTCGACGTCGCGCAGATGCGCATCATGCGCGGCCAAGTCAACGCGCGCGAGTTCATCGGCCTTGCGACACTCGGCGCCCGCGGCATGCTCGGCCTTGCGGGCTTTCGCGAGTTGATCGCCTTCACCGGCGCGAACTGGAAGGGTCGCGACGAACGCGAACTGATGATCGAGGGCGAGAAGCTGTTCAAAGCCCGCATCCTCGACCGGCTCTACCCTGAAATGAAGCGCCGCTTGGCAGCGCACAGGAAGAAGGGCCACACGATCATCCTGGCCTCCTCCGCGACCGCGTTCCAAGTCGAGCCCGCCGCAAAATACCTCGGCATCGAAAACGTCATCTGCACGCGCTTCCAAACGATCGACGGCCGCCTCACCGGCAAGCCCGACGGCGAACCGCTTTGGGGCGAAGGCAAAGCGAACGCGGTGAAAGCCTTCGCGCGCAAACACAAGATTGACCTCGACCGTTCCTACGCCTACGCCGACGGCAACGAGGAAGTGCCGTTGATGCTGACGGTCGGTAACCCGCGCCCCACGAACCCGCAGCCGAACCTCGAACGCTACGCCCGCGCGCACAATTGGCCGGTCCAAAAGTTCACGAGCCGCGGCCGGCCGAGCCTGGAAACGATCGGCCGCACGGTGGCCTCACTCGCCGCCGCCGGCCCAATCGCGACGCTGGCGACCGCAGCAGGCGTGCTGAACAACGACCTCCGCACCGCGCTCAACGTGCTTTCGCCCGCCTGGGCCGACGTGATTCACGCCTTCGCCGGCGTGAAGCTGAACGTCATCGGCGAGGAAAACCTCTGGGCCGCGCGCCCGGCAGTCTTCATCTTCAACCACACGAACAACTTCGACGCCTTCATCATGTCGAAGCTGCTCCGCGTGAACTTTACGGGCGTCGCGAAGAAGGAACTCGAAACCCACCCGATCATGGGCCCCGTCGGCCGTATGATGAAGGTCGCCTTCATCGACCGCGGCGACGCCAAGAAGGCGATCGAAACGATGAAGTCCGTCGTCGATCTCGCCAAGGAAGGCATTTCGATCGTCATCGCCCCCGAAGGCACCCGTTCGCAAAGGGGCCTGCTCCCCTTCAAGAAGGGCGCCTTCCACATGGCGATGGAAGCGCAAATCCCGATCGTCCCGGTGGTCCTGCGCAACGCCGAAGACATTGGCGCAAGAGACGCCATTTTCATGCGCCCCGGCACCGTGGACGTGATGGTGCTGCCGCCCATCTCCGTGGCCGACTGGACCCGCGCCGACCTCAACGAGCGCGTCGAAGCCGTCCGCGACCTCTACGTGGCAACGCTGGAAGACTGGCCGAACGGCGGGCTGAAACTCTTGGGCGTAAAGCCGAAGAAGCGCTGAGGTCTTACGCATTGGCCAAACCTCCGCGGCAACGCAACCAAGTCCGGCGCGTGCAAGGCCAGACGTTGCGCGAACTGGCTTACGGCGAGTTGCGCCGCGCCGTCCTGACCGGCCAGTTCGCACCGGGTGAATCGATCACAGTCGCCGAATTGTCGAAGCAACTCGGGATCGGCTTGATGCCAACCCGCGAGGCGGTCCAGCAACTTGCCTCGCAGGGCGCGTTCGAGTTCCTGCCGAACCGCTCCGTTCGCGTGCCCGAAATCGCGGGCGATCAACTCGAGAAGTTGTTTGCGGCGCGCCAGTTGCTCGAAGGCTTTGCAACCGCCGAGGCTGCGCGCTGCATGACGCGCGAGGAGGCCGCAGGCGTTTCGGCTCGCCTCGATGAGTTGATCGAAAGACTGAAATCGCGCGATGCCGCCGAGTGCCTTGAAGCGAACTTCGAGTTCCATTTTGCGATCTATCGCGCGAGCCGATCGCCTTATGTGCTGCAGATGATCGAGTTGCTGTGGCTAGGGATGAGCCCGCTTCAGAGAAAAGTGTTCCGTGCGCCCAAGAAAGAACAAGATGCCTTTCTGAGTGCGCTTCCAAAACACCGTACACTCGTCGCTGCCCTGCGCGCGGGCGACGCCCGCAAGGCGCGCGAAACAATCG
This sequence comes from uncultured Flavobacteriaceae bacterium, assembly GCA_964638635.1. Taxonomy (GTDB): domain Bacteria; phylum Pseudomonadota; class Alphaproteobacteria; order Micropepsales; family Micropepsaceae; genus SZUA-430. The sequence goes on from CAZXAQ010000014.1 coordinate 20,826, forward strand.
AAGCGATGCTGACTCAGTCGCGCGACTGGCACATCCTTCACGCCCCCGAGCCGTAAACCTTCAAGGCGCGATTTTCTTGAAGAAGACGTTTCGCGCTCCTTCTGTAGACACACGCAGTCCCTGCACCGCGTTCCGCGCATCGCGATCGAACGCGACGGTCGGCATGAAGAAGCGATCGCTATGAAACACGTCGCCCTTGTCGCGCACCAAGCGAATTGTCCCGTTCAACGCATGATAAGCGGTAAGTCCATGCGCATCGCCCTTGACCTCATAGGCCGTGCGCAACTCGGGTGAATAATAGAGCCCCGCAAACGCCCCCGCCTCGCTCGCCGTCAATGGTGCATTCTTGGCAGGCTCGTACTCGCCGTCCGGCACTTGCACCGGTTCTTCCGGGACGCTCAGAAACAGGTTCTCGATGATCTGCGCGCGGGAATAGGTGACGTCGTCGCCGTCGTTGGCCAGATAGATCACCGAAAGGCGCCGCTCCGGAAAACGGCGGAACGAAATCCGGTAACCGGCGGCGAGGCCTAAATGGCCGATCGTTCGAATGCCGCGGCGATCGCCGAACCACTGGCCGAAACCGTAGTCGGTCTCCGTGCCATCGTCCAAACGGCCGGGCTGCCCCGTCATCTTTGCAACGCCGGCACTGCCGGCCGCGTCGTGGTCGAGCGCCGTCGCCCACGCAGTCAGATCGCGCAAACTCGCGTAGACCGAACTCGATCCGTCGGCCGCGGTGCTCCGCGCGGACAGCAAATGCGGAAACGGATACCGCCTGCCATAGGAGTTCGCCTTGCCCACTATGCTCGCTCGCGCATCTTCATTCGCAATCGCGGTCATGCCGCTCGGCGTAAAGACGTTGCGCTGAACGAACGAAGCAAAAGGCTCCTTCCCCGCGCGCGCCACGATCTCCGCCAGCAAATTGTAGCCGGTATTGGAGTACTGCTGGGCCGTCCCGGGCACGAAGTTCAGCGCCTTCTGCCGCGCAACCACGTCAAGTATCTCTGCCTTCGTGATCCCATCCTCGATCGTTCGCCCCATCAAGCCGAACAGTGCGTCCCAGTCGCGCAAGCCGCTCGTGTGATTGAGAAGGTGGCGCACGGTCACGGTCTTGCCGAGCTGCGGCACCTCGGGGAGGTGGCGGCGCACGTCGTCATCAAGTCCGATCTGCCCGCGGTCGGCAAGAACAGCAACGGCATGGGCCGTGAACTGCTTCGAGACGGACGCCAGATCGAAGCGCGTCGACGGCGTGATCGCAATCCCCTCGCCGGCATTGGCAAGACCGGCGGTTCGCTGGAAGATCGTCTTGCCGTCCTGCACTACCGCAACTGCCGCACCGGCGTGCGAAGGATCGTACCATGACGTGATCAGCTGATCCGCGATCGCCGCGGGCGTGGTCCCCGCCGCCTCCTGCCGGATCAACTCGATCTCGTAGCTAGCGGACGGCGCATCCCAAGCAAACATTGCCGTCTGTACGGAATAGGTGCCGCTTTTTCCCGATGTGATGACCAGGGTCTCATCGAACCCTTCACCTGCGCGGTCGGCCAAATCGATGAGCTGGCCGTCGGGATCGAACACCGCGCAAGCGACGTCGCCGCCGGTTTGCCGTACTTTTATGGCCGCAAACTGTCCGGCACGCATTGCAAATGAGTACCGGCGAACTTCGCCGCCCTTCAGAGCATCGCGCACCGCCGCGCGGAGGGCGATCTGACGCCCTTCCAATTCGGGGTGGGCATTGACGAACCGCGCTGTCGGGTAGGGTGGCGCGCTCTCAGCATGCGAAACGGTGATGGTTGCGGCCACAAGACAAGCAGCGGCGTACACAAGTCTCATGATCGCTCCCCGGGTATCACATCATATATTTTATAAAATAATGCGTTGCAAGCCGTGAGTCGCTCTCGTCTCCGTGAGCGAGCTTGAGATTGTACTGAGCTTCCTTTGCCGTTTCAGCGGCTCGGCGCGCTGGACGACTGGCTGATCGGCGGCCTAGAACCCGTGGGCATCAAAGGGTGCCCGCCGTTGACCTACGAACAATTCAACAAATTCTGTGCCGCACTCCCCGGCACAACGCACGTCATTCAGTGGGGCGGCTCGCACGTTTGGAAAGTCGGCGGCAAAGTCTTCGCCATCGGCGGCTGGGCCGACGACAAACCGGCGTTCACATTCAAGGTCACACCCATTGCCTATGAGGTCCTAAAGGACCGCCCCGGTTTGCGCCCAGCGCCATACTTGGCTTCACGCGGCATGAAGTGGATCCAACACCACAAGAGGCCGGGCTTTTCCGACAGTGAGCTCAAGGAGCACCTGCGTATCTCCTACGATCTGGTCGCCGCGGGTCTCCCGAAGAAGCTGCTCGACTCTATCGCGGAGCCGAAGCGCAAACGGTAGGGCAGCTACGTCCGCAGTTGCTCCCGCATGCGCTCCTCACCCAGCGCTTCCACCGTATCGATGCGCACCATGATGTCGCGCAGCTCCGCCGCGAACGCGCGCCGCCGCTGGGCGACGTTGTCGGTCGCGTCCATCAGCTTCTGGTTCTTCGCGAGGCTCAGCCCCGTCTGGAACAGGTGCTTCGACACCGACTCCTCGCTCTGAATCCGCTTCTGCAGCATGTACTGCCGTCCCACCGCGCCGCACTCGACGAGCAGTTTCTTCTCGTCCACGAAACTCGGATCATGTGCTGCCAGCGTATCCGCGACGACGGTGTACGCTTCGACGAACGAGCGCAGCACGCCGTGCGCCGTCAGCGGCCGCGCGGCCTTAAGCAGCGCCACCACCGCCTCGCGCCCGCTCGCGAGCGCCTCGCGCCAGCCTGGTGCCAGCACGTCGAGCTCGGCCGCAAAGCCGCGCCGGAATTCGCCCTTCTCCTTGAAGAAGAACTCGAACTTCAAAATGTCGCGCAGGCGGAACGTCTCGTCCCAGAACGCCGCCTCGCGATCGCCCGCCGCATCGCACGCCTTCAGCAATGCCAACTCCGAGATCGCGTCGTTGATGAAGAAGTGCAGAATCGTGTTGCGATAGAACGCAGCCGCCAAATGCTGATCCGGCCCGATACTGTAGACCGTCGCAAGCCCGCCTTTGTGCTCGCGCACCGTGTTGTGCTGCACCAACGACTCGAGCGCGCGCTGTGTCGCTTCGACATCGCCGATCTTCGCGCTCGGCGCCAGCGGCAACCGCCGCCGCGTCGCCGACGCCACATACTCGCCCAACTCCTCGTTAACCTGCGCCAATGTCAGCGCCCGCCCGCGATGCGACAGCAGAATGAGCGAGATCAGCGACGTGCCCGTGATCGGGGTGACGTCGTTGATCCGCCACGACACCTCGAACGCGACCTTCTGCGTGGCAAGCGTTTCCTCGTCGCCCTCCGTCTTCGTGCCGTCCGGCGGCCCCAGCATCTCGCGCATCGAAACCGGCTCGGCCACGCGGAAATAGATGTGCCCGAACGGCTTCCGCTGCGCACGGAAGAAGCGCACGAACCAGGCCAGGTTCTCGGCCTTCTTCTTACCGCCTTGCGCCTCCGCCGCGTACTCGCTCACCTCGTGTAGCTGGTCGTAGGCGATCGAGATCGGCATCAAAGCCAGGTCCTCGACGCGCCCCTCGCGATAAGCCGACACAAGATAAGTGAGCAGCCCTAACTTCGGCGGCAACAACTTGCCGGTCCGCGACCGCCCGCCCTCGATATACCACTCGAGCGAAAACCGTTTCTCGACGAGATACCCCAGATACTCGCGCAACACGAACTTGTAGACCGGGTTGTTCTTGATATCGCGCCGGATGAACACGCGCCCGGCCTTGCGCGCGATCGTACCCATCGGCCACCACGCCATGTTGATGCCGCCGAATGTCGTTGGCGTGGCGAGCCGGTTGTCCGCAAACGCAACCGACGTCACCGCGGAATCGAGATTCGATTTATGGCTGGGCAAAATAATTCCGGGCGCGCGCTCCAGCGCCGCGCGCGTGCGCTCGATCTGCGCTTGGTCGTAGTCGACCTGAGCGCCGTAGCCGCGCGAAAAAAGCCCGCGCGCGATCTGCATCATCACGTCGATCCAGAACGGGCTATGCGCGGTGCGCAGTTCGTGCAGATATTTCACCGCCTCCTTCATCACCGAGTCGCTGGAGCGGTTGAGCTTCGCCGCGACCTCGTTGACGCCCTCGCGGAACCGCCGCGACGCCGCAATCTGCTCGGCCACGAGCTTCGGCAGCTTGTAGCGCCGCCCGATCAGCCGGTACTCCGCGCGCTCAAGCGCAAGCCGCGCCTGGCGCGTCACGTACTCTGCGAACGCCTGCGCATCACTTGAATCCGCATCGCCGGTGGCCTTCGCGCGTGCATCCAACTCGGCAACGCTCGCGGGCTGCGCCGCAACCACGCGGCAACGATCGGCCTCGACCTGCACGATCCGCTTCTGCTCTTTCTCGTTCGGCTTGCGCGGATCGCGCATCATGATCAGGTCGGACAGCCGCGCCGACCGTTCGCCCTTGTGCTCGCGCGGCAGCCACGCGACGCGCACCGGCGCGAGCAGCGCATCGCGGCCCTCTTTGGCGAGCGCCTCAAGCTGCCCGGTGTAAACCCTGGCATCGTCGAACTTCGCCGGGATCGCCAAGAACGAAACCTGCTCCGCCGCCGTACTGGCCGGCCGCGACTGAGCCGCCCACCGCTCTACGACGCCACGCTCGGTCGCCGTGTTGCAATCCAAAATCAAAACGACGCGCTTGCCAGCCGGTGCCGGCCACTGCGGCAGCGGTTCACCTGACACTTGCGGGGACACAGTTTCGTTCATACGGCCCCCGACAGAGCAAATATGTTGTCATCCCGGACGTTAGGTGAGCCCGAATGCGAAGCATTCGGCATGCGAACCTTGCGAGCCGGGACCCAGGAGAGCACGCTCAGTCCGCTTCCCTGGGTCCCGGCTCGCAAGCTGCGCCACGCTGCTGCCGCAGCGGGCTCCGCTAGCGTCCGGGATGACAGTTGTGACGTCATCCCGGATCCGCTTCCGCGCCCGCAACGCGCTTCAACAGCCCGCGGAACGCGTCCTGCGCCGTACGCCCATCGTTGACGACGCCGTTCACTTCCGAGGCGATCGGCATTTCGCACTCGTACTCTTCGCCGAGCTGCAGCACCGTCTTCGCCGACTTCACGCCTTCCGCCACCTGCCGCATGCCGGCCAGGATGTCGCCGATCGTGCGGCCTTTGCCGAGCTCGAACCCGACGGTGCGGTTGCGGCTCTGCGGGCTGGTGCACGTCGCAATCAAATCGCCGATGCCCGCGAGTCCCGCGAAAGTCTCCGGCTTGCCGCCCATGCGCACGCCGAGCCGGGTGATCTCGTTCAGTGCACGCGAAATCACAGCCGAGCGGGTGTTCTCGCCAGCCCCCGCCCCGTCGCCCATGCCCGTCGCGATCGCCATCACGTTCTTCAAAGCACCGCCAAGCTCGCACCCCGCAACGTCGGTGTTCGTGTAAACGCGAAACAAGCCGGTCTTGAAGATCGCCTGCAGCTCCTGAACGATGACCTCGTCCTCCATCGCGATCACGCTTGCCGCCGCGTAGCCCGACATGACCTCGCGCGCGAGATTGGGCCCGGACAGCACGCCCGCCGGATGCCCCGGCAATTCCTGTTCGATCACCTGCGTCATGCGCAGCTTCGTGCCGAGCTCGAGCCCCTTCGAAAGGCTGATCACCGGCACCCAAGCCCGAATGTGCTTGCCGACCTCCTTCGCCGTATCGCGCATCGCCTGAGACGGCACGCCCATCACGACCACGTCCGCGCTACGCACCGCCTCTTCGATCGACGTCGTCGCGCGCAGCGCCGGCGTCAACCGCGCGCCCGGCAAATACCGCTCGTTCGTGTGCTTGGCGTTGATCTCTTCGACCGTCTCGGCGGAACGCGCCCAAATCGTCGCGGGCACGTTCTTGGCGACAAGCGACGCCACGGTCGTCCCCCAAGACCCACCACCCAGAATCGCCGCCTTGATCCGCATTCTTCTTTTTCCTGTCATGGTCCGCGAAGGCGGACCACCCACGACTTTCTAGCGCCTCAAAGGCCGCAAGTCGTGGGTGGTCGGCCTCCGCCGACCATGACAATGCGGGAGAAGGCGGACAGCCTGCAAGCGATGATCGGTTAACCGCTGAGCGCCTTCGCAAGAACGGGCAAACTCCCGTCCATCCGGTAGTCCACCGACGAGTGGTCGTCCGGGAACTCCTCATACACGTGCGGCACGCCCTGGGCCGTGAGCAGCCGGTGCATCCGCCGCGCCCCGTACACCAGGTTGTACTGATCGACGTCGCCGCAATCGATGTAGAGCGCCTTCAGCTTCTTCAACCCCGGCCCCATTGTCTCGGCCATCGTGAGCGGGTCCCACTTCACGAAGTTTGCCCACCGCTCCGGAACGATCTCGCACGTGTCCGTCGTGACCGGCAGCCGGACACCGCAATACGCGCTCGGATCGGGATCGTACGACGCGCACATCGCAAACATCATCAGAATGTGCACGTCCTTGTCCTTCGTCTTTTTCTGCGCAAAGAAATCGTCGAGCCACGCCTTGATGTCGAACTTGAACGGCGCCAGCGAGCGCAGAACGTTCGGCCAATCGCCGAAGAACATCAGCTCATGCCCCATGTCCCCGGAATGCGACGCCGCGGCGCTCCAGAAATCTGGATGCATCAGCGCATGCACCATCGCGCCATACCCGCCCGAGCTTTTGCCGAAGATTCCGCGCTGACCCTTGCCGCCGCAGCCATACGTCTTCTCGACCAGCGGCACCGCTTCTTGCAGCAGGAAATCGTCCCACCGCCCCATCGCGACCGAGTTGATGTACTGATTGCCGCCGAGCTTCGTGAAGCAGTCGGGCAGGGCGCAGACAACCGGCGGCATCGCCCCCGTCGCAATCAAGCGGTCGAGCCGCTCGGGCACATTCTCGCCGAAATTCTTCCAGTTCGTATGCACCGGTCCGCCCGCCGTGAAGCCCACGACATCGACCAAGAGCGGCAACCCGCGCCCATCGTGCCCGGCGGGCACATAGACGTCGATCATCCGCCGCGTCGGATCGCCGAGCATATTGCTCTTCAACACTTCGCTCTCGATCCAAAGCCGGTGAACCGTTCCGGCCGGTGTCGCATGATCGCGCCGCATCTCGTCACTCCCTGGGGCCGGACGAAATGAACCGATTACAAGCGCCTGCACAAGGCACCCGGCCAAACGGCGTGTCTTATTGGGTCGGAGAGCCGCTTACTGGCAGAGTTCGGACAGCCGGATCGCGAGGCGGCCGGAGAGTTGGTCCTGAAGCGTCGCGCTGGCGGTCAAATGAGGGTCGTCGGCGAACGCGCGGGTCATGACCTCATGCACCAGGAAATACGACTCGTTATGGCAGCCGCGCTGGCGAACCGCCTCGTCAAGCAGCGTCGGCCCCAAGGCCAAAATCTCCACAAAGCGGGTCATGAGAATAGGACAATCATCGAGGCATTCTTGCGTAGATACATGATCTAAAACCAAAATAATATCGAATACGACGTGAAGTATAGCAGAGGTATTGTTGGATTGATATCAAATAATTTGCCGGATTTATGGCCTATTTTGTCCAAACATTATCTACATTCTATTTACTTTTATTGTAAGACGATTATATAATGGCGACGTCTTGATGATCCCATCCGGGCGATACTTTTTCGATATGGAGTACCAATTTTGACAAACCCAACCCCCGCCACGGCCACGCCGACGACGATTGAAGCGACACGCCTTGCCCTGTCGAAGGACATCCACGCGAAGTGGGGCAAATTCTCGGAAACCGACGCCGCCGCTTTCAAGAGCAGCGACGAACTCGTCACCCAGGTCGTGTCCAAATACGGCATGGACAAAGCAATTGCTCAACGCGACGTCGACGCCCTGTTGAAGGGCCGTAGCTTCTAAAAACGACGGAAGCCCCAGGAGCGCGAAACCGGGGCGGCCCAACGGGCACGCCCCGGCGCGTCTGCGCCAGCACGCAAAGGAGAAACGACCTATGACCGACAAAGCCATCCAACTCGACAACCGCCGCGGCAATGCCGACCGCCACGCGATAGAACTTCGCCGCCTCGTACTCGCCATGGAGGCCGACAAGGACGCCATGCGCGTGCGGCAAGAAGAGCTTGAAAACGAGATGATCGCCGGGCCCAGCGCCTCGTGGCCGGAAGCGACGGAGAAGGCGCGCTATCTGATCGGCCTTTTGGTCGGAACGGCCGTGGCCCGCGACCCGCGGCGCAAGAAGCTGATCGCGAGCACGCTTGAGGATTTTCGCCGGCTCTCGCCGAAAGCGGACGGCGAGGCCTGACCATGGCCAAGGGACAAAAGCGCAGCAACCGCGAAAAGAAGAAACCGAAGGCGACCGCGAAGAAGGCGTCCGGCGCCCAACCGGTGAGCAGCGCACCCGCCTTCACGTTTCACCCGGCGCGCGCCGGCAAGCGGGAGGCCCGCTAGCCGTGCCTGACCGGACCACCGAAAACAGCGTACGCTTTCGCGGCGCTTTCGCGCTCAAGGGCGTGGACGGAACGTTGCCGGCCGGCGTCTATCGCATCGTGACGGAAGAGGTCGCGGTCGACGACATCTCGTTCCTCGCCTATCACCGCGTTTCGACCAGCATCGTCGTGCCGATCGGCGCCGCCTCTGAAGAGATGACGCCCATCGACCCGAACGATCTCGAAGCCGCCCTCGACCGCGATCGGCTTGCGTTTCCGCAGTAACGCCGCCGTGGCTACGGCGCGCGCGTCCGGCGCCCTTTGGGCGCGGCCTCGCCATATCGCTCGTTCAGCTTGCGGAAGCCGAGCGGCTTCAGTGTCGTGAGGCTGAGCGCGGAAAGCGGGCTCGTAAGGCCGCGGCCGGCGTTCTCGGCTTCCGCCGACATGATCTCGCTGTAGAGCGCATTGTACTGCAGGCACGACATCAGCGTGCTGTTGCTCCATAGCGCCTGATGCACGCTTGAAACGTCTTGCGACAGCAGAGCGTGCAAGAACTGATCGCCGTCGGCAGCGACGCTGAGCTGCTGTCCCGGCCACGTGCCGAGCACGCGCTCGCTATGGGGCGCGGCGACCGCCGTCACCCCTTTGAGCGCAACCGGCGCGTAACACCGCGCGACGACTTTCACCCCGCGCCGCGCCGCCGCCTCAAGATCGGGCCCAAGCAACGGCACGCATTTCGGAAAGAGATCGAGCAGCGCCGCCTGCTTCGCGTGCGCCAGCATCGCCCGCGCCCGCTCGGTCACCTGTTCGACGGAAGAAAGGTAGTAGACCCGGTCGTCCCCCGCGGCCTGCTTGATTTTCGCCAGCTCGTCGGCCGCCGTCTTCTTGTGCGTATCGAACGCGCGCCCCAGCCGGTCCAGCAACTCCCCGGGCGGCACGGCGCGGCAAAGCCGGTTCTCGCTGTCGTCGATGATGATGGCGCCGCGCAGGGCCAGCGCCGCGATCGCCTTATAAGTGTTCGCGGTCGGTTTCCCGATCGCATGGCTCACCCGGTAGCCGGTTGCCGGGCTTTCCTGCAGCAAAAAGCAATAGATCAGGGCCTCGATCTCCGAGAATCCCAAAAATGTGAGCGCAGTCGCCGCTTGATTCTTCATAGTAGTAGTATTAGCTACTATCAAAGAGTTTACAACAGGCAAAGGCAGACCCATGCGCGTGATCTTGAGCGTCATGTTCGTTCTCGCGGCTGGCTTCCTCGCGGTCAGCGCCGCACCCAGCCAAGCCCCCGACCCGCGCGTCACGGACATTCTCGCCCGCGCCAAACAGGCCGCAGGCGGGCAGGCGTGGGACAGCGTGCGCTTCATCCGCACGAAGATGCACGTCGAAACCATGGGCCTCAAAGGCCCGGCCGAGAGTCTCGAAGATGCACGCACCGGCGGTTACGCCGAGACCTACAAGCTCGGCGCCTTCAGCGGTGCGTCCGGCTACGACGGCAAGACCGTATGGGAGCAGGACTCCTCCGGCCAAGTCGCGATCCAAGGCGCCGCCGATCAGCGCCAAGGCGCGGTGAACGAAGCCTACCGCCGCGCCCGCGCGTTCTGGTACCCGGACCGCGCGAAGGCGAGCCTCGCCTACGGCGGCGAAGCGGCCGACGCCGGACGCAAATTCCACGTGATCAAGATCGCGCCCGAAGGTGGCCGCCCGTTCGACCTTTGGATCGACGCGCAAACGTTCATGATCGACCGCGTGGCCGAGCGCAACGCGCGCGAGCTGCGCACGACGTTCGTCTCCGACTACCGCAACGTTCAAGGCCGCATGATGCCGTTCTTCGCGCGCGCCACAAACGGCGATCCGAAAGCGGACTCCGTCGCCAAGATCGAGAGCATCACGTTCGAAGACACGGCACCGCAAACAGCGTTCGCGCCGCCCGCGCCGCCGAAGCGCGACTACGGCTTCACCGGCGGCAAGAGCGCGACGATGCCCTTTCGCCTCGTCAACAACCACATCTATCTGCAAGTGCGCCTGAACGGCCGCCCGTATGAGTTACTGTTCGACACCGGCGGCATGAACGTCATCACGCCGACCGTCGCGCGCGAACTGGGCCTCGCCTCCGAAGGCAAGCTGCAAGCCCGCGGCGTTGGTGAGAAGACGGTGGAGGCGAGCCTCACCACCATCGAACGCATGGACGTCGGCGGAGCGTTCCTCGACAAACAACGTTTCGTTGTGCTGCCGCTCGAGTCCTTCAGCGAGGTCGAGGGCGAACCCATCACCGGCATCGTCGGTTACGAAATCTTCAAACGCTTCGTCGTCGTCACCGATTACGAAAACTCGCGCGTCACCCTGATCGAACCGGAAGGCTTCGCCTATCGCGGCCCCGGCACGCGCGTGGAGATGAAGCTGAACGACCGCATCCCTGAAGTGGCGGGTGCGATCGACGGCGTCCCCGGCCAATTCACGCTCGACACCGGCGCGCGAAACGCGCTGACGCTATCGACACCGTATGTCGAGAAGAACGGCCTAATGGCCCGCTACCGCCCGCAGTACCAAGCGGTGACCGGCTGGGGCGTCGGCGGGCCCGCGCGCGGCTGGCTCGCGCGCGCACAGACCTTTGCGATGGGCGGCGCCACCGTCGATGCGCCGGTCATCGAACTCAGCCAGCAGAAGGGTGGCGCCTTCACCGATACCTACGTCGCGGGTAACGTCGGCGCGGGCATCCTAAAGCGCTTCAACATCGTCTGGGATTATTCGCGCAACCAACTCTTCTTCGAGAAGAACAAGAACCATGGCCAGCGCGACGTCCACGACCGCGCCGGTTTCTGGGCGAACGTGGATCGCGACGCCTTCCTCGTTGTCGACGTAACGAAGGGGGGTCCCGCCGACCAAGCAGGCCTGAAAGCCGGCGACCGTATCATCGTGGCCAACGGTAAGCGCGCTGTTACAGAACGTTCGCTGCCCGACTTGCGCCTGCTCAAAAAAGCGCCGCCCGGCACGAACATGATTCTGGAGGTCCTGCGCGGCGCCGAGCGCCTGACCGTCAACATCTTGCTGAAAGACCTGGTCTAAACGCCGCTGGCCGAACCGCCCGGCGCACTCTATATCTCCGCCCGCGGGTCCCCCTTATGGGGCCCGCGTGTGCGTTGGAGAGTGGCATGCGGTCGATTGTGGGTGCGGCAGTGTTCGCGGTGGTGTTGGCGGGCGCGGCCGCCGCGCACGAAGTCAAAGAAGGTGCGATCAAGATCGAGCACCCGCGCGCGGCGCCCACGCCCACGGGCGCGAAGACCGGGGCCGCCTACATGGAAATCGTCAACAACGGCAAGGAACCGGTGGAGATCAAAGCGCTGTCGTCGGACGCGGCCGAGAAGGTCGAAATCCACTCGATGACGATGACCGGCGACATCATGCGCATGCGCCCGATCGAACTCCCCGTGACCATCGCCCCCGGCGAGTCGCTGAAACTGGTCAAGGACCGCCACATCATGCTGATCGGCCTGAAAAAACCGCTCGTCGAAGAAGACATGGTCCCCTTCAAGATCGAATTCGCGAACGGCAAGACGATGGAATTCGACCTCTACATCGAAGGCGGCGACGAAAACCACGACGAGCACTGACTCCGCCAAAAACATCGTCAAGCCCGGCCATGACGGATTTGTTTGCGGTGTCACCGCCCCGGCCGGTACTCGCGCTCCAAATGTTTGCGCAATTCCGCCTCGTCGAGCCAGATCGGCTTCACCTGTTCCTTCAAGAAGATCGCCGCCTGGTCCGCGTAATGCGGTGACGCTTTGTCCAGCGTCGCCGAACCGAACTGGTGAATGCCCTCCGCGCTCACCTTGCCCGCCTTGTCCCATTCGACGAAGTAATAGAGCGTATCGCCCTTGCGCGCTTCGAACTTGCCGTCCGCTTGCGGCACGATGTCGGACTCGAAGTCGCGCAGCACGTCCGGCCCGCCGCTCGCCGGCGCATCGATCGCGCCGCGCCGGAAGCGGTTCACCTCGCCCCACTTCGGATCGAGCCGGCCATAGTGCTTGTTCAGTGTCGCGATCGCCGCCCGCATCGAAGCCAAGATGTCGCCCTCAGGCTTGCCCTGAAACGTCGGCACGACGACAGGCAGCCCAACCATGATCGCCAGCGCCGCCCCGCGGTTCTCAGCATCCGTCGAGAGATCGTACGAAGCCAGCAGCGCCTGCGCTGCCTGCAGCTCCGCCGCATCCGCCGCCGCCGAAAAGTCCATGCCCTTGATCCGCGCGATCAGTTTCGCAAGCTCCGACCGCGTCGAGTACGTCTTGTCGTACTTGATCGCGCGAAACTCCTCGCGCGTGATCGACACGTCCGCGTCGAGCAGTTCGAACAGCCGCAAACACCGGTTCGTCTCGCGCGTCTCGATCCCCTGCGCCGGCGCGAAGTCGGCAGTCTTCAAATTCTCCGCCACGGCCGTCGCCGCAAACGGTGTGTTGTTTGCGTTATAGACGAACCCCGCCTTCGGACTGACCACGCGCGGCACGGCGCTCGCGAACGGCAAGTATTCGCTCCACAGCGTGCGCGACGTATCGCCCGGCAAATACTTCTGCCAGTCGTACGCCGGATCGCGCTTCGGAAACACGGCGTTGTAGATATAGGCGATGCGGCCTTCTCGGTCCGCGAACGTGTAGTTCAAACTCGGGATCGCCTGCATCTCCAGCGCCTTGACGAACGCGTTGTAGTTGTCCGCCTTGTTGATGCGGTAATAGGCCTCCACCTGATTGATCTTATCCATCGTCGCAAAGCGCAACGCATAGGTGCCGTGCGGCCGCTGGATCACCGGCCCGTGCACGGACCACAGCACGTCTCGCTTCACACGGATCGCAATCGGCCCGAGCACCCTGAGCTCGATCTCGGCCTCGGAGCGCGAAAACTCGCGCCACGCGCCGTCGAACTTGTACTGGTTCGGATTGTCCGGATTGACCGTCAGCACATAGACGTCGGCGAGATCGGGGTTGTTGACCGTATTCGCCCAGCCGAGCTTCGGGCCGAACCCGTGCAGAATGAACGGTGTCCCCGGAAACGTACCGCCGGCGAGATCCCACCCTTCGCCCGACTTCACCCGCGCCTCATACCAGGCAAGCGGCCCCGTGTAAGGCTGATGCGAATTGATCAGCAGTCGCGTCGCGCCGTCGGCCGAGCGGGCAGGGGACACCGCCATCGCGTTCGACCCCGCGCCTTGCGGAATGGAGATCTCATGCGCCCGCTCCGGCCCGAACAACTCGCCCAGATGCCGCTCCAGCCCGAAGAACAGCGGCGTGAAGAACACGAACCCCGCCATGATGTCGTCGCTGTTGACGCCCTTGAACCCCGCCACGACGCGATCCGGATGCTCCGCCGCGTAGAGGTTGATGCCGTCCGCATATGCTTGCAGAACCTCGCGCGTCTTCTCGGACAGCCGCCCGTCGGCGAGATTGTCCTTCACGGCGCCAAGCCGTTCGCGCACGCGCAAGAGCTGCACAAGATAATCCGTCACCGCCGGATCGCCGCCCGAAACCTCGAACCAACGCCCAAGCCCGACCGCACTTGTCAGCGCATTGAAAAGCCGCGGCGTCTGATTGTCGACCAGCGCAAGCCGCCCCCGGCTCGTCATCAACGACTGCTGAATGGTCGCAAAATCGTCCTCCGCATGCGCGTAAGCGAGCCCGAACGCCACATCCTCATCACGTGCGCCGTACACATGCGGCACGCCGAACGTGTCCCGCATGATCCGCACGTCGTACTTCGCGCCGTTTTTCAGATAAGAAGCCCCGTCGAACGAAGGCACGATCGTCGGCCGCAAGAACACAACAAACGCGACGGCGAGCAAAGCCAACACCCCGCCACCCCAAACCAACGCCCGCCGCATCCACCCTCCAAAAATTCGACGCCCCAACACTGACCCGCCGGAGACCAAGATGCAACGCAGTCTGGGAGCGCGGGCGTCCCGCCCGCTCTTTCTAAATCTCCGCGGGCGGTGCGTTTAATGCGTAGCAAAGGGCGGGCGGGACGCCCGCGCTCCCAGACTGCGCTCGCGTCGCGGAGGGTTTCGTGATTAATCACCGAACAAACCCTCACGCGGAAAGCCCCCATGCCCAAAACCATCTTCATCACCGGCGCCTCCACCGGCCTCGGCCGCGCCAGCGCGCTCCTGTTCGCAAACCGCGGCTGGAACGTCTTCGCCACCATGCGCAACCCGGGCAAGGAGAGCGAGCTCGCCAAGACCGCGAACATCACGCTCCTCCCCCTCGACGTGACGAAGCCCGCGCAAATCGAAGAGGCGGCGGCGAAGGCGCTCGCCGCCGGCCCCGTGGACGTGCTGTTCAACAACGCGGGCTATGGCCTCGCCGGCGCGTTCGAGGCGGCGACCGACGCGCAGCTCGTCGACGAACTCGACACAAATCTCTTGGGCGTCATGCGCGTGACGAAGGCGTTCCTGCCGGCCTTGCGCGCGCAAGGCCGCGGCACGATCCTCACCACCACGTCGATCGGCGGGCTGGTCACGTTTCCGTTCAACTCGGTCTATCACGCGACGAAGTGGGGCCTGGAAGGGTGGAGCGAAAGCTTGGCGTACGAACTCGCGCCCTTCGGCATCCGCGTGAAGACCGTGGCGCCCGGCGGCATCGCGACCGATTTCACCAGCCGCTCGCTCGTCTTCACGCCGCACCCGGCCTATGCCGGCGCGCTTTCCAAAGTGATGGCCGCCTTCATGGACCCGGAGCGCCGCAAAGGCGGCTCCACCGCCGAACAAATCGCCGAAGCCGTCTACACCGCCGCCACCGACGAAACCGACCACATCACCCACGTCGCCGGCGAAGACGCGAAAGCGACGTATGCGCAGAGGTTGACGGTGGGCATCGACGCGTTCCGGAAGGGAATCAAGGAGCGGTTCCTAGGCTGAAGCCCGCCTGGGGACCGCCGGCCCCCTTCGCTAAAGCTACGGCGGCCGAGTGTGCCCAAACTCGTCCGCCGAAGCCTTGGCGTAGGCGGGTCCTCGCCCGCTCTTTGCAGCTTTCGAGATCGTCACATGTCCCCGGAATTCCGGAATTCAATTCATCTGAACCTCCACCGTATCATTACACACGATGGAGAGCAGGTCGGGCGCGGGCATATCACTCTTCCGATCTAGAAAGATCGAAGGAAAAGATGCCACGCCCGTAAGTAACCGCAACGAGTGTTGTACCGAACCAGAGCAATTCGTGGGTTACGACGTTGGCGGGGCCGTTGTTGACCGGGAACCAATCTCGGCCATCACTGCTGGCGACGAACACCCCATGTTCGGTCGCCAGCAGGATCATCCTCGGATTCTTTGGGTGGATCGCGATGTCATAAACCGGCATTGGCGGCAGAGTTGTTTTGACGGGCCTCCACGTTTCGTCTTTTTCGGAGTAGATCCAAATGTTGTCGTTAGTCCAGCACTCGTCTCCACCACTGCAGTTGTCCGCACGTTGCCCTTCGTATCCGGCGAACGTGGCGAACAGGAATCCGTTGATCGAACGCAACCTGGTGACAAACCGATGCGGAAGGCCGTAACCACTGATGTTTGTTGCAACCCAATTCTCGCCGCTGCGTTTCAGACGCCAGATTTCGCCACCCGCGTAACCGATCCAAACGACTTGCGATGCCCGAGGTGCGGCGACCGATGGTTCCACGGCAAGAGCGCTGATGAAGGAGGTTCGCGGCGGCATCAGCGCGATCCACGCCGGCGCACGCAAGGTTACGTCGGGGCTGCGCCATAGGCTGGACGCACCGACGAACATCACGCGATCATCCGACGGATCGAGAGCGAAGGGGGCAACGAAAGGCGCGCTCTTCGGGCTTCCGGCGTCCGCGATGCAGCTCGCGGGTGTGTAAGTACAATTGCCAAACCGCTCGTGCCCGATGCCGTCCTGGCTTCGTTGCAAGTCTAGGTACTGAAATGAACCATAATAGCGCGGCTTTGCCATAGCGGCGCCGATCGCCGCAAAGCCGCCATCGCCGCCCAACCATTTACGCCACATGCCGCCGCCGCTTGGGCTTCCTTCGTAAATCAATGTGCCATTGTCTTGCGTACCACCCGCGAAACGAATGGAATCGGCCTGCTTGCCCGGCGCCACGAACCCGCCATAGAATTGCGTGACCGCGTAGCCGCTTCTGGCCGGTGTCCATTGAACCTGCGGGCTTCGCGTAATGTCATCGGTCTGAAACAGGCCGCCGTCATTGCCGACGAAGACGCGCCGGTTTTCGCGCCCGTCGTATTTTGCGCTGGCCACGATCACGTGCTGATCGGCGTGAAGCGATTGGCTGTCCCGCCAATCGCTGATCTTCACAGGGTCTTTGCCGCCTGTAGTACTCCGCCAAAGGTCGATGCCGCCAATGAGCACCAAACTCTCGTTCGTCGGATCGCCAGCCCAGACCGTGCTCGCATACCAGCCCTGACTCGGTCCGTCCGGGTGGCTGAAGAAATTCGTTCCCCGATGGCGTATGGCGAATGTCTTGCCGCCATCGACTGAGCGGTAGATCTCGCCGCTTGCGCGATCGACCAAGGCATAAACGGTATCCGGGCGCGCTGCGGCATAGGCGAATTCGACCCGCACGCCTCCTGGCAGGCCTGCGGACTCTTTCCAAGCGTTCGGCACCACCCCCGCCTGAGCCGCGTCCGTCCAATAGACGGCGTACGATCCGGCCGCTAGGCATCGATCGGGGTTGCTCGGGTGGCAGTCGACGGTAGTGAAGTTCCCGCCGCCGCTTTGCATTCGTTCAAACGTTACGCTCGCTTCGTCCGGGCTCGCGAAGTTGAGGCTGCGTAACACGCCCTCGCCAGTTGCAGCCAGCAGCGCCGCACCGTCAGCCGTCATCGCAAGGCGATTCACGAAGTGGAATCGGCCAGTGTTAGGCAACTGATGCCAACTCTTTCCGCCGTCGAGGCTGCGAAAGATACCGGCGCCGCGAATATAGCCTTCGCGCCCGACCGCAAAGCTCTCGCCGGTGCCCGCGAAAATCAAGTCCGGACTGCGCGGTGACATCGCCAGTGACGTCACGTTCAAGTTCGCCATGAAGTCGGCCACGGCTGCCCAGTTCTTTCCTCCGTCAACGGACTTCCAGATTCCGCCGGTGACCGCCCCCATCCACATGATCTGTTGGTTTGCGGGATGAATTAGCACTGCTCGCGTGCGCCCACCAATCTCGTTCGGGCCGAGCGGACGCCAATCGCCGGTTGCACCGCTAAAGACGCGGCCCTCGTTGTCCTTCTGCAACGGACCGACAGGAACGCCGCCGAGCGATCGGATCCCGCGAGCCGCCGCGCGCAGACGCAAAACCCCGGTCTGGCGAATGGCGCGCTCAATCGAGCCGTCTGGAATAGAAATGCCTTCCGCCCCGGCCAAGCGAAGTTGCCGATAGGTCGTCGCGCCGGCAGGATTGTCGCGATCGACTTCTTCTTCGGTTTGCGCGAGCAGCGGAAATGCTGCCACGGCGATCGCCATGAGCACCACCACGACCCAGACAAGCTTCGTACTCAGCTTCATATTCAGCATGCATCCAACCCGTGAGTGATGAGCGTCGCCCCCGGCGACCCAGTACACATGCTAGCCCGTTGCTCAGCCACGCGCGCCTGATGCAAGTCAATTCACGTCACCCTCAATCGAAGAGACAAGGTCGGCCACACCCGCAAGAGGAGAATTTCGAAGCTGCCATGCCCGTAATGCGGTGTGTCGTTCAGGACGCGCGCGTCAATTCTTGAACGCGCCACATGAGAAGCCGTGGCGTTGCCGGATACAATCACATTGCATTCGGAGGCGAACGAAAGCAATGCGAACGATCACAGCTGTCTTGATGTCGGCGGCGATGTCTTCCGTCTTGTCGGGGTGCGTGACGGCGCCGTTCTGGCCCGAGGGGGGGAAACCGGAAGCACTGCCGAACTACGACAAGACATCGGTCGAAAAGAACGGTTGCGAAGGGTTCACCACCCTAGAATGCGTGCGGAAGAAACTTGCCGAACAGCACGAAGACTATGCGAGCAGCCGCCAACAGATTCACGAGTACAAGAACGCCGCCAATTTGTCGTTATTTGGACTTGGCGGTGCGGCCGGCGTAAACGCCGTCACCGGTGGGTCGAAAGAGGGGCTGCAGACGCTGGGGCTGGCTGCGGCAGGCATCGTGGGGCTCGACGGTGTGCTCAGCGCCGACGATCAGCATGCCACGTTTGGCGCGGGCGAAGAGGCATTGCGTTGTGTGATGCTGGTCGATCGCAAGTTGGACACGACGCAAGAATCGTTGCTCGGTACGCCGCCGCGCACGACCGGACCGCGACAAATCTCTTCGGACCCGCTCGCGCCATATCTGGCGTTGATCGGCGAGAAGTATCGCGTGACGGCGGGCGTGCCTATACCCAATGAGGCTGCGTTGCTTGCGCAGGTCGGCGCGGCGCAGAGCAGGCTTCAGGAAATCTCCTCAGCGAGACTTGCCAACGCGATGCCGCAGCTTCGACTCTCGGATGCCCGTCCGGAGGTCAGGGCCGAGCATGCTGCAAACGCGGACGCCGTTTTTCGGGCTCATGAACGGCAACGGGGGATTTTGGGCGCGGCCGGTACCGCCATTCGCGATGCGATCGACTTCCGTATGCGCATCGCGAAGATTAGCGACGACGAGAGGGCGGACAAGCTGATGGATGCTCTCAACCAAATCCGAAAGGCGGTGTCGGATCGGCTGCTCTTCAGTCACAGCGACCTGAGCGGAATCTACGGCGCGCTGAAAACTGCGATGCAAGCAGCCGTGAAACCGCCTCAGGCCGCTGCGCCACCTGCCAGCGGCAAGGCAGAAACCGCCTCGGTGCTCAGCACGCTCACGCGCGGCGCGGGAGAGAGCGACGCTGAACTGGTGTCGTTTCGGGCCGCGCTTCAGATTGCTCATCAGGACTTGGAAACCGCCCGAGATTACGCCAGCAGCCTTGATGCGTGCGCGGCAAAGGCCAAGCCTGCACCGGCGCCCCAAGAAAACTAGTTACGAAGAAACAGGGGCGGAAAATCGGGGGACACGAAAAAACAAAATCGGGGACACGCAACAGACTCCTGTGCGCGCCTTGAAGATCGCTACGGTCCCCAGAGCGAAGCCTAGTCCGGCATCGCTTCAGACATCGCGCACACGCTTCATCGAGAAGCACGCCTTCATGGTCTCGTCATAGCAGACCAGCATGCCGTTGCCGGTGGTACTGAACTTCACATAGACCGTCGCTAAGTCGTCGACCGGTGTCTTGTGGCCCATGCAATCCGGCTTGCCGTTATTGGTCTCGATTTTGTCAACGAGAACGTACACGCGGCTCCCATTGGGCGTATCCGAAATCTCGTAGCTGCTCTTGCTGACTTCTTCGCCGCTCGTGACATAGGTCGTGCCATCGGTGCGATACGTGTGAGTTTCAACGCAGGTTTCCGTCACCTGGATCTGCCAACTGCCGATGACGGGATGGTCGGTTCTGACCTCGCGTGGTGTCGGAGCGGCGGCAAGCAAGAGAACGACGCCAATCGAAAACACTGCTTTCATCTTCGACCCCGTTGGTTCGAGCAGGGGGTAATCCTACTGCATTGTGGCCATTCGGGAAACGGCGGGGGCGGGCGCAACCCTAAGGGCAAATTGTCCGCGACATCCCGCGATACTGACTTAGAGAGAAAATCGTTGTACTTATATGGCGTCGCTGGGGCACGCCGCCCGCCCCAGCGACATTCCCGCGCCGCATGGGCGCGCGGCTGCGACTTGAACCGTTGAACGCCTTCAGACACCCGCGCGGGGGCGCGACAACCCGCCTCGCGCGCCGGTTGTGCGCGTCCGCGCGGCGCATCGGCTGATCTCCGCCAAACGGACGGAACGTCACAGACGGATACCTAACGCCTACCAAACGCATTCCTAACGGATAAACCCGCGGAAATAAGCCAAGCTAACGCATCTAACGGATAAGATTTTGCATCACCAACCCGCAACCGCAGGCTGCATCCGCCGGGCCGCCCAATCCGGCCGCCCGAACCGCCCGTCAGTGCGCGCGGCAATCCACGTTGTTGTCCACCCACGTGCACGGATCGCCGCTCGGGTCGGGCTTCTGCGTCCCCGCAAGCGCGCGCACGCCGTCGCCGATCGTGCGCCAGGCTTCCACTTCCTGCAGGCGCGCCTGGGCGAGTTGCTCCTTGCGGTCCTGCGTGAACCGGCCCTCGGCCTCAAGCGCGGCCTCCTGCATCAGCCGGTTTGCGTTGCCGTAGGTGAGGTTGCGCTTGAGCAGCTGCGCGGTCACCAGGTCGATTTTCATGGCGAGCTCTTTGCGCGCCGCCGTCTGCGTCGGCCAGTGGTCTTTGGCCACGGATTCGATGTGGTCGCGGCAGTCGCGCTGGTCCCGCGACAAGGCGCGGATCGCGGCGACCTCGGTCTCGCTCGGCACCGCGTCGATGATCAGCATCTCGGGCGTGATCTCGTCGACATGCACGATGGGAAGCTTGCCGGCGACCGGCTGAACGTCGGGGTTGGACCGCTTCTTCTCGCAGTATTTGACGGCGCCCGTCATATCCATATCGGCCACGTAAGACCTGACCACGGAGCACGCGCTGAGCGAAAACGCTAAGGCCGCCAAAAACAGGAGCTTTGGTCCCATCCGTCCCCCCGAACCGTTGATTTTTGGAAGTTCCCCAACTTCGGCGCGCATAAAACGACAAGTTGCAGCGGCCGGCAAGGGTTCTTGAGGAAGAAATTTCACTTCACAGGAGAAGTTATTGAAATTACTAAAGAAAGCGGTGAATGAGCCTGGGTCTTGCGGCAGGCGGGGAATCGCCCGACTCTCACAACCCAAAGAGCATGGAAGACGAGCCATGAAGACGCGTGCCCTCAGCCTGATTTTCGCGTTAACCGCGAGCACCGCGCTCGCCGAAACCCCGGCGCCCATGAGCGCGGCGCAGTTGCTCGGCGCGGACGTGAAGGGCCCGAACTGGACGGTGGCGGAAAGCGTGCGCTCCGACGGCTTCGTCCGCCTCTACACGGTGGAAACGCCCTACGGCGGCTTTCAGGTGAACGGCCAGCGCCGAATGGAACAGCGCCTGAACGAACTGCGCGCGCTCCACACGCTCGAAGAAATGTCGACGACGAAGACGTTCACCGAGGCGCTGGGGAATGCGGGCCTCGCCCCCATCCGCTTCGGCCGCGACCTGATCCTCGATCCGGTGGAGACGACCGGCAACCTCTTCTCCGGCATCGCCAACATGTTCGACCGCGCGGTGGACGAGGTGGAACACGCGGACGCCAGCCGCGACGACCTCGTCGAAAGCGTGGCGGGGGTCTCCAAGGCGACGCGCGAACTCGCCTTCGAACTGAAGGTCGACCCCTACACGGACTTCACGCCGCTGCGCGACGGCCTGGCCGACGTGGCGCGCGCAATGGCGGCGGGCGATCTCTCGATCACCGCCGCGATCTCGGCGATCCCGGGCGGCGCCGGCGTCGCGGTCTCCGCGACCTCCACGGCCTCCACCTTGGCGAACCCGATCCGCGACAAAAGCTCGGCCGAAATCGCGGCGCTCGTGACGCAGAAACTGGAACCGCTCGACGTCGACGAAGACGTGATCCAAGCCTTCGTCGCCAACAAAAGCTTCTCGCCCGCCGACACCTACGCAATCGCGGAGGCGCTCGAGACGCTGAAGGCGCGCAACGCCGAAGCGTTCGTTCGCCGGGCCGCGAATGCCGACAGCGCCGACTTGGCGAAGTTCCACCGCTACCGCGCCGAACTGCTGGCCCGCCACAACGCCCAACTCGGCACACTGAAGGAGTTCTACGTCGTGCGTGAATTCGCGTTGAACCGCAGCGCCGACGGCGCGCTCGTCGCGGTCTTCCCATTCGACGATCTGGCCTGGACGGAGCCCGCCGCGAAGAGCCTGGACCTGATCAGCCTCGAACTCGCGACCCGCGGCGAGACCCGCCAGCCGATCCTGGCAACGCCCGGCAAGGTTTCGGCGAAAGCGTTGGCGGAGCTGAAAAAACGTGGTTGGCGCGTCTTAATCTTGAACGACACCCGCGCCGCCATGTGACCGGGGTCACCCGAACCGCCCCTCCCAGCTGAAGGGGCCAAGGCATATATTCCCCTCCAGTCAAAGGGAGAAACGCCAAGTGTTGAAACGGATTTCGATGGGCCTCGCCGCCGCCGCGCTGCTCGCGGCCCCGGCCTTCGCCACCGGCCAAGTTTACGGCAACTACGGCCAAGGCCAGCCCTACCAAGGCGGCCCACAGCCGCGCCATTCGAACTGCGACACGGACGTGGCCGTCAGCACCGGTCTCGGCATGATCGTGGGCGGCGTCATCGGCAACCAGTTCGGCAAGGGCTCGGGCAAGACCGCGGCCACCATCGGCGGCGTCGTCCTCGGCGGCATTGCGGGCAACGCGATCGGCAAGGACATCTGCAAGGACAAGCGCCACGACGCCTACTACTACAACACCACCTACTACGACGCCTTCAACGGCGACGAAGGCCAAGAGTACGAGTGGCGCAATCCCTACTCGAACAACTACGGCTACGTGACCGCCGGCGAATACTACGACGACGGTTACAGCGGCTACTCAGGGCCGTGCCGCGAGTTCGAACAGCGCGTCTACATCGACGGCCGTCCGGAAACCGCAACCGGCGTCGCCTGCCGCCAAGCCGACGGCACCTGGCGCATCGTCAGCGGCGAGTAGTTGGCCGCGCCGCCAAAGACCGTCCTCCGCGCCTCGGCGGAGGAAGAAAAAGCGATCCGCGAGGCCGTACGCACCGCGGATCCGGGGACACTGGGCCCAGGCCGCGTCCTCGCAACGCAAGACCTGGCCGAAGCGACGTTTGACCTGCTCGCCGACCCCGCGGTCTCCGAGCCGATCTACGCCCTACCGAAGCCGCTCACGTTGGCGTCGGTGAAAGCCTGGATCAAGGAGTGCGAAGACGCCCGCGAACGCGGCGAAGGCTTGCTCATCCTGAACGTCCACGGCGGCTGGGTCAGCGGCTACTCGAAGATCACCGTCTGGCCCGACCGCGCATCGGCCGAACTCGGCGGCGCCATCCGCGCAAGCCTGCAAAGCTCGGGCGCCGGCGGGGCAGGGGCCGCCCACACGATCGGCTGGATATTCAAGACGCTCAAAGTCCGCCTGATCTGCCTGACCGCCGCGACCGACAACGTCCGCTCGGCCAAGTTGATCGACCGCATGGGCTTCAAACGCATGGGCGAACGCGACGCCACCCGCCCTGACGGCACCATCAGGCGCTCGCTCTACTGGGAGCTGACGGCGGAAGAATGGGCCGCCACGGCTGCAAACTCGAACTGACGACGCCACTCAAGTGTGTGTACCGTCCGCGCGCTTAGTGCCGGTAATCATCGCTTTCACGAGGCTCTCCTTGTGCGCCCAGCTCGCAAGCACGACGCCGCCGACATGCAAGATCACAAGTATCAGCGTCAGGTTGGCGAAGAGTTCGTGGAGTTCGAGAAGCGCGCTCTCCTCTTCGTGTCCGCCCTCACCATTCTTTCCTTCACCTGCCGCTTGCACGTTCTCATCGCCGAACGCGGACGCGGTGCGGCGCTCGATCGCGAACGCCAACGGGCCCTCGCCGCGCGACTGCGCAAGTTCCGCCATCCCCGTGACCGCGGTGCCGGCCAGCGCAAAGAGCAGCGCGAACACCATCATCGCGCCCGCCGGCGAGTGGCCGATGTAGCGCGCCGCTCGCGCTTGTACGAGATCGGCGAGATAGCGCAAGGCCTTGAGCGGGCCGTAGGCGAAATCCGAAAAGCGCGCGTGTGTCGAGCCAGCAAAGCCCCAAACCACGCGAACGATGACGTAGATCGCAACGACGTAACCGGCCCACGTATGGACCGTCATCAACTCGTCTTCCGTGAAATAAGCGACGAAGAACGCTGCGACCAATACCCAGTGGCCGGTGCGCACGAACAAGTCCCACACGGGAACTTCGCGGGTCGGTTCCATGGTGGAGCGCCTTCAATCGAACGCTTGGCCGGGCCTGAAACCCAAGCTCTTGAAAATCCGCGCCGCCGGGCAGAAGCCCGTGAACGCCGCCTGCAGCATGTTCGCGCCCGCGAATGCGGCCAGCAACAGCCAGGCCGGATGCACGAAATAACCCAAGATCAGCGACATCAGCACCAGCGTGCCGGCGAAAGCAAACACGGCTTTGTCGATCGTCATGTGGTGGCCTCCTTCGGTTGCGGAAGATGGGCGCGCGTCCATTGCACGATGCGCGCGGTATCAAGGGCGCCAGCGGTCTGCGCGAGCAGGCGGCCGCGATGCATAAGAAGAAGCGCCGGGATGCCGCGAATAGCGAAGCGGTTGCACACCTCAGGCGCGTCGTCGGCGTTGAGTTTCAAAAGTCGCACCTGCGGCTCAAGCTCCGCTGCCGCCCGTTCGAAATGCGGCGCCATCTGCCGGCAAGGCCCGCACCACGGCGCCCATATGTCGATCAGAACCGGAATGTCGCCGCGTGTCGTGTGGTGG
Source organism: uncultured Flavobacteriaceae bacterium (assembly GCA_964638635.1). Taxonomy (GTDB): domain Bacteria; phylum Pseudomonadota; class Alphaproteobacteria; order Micropepsales; family Micropepsaceae; genus SZUA-430. The sequence goes on from CAZXAQ010000014.1 coordinate 45,706, forward strand.
GCGAACATCGCAGCTTCGATGGCAGCGGGATGCCCGGCGAACAGCGGCGCCGCGCACTTGCCGCATTTGGCCGCGCGCGCGTCGCGCTCGGGCGCCATGGCATTGACGCTGCCGCAGGCGGTGCAGACGATGTGGAACTTGGTCGTCATAAACCTCAACCCGTCTTCTTCAGTTTGTGGATGCCCAGAATGTCGAGCACGAATTTCTCATAGAACGGTTCGGACACACCGCTGCGCAGTTTCATCAGGAAGAACTTCTCGAACCCGATCTTGGCGTAGTGCACCCAGGTTCCCTGCGCCGACCAATTGACGTTGCGCGGCGGGATCTCCGGCTGCGCGATGAAAGCGACGCCGCCGTCGCCGAAATCGGCAAGACACACGGCGTTCCAGGTCGGCTCGGCCGTCGCCGCTTCGCCGCGGAGTAGGGCGGCGATGTTGAGCGCGGTCGCCGTCACCATGGATTCGATCATGAAGCCCGTCTTGGGAACGCCGACCGGCAGCGGCGTCTTGCCGACCGGCGGAATCGCAACGCCGACGCCGATCGAAAACACGTTCGGATACGCCGGATTGCGCTGCATCTTGTCGGCCAGAACAAAACCGCGCGGATTGGTCAGCCCCTCGACGCCGCGCACGGCGGCGACACCGCGGAACGCCGGCAGGATCATCGCGTAGTCGAACGGCAGCTCGTGCTTGGTCTTGAGGCTCGCATCGTCGTTCACCTCTTCGACCGTCATTCGGCCTTCTTCAACCTTCGCGATCTTGGCATTCGTGATCCACTTGATGTGCCGGTTGCGAAGTTCGCTTTCGAGCAGCGATTTCGTGTCGCCCACGCCGTCGAGGCCCAAGTGCCCGATATAGGGCTCGGGCGTCACGAACGTCATCGGCACCCGGTCGCGGATCTTCCGGCGCCGCAACTCGGTGTCGAGGATGAACGCGAACTCGTAAGCGGGACCGAAGCAGGACGCACCCTGTGCCGCGCCGACGACGATCGGACCCGGATGATTCGCGAACTTCTCGAGCGCGGCCTGCGCCTTCTCCGCGTGATCCACATGGCAGATCGATTGCGTGAAGCCCTTCGGACCCAACCCTTCGATCTCGTCGAACGCGAGGTCCGGTCCGGTCGCGATCACGAGATAGTCGTAAGAGACCGACCGCCCGTCCTCGAGTTCGATCCGGTTTTCCTTCGGATGAACGCGCTTCGCGCCGGTTGTGACGAACTCGATACCCTTACGCGCGAACACGGGCGCGAGGTCGACCTCGATCTCGCTGCGCTTGCGCCAGTCGACCGCGACCCAGGGATTCGAGGGCACGAAGTGATACGTCCGCCCTTGGCCCACGACCGTCAGCCGGTCGCCCGGACGCAGCTTCTCCTTCATTTCATAGGCCATCAGCGTGCCGCCGAGGCCTGCGCCCAACACGACGATATCGGCCATGTGCACCTCCTTGGAGTTGTTGCCGCCAGTGGAGCCATTCGGCTCCGCCCGCACCTTGACTTGCCGCAGTTTTCCGGCGCCGCTTGACAATATATGCACTATTTCGTATATACGCAAGTATGAATATGAACATCAAGCAAATGGAAACGGCGGCCGATGGGGCGAGTGAGCTTCTGAAGGCGCTCGCGAACCGGCATCGTCTGATGATCGTGTGCCAGCTGATCGACGGCGAACGCGCGGTCGGCGATTTGGCGAACGCGCTGAAGTTGCGGGACTCGACCGTATCTCAGCACCTCGCGCTGCTGCGCAAGGATGGTGTCGTCGGCACGCGGCGCGACGGGCAAACGATTTATTACGCGCTCGCCAATCCGGCCGCGCGCGCGATCGTCGAAGTTCTATATGGAACATTTTGCACGCCTGCGGCGCGCAAACGTTGACGGAGGTCAAGGGGGCGATGGGCAAATCGGCGAACACTACAAAGGTGAAACGGGTTTCCACACCGGCGCTGGGCCTTGCGATTCTGCTGACCGCGTTTCCGGCGCAGGCGGCGGAGCGTTTCGTCGTAAGCGAGCGTACCGTGCCCGACTACAAGGCGGTCGCCGCGACGTTCACCACCCGCGATGTCGGCGAAGCGCGCGCCCGCATCGGCGGTACGCTGACCGAACTGCGCGTGCGCGAAGGCGATGTGGTGGTGAAGGGCCAAACGTTGGCGCTGATCGCCGACCAGAAGATCGCCTTGGAAGCGCAATCGCGCGGCGCGCAAGCCGCGGCACTGAAAGCGGAGCACGAACGCGCGGCGGCCGAACTGGGCCGCGTGCGCGCCGTCTACGACAAGGGTTTCTATTCCAAAGCGCGTCTCGACCAAGCGGTCGCCGCGGCAAAGGCGGCTGAGTCCGCTTGGAAGGCGGCAGTCGCATCGCGCGCCGTCGTCGCCGAGCAGGCGGGGCAGGGCGCCGTGCTGGCCCCTGCCGCGGGGCGCGTGGTGCGCGCCTCGGTGCCCGCAGGGTCCGTGGTGATGCCGGGTGATGTTGTCGTCGTCGTGGCGTCGAACGACGCTGTGGTGCGCGTCGAAGTGCCGGAACGCGAGGCGCGCGGTTTGAAGAAGGGCGATGCGATCCGCCTCGCGACGAACGCCGGTGTCGAGCGCGAGCGGCTGGCTTCCACGGTCATTCGCGAAATCTACCCTGAAGTGCGCAATGGGCGCGCAACGATCGACCTCGAAGCAAAGGGCCTGGACAGCGCCTTTGTGGGCGAGCGCGTGCGCGTGCTGGTGGCGATCGGTGAGCGCCCCGCGATCGTCGTGCCGCGCGATTACATCACGACCCGCTTCGGCGTCGACTACGTCAGCCTGGCGTCGAAGTCGAGCGCGCTCGATATCCCCGTGCAACGCGGACAGGCGGTCGAGACGGACGGCATCGCCGACGGTATTGAAATCCTCTCCGGCTTGAAACCCGGCGACGTGTTGCTAAAGCCCGATAGGCGTCTGGTGCAGTCGTGAACCTTGGGCTCTCAGGCCGGCTGACGCAAGCGACGATCGGTTCGCCTCTGACCCCGTTGCTCCTGCTCGCCGCGCTCGCCTTGGGCCTGCTCGCCGTCGTCACGATCCCGCGCGAGGAAGAACCGCAAATCAGCGTGCCGCTTGTCGACGTGCAGGTGCGCACCGACGGCGTGCGCGCGGTCGACGCGATCGAACTCGTCACCAAACCGCTCGAGGCGATCATCAAAAGCATCGACGGCGTCGAACACGTCTACAGCCAGACCGAGGATGACCGGGTTCTCGTCACGGCGCGCTTCAAGGTGGGATCCGACGCGGACGACGCGATTGTGCGCGTGCACGAAAAGATCCGCGCCAACTACGACAAGATACCCGCCGGTATCCCTGAGCCGTTGATCGTTGCCCGCGGCATCAACGACGTACCGATCGTGGTCGTGACGCTGGCACCGAAGGCGGAGGCCGCCGAACGCTGGACCGACGAAGCGCTGTACGACGTGGCCGATGAGCTGCGCACGGAAATCGCGAAGGTAGCCGACGTCGGCCTTTCCTTCATCGTCGGCGGACGGCCGCAGGAAATCCGCGTCGAGCCGGATCCTGGCAAGCTCGCGCTCTACGGCGTGCCGCTCGGCGCTCTGATCTCCGCCGTGCGCGACGCAAACCGCGCCTTTCCGCTTGCGACGCTGCGCGAGCGCGACAGCAGCGTGTCGGCGATTACCGGCCGTACGTTGGCGGGGCCCGAAGAGATCGGTCTGTTGACCGTCCCGGCGGCGGACGGCCGCACGGTCTATGTGCGCGATGTCGCGACGGTCGTGCAGGCGCCGCGCGCAGATGACGCCCGGGCGTGGTCGTTCGCGCGTTCAGCCGGCGGCAAATGGGTAACGACGCCTGCGGTCAGCCTCGCCGTCGCCAAACGGCCGGGCGCAAACGCGGTCGCTATTTCCGAGCGCATCGTGCAGCGGATCGAAGCGCTGAAAGGGCCGCTGATCCCGAACAGTCTTGAAGCGACGATTACGCGGAACTACGGCGAGACGGCGAACGACAAGGCGAACGAACTTCTGTTCCATCTGGGCCTCGCGACGTTTTCGATCGTCATTCTGATCGCAATCGCAATCGGCCTGCGCGAGGCCGCGGTGACGGCGGTCGTGATCCCGACGACGATCATGCTGACGCTCTTCGCCGCGAACCTGATGGGCTACACCATCAACCGCGTCAGTCTGTTTGCACTGATCTTCTCGATCGGCATCTTGGTCGACGACGCGATCGTCATGATCGAAAACATCGCGCGTCACTGGGCGATGAAGGACGGCCGCTCGCGCGTCCAAGCCGCGATCGAAGCGGTCGCCGAAGTCGGCAACCCGACAATCATCGCGACGCTGACCGTGGTAGCGGCGCTGCTGCCCATGATGTTCGTCTCGGGACTGATGGGCCCTTACATGGCGCCGATCCCCGCGAACGCGTCGGCCGCCATGCTGTTCTCGTTTTTCGTCGCGGTCGTGCTCGCACCTTGGCTGATGGTCAAGATCGCGCCGAAGGGCGAAGGCGTCATGGCGGAGCACGAAGCCGCGCACGGCGAAGGTGTGCTGGGCCGGCTCTACCGGCGGGTGGCCGAGCCGGTGATCCGCACCCGCAGGCGCGCGTGGTTCTTCTTAGGCGCTGTTGGCGTCGCGACTCTGATGGCGTGCATGTTGTTCGTGACGAAGACGGTCACGGTGAAGCTGCTGCCGTTCGACAATAAGTCCGAGCTGCAGGTCGTGGCCGATCTTCCCGAAGGCGCAAGTCTTGAGGCGACGGAGCGCGTATTGCTGCAAGCGGCGGAGATCGTGAAGACATTGCCCGAGGTGACCTCGGTCCAAGCCTATGCGGGCACTGCCGCGCCGTTCAACTTCAACGGTCTCGTCAGGCATTACTTCCTGCGTCAGCGGCCCGAGCTTGGGGACCTGCAGGTAAACTTGAAGTCGAAAGACGAGCGCGACCGGGCGAGCCACGACATCGCGCTCGACCTGCGCAAACGGTTGGCGGCATTGAGCGTGCCCGACGGCACCTCGATCAAGGTTGTCGAAGTGCCGCCGGGTCCGCCGGTGATCGCGACGCTGCTGGCCGAGATTTACGGCCCCGACACGGCGACGCGGCGCGCCGTCGCCGAAGAGACGAAGAAGCTGTTCAAGAGCATCCCTTTCATCGTCGACGTCGACGATTCCTACGGCGTCGCCCGCCCGCGCCTTCGTTTGAACGTGAAGCGGGATGCGGTCGAATTCTTCCGTCTGAACGAGCGTGACATTTCCGACTCCTTGGGCGCGCTCCTGAACGGAACCGTCGCCGGCTATTCGCACCGCGGCGAAGGCCGCAACCCGGTCGAGATCGCGATCAGATTGCCGAAGAGCGATCTGAGTTGGAATGCGCGCCTGACGGCGACGCCGGTCGCCATTGCGCAAACGGCTGAGGGTCCGAAGACGATCGAACTGGGCGAAGTGATGGAAGCTTCGCGCGAAGCGGGCTCGCTGCCCATGTTCCGCCGCGACGGTCACTTCACCGAGATGGTAACGGCGGAACTCGCGGGCGCCTACGAGGCGCCGATCTATGGCATGCTCGACGTCGCGAGCGCGGTCGACAAGCACGATTGGGGCACGCTGCCGAAGCCCGAGATCCGCCTCTACGGCCAGCCTGAAAGCGAGGCGAAGCCCGCGCTGCTTTGGGATGGCGAGTGGGAGATCACCTATGTCACGTTCCGCGACATGGGGGCGGCGTTCATGGTGGCGTTGCTCGGCATCTACGTGCTCGTCGTCGGGCAGTTCAAGAGCTTCAAACTCCCGCTCGTAATCTTGACACCCATTCCGCTGACGCTGATCGGCATCGTCTTCGGCCACGCGCTGTTCGGTGCCCCGTTCACGGCGACCTCCATGATCGGCTTCATCGCGCTGGCCGGCATCATCGTGCGCAACTCGATCCTGCTCGTCGACTTCATCCGCCACGGCCGTGCGCCCGGCCGGCCCCTACGCGAGGTGCTGCTGGAGGCAGGCGCGGTGCGGTTCAAACCGATCCTCCTGACCGCCCTCGCCGCCATGATTGGCGCGGCCGTCATCTTGACCGACCCGATCTTCCAGGGTCTGGCGATCTCGCTCCTCTTCGGCCTTGCCTCCTCGACGCTTTTGACAGTGCTGGTGATCCCCGCGATCTATGTGGCGCTGCGCGACGACGTTCGCGATGCGCGGCCGCCCGAACCCGCCGCCGTTCCGGCCACCGCCTAAGCTTGTTCGGTTCGGCAAACGCCTGCGCCGTCACCCGCCCTGACGAAACGCTCGGGCGCTCGATCTATTGTGAGTCGACGGCGAACAAATGGGCCGGTTTGACCAGCGAGTAAATCGCGGGGATGACGATCAGCGTCAGCACGGTCGACGAAACCATGCCGCCAATCATCGGCACCGCGATGCGCTGCATGATTTCCGAGCCCGCGCCGGTCGACCACATGATAGGGAGCAAGCCCGCCATGATGGCGGCAACCGTCATCAGCTTCGGGCGCACCCGTTCAACGGCGCCCTCCATCACCGCGGCGTTGACGTCGGCGAGAGTCAAAGCGCGGCCCAGCCCAGCCGCCCGTGCGCGGTGGGCGGCGAGCGCGTGGTCGAGATAGATCAGCATCACGACGCCGGTTTCGGCGGCGACGCCCGCGAGCGCGATGAAGCCGACGGCGACCGCGACGCTGAAATTGAAGCCGAGCGCGTACATCAGCCAGAGCCCGCCGACGAGCGCGAACGGGACCGAGGCCATGACGATCAGCGTTTCGGTGAGCGTTCCGAAGTTCAGATAGAGCAGGAGAAAAATGACGAGGAGCGTCACCGGCACGACGATCATGAGCTTCGCTTGCGCGCGCTCGAGATACTCGAATTGGCCGCTCCAGATCGGATAGACGCCGGGTCGAAACTTCACCTCGCGCGCGACCGCCGCGCGCGCTTCGGCGACATAGCCGCCGAGATCGCGGTCGCGCACGTCGACGAAAACGTAGGCGGCGAGTTGCGCGTCTTCGGTGCGGATCGTCGAGGGCCCCTGTTCGAGCCTGATCCTCGCCACCTGGCCGAGCGGCACGCCGCCGCCACCGGCCATCGGCACGATCACCTGGCGTGCGATCGTTTGCGGATCCGAACGCATGTCGCGTGGATAGCGGATGGTGACGCCGTAGCGCTCGCGTCCTTCGACGGTGGTGGTCACCGTCTCGCCGCCAAGCGCCATCGCAATCGTATCCTGCACCTGATCGACGCTGAGGTTGTAGCGCGCGAGTTCGCGCCGGTCGGGCTCGATCGTCAGGTAATAGCCGCCATGGATGCGCTCGGAGAAGGCGCTCGCCGTACCCGGCACGGTGCGCAGCACGCGCTCGATGTCGCGCGCGGCGGTCTCAATATCGGCGAGCGAACGGCCGATGACCTTGACGCCCACCGGCGTGCGAATGCCGGTCGAGAGCATGTCGATGCGCGCTTTGATCGGCATCGTCCAGGCGTTCGACACGCCCGGAAATTGCAGGCTCGCGTCCATCTCGGCGATCAGTGTGTCGACCGTCATGCCGGGGCGCCATTCGCTTTCCGGCTTCAAGTTGACCACCGTCTCGAACATTTCGAGCGGCGCAGGGTCGGTCGCACTCTGGGCGCGGCCCGCCTTGCCGAACACGGAGGCGACCTCGGGGAACGACTTGATGATCTTGTTCTGCGTCTGCACCAGTTCGGCCGCCTTCGTCACCGAGAGGCCCGGCAATGTGGTCGGCATGTAGAACAGCGTGCCTTCGTTCAGCGTCGGCATGAATTCGGAACCGATGCGCATGAGCGGCCACGCGGATACCGCGAGCACGGCGAGCGCGATGCCAACGGTCGCCAGGCGCGCGTTCAGCACGCCGCGGATAATCGGGCGATAGAGCGCGATCAGGACGCGGTTGATCGGGTTCTCGGCCTCGCTGCGGATTTTGCCCTTGATGAAGAGCACCATCAGCGCCGGGACAAGCGTCACCGAAAGCAGTGCCGCGGCGGCCATCGCGAACGTCTTCGTGAAGGCGAGCGGGTGGAACAAGCGGCCTTCCTGCGCCTCAAGCGCGAAGATCGGCAGGAACGACACGGTGATGATAAGCAGGCTGAAGAAGAGCGACGGACCGACTTCAACGGCGGCCTCGACAATGGCCTGGGCGCGGGATTGGCCGGGCTTCAGCCGCTCGATGTGCTTGTGCGCGTTCTCGATCATGACGATCGCGGCGTCCACCATGGCGCCGATCGCGATCGCGATCCCGCCCAAACTCATGATATTGGAGCTCAGCCCTAATGCCTTCATACCGGCAAAGGCGAGCAGCACGCCCACAGGCAGCATGATGATCGCGACGAGCGCGCTGCGCACATGCAGCAGGAAGACGATGCACACGAGCGCGACGATGATGCTCTCTTCGGTCAATGTGCGTTCGAGCGTCGCGATCGCGCGTGCAATCAAGTCCGAGCGGTCATAGACCGGTACGATGCGCGTGCCTTCGGGCAGGCTCGGCAACACCGCGTCGAGCGCCTGTTTCGCCGCCGCAATGACGTCGATCGTGTTCGCGCCCTGGCGCTGGGCGACGATACCGGCGGCGACCTCGCCTTCGCCGTTCAGTTCGGCGATGCCGCGCCGTTCATCGGGACCGATCTCGACGCGCGCCACGTCTTTGATCGTGACCGGCACGCCCGCCATCGATTTCAGCGCGATCGCTTCGATGTCAGCGGCGCTTTTCAGGTACCCGCGGCCGCGCACGGCGTGCTCGGTTTCGCTGAGTTCGACAACGCGGCCGCCGACGTCGCGGTTCGAACCGGCGATCGCCTTGCGTACGTCGTCGAGCGAGAGGCCCAGCGCGAGCAGGCGCTTCGGATCGACGACGACGTTGTACTGCTTGACGAGGCCGCCGACGCTCGACACTTCGGCGACCCCGTCGGCCTTCGCCGCCGCAAAGCGCGCATACCAATCCTGCAGCGTCCGTGTCTCGGCGAGATTCAGATTCGGGTGTTCGATCGCGTATTGGTAGACCCAGCCGACGCCGGTCGCGTCCGGCCCGAGCGACGGTGTGACGCCGGCGGGCAGGCGGCGCGCGGCCGCGTTCAGGTATTCGAGCACGCGGCTTCGGGCCCAATAGAGATCGGCGCCGTCCTCGAAAATCACATAGACGAAGCTGACGCCGAAATACGAGAAGCCTCGCACGGCGCGCGACTTCGGCACGCTCAGCATCGCGGTCGTCAGCGGATAGGTCACCTGATCCTCGACCACTTGCGGAGCTTGGCCCGGATATTCGGTGTAGATGATGACCTGCGTGTCGGAGAGGTCGGGGATCGCATCGACCGGCGTGGTGACAAGCGCATAGACGCCCGCGAACGTGGCCAGCGCGGTCGCGACGAGTACGAGCAAGAGATTGTGCGCGGACCAGCGGATGACAGCGGCGATCATGGTTTTGGCTCCGCGGTGAAGGTCTGCAGTGCGGCGCGCAAATTGCTTTCGGCGTCGATCAGGAACGTCGCCGAGGTTACGACCTCTTCGTCGCCGTTCAGGCCAGCCGTGATTTCGATCACGCCGTTTGCGCGGCGGCCCGCCGTGACGGCGCGCGGTTGGAAGCGGCCGTCCCCGCGCGCGATGAGCACGACTTGGCGTGCGCCGGAGTCGATGAGCGCGCTGTCGGGTACGGCGAGGACGGGCGCGGCGGGCGGGCTCGCCACCTCGACAGACGCGAACATGCCGGGGACAAGCAGCCCGTCGGGGTTTGCGAGTTCGATGCGCACTTTCGCGGTGCGCGTCGTCATTGAGACCTCGGGATAGACAAACGTCACCGTGCCCTCGAACGTCTTGCCCGGGAACGCGTTCAACATGATGCGGGCCGTGGCGCCGGACCGGGCGACGGCAAGTGCGTTCTCCGGCGCTTCGGCGATCACCCACACGTTTGAAAGATCGGCCAAGCGATAGAGCGTCGCGCCGGGTTCGGCCTGCATGCCGGCGACGATCGGCTTATCGATGACGACGCCGTTCTGCGGCGCGCGCCAAGTGACTGCGCCACTCGGCGCCGCGGTGCGGACCAGACGCTCGATCTCGGTGTCCGGCACTTCGTAGAGGCGCAGCCGTTGGCGCGCCGCCATCATGCTGCGCGCGTTCGAGCTGGCGACGACGCCACCTTGGCTCTCGGCCATATCGCGCGCTTTGAGCGCGAGCGCGAGGTCCAATTCCTCCTTGAGCAGGAAAGGGCTTTGGATGTCGAACAGCGGCTGGCCCTTGCGCACCTTCTCGCCCGTCGCCGCCACGTGAAGCTTGACGACATTCGCCGGAAACTTAAGCGCCACGACGCCGAGTTTGCGCTCGTCGGCCGTGACGGTACCGGACAGGAGCACGGTCTCGCTCATCGCCTGGCGTGCCACCTTCACCGTGCGAACGCCAAGGCGCTGCACGCGATCGAGGCTGATCTTGATCGTGCCTGGCTCCTCCGCCCCTTCGTCGGCGTAGACGGGAATGTAATCCATTCCCATTGAGTCCTTCTTCGGCACGGGCGATGTGTCGGCCAGGCCCATCGGGTTGCGGTAGTAGAGGACCTTCTTGCCTTCCGCCGGTTTCGACTCGGCGGGCGCGCGCACGGCGACGTAGTCGCGGCCCTGCGCGTCCTTCTTCGGCACCGGCGAATAGTCCGGCGCGCCCGAGGGAGCCTGATAATAGAGGGTGCGTCCCGTGTTCGACGTGGAGGCTTCCTCGCGATGCGGCGCGTGCGACGGCCAAAGCCACCAGGCAACGCTGCCTGCCGCCGCCAGCGCGAACGCGGCCGCAGCCCAAATCACAACCTTGCGCATGGTCAGTGCGCCGTGACGACGACGGTGCCGCTGATCGTCTCGTCGACGCCCTGCACCTTCGCCTTCAGCGTCAACGCCCAGCGGCCGGCCATGTTGGGCGCGACCTTGAAGCGATAGACGCCAGGCTCGGGCGAGCCCTGCGCTTCGACCGACGCGGTCATCGACGCCATCGACTCGGGGCCCATGTCGAGGCGCGTCTCGAAAATGACCGCGTTCTCGACCGGCTTGCCAGTCGGCTCATGGATGAGACGCACATCGACGACGGCGTCGCCCTGCATCGTGACGTCTGTCGTGACGGAGGAGAACGTGTAGGTCGGTTTGGCTTGACCGCAGGCGGCCAGCAGCAAAAGCACCGCAACGGCGACGGCCGCCGCGCGCGCGAGCGTTTGAGCAAAGTTCATATCGGAGAGTTCCTTGCGTGAATGTCAGCGGACTTCGCGCGCAAGCGCACGCGAAGAGCGTCTCAGTTCAGGCCAGGATGGATTTGGGAGGCGGCTTGTCGGGTTCGCGGTCGCGCCCGGCAAGAACGATGTTCGATTGGGCCTCAATGCGGATAGCGAGAATAACCGGCATCGCAGCAATCGCGACCGGCGCCACGGCGGTATTCAATCCCAAGCAAGCGAGCATGCAAAACGATTTGGAAATTCCCTCGTCGCAACCGCCGCACGGCATATCGCACGGGGATGACCGGTCCAGGCTCGCGCTATGGCTTGTCTTGGGCATGTGGTCTTGGCCCGCAAGTGCCGCAACAGGACTCAGTGCCAGTGCCACCGCAAGCAGCACGTCCACGATTCTCTTCGCCAATTTCGGCACGACGTTCATGACAAGAGCATAGTCTATGGCGGAGACATTTGGCGATGGTTAATACATGCTACGTTCAACCGCGCGTAAACGTGATCGTCTCGCGATCAAGCCAGGTCTCGTTTTCGAGCGTCGAATTCGGTCTTGTCGATTTCGCCGCGGGCATAGCGCTCCTGCAGGATTTGCATCGCCGTCTTGCCGCCTCTGGATTGCTCCGCCAGCCAGCGGATCAAGAAGACGCCGCCGCCGATAACGACAGCCCAAAACAAGATCATCATGATCGGACCTCCATAGCCCATGCCCCACGCTGTGCCGCCGAAGCAGCCGGTCCAGTTCGGCATATCTCTGACTCCCGCAAATTTGGATCGTGTTGATGTTACGGCGCGCGCGACGGGCGCGGCCATGACCTGTATCAAGCAGCGCGGATGATACCCCGCGCGACTTCGGGCACGCTTCTTCGACGCTTTTGACAGCCCTCGTCATCCCAACGGTCCATGTGGCCTTGCGTGAACGACATTCGCGGCACCCAGCCCTCGCCGCCGGCCGCGGTACACGCGACGGCCTAAAGCTGGTTCGGTAAACGTGTTGGCAGGAATTGCTGAGCGAATCTGTCGACAGGGCCGACGGCCCGTCGCTATAGTGCCCTCAACCCCTCACTGTCCCCCGGACCGCTGAATGAACGCCGCCGAAGACGCGCCACTGCCGCCGCCCGTCATCTATGACTTCGCCCCCGTCGCGCGCGAGCTGCTCGCCTGCGAGGCTAGGCCCGCGCTGCTGAAGGGTCCCGCCGCCGCGGCGATCCGCAAGGCGATCGACCGCGCGCTCGACGAAAGCGGCGCCCGCGTCGTCTCGTTCGACGTCTTCGACACGCTTCTCCTGCGCAACAACAAGCCGGAGACCGCGCGCTACCACGAACTCTCCGCGCGCATTCGCGACCGTCTCGCGGGCAGCGTCCCGAAGCCGCCCGGCGACATCGATTTGCTGCTCGCCCGCCTGCAGGGCATGGCGTTCTCCTACCGCACGCGCAAGGCCGTCGATGGCTGCCGCGAGGGCCACATCGAACAAGTCGTCCGCTACGCGCGCACGGCGCTGAACCTGCCGCGCGACGCCGAGCAGACGTTCCTCGACGCCGAACTCGACTACGAGACCGCGAACCTGACCGTGAACCCGGTGCTGGCCGGCGTCGCCTCGGCCTTCCGCGCCAAGGGCGGCAAGGTGATCTTGATCAGCGACATGTATTTGGGCGCAAAGGAAATCGCGACGATCCTCGCCCGCCTGTCGAGCGGCGTCGCCACCTGGTACGACAAAATCTACTCCAGCGCCGACCACATCGTCTCGAAGCGCTCGGGCAAGATCTTCCCGTTCATCGAAAAGGACCTCGACCTCGCGGCGAAGCAGTTCCTGCATATCGGCGATGCGTGGGAAGGCGACGTCGCGCGTCCGCGCGAAGCCGGTTGGAGCACGCTGCACTTTCCGATCTCGCGCGAGGAAACGGCGGAGCGTGAGACGGCGCTCCGCGCCTTCGTCGAGAGCATGAAGGCGCGCGGCCACGACCTCACCCAATGGGCGAGGCTCTAAGCCATGAGCGACAACCCCGGCTACACGTTCGGCCGCAAACATCTTGGCCCCGCGATCGCGGGCTACCTCTCGCGCCTGCATGCGAACATTCTGGCGTTCGAGCAGGAACACGGCGCGCGCACGCTCTACGTCTCTCGTGCGGGCATCCGCATCCGCCGCGCGCTCGACACGTTCGTCCACGCGACGAAACTGCCCACGCCGGCGACGGGCGAATATTTCTGGATCTCGCGCCTCATCGTCGCGCGCGGCGTGTGGAACAGAAAGCCCGAAGCCGCGATCGAAGTGCTTTCCAAAGAGTACCGCCACATCAACCTGCCGGAGTTCGTGCGCGGCATGTTCCGCTTCGCGCCCTCGGGCGCCAAGTTGAACCCCGTTGACCCGGCGCTCGTCGGCAACGGCGCCGACCTCGAGCGCTTCCTGAAGAGCGGCAGCAAAATTGCCGAAGTCGTGCTCACGCTGTTCCGTCACCAAAGCCTGCTGCTCGAAGGCTACGTGAAGCAGCTGCTCGGCTCCTCCGGCGCAGCGCTGCTCGTCGACACCGGCTGGCAGGCGACGGCGCAAACGTTGCTCGCCAAGGCCTATCCCGAATACGAATGGTGGGGCGCCTATTTCGGCCGCTCCGGCTTTCCGAGTTCCGACCGCAGCCAGTGGCACCGTGCGCTTGGCCTCGTCTTCGAAGCCGACACGTTCGACCCGAAGCGCCCGGAAACCTCATCGATCCTGAACCGCCATTTGATCGAATATCTGTTCGAGCCGAAGGGCGAGAGCATCCAATGGCTCGCGCAGGAAGAACGCGGCGGCCAGATCATCGCGCCCGGCGCGCCCGGCATCCTCGCCGACGCGCCGACGCGCGACAGCGATCCGATGTTCGTCGGCGTGCTCGACTATCTCGCAAGCCTGCCCGAAGGCATCGGCCTGGCCGACTTGCGCGCCGCCGAAGCCGCCGCGTGGAGCCGCATCGCGCAGATGCTCGTGCACCCGACGAAGGATGACATCGCGATCTTCGACAACGTCACGCGCTCGGCCGATTTCGGGCGAGACGCCCGCGTGCCGCTGCTCCCGAAACCCGAACCTCGCTTCGACGGCGACACCGCGGACCGCCGCATCCAGGATTCGCTCTGGCCCTGCGGTCAGGCGGCGATCGAGTATCCGCCGGACGTCGCCCGGGCGCTGCAAAGGCGCATGGCCGGCGACCTCAAAACCACGTCAGTGCCAGCGCCGGTGCAGCCAAAGCGCACGCGCTCCGCGGTCGCGATCATCACGCGCACGATGGATCGCCCTGCGTTCCTCGAACGTGCGCTGAAAAGCGTCGCGAACCAAACCTACCGCGACTACATCCACGTCGTCGTCAACGACGGCGGCGACAATGACAGCGTGAAGGCGACGATCGAGCGTGCGAATTGCGATCAGGCCCGCGTGCGCCTGGTCGATGCCGTCAAGAACCGCGGCATGGAAGCGGCCTCGAACCTCGCGATCAAGAATGCGGATAGCGACTACATCGTCATCCACGACGACGACGATTCCTGGGAACCGGAGTTTTTGGCGAAGACGACCGCCTTCCTCGACGGCAAACAGGGCAAACTCTACGGCGGCGTCATCACGAAGTCGACCTATGTCTCCGAAGAGGTGACGCCAAAGGGCATCGTGATTCACGCCCGTACGCCTTACAACGGCTGGGTCGAAAACGTCCATCTGATGGAGATGGCGATCGCGAATTTCTATCCGCCGATCGCCTTCCTGTTCCGTCGCGAAGTCTACGACAAGCTCGGCGGCTACAACGAACACTACCCGGTCTTGGGCGATTGGGACTTCAATTTGCGCTTCATCGTCGACGCCGACATCGCAGTGATCCCCGAGGCGCTCGCGAACTACCATCATCGCGACCGCGGCGACGTCACCACGTTCGGCAATTCGGTGATTGCGGGTCGCGCGAAGCATCTCGAATTCGCCTCGATCGTCCGCAACAACCTCGTGCGCAGCCTCGTGCAGCGCGGCCACGCCGCCGCCGCGACGCTGGCCGGCGTCGGCCTCTACTTCGAGGATCAGCGCAACACGCTACGCGCCGCCGACGGCCGCATGGCGCAATTGACCCAGCGGGTCTCCGCCGCGACGTCGACCTCGGCCTGGACCGACCACTATTGGGTCGCGTTCCAGCATCTCTTGAAATCGGTCGTCGAAAACGACGCCGCCGCGCTCGAGAAGTTGCGCGCCGCCGCGCGCAGCAGCGGTGGCCTCTTGGCCCGCGTCGGCATGGTGCAAGGACCGCAAGGCCCCGCGCGCCCCGCCGACCTCGACCGCGCGGCGGCGACGTTCCTCAAAGACCAACTCGCGAAAGACTCGACGGCGCTCGAACCGGTGGCGATCCCGCCCGACTTCGACGAAACCTACTACCTGCGCCAAAACCCCGACGTCGCCGCCGCCGTCGCCGACGGCCGCATCCCCTCCGGCTACGACCACTACATGCGCTACGGCCGCCGCGAAGGCCGGAACAGACCGACGAAGCAGTAGCGCAGACTTCGAAGCGGGCGCTCCTGGGACCGCGGGCATCCTTGCCCGCTCTTCGCTGAATCTCAACGGGCAATGCGTTGGAAAGCAAGAAGGGCGGGCAAGGATGCCCGCGGTCCCAGGAAGGCGCCGTCTCCGTCAGCGCGTGCCTGACCAGAAGCTGGAGAAGCGCCAATCCTCCGGGCGGCGGCATAGGCCAGCTTTGACCGGGTTCATAGCGACATAAGTCATTGCGGCGGCGTAGTGTACTTCATCGCGGATGGCACGGTCATAATATTCAGGTGCCCAGAAAGTGCCTCGACGTCCGAGCAACTCATTCGCTTTCGACGCGGTGAAGCCTTTCCAGCTGTGCGCGATGTCCGAAAGGGTAGCATCGCCCAAGGGCGTGGCGATGACGTGGACATGGTTCGGCATGATCGTCCACGCATGCAGCCGGTACTTCGCAGCATCGAAATGCAAGAATGCTTGCTCGACGACGGTCGCCACTCTTGGATCGCCAAGGTGTGCGTCGCCATATCCACGATCGAGGGCCTGTTCGACGCGCTTGCGCCGTTCAAGGTCAAGCTTCTCTTGGGGCGTCGACCTCAGTTCGTTGCGCCAGGCGTTGAGCACCTTCGCGGGCAAGCTATCCGCAAGACGAAACGTAATCGATTGTGGCACCTCGCCGATCTCCCAGTGCGGGAGATAGCCGCGCGAATGCCAAGCAGACGACACGGGAATGCACTCCTTCCTGGGACCGCGGGCATCCTTGCCCGCCCTTCACTGAATCTCAACGGGCAGAGCGTTGGAAAGCAAGAAAGGGCGGGCAAGGATGCCCGCGGTCCCAGGAAAGTAGCGCTCAATCAACCAAACACCCGCCGCAGCGCCGTCAGCGCAACTTCCACCGGCTTCGCCTCGCGCAGAAACGCCTGCGCCGCTTCACCCGCCTTCAGCGCCGCCTCGCGCATCGTGCAGTCGTCGTTGGCGCGCGCGACCGCTTCGGCGAAGCGCCTCGGATCGAACGGATTGAGCAGAATGCCGGCGCCGATCGCGACCAACGCGCGTGCGGTGTAGTGTGCTTCGCCATGGCGCGGATAGACGATGTGCGGGCGTCCGGCGGCAAGCGCCGCGTGGGTGAATCCACTGCCGCCGTGCGAGAACACTGCGCTTGCCTCGGGCAGCACGGCGGCGAGCGACGGCGCGGCATCGTGCACTGTGACCCCACGGCTGCGAAGCACCGCCGCGCGCGCGCCGAGCGACCCGCGAAGATAGGCGCTTGCCTGCGAGCCCAGCGTCATCAGCGCGAGCGTTATCGGCTCGATCATCGCGGCGTCCGCGGCGGAGTAGGCGAAGAGTTTGCGCTTGACCGGCAACGGCGTGAGCGGCGGCATCGGCTCGATCGGCCCGAGCACCGCTTCGTGCCGCACGCCGCGATAGTGATCGAGCGCGGGAAACGCGAACACGCCGCGGAATACGCCGCGAAACGGCTCGCACAATTCGCCGGGCGCGGGCCGCCCGAGCGAGGTCAACGCCGCGCGCACGGCGTCGAGCACCGGCGCCTGGGCCGCGGCGTCGCCGCGCCCCGCTTCGAACGGCGGAAAGGTCGCCGCATCGGCGGGCGGCACGACGAAACCGTTGCCGACCAGCGCGACGGGCATCCGCTCGAACGCCGCGATGACGGCGCCGGGTGCATGCTCCGTCACGACGAGATCGGGCTTCACCACGTCGAAAAGCTTGCTCCACCCGCCGATCACCGTTCGCGCGTTCTCGGCCGAGGCAAACCCGTTCGCCGCGATCAAATCCGCGTAGCTGCCGCTGAGACGCGCCGGCAGCGCAGGCGTGGGCCAAAACGGCGCGGGCAAAATCTCCGTTGCGACGTCCGCCAACGCCGCGCGCGCCGGCGCGGGTTCGCGCAACGCGAACACGACGCGCGCGCCCTCCGCCTTCGCGGCCAGCGCGATCGCTTTCAGCGCGGGCAGGTGGCCCAAACCCTCGCCGAGCTCCCACGCGAACAAAATCGTCTTGGCCGAAAGCGTCACGCCGAAGTCCTCGAACCCGTTGCCTGTTTATGCGACCTGCGCGCAAGAAAAAAGGCGCGGATCGCTCCGCGCCAAGAGTTTAAGGGGCATGCACGGCGATTTAGCACCCGTACTGGGCGCACAATCTTTGCTGCTCCTGCTGCACCGTCTGGAACAGCTGGATCAGCGAAGAATCTGGATCGTATTTGCGATGGCGGTCTTTGAGACTGGCCGTCTCGCCGAAGTAATAGGTCATCCCGCCCATGACGCTCCGGTAGTCGTCGTCGCCCCAGACGCCGCGCGCGTTGAACGCGAGGCCGGGCAGGGCCGCGAACCCGGGTTGCCATTCGGTGGCGGCTGTAAAGCTCTTGCGCTCGCTCTCGTCGATCGTGCCGCCGGCGGAAATGTAGAAGTTGCTCGTCAGATACCAGCGCAGGTCCAACGACCCAAACGCTCCGTCGCCGAGCGCGGAGGAGAATTGATAGCCGGCCGTTGCTGAAAGGGTCAGCGCGTCGAGATAAAACTCGGCCTCGGCGCCGACACGCGCGATGTCGATGTCGAACTCGCCGCTCTCCGCATAGCCGCCGAAGACGCCTAGCAGGTAGGAGTCGGGGTTGCGCGTGAACAAGTGGCCGCCCGCGCCGTAGTAGTCGTGCCCGTCGATCGCGCCGCCGCCGCCTTCGAACGCGACGCCAAAGCGCTCGCCGAGCGGTGCCGTGAACTGGCCCTGCACGTTCCACGCATAGTCGTCGATGACTTCGCCGAATTGGCCGCTGATCTTCAGGTTCGGTGCCGCCACCGCCGGATCGTCCGCGCGCGCGGCACCTGTGGCGCCGAGGCCGAACAGGGCGGCAACCGTCATCGGCTTCCAATACCGCTTCACGAAGCGCACGAAGCCCGTGTCGCCGCGCACGACGGATTGCTGATCGACCGCCACCAAGCTCGTCGCCGGCAAACCGAAGCCGACCCGCACCGCCGGTGCTTCCGTCGCGCCGAACGCGCCCGCGATCGCCGCGATGACCGCGCGCTCGATGACGGCGAGTTCGGCAACTTTCACCTTGTCGCCCGCGATCACGCGCGAGGCCTCAAGCGTCACGTAATAGGTGCGCAGTTGCGGCGCGTAGAAGAGCCCGCGCAGCTTGTCGCCGAGCGAAGCCCGCACCGCGTGGCTGGCCACGACCAGCGCTTTCGCGCGAGCCAGCGCCTGGGTCGGATCGTAAGCGATTTCGCCGGGCGCCAGTTTTTCGACCAGCGCTTCCAGGCTGCGCGGCGACATCAAGGCGGAGGCGGCATGAAAGCGGACGGCGGCGCTCTCGACGCCGATATTCTTCAACACGTTGATGATGGTGGCCTTCAGTTGGCGCCGGCCCGGTGCGGACGACACATGCACGACAAGCTGTTTTGCGTGGCGTCGTTCGACCCACGTCGCTGCGAACACCGGTCCTGCGACCGCGCGCAATGCCTCGGCGACCGCATGCGCGGCCGCGCCAAATGTCGTGCTCACGGAACCCCCAACTGGTCTTTGAGCCCACCCTCTTCGCGCACATTACTGAGTGCGCTTGCACTTCAAACTGAAATCGCATCGCAAGCACGCGCGAATCAGAGTTTAGGTTATTGCTGTTGCCGCCCCATCACAGTTCAAGCACAACGGAGTACGTGTGTTGGTTGAATCGCATTCGCGGCGCCAATCAGCATTCGGTGACACGATGAAGATGGTGTGCCGAGACGGCCGTCGCGCATTTGTGCGATCAGCGGCGCCGCGACGGGCATATCCTCCCGCAAGCTGCGTTCGCCCATCGGGCGAAGTGGCGTCTCAAAACAGGACCCGCATCGCGTTAAAGATTTATCTTGACAACTTTCGGTATCGACCAGAGCGATTCGTTGCGCGCCTGCCGTGCATCCTTCGACCTAGGGTGAGTCTTGGTGCCTTGGTGAACGGAATGCGTGTATCCACAGGCAGGCGCAGCAGCACCACCCAAGCTTGGGCTATGACTCCGCCAGCCCTGAGGGACGCCCATGATCGACCGCCGCAAGAACAGCCGCACCGTGCGAAGCCCGCGCGGGACCGAGATCAGCGCCAAGAGCTGGCTCACCGAAGCGCCGCTCCGCATGCTGATGAACAATCTTGATCCCGAAGTGGCGGAGAACCCGGACGAACTCGTGGTTTACGGCGGCATCGGCCGCGCCGCGCGCGACTGGGCCTCGTTCGACGCCATCGTTAACGCGCTGCGTAAGCTCGAGGCCGACCAGACGCTGCTCGTGCAGTCCGGCAAACCCGTCGGTGTTTTTCGCACCCACACGGACGCGCCGCGGGTGCTGATCGCGAACTCGAACCTCGTGCCGCACTGGGCGACCTGGGCGCATTTCAACGAACTCGATCGCAAAGGCCTGATGATGTACGGCCAGATGACGGCGGGCTCCTGGATCTACATCGGCAGCCAAGGCATCGTGCAAGGCACCTACGAAACGT
>CAZXAQ010000015.1:0-63766 GCA_964638635.1 uncultured Flavobacteriaceae bacterium
TAAGACACGGTTGTACTTTCGTCCCGCCCGGCACTCTCAACGATGGGGTCGCATCGGAAAAGCCTATAAGCGCGCGCAATTAGCGCGCGCCGCCCTTCTTCTTCTTCTCTTCATCTACTTCTTCGAAGTCGGCGTCGACCACGTTGCCGTCGCCGCCGGCCGAAGTGCCGCCGCCCGCGTCACCTGCGGCACCGCCGGGCGCGCCGCCCTCAGGGTTCATGCCCTTGTACATCGCCTCGCCGAGCTTCAGCGATGCTTGATGCAGCGCGTCCGTTTTCGAGCGGATCAACTCGGCGTCCTCGCCTTTGACCGCGTCTTTAACCGCCGTCATCGCGTCCTCGATCGCCGACCGCTCGGTCTGCCCGACCTTCTCGCCGTGCTCTTTCAGCGCTTTCTCGATCTGGTGCACCGCCGCGTCCGCATGATTGCGCGCCTCAACGAGCTCGCGGCGCTTCTTGTCGTCGCCCGCATGCTCCTGCGCTTCCTTCATCATCTTCTGGATGTCGGCCTCCGAGAGCCCGCCCGAAGCCTGAATGCGGATCGCCTGTTCCTTGTTCGTGGCCTTGTCCTTCGCCGCGACGTTCACGATGCCGTTCGCGTCGATGTCGAAGGTCACTTCGACCTGCGGCATGCCGCGTGGGGCAGGGGGGATACCGACAAGGTCGAACTGCCCGAGGAACTTGTTGTCCGCCGCCATCTCGCGCTCGCCTTGGAAAACGCGGATCGTCACCGCCGTCTGCCCGTCCTCGGCGGTCGAGAACACTTGAGACTTCTTCGTCGGGATCGTCGTGTTGCGATCGATCAGGCGCGTAAACACGCCGCCCAGCGTTTCGATGCCGAGCGACAACGGCGTCACGTCGAGCAACAGAACGTCCTTGACCTCGCCCTTGAGCACGCCCGCCTGAATCGCGGCGCCGATCGCCACGACCTCGTCCGGGTTCACGCCCTTATGCGGTTCCTTGCCGAAGAACTCTTTGACGATCTGCTGCACTTTCGGCATGCGCGTCATGCCGCCGACGAGCACGACCTCGTCGATGTCGGCCGGCGTCACGCCCGCATCCTTCATGCAGGCCTTGAGCGGCGCCAGCGTTCGCTGCACCAGATCGTCGACCAAGGACTCGAGCTTCGCGCGCGTCAGCTTCGTCGTCAGATGCTTCGGTCCCGACGCGTCCGCCGTGATGAACGGCAGGTTCACTTCGGTCTGCAGCTGCGACGACAATTCGATCTTCGCCTTCTCGCCCGCTTCCTTCAAACGCTGCAGCGCCAAGCGGTCCTTGCGCAGGTCGATGCCCTGCTCCTTCTTGAACTCGTCGGCCAGGAAGTCGACGAGACGCATGTCGAAGTCTTCACCGCCCAGGAACGTATCGCCGTTCGTCGCCTTCACCTCGAAGACGCCGTCGCCGATTTCCAGAATCGAGATGTCGAACGTGCCGCCGCCAAGGTCGTAAACCGCGATCGTGCCGGCCTGCTTCTTGTCGAGGCCGTAGGCGAGCGCCGCAGCCGTCGGCTCGTTGATGATGCGAAGAACTTCCAGACCGGCGATCCGGCCGGCGTCCTTCGTCGCCTGACGCTGCGCGTCGTTGAAGTACGCGGGCACCGTGATGACGGCTTGAGTGACCTTCTCACCCAGATACGCTTCCGCCGTCTCTTTCATCTTCTGAAGCGTGTAGGCCGAGACCTGCGAGGGCGAGAGTTTCTCGTTGTCGCGCCCCAAGACCCAAGCGTCGGCATTGTCCGCCTTGATGATCTTGTAGGGCACCATGCCGATGTCCTTCTGGGTCATCGGATCTTCGAACTTGCGCCCGATGAGGCGCTTGATCGCAAAGTAGGTAAATTCCGGGTTCGTAACCGCTTGGCGTTTCGCGGCCTGTCCGACCAGCCGCTCGCCGTCCTTCGTGAATGCAACGATCGAAGGCGTCGTGCGCGCCCCCTCGGCATTCTCGATCACTTTAGGCTGCGAACCTTCCATAATGGCCACGCACGAGTTCGTGGTGCCCAGGTCGATCCCGATAACTTTACCCATTTTTCAAAACCTCTCTTCTTCGGCGGATGATCTGGGGCCTTCCAACGCTTGAAGCGCCCGCCGCCATCCCCACGCAAATCAGTGGTAACGTTCGTTGATTATCCCGCAAATTTCTGCGGGTTCGAGGGCACATATAGGGGGGCCGTCCCGCCCCCGCAACTGGCCGGGACCGCCTAATTTCGTGATTTTCTAGCCCTTTTCGCCAGGCGTATGCTGGTCGCGTCAAAATGACGAGGAGGCCGACCATGTTTCGTACATCGGGTTGGGCCGCGTTCTTGGCCTCAGTAGCATTGTTGTTGACATTGACGGGCGCACACGCCGACACCGCGCGTCCGACCTACGCCTGCTTCTCCCCCCAAAATGCCGCCGTCATCGGAAGGTTGGGGGCAAACGATCCAAGCGTTCGCTATGGCTTCGAAACCGGCGAGTGCCTAGCGCTCGCGCCCGGCGCGCCGGTCAGCGACGTCGAACGCGTCGGCAACCTCTGGCGCTTCCGTGCGTTTGGTGCAGTGCCATATCTCTTCGCGGCCGATTGGGCCGCGGGCTTTACACCCGCAGCGGGAAGCGCGCCGCCGGATTTTGACAGGTATTTGCCAGTCACGAATCGTCTGCTGACAATGGGCCGAACGTTCGCCGATTGCTTCGCGGCAAGCGAGCGCTTGGACAAATGGGGTGATCAGCTCACGCAACGCTGGGATCGGTATTGGGCGAAGAGCCGAACTGATACCGACGGCCCCAGCCCTGTGGTGGTTCTCTACGTTTCCGACGAGGGCCCCAAGCTGATGGCCGAGGTCGACCAGTACAAACGTGAAGAAGCGGCGTTGCGCAACCGCTGCGGCCCTGTTGTCGCCCTCGAAGCGGACCGTGATTTCATAGCTTTCACGCGAACGGCCCGGTTCGCTTAGTCAGGCGGATCAAGCGCGGGTTTCCTGGGTCCCGCGCCCAATTGTTTCAATTTGCGGGGCGCCAATCACATTTGGCGCTCCGCCACACATTCGCCACCGGGAATACCCACATAGAGGCTATGTTAAAGGCAGCAATCGGTGACAAAGCGATGAGCTTGCAGACTTCGTTGAACCGCGCCGTCACAGTCGCGGCTGCCACGGTGCTAAGCGCTCAGCCCGCCGCAGCAAGCATTATCGCGCGCACGCCCACGATCTCAGGTAACGGTTGGGTTGCGCTCGGCGTTCTGGGCGTCTTCGTCAGCACCGTATATTTTCTGATCGCGGGCGCTTTGCATGTCGAAAGGCGCGACGCGCGGCTGGGCCGCCGCTCGTCAAGCGGCGAGTACGGCTGGTTTGGCGGCTTTGCCGATGACGACGATGACGACAATGGTCATCACGGCCAAGGCGGCAACGGAAACTAGGGCTCAGATTACTTGGGCGCGTGTTCGCCGTTACCGTTCGCAGGTTCTGGCGCAGGCGGTGCGGTTGAAACCGCGACGATCGCCTCGCGCAGCAGCCGCCCGCCGATCATGTAACCGTGCTGAGCCACGGCGAGGACCGTCCCCGGCGGATGCTCGCGGCTCGGCACTTCCGCGACCGCTTGGTGGACGTTCGGATCGAACCGCCGTCCCTGCGCCTCGATCCGCTTGATGCCGTGCCGTTCGAAAATGGCAAGCAACTCGCGCTGCGTCGCCTCGATGCCGGTCACGACCGCCGAAACCTCGTTCGACATGGCGGCACGCACGTCGGGTTTCAGCGCCTCGAAAGCCCGCGAAAAATTGTCGACAACGCTCAAGAGATCGCGCGCGAACTTGCCGAACGCGAACTGCGCCGCGTCCGCCTTCTCGCGCTCGGCGCGCTTACGCACGTTTTCGAGTTCGGCCATCGTTCGCAGATAGCGATCCTTCAGCGCCGCGACTTCTTCGTGAAGGCCCGCGATCTGCGCAGCCTCGCGCACGATGTCGGCACTCGAAAGGTCGAGCGTCTCGTCGTTCGCCGGCTCGATGGGCGGCTGCTGTTGATCGTCACCGTTACGCGGCTTGTTCATCGTTTCTCGTACGTCCGTTATTTCTGCTGACTGATCAGCCGGCTGATCACGCGCGCCGTGTAGTCGACCATCGGCACGATCCGCGCGTAGTTGACGCGCGTCGGCCCGATGACGCCGATCACGCCGACGACGCGGTGGGATTGATCCGAATAGGGCGCTGCGATCACCGACGATCCCGACAAAGAATAAAGCTTGTTTTCGGCGCCGATAAATATGCGCACGCCGTCGCCTTGTTTTGCAAGCTCAAGCAGCTGGATCAAGTCGTTCTTGCGGTCGATGTCGTCGAACAACTGGCGGATGCGTTCAAGCTCGCCGGTTGCACCGACATCTTCAAGCAACCGCGCTTGGCCTCGCACGATGAGCGAAGGCGTCGTGCTCTGCAACCCGCCCCATTCGGCAAGCCCGGCGGACACCAGCTTCGCCGCAAGCCCGTCGAGCTCCGCCTTCTGCGCGGTGATTTCACCCAGGATTTCACTGCGCGCTTCTTCGAGCGTCCGCCCGCGCATCCGCGCGCTCAGATAGTTGCCGGCCTCGATGAAATTCGAAGGTGTCAGGCCGAGCGGCGTCTCGACGATGCGGTTCTCGACCGACCCGTCTTCGCCCACCATGATGACCAGCGTCCGCTGCGGCGCCAGCGGCACAAACTCCACATGCTTCAGCGTCGGATCGCGCGTCGGCGTAACGACCAGACCTGCGCACTGGCTCAACCCCGAAAGCAGCGCCGAGGCCTGCATCAAAACATCGTCGAGCTTGCGCCCGCTGGCCGCGAGTTGCCCTTCGATCCCCTTGCGCTCTTCTGGTGCCAGATTGCCGACTTCAAGCAAACCGTCCACGAACATGCGCAAACCCAGCTGCGTCGGCACGCGCCCTGCACTCGTGTGCGGCGCCTCCAAGAGGCCCGCATGCTCCAGGTCCGACATCACGTTGCGGATCGACGCCGGCGACAGCGTCAAGCCGGCGCGCTGCGACAGCGTGCGTGAGCCGATCGGCTCGCCCGTCTCCAGATACGATTCCACGATCGACCGAAAGATATCGCGCGAGCGTTCCGACAGTTCGCCCACCTGTGAAAGCGTGGGCACCTTGGAGCTAGGCCGTTCGTTCATACCGCTCAATTTCGCCAGGGATTCCGCGGCCGTTGCAAGGGCCGCAAGCGCCAGGCTAGGTAACGCCTAAGCCCCCAAACTTCAAGGCAAGGAACCCCCATGCGACCCTCAGGCCGCCGCGCCGACCAGTTGCGCGAAGTCTCGCTCGAACCCGGCGTTTCCGCCCACGCGGAGGGTTCCTGCATGGTGAAGTTCGGCCGCACCCACGTGCTGTGCACGGCATCGCTTGAAAACACCGTCCCGCCCTTCCTCAAAGGGACCGGCAAGGGCTGGGTCACCGCCGAATACGGCATGCTGCCCCGCGCGACGGGCGAGCGCATGCGCCGGGAGGCCGCGCAAGGCAAACAATCCGGCCGTACGCTCGAAATCCAACGTCTTATCGGCCGCGCGTTGCGCGCCGTCACCGACCAAAAGGGCTTTGGCGAGCGCCAGATCGTCATCGACTGCGACGTGATCCAGGCCGACGGCGGCACGCGCACGGCCGCGATCACCGGCGCGTTCGTAGCTCTTCACCAATGCTTCCAGATGATGAAACGCGACGGCCTCATCAAAGCGATCCCGCTCAAAGACCACGTCGCCGCGATCTCCTGCGGCATCCACGGCGGCGCGTGCGTGCTCGACCTCGACTACGAGGAAGACTCGAGCGCCGGCACCGACGCGAACTTCGTGTTGACCGGCACGGGGGGCATCGTCGAAGTCCAAGGCACGGCCGAAGGCGAACCGTTCACCGAAGCGGCCTTCCTCGAACTCATGGCGCTGGCACGCAAGGGCATCGGCGAACTCGTCGATCTGCAGCGCGCCGCGATCGCCCGCTAATGAGCCGCCGCCTCACCGAAAAGCGCCTCGTCGTCGCCAGCCACAATCCCGGCAAGGTGCGTGAGATCGCCGACCTGATCGCGCCGTTCGGTCTTGAGGCGGTTCCCGCCGCCGAGCTCGCACTCGGCGAGCCCGAAGAAACCGAGCCGACGTTCGTTGGCAATGCGCTGATCAAAGCGCACGCGGCAGCGAACACGTCCGGCATGCCCGCGCTCTCCGACGACAGTGGTCTCTGCGTTGATGCTCTCGGCGGCGAGCCCGGCGTCCTCTCCGCGCGTTGGGCGGGCCCGCGCAAAGACTTCCGCGACGCGATGCAACTGGTGCACGACCGCTTGCGCGAAAGCGGCGCCAAGGATCGCACCGCCCACTTCGTCTGTGCGCTCGCGATCGCCTGGCCCGACGGTCACGCCGAAACGTTCGAAGGTCGCGTCACGGGATCGCTCATCTGGCCGCCGCGCGGCACTCTCGGCTTCGGCTACGACCCGATGTTCGTCCCCGAAGGCCACAGCATCACCTTCGGCGAAATGCGGCCGGTGCAAAAGCACGCGATGTCCCACCGCGCCCGCGCCTTCGCCAAGTTCGTGGAGGCCTGCCTTGGCTGACGCCGGCCTCTACGTTCATTGGCCGTTCTGCCTCTCGAAATGCCCCTATTGCGACTTCAACAGCCACGTCCGCGCGAAGATCGACGATGCAACGTGGGCCGAAGCGCTCACCCGCGAGCTTCGGACAATCGCAGCCCGCCTCGACCGCCGCACGCCGCTCGCGTCGATCTTCTTCGGCGGCGGCACGCCGTCGCTGATGCCGGGCGCGACCGTCGCCAAAATCATCGCCACGGCGGAAGAATTGTTCGGCTTCGGCCCAGACATCGAAATCACGCTTGAGGCAAACCCCACCAGCGTCGACGCCGCGCGCTTCCGCGACTACCGCGCGGCCGGCGTCACCCGCGCCTCGCTCGGCGTGCAAGCGCTGAACGATCAGGACCTGAAAGCGCTCGGCCGCCTGCACACCGTCGACGAAGCGCTCCGCGCCGTCGCGCTCGCGCAAGCGACGTTCCCCCGCGCGTCGTTCGATCTCATCTACGCCCGCCCGCAGCAAACCCGCGAAGCGTGGGCGAAGGAACTCGACCGCGCGCTGAGCGTCGGCTGCACGCACTACTCGCTCTACCAGCTGACGTTCGAAGAAGGCACGCCGTTCCACGCTGCTCTCATGCGGGGCACGATGAAAGAGCTCGACGCTGATCACGCGGCCGCGCTCTACGAGTTCACGCAAGCCCGCATGGAAGCGGCAGGCCTGCCCGCCTACGAAATCTCGAACCACGCCAAGTCCGGCGAAGAGTCGCGCCACAATCTCGTTTACTGGCGCTATGGCGACTACGTGGGCGTCGGCCCCGGCGCGCACGGACGGCTCACGATTGCCGGTGACAAGATCGCAACCGCAACCGAACGCCAGCCCGAAGCCTGGCTGAAGGCGGTCGAAGCCCAAGGTCACGGCCTCGACCGTTGGGACCGCGTCACGCCTGAGGACCAAGGAACCGAACGCTTGCTGATGGGCCTGCGCCTCAGCGAAGGCGTCGACCTCGCCGCCGTTGAAACCGCGCTCGGCCGCCCGCTTGCGCCGGCGCGCCTCGATGCGTTGCGGCGGCAAGGCGTGGTGACAAACACAAACGGCCGCCTGCGCACCACCGCAAGCGGCCGTCTTGTTCTGAATGCGGTCTTGAAAAACTTGCTCGCTTAGAACCCTTGGCTCTGGAACGTCACCGCCGCCGGGCTCACGACCGCCTTGCCCGTGGGCGACACTTCCATCACCGCAAGCCCGCGTTCCGTCATCCCGTCGGAGCGGAAGCGGAAGATGCCGTCGATCCCCGCAAATCCGTTCGGGTCCGCGATCGTCGCGCGCGTATAACGCCGCCCGGCCGAACCGCTCGCCAGCGTCGCGCTCAGCGCGATCGCGTCGTACGACAGCGAGGCGATACGCGGCGGCTTCGTGCCGTAAAGCTGCTGATAGCGCGTGATGAAATTCACCCGCTGCTCCTGTGGCGGCACGGCGAACCAGCCGCCGTGAAGCGACGGCTCGCTGGCGACGGCAGGATCGTCCCACAAGCCGGTGCCGAGGAACTTCACCTTCCGCGAGTCCACGCGGTTGATCGTCAGGATCGGACCGAGGCTCCTGAGCATCGTCCCGCCTTCCGGCAAGAAGATCGTGTCGAAACCCATCTTCGAAACCGCCTTCACCGCCGGTTCCAGCGCTTGCGGATTGGGCTGATAGGTCTGCACCGCCACGACCTCGCGCCCGCTCTGCGCAACCGTCGTGCGGAACGCCTCCTCCACGCGCTTGCCGTAGGGCGTCTCCGGCACCAGCGCCACAAACTTGCCGCGGCCCTTCGAGACCGCATAGGAAATCACGCGGCTCACCTCCTGCTCCGGCAGGAACGAGAGCAGGAACACACCGTCGCCCGCGACCGTACGGTCGGTCGAGAACGCAACGATCGGAATGTTCTTTGCCCGCGCGATCGGCGCGACGGCGCGCACGTCGCTGGCAAGCAGCGGCCCCAAGATGATCTCGGCACCCTTCGCGATCACGTCTGTCGCGGCCGCAGCCGCGGTCTCGGGCGTCGGCCCCGTATCGCGGGGCATCAGCAGCATCGAGCGTGCGCCCATGTCGAACATTGCCATCTGCGCCGCGTCCAGCATCGCCTGGGCGACGCCCCGCGTTTCCTTCGACGGGTGCCCGAGCGGCAACAGCAGCGCGATCCGCACCTGCCCATCCACCGGTACCGGCGGCGGCGTCGGGGTTTGCGATGGAATGACGGCCGTCGGCCGCGGCGCATCGGTTGAGACCGTGCGCGGCTTCTCGTCCCCGAAGAGTCCCATGCCTTCGCAGCCGGTCAGCGCGACCCCCATCGTCATCACGACGGCGATCATCCACAATGAGCGCACAAAGCGCGCGGCGGCAGACTCAATGGTACGCGAGGTCACGGGATGAGCGTCCTTCAAAACGGCGGAAAACATGGGCTCCAAGACTAACGAGCGCGGGTCCCGAAGTAAATCGGAGGAGCCCTTATCCCCAGGGCTCTACCTGGTCGCGACACCCATCGGCAATGCAAGCGACATCACATTACGTGCGCTTCATGTGCTGCGGCAAGCGGACGCCATTTTTGCGGAGGACACGCGTGTGACGGCCAAGTTGCTCGCGCTCCACGGGCTGAACCGCCCGCTGCACTCTTATCGCGAGCACAACGCCGATCGCGCCGAAACCGAAATACTTCGTGAGCTGGAGCAAGGCCGCGCTGTCGCCCTCGTCAGCGACGCGGGCACACCCCTCGTCTCAGACCCCGGCCAACGCCTCGTCGAAACGGTCGCGGCCAAGGGCTATCCGGTCTTCCCGATTCCAGGCGCCTCCGCCGCGCTGGCAGCGCTAACCGCCTCGGGTCTCGCAAGCGACAAGTTTCTGTTTGCAGGTTTCCTCCCCGCGCGAGGGGCCGAACGCCGCCGCGCAATCCGCGAACTGGAAACCGTTCCCGCAACGCTGATCTTCTTCGAGGCACCAAGCCGGCTGGCCGAGTCGCTCGCCGATCTTGCGGCACTCTTGGGCCCACGTGACGCCGCCGTCGCGCGCGAGCTTACGAAGCTGCACGAAGAAATCCGCCGTGCGTCGTTGAACGATCTCGCCGCGCACTACGCCCGGCATCCCGATGTCAAAGGCGAAGTCGTCGTTGTCGTGGCGCCGCCCTCGGCCACCGCCCCCGTCACATCCGTCGAAACACTCGACGCGCAACTCGTCGAAGCGCTGAAGCGCCACCCGGTGAAAGACGCAGCCGCAATCGTGGCCGCCGCGCTCGGCCTCCCGCGCCGCGAGGTCTATGCCCGCGCGCTGGAGTTAAGGAAGCAAGACGCATGAGCGTCGAGCGCGAAAAGGCCCGCGCGCGCGGCCTCGCCGGCGAATGGATCGCAACCGCCTACCTTGCCGCCAAAGGTTACAGAATTTTGAGCCGCCAGTTCCGCGTGCAAGGCGGCGAACTCGATATCGTGGCGCTCTCGCCTTTCTGGACGCGGCGTACGCTCGTGTTTGTCGAGGTCCGCGCCCGCGAAACGGTCGAAGCCGCGGTCGATTCCGTCGGCGCAACCAAGCGTCAGCACGTCGAAACCGCCGCCAGGTTGTTTCGCGCCAGAAAGCCAAAATTAAACAAACTACCGCATCGATTCGACCTGGTGTTGCTGGCGCCGGGCCGTTGGCCGCACCACATCATCGACGCTTGGCGCGTTTGAGTCTTGTGAGGTGTGACATGAGTACATTCCGATTTCTGCTCGCAGCCGCTTTGAGCGCAAGCCTGACCGGCTGCGTCGGCGTTTCGTTGAACACCGAAGAGCGCTCGTTCTCGGATGCTGTCGGCGACGTGAACGCGCGCACCGACCTGAACGCGCGCTTGCTCGCCGAAGGCCCCGCGATGTTCGCCAACGTCGCGACCTCCGTCATCGAAGGCCGCATCCATCTGTCGGGCACCGTCCCCACGAACGCGGAGCGCTTGACCGCAACCCGCATCGCTTGGGAGACACCGAACGTCAAAGAGGTCGTCAACGACATCGAAGTGACGAACGAAGGCGATCTCTTGGACACCGTCCGCGACCGCTGGATCAACACCCAGGTCCGCGCCCGCATCCTGACCGACGCCGCGATCAAGGACATCAACTACACGATCAACACCCAGAACCGAACGATCTACATCCTGGGGATCGCGCAGGATCAGGCCGAACTGGACCGCGTGCTGAACCACGCGCGCTCTATCCCGGAGGCGCGGCGTGTGGTGAACTATGCCATGCTGAAGGGCGACCCGCGGCGCCACGCCTGGCCCGGCGAAAACCTGAATGCTGAATTCGCCGAAGCGCCGGCGGAGCCACAACCGGACGAGTAAGGAATGGCCGACGAGAGGACGCAGCAAATTCTGCGCGAGCTCCACAACGTGGGGCAGGGCGATGATGCCGCGATTCCTCTCGCCGAGACGGCGCTTAACCTCGCCGCGCTCGATCACTTGGGCCTCGACCTTGCGCCCTACCGCAATCACCTGCGCCAGCTCGCCGACGACGCGCGCGAAAGCTACGCCGCCGTCCGGCGCGGCATGGCGGAGGTTCCGGCCGCCGCCCGCGCGCTCGCGGAGACGATCGGCGTACGCCACGGCTATCAGGGCGACAACGCCACGTTCGACGACCCGCAAAACGCGGACTTGATCAGTGTGATCGATCGCCGGCGCGGCCTGCCTGTTTCGCTCGGCATTCTGTACATCGACCTCGCTCATCGCTTGGAAGTGCCCGCAAGCGGCCTGAACACGCCCGGCCACTTTCTGATGGCGCTTGGCGAAGGCGACCACGCCCGCGTCATCGACCCGTTCAACGGCGGCGTGGTTCTAAACATGGAAGAACTCCGCCCCTGGCCTCAACTCCCCGACGACGATCCCACCAAGTACGGCCCCGTCGGCCGCCGCGACGTCTTGCTCCGTCTCTTGAACAACATCCACTCTCGCGCGCTCGCCAGCAAAGACGTCGTTCGCGCGCTCACTATCGCCGAACGCATGGTCTTGATCGCCCCACGGCGCGCCGACCTCTGGCTCGAACTCTCGAAGGCAAGCGAATCCATCGGAAAAATGAACGCCGCCATCCGCGCCGCCCAAAACTGCATCGGCCTCGCAGGCAACGACTCGCCCCTCGGCCGCCAAGCCGCCTTCGCCCTGCAAGCGCTGAAGCTGCGGGTGAACTGACTACCACCCGTAGAGATAGTGCCCGGGCTTCAACGCCGCCTTCTTCATCCACGTCTCCAGCACGTTCTTCTCCTGCGCACTCGGCCGACGGTTGGCGAGGCCGCGCGCTTGCACGACTGTACGATTGGAATCGACTTCGACGGTGAGCACCGGCGTACCGCGCCGCGCGTCGCCCTCGCGCGCTTCCAACGACCAGATCGAACACGCCCCGCGCGCGCAGCTATGCGCATAACTCGCGACGCAATGCTTGAGCGCGCGCCCGTTGTCGATCAGCTCCTGCCCGCTCAAGAGCTCGCGGAATGTCCAAAGCACCAGCCGGTCTGGATCATCCTTCGACCCCGTTTGCAGCGTGAGACCCGGAATACCCGAAACCTTCCAGAAGCGCTTGTCGTTCGCCCGCGCGACACGAAGCTCGCCGTGCCACTCCTCGACCTGGCGCAGCAGGCTGTCCGGCGTGCGCCGCGTCATTGTGAGGTTCGGCTGCGGCGGCGGCCGTCGCTCCGCGCGGCCTGGGCCCACCATCACCTCCTGGCCTTCGAATTTCTGGAAGTTGAGGAAGTCGACGATCGGCCCGGCATGCCTGAGATCGAGCATCGGATTGGCAATGAAGAAGCGATAAACCGAAAGCCAAAACGCGCGCCGCTCGGCGTCGCTCTCGACGCGCTGCCCAAGCCGCGTGCCCATCAAAGCCTCGGCCAAACGCTCGCCGCCGTCCAAAGCCTTGATGTCGGCCAGCATCAGCGCGCCCTCGATGGTGTAGTGGGCAGGCGCCTGTACGAAATGATGCGCGATCATCTTCGTCAGCGGATAGGGCGTCTTCGCCGTGCGGATGTTGTGCCCAAGCCCGATATGCACGAACCAATCGCGAAACCGGTGCGCCCCGCGATCGCCGCGCAGCCACGCGCTGTCGAGAAAGAGCGGCACGTCATAACGCGCAAGCAGATGGCGAAGCAGCGACGAAAATTGCCGCCCTGCATTGTGACTGGACGGCTTCCACGCCAACGGATCGCGCAGCCACTGCCCGCGCCGCTCGTGCAGCCGCACGAGCCCTTCGAGATAAAGCATCGGCGTGTGCGCAACGGTGACGGTCTCGAACACGAGTGCGGACACGCGCTCCAGATGCAGCAGAAACGCCGCCAGTTGCTCCCGCTCACCCGCGCGGTCCTTGCTACGCCCGATCGCCTGCGCGACCTCGCGCCACCCCGGCCGGTCGACGGTCGCGGGATCGATCCGCCCCGCACAGGCCTCGGCGATGAAGCGCCGCGGATTGCGATGCAGCTTCGCCCGCGCCTCCAACGCCGCCTTCGCCGCCGCAACGATCGCCAACTCCGCCTGCCGCGCCGCGGCCGACTTCTCCAGCGAAGCCGCAACCCCGTTCCGCTCGCACCACTCGAAATACTGTGCGACGTCGCCAAGCCCCAACTCGCGAACATGCCGCGCCATCACCGGCCGCAGAACGTCCGCTTCCTCTGTCGTCCGTCGAGCCATCTCAATCCCTGGGAGAATGCGCTTCGCCAGCGAACATCTTGCACGGTCGACACGGTTCGTGAACTCTCAAGGCATGCCCCGATGGATCGACATCACGTTTCGCGAACCCGCCGACATTCACCGCGTGCGCAACTTTGCCGAAGAACTGAGCCTCGTTCTCGATCGGGAACACCTTGGATCGCTACCGATGGACGAAGCCGACCGAGCCGTCGGCCACGTACGCATCACAGCCGTCCGCGCCCGTGTGCTGAACCGCTTGCTCGCAAGGGTGAAGGAAATACTCGTTGCCCATGGCTTCAGCGGTGAGGCAATGCTCACCCACGGAACTGAGGCGGACGATTGATCCAAAGGTCAAACCCAAAGTTCCTAGTTTGTTTAGCACCTCGTCGATGTACGAGTTTGTCCTTACCCCCACTTCTTCTGCTGCAACCTGCTGACCGCCTTCCTCCGAAGGCGGCCCACCCAAGACCTTAGGCGGCAAAGCCGACTACGTTGCCGTCACGAGGCAGGTCAATTGCTTGCAACAGGCACGTTCGGCGTGAAGGAGTCGAAAAACGTTTCGAACGCGGGCTCCTCGCGCGCGTAGTGTTCGAGATAGGCATCGCAAGTCACCGAGTGTTTCACGCCTGGAAGGTAGTGCTCAACGACCTTCATCCGATGCGGCTTGCGAACGTCCTTGAAGGTCATGACCGCGTAGTAGGTCGTCCGTCCGTTCTGCAGCTCTTCGCCGGCACTCTCGACCACCAGGTTCCTAAATCCCGTCTCGTACGACTGCAGCCAGAATGATGCCGTCATTCTTCCGGCAAGCCGCTGGTCGATATCTGTTTGGCTCACATGCGCCGTGGGCATCGGGATCGTGTGGACATGGCAATAGCCAAACGTCGTATCGGTATTGGGAGACCTCACGACAAGTTGGTCGTCGTCGGGACTTCTCTTCTGCGTCCATCCTTGTGGAATCGTGACGCGATAGCCTGCTTTCGCGTCGACGTACTCTGTGCCCTGCGCCGCGCACACGGTCGTTGCAAGCGCAACAGCGACAATGGCCGCACCGAACTTCCAAAACATGCAGTGTTTCCCTCAGGCTGATAGCTCACGCTACCACTCCGACCCCACGGTGGCACCTCCTCATCAGTGGTTATTCGCGCCACCCGCTGGAACGCCTGCCGTAATCCGCAATGTAATCCGGGGACATACGACAAACTCTGAGGTTGTCTAGCCGCAGCTCATCATCCGCAATGACGCCCTCGATCGGCAAGCTTTGACCCGGAACGCGGGGCCGACGCTTGGAGTTAGAGATCGTGAAGCAGGATTGTTCGGATCCGGACTGAGAGAGCGTCCGGCATCTTTTTTCTTGCGTTTGTTCTTATTTTGTTCTATTCCTGCCGGCACGTAGCAAAGCCGATGGTTCGATGATGACTGAGGATAGATGCGATGCGCCCGCCGTGCCGGCCAAACCGAGATTTGGCGGCGTTCAGTCGCGCTTTTTCCACCTAACGCCCGGGTACATGGGGTTGTTCGCTCAAATTCTGACCCCCGTATCCCCCCGCCGTCGCCAAGCCCTATCCCCACCGAACTCCGGCGCGCCATCCAGCTTACACTATGCCTCAACACAGACGGACGCGACCTCACCCCGCGTCGAGCGATACCCCTGCGAGCGCACGGTGCGCGATGATCACGAACGTGGCACACCAATCCGGACACGCGACGCCTGTCTCGCATGTCTCACATCGAACGGCGGACGTGCGCGCTGAACGGGCTGTTCGCTTTCACCACGGCTTGCGCTAAATGGCACACTGAACGCGATCGCAAACTGTCTCGCAATCCAAGGACGCCTCCATGCCCCTAACCGTCGCCATCCAAATGGACCCGATCGACAAGATCGACATCGGCGGCGACTCCACGTTCGCGCTGGCGCTCGAGGCGCAAGGCCGCGGCCACAAGCTTTGGTACTACCTGCCGAAACATCTGGCGCAGCGCGACGGCAAAGTCACGACCCGCGCCCAGACGCTGCAAGTCCGCAACGAACGCGGCAACCACTTCGCCCTCGGGTCGCCTGAGCCGCTCGATCTTTCGACGGTCGACGTCGTGCTGCTCCGCCAAGACCCGCCGTTCGACATGGGCTACATCACGACGACCCACATCTTGGAGCGCCTGCCCAAACGCGTCACCGTCGTGAACGACCCCTACTGGGTCCGCAATTCGCCGGAAAAAGTCTTCGTCACCGAATTCCCCGACCTGATGCCGCCCACGCTGATCACGAGCGACCCCGAAACGATTCGCGCCTTCCGTGCCGAGCACGGTGAGATCGTGATCAAGCCGCTCTACGGCAACGGCGGCGCGGGTGTCTTCCGCATTCAGCCCGGCGACGAAAATCTGAACGCGATGATGGAGTTCTTCAACGCCTTCGTGCGCGAACCGATGATGGTGCAGCGCTACGAGCCGAAAGTGCGCGAAGGCGACAAGCGCATCATCCTCGTCGACGGCGAACCCGTTGGCGCCATCAATCGTGTCCCCGCGAAAGGTGAAGCGCGCTCGAACATGCATGTCGGCGGCCGCCCGGAGAAAACGGCGCTCACCGCCCGCGACAAAGAAATCTGTTCCCGCATCGGCCCGGAGCTGAAACGCCGCGGCCTCATCTTCACCGGCATCGACGTGATCGGCGACTATCTCACCGAAATCAACGTCACCTCGCCGACTGGCATCTGGGAGGTGAAACGCTTCGAAGGCACCGACGTCGCGGCCTTGATCTGGAACGCGATCGAAAAGCGCCACGCCGCGCGCCCGAAGAGCTAGACAGATGACCGCGCCCGAAAACACCCACCGCGACGCCTACATCGACCTCATCAAGCGCACGATCACGAACTATAGCTACCTCGGTGGCGACAATGCCTTCGACAAGTTTCGCTGCGTCACCCACTACGACCTGAAACAAAGCCGGTGGAAGATCGACCCGCTGTCGCGCCCGCTCACGCTGCTCACCAAGAAGCAATTGGACCTGATCGAGAACTGCGTCCTGGCGGTTGAGAAGAAGGGGGTGCCTGGCGACCTCATCGAGGCCGGCATCTGGCGCGGCGGCGCCGTCATTCTGATGCGCGCGCTGCTCAAGGCCTACGGCATCGCGGACCGGAAGATTTACGCGGCGGATTCCTTCGCCGGCATTCCGAAAAACACGAGCGACCGCAACGACCCCGTCGACAACTGGAGCGACCGCTGGGTCGCCTCGCTCGCTGAAGTACGGCAGAACATCGAACGCTTCGGCCTCTTGGACGACCGGATTGTGTTCACCGTCGGCTTCTTCGCCGATAGCCTGAAAACGCTCGCCGGCAAACAGTTCGCACTCATACGGCTCGACTCTGACTCTTACGATTCGGTCATGACGTCGCTCGACTATCTCTACCCAATGGTGTCGAAAGGCGGTGTCGTCATCATCGACGACTGGCATCTGATGGGCTGCAGACAGGCGGTGCTGGACTACCGCACGCGCCACGGCATTTCGGACGATATCCAGACCTACGACCAGAACGCCTATTGGCTGAAGCAGCAGGACTACGGGGCGCCGTGACCGTCGCGCACATCTCGACCGTCGCCTTTGTCGGCATCGAGGCGCGTGAAGTCGACGTTCAGGTGCACATGGCCGACACCAGCGGCGGCCTGAAAGAGGGCATGGCGATCGTGGGCCTCGCCGACAAGGCGGTCGCCGAAAGCCGCGAGCGTGTCCGCGCCGCACTCCACGCGATCGGCCTCGCGCTACCCTCGAAGCGCATCACCGTGAACCTCTCGCCCGCCGATCTGCCGAAGGAAGGCAGCCACTACGACCTCCCCATCGCCCTCGGCCTGCTCACCGTGATGGGCGTGCTTCCCGCGCCGGAAATGGCGAGCCACATGGCCTTGGGCGAGCTCTCGCTTGACGGTGCCATCATTCCCGTTGCGGGAATTCTCCCTGCCGCGATCAAGGCGCTCGAACTCGAACGCACCTTCGTCTGCCCGCAGGACTCCGGCCCCGAAGCAGCCTGGGCCGGTGGTCTCGAAATCATCGCAAGCCCCACGCTGGTCGCGCTGATCAACCACTTGAAGGGCGTGCAGGTCTTGAGCCCGCCCGTCGCGAAGCTCGCTGACGAAACGATCACCGCGCCCGACCTGCGCGACGTGAAGGGACAAGAAACCGCCAAGCGCGCACTCGAAATCGCCGCCGCCGGTGGTCACAATTTGCTCATGTTGGGCCCGCCCGGTGCCGGCAAGTCGATGCTCGCCGCGCGCCTGCCGGGACTGTTGCCGCCGCTCGACGCCCGCGAAGCGCTCGAAGTCTCGATGGTCCAAAGCCTCGCCGGCGAACTGAAGAACGGCGCCATCGGACGCCGCCGTCCGTTCCGCAACCCACACCACTCCGCAAGCATGGCGGCGCTCGTCGGCGGCGGCATCCGCGCCAAGCCCGGCGAAGTCAGCCTCGCGCACCTTGGCATCCTCTTCCTCGACGAGCTGCCGGAGTTCCAGCGTCAAGTCTTGGACTCGCTTCGCCAACCGCTCGAAACCGGCGAGACGTTGGTGGCCCGCGCCAACGCTCACATCCGCTACCCAAGCCGCGTGCAGCTTGTTGCCGCTATGAATCCGTGTCGATGCGGATATCTGTCGGACCCCGAACGCGCCTGCACCCGCGCGCCGAAATGCGCCAGCGAGTACCAAGCGAAACTCTCGGGCCCGCTGATCGACCGCATCGACCTCCACGTCGAAGTCAGCGCCGTCAGCGCGCAAGATCTAACGCTCCCGCCGCCCGCCGAAGGCACGGCCGAAGTGGCAGCCCGCGTCGCCGCCGCACGCGACATTCAACGCAAACGCTACGACGCCGCCCCCATCCGTACGAACGCCGAAGCCGACGGCGAATTCTTGGAATCCGTCGCGCGCCCCGATGAAGCCGGCTTGGCCCTTCTCGCCAAAGCCGTCGACGCGCTGAAGCTCTCCGCCCGCGGCTACCACCGCGTCCTGCGCGTCGCGCGCACGCTCGCCGATCTCGAAGGAAACGAAGGCGTCAAGCGCCCCCACATCGCCGAAGCGCTCAGCTACCGCCGCCTGCAAATAACCAACTGACGGCCGCGTGCGCGCCATTTTCGGCCCAAATCGGCCGCCTGTCACAGGTCCGCCAAAAGCTGCGCCCCCTGCGTCCGCCGCGCATCACCGCCCGTGCTAGAATCCCGGCAAATCACTAGCCAAGGGGAAACGCATGCTGCGCTATCTGCAATACCTCATCCAACCGGGCGTCGTGTCGACCGGTCTCATGGGCACGATCCTTCAAGTCGGCCTCGCCTTCGCGAACACGATGAACATCGGCGGCGCCGCGGACATGATCACGAACTATGGCTTGAGCGGCCAGCTCGCCTCGGGCGGCCTCATCGCCGCCTTGACCGGCGCTTACTACTCGATGACCCAGCGCAAGACGGCGCACACGATGGCGACCGGTGCTGGCGCCGTCGCGGGCGGCATCTCCGGCACGCTCGGCACCGCCATTACGCAAGCGATGGGTTGGACCGCGGTCGCCGAAGGGACGACCCAACTCATTAATTTCTCGGCGCTCGCAACGCAGTTCTTAGGCATGGTCGGCATGGCCGACGCCTCGACGGTGACCGACCCGATGT
This sequence comes from uncultured Flavobacteriaceae bacterium, assembly GCA_964638635.1. GTDB lineage: Bacteria > Pseudomonadota > Alphaproteobacteria > Micropepsales > Micropepsaceae > SZUA-430. The sequence goes on from CAZXAQ010000015.1 coordinate 18,799, forward strand.
ACGACCCGTCCGTGCTGGCGCAAGTCTTCGGCTCGACGGCGGCGGGCGGCGGGATTGGCGCGCTTCTCGGCCGCACCATGTTCGGCACGCAAAAGCACGCCTGAGCCGGAAAATCCGCGAAGCGCGCGCGAGGGCGAACCCGCGCGCGCTCGCGGTAACGATGAAAGTTTAAGCAATCTTAAGACGATCTCTGCGACTTTACGCATTCCCGTAGCCCATTGGGGTTTTGAGGCCGCGTGAACGTCCAGGATCTCGCACGTCTGTTCATTGTCATTCTGCTCGCGGCGATCGGCATCACCGCGGCGGCGATGGTCATGTATCCGGCGAACACGATGGTGCCGACGCCGATCGGCATCGGTCTCGTGGCGCTTGCCGGGCTGGCGATCCTGTTCTTGGCCTTGATCGAAGCGCGCAAACGCGTCGATGCCTTGGACCAGCGCTCGGGCGAACTCGCCCGCGTGAAGCTGGAGCTCGAAACGACCGTCCGCGCGCTGCAACAGCGCCACCGTGAACTGCAGGTCGGCGAAGCCCGTTACCGCGGCCTGGTGGAGCAGCAAGGCGACGTCATCCTGCGCAAGATGCCCGACGGCCGCCTGACCTTCGTCAACGACGCCTTCTGCCGGACCTTCGGCATGGTGCGCGAACGCGCGCTCGGCCGCCAATTCACGCCAGAACTCCACCCCGACGAGAAGATCGACCACCCGCCGCTGCTCACCGGCCAGCAGCAGGCCGGCCGCGTGCGCTACGACCAGCGTTTGAAAACGCGCGACGGCTGGCGTTGGTTCGCCTGGGAAGACTACCCCATCCGCAACGACACCGGCCACGTGACCGAAATCCAAAGCGTCGCCCGCGACATCACCGAGCAGAAGGAGTTGGAAGCGGCGCTGCGCGAAGCGCGTGACAAGGCCGAAGACGCGAACCGCGCAAAGTCGATGTTCCTGGCCACCATGAGCCACGAGATCAGAACGCCGATGAACGGCGTCATCGGCATGGCGGGCCTGCTGCTCGACACGCCGATGACGGCCGAGCAACGCTCCTACGCGAACGCGGTGCGCGAATCCGGCGAAGCGTTGCTCGACATCATCAACGACATTCTGGACTTCTCGAAGATCGAATCCGGCGCCATGCCGATGGAAGAAACCGCCTTCTCGCCGCGCACCTTGATCGAAAGCGTGGCCGAACTCTTGGGCCACCGCTGCTTCGAAAAAGGCATCGACATCGCGACCTACGCCCATCCGCGCCTCGCGGGTCAGGTGCTGGCCGACGAAGGGCGCGTGCGCCAGGTGCTGCTCAATCTCGCCGGCAATGCTGTGAAGTTCACCGACGTCGGCGGCGTGCGCATCACCGCGACGCCCGACGCCAACGCGCAATTCATCCGCTTCGAGGTCGCCGACACGGGCATCGGCATCTCCGAAGACGCACTCCCCAAAATCTTCCAGGAATTCACCCAAGCGGATTCCTCGTTCGCCCGCCGCTACGGCGGCACAGGCCTCGGCCTCGCGATCACGCAGCGCCTCGTCAATGCGCTCGGCGGCATCGTTGGCGCCTCAAGCCAGATCGGCAAGGGCAGCCGCTTCTGGTTCACGCTGCCGATGAAGCGCGCCCCCGGCGCCGAGGTGCAGGAAACCGTGCTGACCGGCGCCAAGGTGCTCGTGCTGACCGCCTTCCCGGGCCTCGCGGAATCGCTCGTTCGCCAGCTCTGCGAAGCGGGCGCCGACGCGTTCGCGGCGAAAGGCACCGCCGCCGCCGAAACCGCGCTCGCCAGCGGCTCGTTCAATGTCTTGCTGATGGACAGCCGCGCCGGCAGTGCGCCCGCGATCGAACTGCTCGTTCGCCTGAAAGCGCGCCTCCAAGGCGTGAAGACGATCGTGCTGCTGCCGGCCAGCGAACGCGCGGTCCTGCCCGCCATGCAGGCGGCGGGCTTCAACGGCTACCTTATCAAGCCGATCCGTTGCGCCTCGCTCATCCAACGCGTCGCGGCCGTGCTGAACGGTCAAGACACGCCCGCCGAAGACGCCGCCTTCCCCGAAGAGCGCGCGCCGAAGCTCGCCGCACAAGGCGTCAGCCTGCGCATCCTGGTCGCGGAGGACAACCGCATCAACGTGATGCTCGCAACCGCGCTGCTCGGCAAGATGGGCCACCGCGTCGACACGGTCGCGAACGGCCGCGAAGCGGTCGAGGCCCTCGCGACCGCGCCCTACGACCTGGTCTTGATGGACGTCCACATGCCCGAGATGGACGGCCTCGAAGCGACGAAGCGCATCCGTGCGCAGGAAAAAGCGGGCCGCCGCCGCAGCCGCATGCCGATCGTCGCGCTGACCGCGTCCACGCTCGACGACGACCGCCAAGTCTGCGTCGACGCCGGCATGGACGACTTCCTGGCCAAGCCGCTCAACCTCGACGCGCTGCGCGCCGTCCTGACGCGCTTCTCGCCGAAAACCGCAGGCGAATCACCGGCGCGCCAGTCGGCTTGAGCCCTTTCCCGTTCGCGGAAGTCTCAATTTCGACGACATCATTTGACAAAGCGAGGTCGGGCCGAGTCTGATCCGGCTCGCAACACGCGTCGCGAGTGAGGTTTGTATGTCAGGAACGGCCGCCAACGGAGTGCCGCCGCAGGGCCATTGGTGGGACGCGGTGTCCGTGTACTTCCGCCCGCGCGTCGCACTGATGTTCCTGTTCGGCTTTTCGGCCGGCCTACCCTATCAGCTGACCAGCTCCACGCTTCAGGCCTGGCTGACCGAAAGCAAAGTCTCGGTCGAAGAGATCGGTCTGTTCGGCTTGGTGGCGGCGGCCTACGCATGGAAGTTCGTGTGGTCGCCGGCCATCGACGGCATCCCCATTCCGGTGTTGAGCCGCTGGCTCGGCCATCGCCGATCGTGGCTGCTGGTCACCCAGATCTGCCTCGCCTGCGCGATCGCGGCCCTGTCGCTTGTCGATCCACTCGAAAACAAGCTGACGCTGGCCGCGGTAGCCGCCCTCGTGGCGTTCTTCTCGGCGTCCCAAGACGTCGTCATCGACGCCTACCGGATCGAGGCGCTGAAGGAAACGGAACTGACGGCCGGTTACGCGAACTACAACGCAGCCTATCGCACCGCGATGCTGCTCTCGTTCACCGGCGCGGTCGTGCTGGTGAGCTGGCTCGAAGCCTCCGGCATTCCGCGCGCGGACGCCTGGTCCTACGGCTACCTCTCCATGGCGGCAATGGTGGGGGTCGGTATCGTCGGCACGCTCCTCGCACCCGAATCCTGGGAAGGTCAAAAGGCGCGCTTCGAAAAGCCGTTGGCCGAACGCTTCCGCACCAGCGTCGTCGAGCCGTTCACCGACTTCCTTCGCAAGGACCTGTGGTGGGCGATCCTGCTGTTCGTTGTCCTCTTCAAGCTGGGCGACGCCTTCACCTCCGAACTGAGAACCTACTTCTTCCTCAAACTAGGGTTCGAGAAGGCGACTTACGCGGCGATCCAATGGCCGTTCGGCTTCTTCTCGGTGCTGATCGGCGGCTACATCGGCGGCATCATCGCCAACCGCGTCGGCGTGATGCGCGCCCTGTGGATCGGCGGCATCGCACAGATGGCGACGAACTTGATCTTCATCTGGCCGGCCCTGGTGCTTCCGGATTTGACGGCGGCGATCGGCATTCCGGACGCCGAAGGCGCGAAGCAAATCACCTTCGCCGCGATCGATGCGGGTGGCGCCCAAGGCTTTTGGGCCGCCGCAGCGCTCGCGGGCTCCGTCGGCGTCGAGAATTTCGCGACGGGCATCGGCGGCGCGGCCTTCGTCGCCTACATGTCGATGCTCTGTGGCAATCGTAACTACACGGCGACCCAGTACGCGCTTCTATCGTCGCTGGCCGCCCAAGCCCGGATATCGCTATCGGCGCCCGCCGGGTTCGCGGTCGCCGCCGTCGGGTGGGTTTGGTACTACATCATCGCGACCGCCCTCGCGATTCCGGGCCTGGTGCTGCTTTGGTGGCTCATGCGGCGGGACCATGGCGCATCGTTAAAGCCCCGCGCGGAGTTTGCCAGCGACACCGGCCTCCCCTAAATTACGGCGCGAACCAACGCGAAGCGGGCCAGTTCGCGCCCGCGGAAACACTGAATGACCGGCCAAACGCCGCAAAAGGCGGGCGACGAACACGTGCTCGACAGCTCAGGCTCACTTGAGGTGCGTCTGGCAACGACCCCGGCCGAAGTCGAGGCGGCCCAACGCCTGCGCTACGACGTCTTCTACCGCGAGATGAGCGCGCAGCCGTCGGCCGAGATGGCGGCGGCCGGCCGCGACTTCGACGAGTACGATCCGATCTGCCAGCATCTCCTCGTCGTCGACCGCGACGACAACCGTGTGGTCGCGACCTACCGGCTGATGCGCGAAGACGCCGCCGCCCACTCGCCGAAGGGTTTCTACACGGCGGGCGAATACGATATCGCGGCGATGCTGAAGGCGCGAGCCGGTCAGCGCCTGCTCGAACTCGGCCGCTCCTGCGTCGAGAAGGAGTTCCGCACCGGCCCCACGATGCAACTGCTTTGGCGCGGCCTGCTGGTCTATCTGATCCGCCATGACGTTGCGCTGATGTTCGGCTGCGCCTCGCTGCCTGGCACCGATCCGAAAGCGCTCGCGCTGCAGCTCTCTTATCTGCATCACTTCCACGGCACGAAAGAGGCGGCCAGCGTGCGCGCCTTGCCGTCGCGCTATGTCCGCATGGACCTGATGCCGAAAGATCAGATCGACGCCGCCGAAGCGCTGCGCTCTCTGCCGCCGCTGGTGAAGGGGTACGTCCGTTCCGGCGCGCAGATCGGCGACGGCGCCGTGATCGACCATCAGTTCGGCACGACGGACGTTTTCATCTATTTCCCGACCGCCAACGTCGATCCGCGCTGGATCAGGCATCTGAAGAAGAAGACCGCGTCCGAGGCGACCGGTTGACCGGCCCCGCCATGCATCTCGACGCGGGCGAACTCCAATCGTTTTACGACCGTGAGCTGGGTCAGATCGCGCGCCGTTTCATCCGCGCGCGGCTGCGCGAAGTTTGGCCGAACGTCAAAGGCATGTCCGTGTTGGGCTTGGGCTTCGCAACGCCCTACCTGCGCCCGTTCCAAGGCGAAGCTGCACGCATCATCGCGCTCATGCCGGCGCAACAAGGCGTCGCCTATTGGCCTGCCGCACCGAAATCTTTGGGCGAAGGCGGAGCGGCGCACGCCGGCAACTTGACGGCGCTCGTGGACGAAAGCGCGCTGCCGCTGCCCGATGCTTGCATTGATCGCGTGATCGTGGCGCACCTCCTCGAAACCACGGAAACGCTGCGCCCGCTGCTCCGGCAAATCTGGCGCGTGCTCACGCCGTCGGGCCGCGTCGTCATCATCGCCCCAAATCGCACCAGCCTTTGGGCCCAAGTCGAAACGACGCCGTTCGGTCACGGCCGCCCATTCACGCGCACCCAATTGAACCGCCTGCTTACCGACGCGATGTTCACGCCGACGGCCTCGACCTCGTGTCTGCACATGCCCCCGTTCGGCGCAGGTTTCCTCGTGCGCAACGGCGTGCGCTGGGAACGCTGGGGCCAGCGCATCTGGCCGCAGCTCGCCGGCGTCCATCTCGTGGAGCTGACGAAGGAAGTGATTGCCTTGGCGCCCGATCGCGGCTTGCGTCAGCGCGTGCCGGCAAGACCTGTATTGGTGCGGCCTTCGCCGAAGGCTACGGCGGGCGCGCGTCAGCGCTCCGAAGCGTTGGCGAAGGAGGGCCGCGCCAACAGGAAGATCGCGCCCTCGGCGGTCAAGTTATCCCAGTAGCCGGGCTCGCTAAGCTCACGCACGTCGCCGCTTTCATTGACCGCGAGCGACTGCTCGATCGTGGCGTCGATCTCGCGCGTCAGCGCCACAAAATCCGCAATCGTGCACAAGTGAATGTTCGGCGTCTCGTGCCACGCGTAGCTCAGCACGCCCGTCCGCGGCATCCGTCCGGTGAGCGCCAGCTTCAGCCGCACCTTCCAAAAGCCGAAATTCGGAAACGAAACGATAACGCGCTTGCCGATGCGCAGCAGTTGTTCCAACACCTCTTTCGGCTTGTGCGTCGCCTGGATCGTCTGGCTCAAAATCGCAAAATCGAACGACTGCGCGGGATAGTCGCGCAGGTCCGTATCGGCGTCGCCCTGAATGACCGGCAATCCCTTCGCCACGCACGCGTTCACGCCCGCCTGACTGAGTTCGATCCCGCGCGCATCGACCGCTTTCGCCCGCGCCAGATAGTCGATCAACTCCCCGCCGCCGCAGCCGATGTCGAGCACGCGCGCCGACGGTGTCACCATGTCGGCGATGCGCAACAGCTCCGGGCGTAACGACGGCGGCTTCGCGAGCATGGCTAGAGGCCCCTGGCCGCCGCCGCGGCGTCGATAAACCCGCTCAGCGTCTGAAACATCTCCGGCACGTCGAGCAGGAACGCGTCGTGCCCCTTGTCCGTCGCGAACTCAACGAAGCTGACATTGGCGCCCGCCGCGTTCAGCGCATGCACGATCTTCTTCGACTCCGCCGTCGGGAACAGCCAGTCCGATGTGAACGACGCGACGCAAAACCGCGTCGCCGCCCCCTTGAACGCGTTCGCCAAAACGCCGTCGTAGTCGGCGGCCAGATCGAAATAGTCCATCGCGCGCGTGATGTAGAGATAGGCGTTCGCGTCAAACCGGTCGACGAACGTCAACCCTTGATGCCGGAGATAGCTCTCGACCTGAAAGTCGGCGTCGAACGCATAAGACACCGCCTCGCGATTCTGCAGATTGCGCCCGAACTTGCGGTGCAACGCAGCTTCCGAGAGATACGTGATATGCGCCGCCATCCGCGCAACCGCCAAGCCCTTCTTCGGGTTCGTTCCCTTCGCGATGTAGTCGCCTGCGGCCCAATCCGGGTCGGCCATAATCGCCTGACGTCCCACCTCGTGGAACGCGATGTTCTGCGCCGAATGCCGTGCCGCGGTCGCAAGCGGCAACGCCGCAAAAACACGCTCGGGATAACTCGCCACCCACTGCAGCACCTGCATCCCGCCCATCGAGCCGCCGGCCACGCAGAACAAGGTCTGAATACCCAAATGATCGAGCAGCATCGCTTGCGCCCGCACCATGTCGCGGATGGTGATGACCGGGAAACTCAAACCGTAGGGCTTGCCCGTCGCCGGGTTCACCTCATGCGGTCCGGACGAGCCCATGCACCCGCCGACGACATTGGCGCAGATCACGTGGAAGCGGTTCGTATCGATCGGAAGGCCCGGCCCCACCATCGACGACCACCAGCCGGGCTTGCCCGTGACCGGGTGCGTGCCGGCCGCGTACTGATCGCCGGTGAGCGCATGGCAGAGCAGGAACGCGTTCGACTTCGCCGCGTTCAGCTTCCCGAACGTCTTCCACGCGATCGTCACCGGCGACAGCGTCTCGCCGGAATCAAGCTTCAGCGCACCGAACGTGTGCGTCTCACCCGCGTCGCTGGTGGCGGCCGCTATCGGCTGAAACAGCTGTGACATGAGGGCCCGAGTCGCTCCATCGGCAAAAGCGGGCGATTGAGGGTCCGGCGCGCCGCCAAGTCAACGTTTTCTTTAACCGAACCGATGTTCTAAAGAGGGTGAATGAAACCCGTTCCCGGCATCTTGGACATTGCCCCTTACGTCGGCGGCCGCGCGACCGCGGGCGGCGCCGCGCGCGTGTTCAAAATGTCCTCAAACGAGTCGCCGTTGGGCCCAAGCCCCGCCGCCGTCGAAGCCTACAAAGCCGCCGCAGCCAGCATGCACCTCTACCCCGACAGCGGCGCCGCCGGTCTGCGCCGCGCCATCGGCGAAGCCTTCGGCCTGAACCCCGATCGCATCGTCTGCGGCAACGGTTCCGACGAACTGCTTCACCTGCTGCCGCAAATTTACTGTTCGCCGGGCGATGAGGTTCTCTACAGCGCCCACGGCTTCATCGTGTATCCGATCGTGGCCCGCGCCGCGAGCGCGATCCCCGTCGCCGTCCCCGAACCGGAGATGCGGACCGACATCGACGGCCTGCTCGCCCGCGCGACCGACAAAACGAAGATCGTCTTCGTCACGAACCCGAACAATCCGACCGGCAGCTACAACACCGCCGCCGAACTGCGCCGCCTGCGCAGTGGTTTGCCCAAAGACTGCCTGCTGGTCATCGACGCGGCCTATGCCGACTACGTCGACCGCAACGACTTCGAAAGCGGCATCGAATTGGTCGCGACCACCGAGAACACGGTGATGACGCGTACGTTCTCGAAAATCCACGGGCTCGCGGCGCTCCGCGTCGGCTGGGCCTACGCGCCGGCCAGCGTCGTCGACACGCTGAACCGCATCAGAGGTCCTTTCAACGTCTCGACCGCGGCCCAAGCCGCCGCTGTCGCCGCGATCCACGACAAAGCGCACGCCGCAGCGGCGAAGGCGCACAACACGAAGTCGTTGGTCTGGCTGTCCGAGAAGATCGCGGCAACGGGCCTCGAGGTGTTCCCGAGTGTCGCGAACTTCCTGCTGATCGAGTTCCCCGCAACCGGCGCGAAAACAGCCGCGGCAGCGGACGCATTCCTGATGAGCCGCGGCATAATCCTGCGCGCCGTCGGCGCCTACGGCCTGCCGAACTGCCTGCGCCTCTCCGTCGGCACCGACGAAGGCAACAAAGCGGCCGTCGCCGCGCTTCAAGAGTTCATGTCATGACCACGCGCACCGGCCCCATCTTCACCAAAGTAGCGCTCCTCGGCGTCGGCCTGATCGGCGCCTCCATGGCGCACGCGATGCGCCGCGGCAGTCTCGCCGCCCATATCGCCGGCCACGCGAACACGGAAGCGACGCGCAAACGCGCCGGCGAACTCGGCTTCTGCGACGCGATCCACGCCGATCCGAAAGACGCCGTGCGCGACGCCGACCTCGTCGTGTTCTGCACACCGGTCGGCGCATTCGCCGCCGTCGCCCAAGCCATCGCCCCGGTCCTCAAACCCGGCGCGATCGTCACCGACGTGGGCTCGGTGAAGATGGCAGCCGTCCGCGACATTGGCCCCCACGTCCCCGCAGGCGTCCACTTCATCCCCGGCCACCCGATCGCCGGCACCGAACACTCCGGTCCCGACGCCGGCTTCGCGGAACTCTTCGACGGCCGCTGGTGCATCCTGACGCCACCCGCCGGCACGGACGATGCGGCCGTGCAAAAGCTCGGTGACTTCTGGCGCGGCTTGGGCTCGCGCGTCGAAGTGATGGACGCCAAGCACCACGACATCGTGCTCGCCATCACCAGCCACGTGCCCCACTTGATCGCCTACAACATCGTCGGCACCGCGAGCGACCTTGAGCAAGTGACGCAAAGCGAAGTCATCAAGTTCTCCGCCGGCGGCTTCCGCGACTTCACCCGTATCGCAGCCAGCGACCCCACAATGTGGCGCGACGTGTTCTTGAACAACCGCGAAGCTGTGTTGGAAGTTCTCGGCCGCTTCTCGGAAGACCTCTCGCGCCTGCAGCGTGCGATCCGTTGGGGCGAAGGCGACATGCTGTTCGACCTCTTCACCCGCACCCGCGCGATCCGCCGCTCCATCATCGACGCCGGCCAAGACACCGCCGCCACGAACTTCGGCCGCGATACGAAGAAGAAATAGCTCAGCGCGCCCGCTTCTTGGCCGCCTTGCGCTCACCGGCCGTTGCGGCCGCCAGAAGCTCCTCGAACGCGTCCTCAATGCACTCCCGGAAGACGTCGATATCCGGCATGATCCGGTGCTCCGACGTCACCGAAAAACTGATCATGCCGTTGTAACTCATCGCCGCGATGAAGAGCCCCATGTTGTTCGCAAGCGGCCCCAGCCCAAACTGATGGGTAAGCCGCGCGCCGTTCATGTAAAGCGGGATTTGCGGCCCCGGCACGTTCGAAATGAAGAGGTTCGCCTGCCGCGGCGCGAACCGTTCGCTGGTCAGAAGCCGCGCGACGCCCGCCATCGTGGCGCCCGGAATGTGTTGCGTGAGGTCGGTCAGCACTCGTGCGCTGATTCCGGCCTTCGCCTCCTTCGCGTCAGCCGTGAAGTCGCGAATGGCTCTAAGCCGCGCCACCGGATGCGCGATGTCGGTGGCGAGGTGCACGCTCATGGCGGTGATGTTGTTGCCGGGTATCTCGGCCTCGCCGCTCTGCCGCCGCGCGTTGATCGGTGCCACCGCGACGAGCGTCTCCTCCGGCAGTTCTTTGTGCTTCAGAAGATACATGCGCAACGCCCCGCTGCAGATCGCGAGCACGACGTCGTTGATCGTCGCACCCTCGACGAGCTTGCGGATGGCGCTCAAGTCCTTGAGCGAGCACATCGTCGCGTCGAACATCTTGTAGCGCGACACCGGCGCGTTGAATCGCGTCTCGGGGACGCTGGCTTTGCCCCAGTGACGAAAGTCCATCAGGCTCTTTTGCGCAGCCGAGGCGATCGCGGGCGAAAGCCTGAGCACCGCGTTCGCCATCCGCATCGGCGAGGTCATGTTTGCGAACGCCGCGCGCGCCGCGATCGTGAGGAAGCCGGGCGCCGCCTCCGGTTCGACGACTTCCTTGGGCGTCAGCGCCGGCGTTCCTTTGGCATCCAGGTCGTTCAACGCGGCGAAGACATGCGCCCCCGAGACGCCGTCGATCGCCGCGTGGTGAATGCGGTGGAGCAGGGCATAGCTGCCGGGCGCGACGCCTTCGATCCGGTCCAGCCCCTCGACCACGTAGACGTCCCAAAGCGGCCGGCTCATGTCCATGCGGCGGCTGAAGTGCCGCGCCACTTGAATGCAGAACTGCCGCCAATCGCCGGGTTCGGGCAGCCGCACATGGGTGATGTGCTCTTCCAGGTGGAAGTCCGAATCCTCGACCCAGTAGGGATGGTCGAAGTCGAGCGGCAGCCTGAGAAGCTTGCGCCGGAACACGGGCGAGGTGTGCAAGCGGTTCTCGATGTGCCGCACGATGTCCTTGAAGCGCACCTTGCCGCCGGGCGCCGTGGAGGGGTCGTAGATATAGACGCCCATCACATGCGTGAGCGTCGCCCCGCTTTGCAGATAAAGGAACTGCGCGTCTTGGGCTTGGAGTTGTTGCGTCATGCGTCACCTGCCGTCGGCGCGACAATAGCCGAGCCGCCTTGCCGGTTCCTTGACGTCACGGCTGCGCCGTTGCCGCAGCCGGCACCTCCACGGGCGGCGCCATCCGCAAGCCGGCCGTCGGCGCGGGCAGCAGCGTCGCGACCTTCGCCGGCCCCACGAAGACGTCGCCGTTCGCGATCCGAAGCGGCACCGTCACGCGGCGCAGCTTGTCGCCGCTCATGAATGCCAGCACGTCGAGCACCTTCTTCGCCCGCGCGCGCGTTTCGGCGTTGATCCAGCCGTACCCTTCCAGAAGCTCCAGGATCCGCGGGTGGTTGCCCAGCGTCACCCGGAAACTGCCTTCGGGCAGCGCGTGCTGGTCGAGCTTGAACGAGCCCTTCGCCGCCAGCGTCACCCCGCCCCAATCGACCTCGAATGTCTTCACGTCGATCGGCGTGCCGTGCCGCCGCCACGCGCTGACGAGGGCTGGAACCGAAGGCTCCGCGACATCCGGCGGAAGCTCCAGCCGCGCCTCGACCGCGATCGTCTGAATCGCGGGCCCGAGCGGCAGCTCCAAGGAGCCCTGCAGCGCGATGTTCTCAAGCCGCGCCGACGCGTCGACCTGCGGCCGCGCGCCGCCGCTGGGCGCGGCGACGACAAGCCCGCCTTCGGCCGAAGCGACAATGAAGTTGAAATCCGTCTCGTCGAGCTTCGCCTTGCCGGTCAACCCCTCGATGTCGAGCTTTGCCCGTTCGCGCCCATCGCCGGCTGCAAGCGTGAGCAGCGCCTTGTCAGCCCGCGCGTTCGTCTCGATCCAGCGCTCGCGCGCGTAGAAATAATGCTGCTGCCCTTCGAACGAAACCGTCACGCGGTTGAGCGACAGCGGCGGTACCTGCACCACGACGCGCTCACCGTCCCATGCGCTACCGCGATCGGGCGCCGTGAAGTGCAGCGTGTTCAGCGTGCCTTCGACGCGATAGGGAAACCCGCCGAGCGCAAACGACTCCCATGTGACGTCGCGCCCGAGCGTGCGTTGCAAAACTTGAAACTGCGCCACGCGCTCGCGCACGCCGTCCGCGACCGTGCGCCACCACAGACCGTAAGCGCCGAGCGCCAGCACCGCGATCGCGATCGGCGCAAAGATCGCGAGCAGTGAAAGATGCGCCGCGATCCACGCACGCGCGCTCTCCAACAAGCGGAATATGTTCTTAAAGGTCTCCACGGGGAGCGAGACTACGACGACTCCGATCAGCCGTCATCTCAGCTACAACGCGAGTACCCGCAGTTCATGCACGTATCGCAACCCTCGATCCGGGTCAGGCTGGGGCTTGAGCAGCGCGGGCAGAACTTGAACGACTGCCCCGTCCCCGAAACCGCCGACCCGCTGCCGGGGACACTATCCTTAGGGCTCTCGGCCGCGGCGGACACACGCTCTCCGATGCTGGCCACCTTTGGTTGCGAAGGGTAGGGCGCTGCGGCAGGGCGGTTGAGGAAACCGATCGCGATCATATGCTCCTCGATCACCCCGCCGATGGCGGCGAGGAGCGAGGGCACATACTGCCGGTTCACCCATTGCCCGCCGCGCGGGTCGAACACGGCTTTCAGTTCCTCGACCACGAACGCGATGTCTCCGCCGCGCCGGAACACGGCCGAGATCATGCGCGTGAGCGCCACCGTCCAGGCGTAATGCTCCATGTTCTTGGAGTTGATGAAAATCTCGAACGGTCGCCGCCGCCCGCCTTCGACCGTGTCGTTGATCGTGATGTAGATCGCGTGATCGGACTCGGGCCAGCGCACCTTGTACGTCGTCCCCGGCAGCGCCTCCGGCCGGTCCAGCGGCCGCGAGATGTAGACGACCCCGCCGTCCTTCGTCTTCGCCGCCGGCGCGAACACTTCCGACGGCGCCGCCGGCACCGCCTCGAGCTTCGGCGCGGGCGCAGCCTTGCGCGGCTCCTCCACGCTCAAGATCGAACCGGTGATATCGTTCGGCCGCCACGTCGTGCAGCCTTTGCAGCCTTGTTTGTACGCGTCCAGATACACGTCCTTGAACGCATCGAACGAAATGTCCGCCGGGCAGTTCACCGTCTTCGAAATCGAGCTGTCGACATACTTCTGCGCGGCCGCCTGCACCGCGATATGCGACTGCGGCGAAAGCTCCTGCGCATTCACGAAATAGTCGGGCAGCGCTTGGTTCCCGAACTTCTGCCGGTAGAGCCGGTGCGCGTAATCCTCGACGACCTCTTCGCTCTGCGTCCCGTCCGGCTTCGTGATCTTGCGCTTGTAGGTATAGGCGAACACCGGCTCGATCCCGCTCGACACGTTTTCCGCCAACAGCGAAATCGTCCCCGTCGGCGCAATCGAGGTCAGCAGCGCGTTGCGAATCCCATGGGCGTTGATGAGCGCACGCAGCTCCGCATCAAGCCCGGCAACTGTCTCGCCCTGCAGATACTTCGCGCGCTCGAACAGCGGGAACGCCCCCTTCTCCGACGCCAACTCGCACGACGCCGAATAGGCCGCCCGCCGGATCGCCTTGAACCACCGCTCGATCAGCGCGACCGACTCCGCGCTGCCATAGCGCGCCCGGCACATGATGAGCGCATCGGCCAAGCCAGTGACGCCAAGCCCGATCCGCCGCTTCGCCTTCGCCTCGCGCTCCTGTTGGGGCAGCGGGTAGTTCGACACGTCGATCACGTTGTCGAGAAAGCGCACCGCCACCCGCGTCAGCCGATCCAACTCGACCTCATCGAGCTTCGCCTCCGCCGTGAATGGCGCCTTGATCAACTTCGTCAAATTGATCGAGCCCAACAGACACGCGCCATAAGGCGGCAGCGGCTGCTCCCCGCACGGGTTCGTCGCCGCAATCGTCTCGGCGTACCAAAGATTGTTCCGCTGATTGATCCGGTCGATGAACACGACGCCGGGTTCCGCATACGCATAGGTCGACGCCATAATGCGGTCCCAAAGCCCGCGCGCCGACACGGTGCGATAGACCTGGCCCGCGAACACCAAATCCCACGGCTGATCCTTCTCGACCGCCGTCATGAACTTGTCGGTCACAAGAACCGAGAGGTTGAAATTGCGCAGCCGTTCTTTGTCGCGCTTCGCTTCGATGAACGCCTCGATGTCCGGATGATCGCAGCGCAGCGTCGCCATCATCGCCCCGCGCCGCGACCCCGCCGACATGATCGTGCGGCACATCGCGTCCCACACGTCCATGAACGACACCGGCCCCGACGCATCGGCGCCCACACCCTTCACGGTAGCGCCCGCCGGCCGGATCGTCGAGAAGTCATGCCCGATCCCGCCGCCCTGTTGCATTGTCAGCGCGGCTTCTTTCAGATTGTCGAAGATGCCCGTCATGTCGTCCTGGATCGACCCCATGACGAAGCAGTTGAAGAGCGTGACCGTCCGCCCCGAGCCCGCACCCGCAATCACGCGCCCCGCCGGCAAGAACCGGAAGTCGCCGAGCGCCTTCTGAAACTCACCCGTCCAATAGCCGCGGTTCTCAATCTTCTCGGCGAGCGCCACAGCCCCGGCCACGCGCGCCCACGTCTCCTCGATCGAGGCATCCGCGTGCAACACGCCGGGCCCCTTGAGCCGATACTTCAGCTCCCAAATCCGCTCGGAAATCTCTGCCAACTTCACCATCGCAACCGCACGCGTCCGTCCCTACCCGGACCCCCAAAATATAGCGCACCCAGACCCTGCCGTCCAGAATTTGTTCTTGTTACGTTCGACAGGGATTGAAGCTTGTGCTATTCACCAACCGCCCCGCTTGGAACCGCCGCCCATCTAAACACGAAGGACTCTAAGTAGTCGCGAAGGGGCGCCAAGACGTTCGGGATGCAACGATGATTGAGCACCTTTCCAACCGTCTGCCTGATGACATTGAACGCCTCGCGACGATCGTTGTCGATGCTGGGTTCAAGGTCCACAAAACGCTTGGCGCCGGACTGCTGGAATCCGCTTACGAACACTGCCTCGCGCATGAATTGACGAAGCGCGGCCTCGCAGTGAAGCGGCAGGTCGCTCAGCCCATCATCTATGACGATATGAAACTCGACGTTGGCTATCGCATGGACATGACGGTGAACGGCCTTATCGTCGTTGAGGTCAAATCAGTCGAAGCAACCACACCAACCCACGTCGCCCAGTTGCTCACCTATCTGCGCTTGTCCGGTTGCCGGCTTGGCTTCCTAATGAATTTCAGCACGCCGATGTTCAAAAGCGGCATCCGCCGCCTGGTCGCTTAGGCCACTTCTGGCGCGAAGCGCCAATAGAACGGCCCCTGGTTGGGCACAACCAATTCACGCCCGCAGCCTCTTTGTGCCCCTTCGTGGCTACTTCGCGCCCTTCGTGTTTAGGGCTGAATCTCCGCCGCTCCAGCGATGAAGGTTGAGTCCACACTTCCGCCGCAAAGCGTGTCCACCATCACTCGACGGCCCACCCGCGCCCGCGCGAAACTCACCCCATGGCGTGCTGTGCATTCGCCTTCTTCCTCGTCAGCCAAATCCTCTGGCCGCTCCGCTGGATCCGCGCGCACATTCCGCTCGGCGTTCGCAACGACGCCGTCAGTTGGTCGCCCGAGGCCGCCGCGGCGGAACCACGTCCATCGCTCGCCCTCGCCAGCACCGGCGCGCTCGTGATCGCAGCCACCCTGATGCTCGGGTCGCTCACGCAACTGACGCCCGCGCACGCGCAACTCTGTACCACCCATGCTGCTCGCGGAAATTAACGCGCCGCCCAAGATCATCCGCCGGCCGAAGGGTCCGGTGACCGTCAAACATCAGCGCCGTGCCGCGGCGATCTACGCCATCATTTGGATCCTCGGCTTCTTGCCCGCGCTTGGGAACAACGCAGCCCTGCAAGCCTTCGGCCTCGGCCTCTGGTTCCCAGGCGGCGGCTTCCTCGCCCAAGGCGAAATCGTCGCCTTCCTCATAGCGCTCGCGCTCTTCGGCCTCGCCGTGCTCGCCTGGTTCTGGGCCGGCATGGTCTTAGGCCCCATCGCCGTCTGGATCGGCGCCGCGATCGCCGCCGCCCTAACCGCCAGTGAGCCGCTCACACCCGCAAGCTACACCGCCGTCTACGCAGCGATGACTGCGCTGGTGCTCGCCTACATCGGGGGCGACGCTATCCGCGAAGCAGCGCTGACCCGCAAGCGCGAACGCCGCAACGCCTTCCTCCCCGCGTCGCTCGCCGAAGTCAGAGAGCGCGCCGCCGCCACGCCAAGCGAACGCCGCGAACTCACCCCCGAACAACTGGCGTCACTCCGCTACATCTACGACCGCGCCTTGCAGCCCATCGAAGAATTCGGCGGCTTCGACATCGTCGAACAATTCCAACCGGCAGCCCTGCGCTACCAGCTGAACCACATGGGCTTCGCACTCGGCGTTGCGCAGTCGGCCTATCTGCCGGCCTTCACCGGCTACCTCGCCGAAGCCCAAAACAACCTGATCCAAAAATACCTGCTCCGCCGCGTGTGGAGCTACTGGATCTACGAATCCATGTGGGGCCACCTGAACGTCACGAACTTCGACCCCGCCCAGCGCGACAACATCATGCTGACCGGCTGGTTCGGCCTGCAAGTCGGCCAATACATGACCGCGAGCGGCGACCGCCGCTACGCCGAACCGGGCAGCCTCTCATTCAAGCTCAACGCCAACACGACCTACCAGCACGACTTCCGCACGCTCATGCGCTCGATCACCGAGAACTACGACCACTACGCAAGCGACTTCTGCCTCTACCCGTGCGAGCCGAACTGGATCTACCCACTCTGCAATCACTACGGCATGGCGGCACTCGCGGCCCACGATCACCTGTTCGGCACCGATCACCTCCGCCGCCTGCTCCCGCGCTGGCGCGAAAAACTCGAAACCGAATTCACCGACAGCGCCGGGACGCCCATCGGCCTGCGCTCGCAACACTTGGGCCTCGAATTCCCGTTCCCCGTCTGGGAAGCCGACCTAAGCCGCTTCGCCAACTGCTTCGCCCCCGACCTCGCCCAACGCCACTGGGCGATCGCCCGCAAGGAAATCGAACCGCGCCTGAAAGCGAACGCGCGTGGGCAACTGCGCATCAAACTCCCCGGCCCCGGCGCCGACCCCGGCAACTACGGCATCGGCCACGGCGTCGGCTACTGCGCCCACCTGATCGCCGCCCGCGAATTCGGCGACGACGAAATCGCCGAAGCGGCGCAACGAAGCCTCGACGAAGACTGCGGCCTCGACGAAAAGGACGGCATCCGCCGCTACCTGAAAGCCTCAAACCTCATCAATGCCCAAACGGTTCTCGGCGCCATCCTACGCACCGGCGACTTCCGCCGCTCAGCGGTCGAAGGCCCACCAGCATTCAGCCGCACCGGCCCCATTCTCGCCGCCGCCAACTACCCCGGCGTCCTCGTCGCGCGCGCGTCAAGCGACGGCGCCAACCTCAACCTCGTCCTCTACCCCGGCAAAGGCGACGGCCCACAGCTGCTCACACTTGCGCGCCTTAAGCCGGGCGCTCGCTATCGCATCGATGAGACACAATCCGACATCGTCGCAAACGAAACGGGCGTGGCGACGTTTGCGGTTGCTCTCGACGGCCGCACCGCAATCACACTACGGGCCCACAGCACGGCAAATTGATCGGAACCCTGCATGCTTGCCGACGCCCTCAGTCGTTGCGCGGACGAGATGAGCTTGTGTACTCCTTCTCCTGAAGGAGGGCCGCCATGATGGATGGAGCCGCTGGCCACAACCGGACCCACTACGCGGTACTTCGCTGGGCGCTCATTCCCGTGATCGTGGCGCACAATTTCGAGGAATGGCTGACGTTTCCCCACTATGGAAACACGGCGCATGCATTGGCATCCCGCGCGGGCATCAAATTTGACGCACCGTCATGGGAGACGGTCCAGTTGGCTTTGATCCTGGTGACCGTCGTTCCCACGCTGATCGTCGTGTGGGCCTCGACCGGACGCCAACAGTGGTGGAAAGACTTCGCTGTATGCGCGGTCGCGAGCGTCTTCCTCGCCAACGTATTTGTCCCGCATCTACCGGCGGCGTTCGCGGCTGGCGGCTACGCGCCGGGACTTGTGACTGCGGTAGCCATTAATCTCCCATTTGTTTTGTTGCTTCTGACGACGGCGGCCCGTGAAAGGGTCTTGCCGATGAAGCTTGTCCGGCGAGCAGTTGTTGTCGGTGCGATCACGCTTCCAGTGAGCATTTTCACTACGCTCGCCTTGTCAAGCGTACTCGTGGGGCTATTCTGAGCAGTGTCGGACTGCAAGCTTTGGTCGAGCGCCGTTCGAGGATTCCTTGAATGGGGTCCGCCAGCGTCTTGGTGCTCATCAAACCGCCGGCCTAAGCTTCAACTCCATCTCAAGCTCCGCAATCCGCGCCCTCAACGCCTCGACCGCCGGTTCGATCTGCTCCATCGTGAACCGCGGCGTGATGTGTTGCGGGCAGTTCCAGTCGAACGCCTCGACATCGACGACCAGCGCGCGCTCCGGCGTCGCTTTGTAACCCGGCACGATCAGCGCCTTGGCAACCGCCGGATCCGCCGCGAGGTCCACCGCCCTGACCCGCCCCAACACCTTCAACCGCGCCTGGTTCGGATAATCCATAAAGAAGAACGCCGCGCGGTTGTCGTCGCGGAGATTGCCGACGCTCACATACTGCCGGTTTCCCCGAAAGTCCGCGAAGCCGAACGTCCGTTCCGACAACACCTTCACGAACCCCGTCGGCCCGCCGCGATGCTGGATGTACGGCCAACCTTCATGCCCGATCGTCGCCATGTAGAAGCTGTCGCGCATGGCGATGAACGCCGCTTCGCGCTCGCTCAAGCGGTCCGCGTCCTGCGCCGTGCCGTCATGGCGCGCATAGGCCGCGCGGCTACCGCTCGCTTCTTGCGCCGCCTTCACGGAAGGCGAAAACAACACGTTCAAAAATCGCGAGGTCATGGGCTCGTCTCCTGTCAGCTGCGCGCCAGCAGCTCGACGCCGCCTTGGATCAGTGTCTTCAGTTCGCGCTTCGCGATTCCCGCGCGCGCGCGGATCGCCAAACTGAACAGCAAGCTCGAAGCCATCTGCGCCAACGCGCCCGCATCGACGGCGCCTTTGAGTTCCCGCTTGCGTTGCGCTAGCTCGAACCGCGCGCGCAACGCCCCATCCGTGCCCTCGACGACACCCTTCAGGACCTTGCGGATCTCCTCGTCATGCGCCGCCTCCGCGGGCAACGTACAAATCGCCAGACACCCGCGCGGCGCCTTGCCGGAGAGATAAAGCTGCAGCGCGCCTTCATAGAACGCGGTCAGTTCCCCCCGCAGCGGCTTCTCGCCGCTCAACGCCGTCCGCGCCGCGTCGCCCAACTGCCCGACGAAGCAATCGACCGAAGCCAAATAGAGATCGCGCTTCGACCCGAACGCCGCGGCAAGGCTCGGCCGCGCCACGCCGGTCGCCGCCGTCAGGTCATCGAGCGACACGCCCGCAAACCCGTTCGTCCAAAACGCCTCCAATGCCGCGGCTTTGACCGCCGCCTCATCGAAGGCGCGCGGGCGGCCGCGCGGCCGTGGTCCAGTTTTATGCGGCATCGCAAATAATCCTTGACGCTGGTTCTTGCCCGATATATTTATGCGCCATCGCATAAAATCAAGGAGCATCTGCCATGGACCTCTATTTCGCACCGCTCTCCTGCTCGCTCGCCAGCCGCATCGCGCTTTATGAGGCGGGCCTGCCCGCGAACTTCCACCAAGTGACGCTGACGACGAAGAAACTCGCCGACGGCCGCGATTATCTTAGCGTCAACCCGAAGGGCCAGGTCCCCGCACTCCGCCTCGACGACGGCGAAATCCTGACCGAAGGCCCGGCGGTCCTGCAGTACATCGCCGACCGCGCGCCAGCCGGCAAACTCGCCCCCGCTGCCGGCTCACCCGCGCGCTACAAACTGCAGCAATGGCTGAACTACATCTCGACCGAAGTGCACAAAGCCGTGTTCTACGCCATCTTCAATCCGGCAAGCCCGCCCGAAGCCAAAGCCTTCGCCCGCGACGTCCTTCTGCCCGCGCGCTACACCTTCCTGAGCGACCACCTGAAGAACCGCGAGCACCTGCTCGACACGTTCACTGTCGCCGACGCCTATCTCGTCACCACGCTGAACTGGGCCAAACCCGCCGGCATCGATCTCGCCAAGTGGCCGATCCTCGCCGCCTACCACCAACGCATGGCAGCGCGCCCAGCGGTGGCGAAAGCCTTAGGCGAAGAACTCGCGCTGCGCGCAGCGTAGAAAGATGCGCGCCATGTGGTTATGCTCCCATCATCATGGCGCGCGCACCTACTCATCCTGGCGAAGTGTTGGCGGAAGAACTTCGTGAGCTGAATGTCTCCGCGACGAAACTCGCGCGTCAACTGAAGGTGCCCAACCGGATTACCGGCATCATCAACGGCACACGCAGCGTGAGCGCGGACACCGCGCTGCGTCTCGGTCATTGGTTCGGAACAAGCGCGGTGTTCTGGCTCAATCTGCAAAAGTCATACGAACTGCGTCTCGCCGAAAAGGAAAGCGGCCCTGAAATCAAACGGCTGCCGCGCCGCGCGGCGTAGAGCGCCACACCGGGCGCCATCACGCACTCCATGGGCTTGTTAACGGGTACGCGCTCTCACGCATCAGGCCCGTGGAAATCCTGGCTATCGCGGGGCGCATTTGACCGCGCCGTCTGGCCGTAGTCGCGGACCACGCGCGCGACGCGAATGCGATAGTCGCGAAAAATCTCACCCCGCCCCTTCGCCTGGGCCGTCCTGTGCTGTGGCGTGTTGCGCCAGGCCGTCAGTGCCGCTTCGTCCACCCAAAACGACAGCGACAACACCTTCCCCGGCATCGAGAGGCTTTCGAATCGCTCGACCGAGATGAACCCGGGTGTGCCGCGCAGCTGCGGCACAAGGTCGGCGGCGATGTCGAAATACGCGTGCTGGTGGCCCGCATGCGGCTCGACTTCAAAGATGACCGCGATCATAGGCGTCTCACGGGCGCATGCGGCGCTGAGGCGAGTTTGAGAAAAATGCGGTCTTCGCGACGGATGAAGCGCTCGCGCCGCGCGAAGTCGTAGTTGGCCTTTCCGATCGGATGCGCGGCAAGTTGCGCTTTGTAGGTTTCGTAGGCAGCAAGCGAGGGCAGCGTGTAGACGCCATAGGCGGTCGTCGCCGATCCTTCATGCGGCGCGAAATAGCCGATCAAATCCGCGCCGCACGCGGGAATAGCCTGCCCCCAATTGCGAGCGTATTCCTCGAACTCGGCCTTGCGGAACGGATCGATCTCGTAGGTGATGAAGCAGGCGATCACAGGCATCTCCGTTTTTCCGTGCGCTCTGAAACTAGCCGATTGACCGGCCGGAATGGTTCGTCTAAGGACGAACCATGAAAGACGGACCGAACTTCGCTGCGATTGCGTCACTGATGGGCGATCCCGCGCGCGGGAACATGTTGGCGGCGCTGATGGACGGGCGCGCTCTCACGGCGAGCGAACTCGCCGCCGAGGCCGGCGTCACGAAGCAGACGGCGAGCGCGCATCTCGCCAAGTTGATCGACGGCGGCTTGCTGCGCCGGGAAGTTCAGGGCCGGCATCATTATCTCCGGCTTGGAGGGCCGGATGTCGCGCGGGCTCTTGAGACGCTCATGGGCCTTGCTCAGGTAAGCGGCGGCCGCCGCGCGCGGCCGGGGCCGAGCGATCCGGCGCTGCGCAAAGCGCGCGTGTGCTACGACCATCTCGCCGGGGATATGGGCGTTCTCATGTTCCGACAGCTTCGCGCGCAAGGCTTGCTCGCGGGCGCCGACGATGCCTTACGTGTGGGCGAGGCGGGCTGGCGTCACCTCGCGAAGCTCGGCGTGACACCGGAAGAGCGCGCGTCCACGCGCCGTCCCGAGTGCCGCGCGTGTCTCGATTGGAGCGCACGAACGCACCATCTCGCGGGCAGCGTCGGCAAGGCGATCCTAAGTAGAGTTCTGGACCTCGGCTGGGCGCGCCGAGCGCGTGGATCGCGCGTCATCGCCTTCGGGCCGAGCGGCGAGCGCCACTTTCGCCAATGGATCGGCGCACGCTGACCTAGGCTGAAGCCGCGCGATACCCGCCCTCAGCCAACAACCGTGCCACCGCCTCTTCCGTCCGCTTCTCCAGCTCCGCCATGAACGCCGGGCGTTTCAACCCAGGCATGATCGCGGGCAGGAACTCGACGATGACCTTGCCGGGCTTGCGCAAGAAGCCGCGGCGCGGCCAGAACAGGCTCGAATTGTGCGCCATCGGCACGCACGGAATGTCGAGCATCGAATAGAGCGCGGCGACACCGGGCTTGTAGTCGGGCGTGGCGCCGATCTCGCGCCGCGTACCTTCCGGAAAAATCACGATCGGCCGCCCTTCCGAGAGCCGCGCCTTCGCGTCGCCGATCATCGAGCGGATTGCGCTCGGCCCCGCCTCGCGATCGATCACGATCATCTTCGTCTTGCGCGCATACCAGCCGTAGCCCGGGATCTGCAGCAGCTGGCGCTTCATCACCGTCGCCGGATGATGCACCAGCACGTGCGCGGCGAGCGTCTCCCACATCGAGAGGTGCTTGGCGGCGATCATCACCGGGCCTGCGGGAATGTTCTCCCGGCCCCGCACCTCGTAGTCGAGCCCCGCAATCCACTTGAGCCCCCACAGGCTCACCCGTGCCCAGATTTCCTGGCCGTTCAGCGCCACCTTGCGGTCCATCAGCAAGGCCGGGATGTAGGCGAGATTGATCAGCGTCGACCACGTCCAGAAGAACGCTTGGAACAGCAGCGAGCGAAGAGCGGTCAACGGGCGTCTCGGCGGGCGGTTTCTGACGGCCGGAGTTGTGCGCGATCCCAAGGTCCCAAGGCAAGGGTGCCCTACGTCGGTGTCCCCACCAACTGCGAGGTTTCGCCGGGCGCCCGCTCGATCGTGGCGGGACCTGACACCGCCGCCGGTTCGCTCCAGAACCGCGTCGCGGCCGCGACCCTGACGGTCGCGCCGAGGAACTTGATGTACTCCCAAGCCAGCACGCCCGCCGTCTCGGGATCGCGCCACCAGACCTCGAGCCGGACACCGTCCGGGAATACGGGGTAGGGCACCAGCTTCGTGTGCGGCAGAACCGCCTGCAGCTCCATCAGGCTGCGCGGCATGTGATAGCTCGCCGTCACCACGATGACGGAGTTGAAATTGTGCTCGTTCACCCAAGCGGCCGTCTCGCCGGCGTTGGAGATGGTATCGACCGCGCTACGGCCGAGATCGACGCAGCATGCAGCGCGCGTCGGCATCGCACCGCCGACGGCCGCGAACAGCTCTTCGCGTTTGGTTTCGCTGTGCACGCCCGAGATCAGCAACCGCTCGCCCTTTCCGTGCTCGAGCAGCTCAAGCCCCGCCTGCAAGCGGCCCTCGCCGCCGGTGAGTGCCACGATCGCATCCGCTGTCCCCGGATCCTCCGACGCACGCGACAGCGACCATACGAAGATCGGGAACCCCAACGCTGCGAGCACGAAGAGAAGCGCAGCAACGCGAAACGCGAAGCCGATCATTGCTGTCCCTCCCTGCTGCTCGTGGTGCGCAAAGGCGCCTCCTCAAAGGCCGACTCAGCGGTCTTGGAGCAAAGCCTCGACCGCGGAAGTTAGAGAAGCATAAACCCGGGCCGTTAAAATGTCCTGCGGTAAGCCCTGGGCCAGCAGTTCTGCGCCTTTTCCGGTCCTAACCAAAATTGGGGTGACGCCCGCCGCCTGTGCAGCCCGCAAGTCCGTCAGCTGGTCGCCGATCATCACGGCTTCGTGTGGCGCGGTGCGGAAATGCGCCAGTGCCTCACGCAGCATGCCCGGTCCGGGCTTGCGCCGCTCCGTCGCCGCCCACGGCGCGTCGTTGCAAGTGAGAAGCAAATCCAACCGCGCGCCCTGCGCGCCAAGTTCGCTGCGCAGCTTCGCGTGAATGCGCTCCAGCATCTCGACGCCGATGATCCCGCGCCCGACGACGGACTGGTTGGTCACAAGCGCCGTCTTCACGCCCGCCGCGTTCAGCCGCGCGACCGCCGCAGCCGCACCCTCGATCATCCGAAGTTCGCCCGGATGCTTCACGAAGTCGGCAGGCTCTTCGGTGAGGACCCCGTCGCGATCCAGCAACGCGAGCTTCATGGCATCCGGCCGAGCACGCGCAGCACCGTGAACCGCGCGGTCCACATCGCGATCAAGCCCATCGCCACCGGCACGCAAAGCAGCCACACATAATGCAGCGGCGAACTCACGAACTGCGGCAGATATTGCGCACCAACGGGAGCCTCGCGGCTGTCCATCAAGAAGCTGCTGCCGACCAGCGTCACCGCCGCAATCACGAGGCCGATGATCCCGCCGCGCACGCCCAGCCACAAAAAGTGCCGCTGAAACTCGTTCGCGATGAAGACGTCGCGCGCACCGATCATATGCACGACCTCGACGATCTCGCGATGCGCCTGCAACCCCGCTTGCGTCGCGAAAATCACGATCGCCAGCGTCGCCGCCGTGATCAGCAGAAGCACCGCCCAGCCGACCGCCTCCGACGAGGTCGCAAACGCCGCCAACTCCGCATTCCACCGCTTGTGATCGTCGAGATGCGCACCGGGCACCCCGTCCGCCAGCGCGCGGGCCAAACCCTCAAGCTCCACCGGCCCCGGCTGCAGCGTCACTTCGATGAGCTGCGGCACCGGCAAATCGGCGAGCACGTTGCCCTCACCCAACCAAGGCTCAAGCATCTTCTCGGATTCCGCACGGCTGAGCGACCGCGCCGCGAACACGCCGGGCCAATTCTTGACGAGCCTGAGCGCCTCTTTGACCTGATCCTCCGGAGATATTTGCGCCGACGGCAACAGCTGCACCGTCACCGATCCCGACAGCCCCTCCGTCCACTCCGTCGCGAGCCGCCCGAGCGTCAGCACGAAACCGAGCGCCAGGCACGCGAGAAAACTCATCACCGCCACGATCGTGTGCAGCGTGGCGCCCGACGCGCTCTCCGCCGGCATCAAGCCCGATGTGCGGCCGGGGTTCATCACGCGCGCTTCGCCTCCGCCATAAACTCGTTCGCTTTCGCCACCGAAAGCCGCCCTTCGGCGAGCCTGTAGATGCGCGAAGCCGGCACGCGCTCCATGATGCGCGTATCGTGCGTCGCGATCATCACGCAGGTGCCGAGCTTGTTGAGCTCGATGAAGAGCCGCATGATCCGCCCGCCGATCTCCGGGTCCACGTTGCCCGTCGGTTCGTCCGCGAGCAGCAACTCGGGCTTTGCCACGACGGCGCGCGCGATCGCCACCCGCTGTTTCTCGCCGCCCGAGAGCGTCGCGGGCTTCGCGTTGAGCCGGTTGCCGAGGCCGACCCACGAGAGCAGCTCCTCGACCTCGGCGCGATAGTGTCCCTCGCTTTCGCCCATCACCCGGCGGGGCAGCGAGACGTTGTCGAACACGGTTAAGTGGTCGAGCAGCCGGAACTCCTGGAACACGACCCCGATCCGGCGCCGGAGCGCCGGCAGCTCGTCCCGCGGCGTGGTCGCGATATCCCGCCCGAACATCGAGATCGCCCCCCGGCACGGCCGTTCCGCCAGGTAGATCAGCTTGAGGAGCGACGTCTTACCCGCGCCGGATGGTCCTGTGAGCAGGTGGAACGACCCCTGGTCGAGCGTGAACGAAATGTCACGCAGGATTTCCGGCCCCAGCCCGTACCGCATCCCCACGTTCTCGAAGCGAACCACGGATTATTCCTTCTGGGTTAATGGGTTAGGCGGAAACCCTGTGATAGTCGCTTGCTTGCAGGTGCGAAGGCGTTGTGCAAAGTGTTGGAGAATCGACACGGGCTCAAGCCTGGAATGATAATTACCTGCCCCCGCTGCGCAACTCGCTATCTACTGGAAGCTGGCGTCGTCCGCCCGCCTGGCCGCCAAGTGCGTTGCGCGCGCTGTCAGCATGGCTGGTTTCAAGACGCCGCGCCCGAGCTTCCGCCACAGCCCGCACCGATTCCAATTCCGATCCCTGTGGAAGACCCGCTCGGGCCCGCAATGCCGGTGACGGACCGCTCGCGCATGCTGCCCGCGCCGTCCGCGTTACAACCGCCGCCGCGCTTCGAGATCCCGCAGCCGCAGCCGATGTCGACGATGCCGCCGCCCGGCAGCGTCGCGCCCAGCAATCGCCAACGCGCCCGCTCGCGCTCGATGATGATGATGATGGTGGGCGGCGCGACGTTCGTTGGCGCGCTGCTTCTCTTCTTCTCGCTGCCGAACGATATCGCGCGCATCTGGCCCGCCTCGGCCAGCGTCTATGAAGCGCTCGGCATCGACGTCAACGTGCGCGGCTTCAAGATCATCGCGAGCCACAGTCAGGAGCTGAACAACTCCGTCCCCGTGATCGTGATCGACGGCAAGATCATCAACGAGACCGACCGCGAACTCGACGTCCCGAAAGTGCGCCTTGCGGTGCGCGACACGGCGGGCAAGGAAATCTATCACTGGACCGTGCTCGCCGATCAGTCGCGCCTGGGCCCCCGCGAGCAGGGCACGTTCAAAGCCCGTCTCGAGAGCCCGCCGGCCGACGCCGCCGACCTCGAAGTCCGCTTCGCGAAATCGGACGAATAGCGTGGCGGGTCTGGAACCGCTTTTCACTTCCGACGCCATCGCCGAACGCCTGGAAACGCTGGCCGGCGATATCGCGCGCGCAATGCCCAGGGATTTCGCCGCCGTCGCGATCCTGAAAGGCAGCTTCGTCTTCGCCGCCGACCTGATCCGCAGCCTCATCGCCCACGACGTGAATCCGGAGGTCGATTTCATGACCTTGGCCAGTTACGGCACCGGCACGGTGTCGTCGGGCCAAGTGAAGCTCTTGCGCGACGTCGAAATCCCCGTCGCCGGGCGTGAAGTTCTCCTCATCGACGACATCCTGGACTCCGGCCGCACCGTCGCCTTCGCCCGCCGCCACATGCTCGAACGCGGTGCAAAGGCCGTTAAGGTCTGCGTCCTCCTCGACAAAACGTCAGGCCGCGCAAACGGCGCGGAACATGCCGATTTCGTGGGTTTTCCCTGCCCGCCGGCCTTTGTTGTTGGGTACGGCATGGACCACGCGCATAAATTCCGTGGACTGCCTTTTATAGCTGTTCTAAGCCAATCCTGACGTGGACCAGTAGGTGTATGGCGAAGTTGCTGATCGCTGAGAATGAGCTGGCGCTCAGGGAATTCATCGCCCGGGGGCTGGAGCAGCGCGGCCATAAGGTCACCACGGCGCAGGACGGCTCCGAAGCGGTCGAAGCGCTGAAGAAGCACAAATTCGACCTGCTGCTCACCGACATCGACATGCCGATCATGGACGGCATTGCCCTCTCGATGACCGTCGGCCGCGAATACCCGAAGACGAAGATCATCATCATGTCCGGCCACGAACATCAGATCGAGCGCGCCCACGGCATGTCGGACGTGGTCTACCGCGTGATCTCCAAACCCTTCACGATCGCGGGCATTTGCGCGGTAGTGGACGAGGTTCTGGCAAAGAAGAAATAGCCGCACACGCGCTGGTGGCGCCCGTGAAGCAAAATCACATCCGTCTGATCCGTTTGCACGGCTGATTTCTGCGATTTCGTCCGTCTGGAATCCGTCTGCGCAACGTCTGCGACATGTCTGCAGGCCTGGTATGCAAAATCGAATCCGTTAGATCCGTTTGCACGGCGGATTTCTGCGGTTTTATCCGTTTGGAATCCGTTTGATTGGCGTTTGGCCAGCGTTTGGGCGGTGAACGAAATGTGCGCGCGGCATGTGCGCTCCACGCATGCGGACATGCGTGCCCGATCCGCCCGCGGCCAATGACGCCGCAGACGAGCCAAGGTTCCGATTCAATTTTCAAGTCGCAGCCGCTCGCGAAAACGACGTTCGCGAGGGAAAGAACATATATAGAACAAGCGCGGTGATGCTTCTACCGCCAAAGGCGAGGATTTGCCGACCCGCGACATTACGCCTGCTTATTGCTCCTTCGGCAGCATCCGCGTCCTGAGCGCCCGCACGCGGTCGAGCAGCGGTTGCGCCTCCGCGATCGCCGCGCCGTGGTCGAACGTGATCGTCTTGGCGCGCCCCGGTCCCTCGATGGTCAGCGACTCCGCCCCGCCGTCCGCGCAATCGGGACAGCCAATCCGTTCCGGCAGCGCGTCGATCTTCGCCGCCGCCGCCGCCGCGGCGATATCCTGCCATTCCTGCGCCGACATCGGCGCGGTCAGGCGTTGCAGCGGAAGATTGGCCCCCGCCCCGCGCCCCCACGCCTCGCGCGTAAGCACGGCCTCCTTCTCGGAAATCTCAAGCGTCGTCTTGCAATACCCGACGCACATCCCGAACGAGGTGGTCGATGCAACTTTGGTTATAGCGGCGGGTTTCATCGCGCCGCTCTCGCAGGCCGCCAGACTCAACACCGCGACAGCGGCCAACCCAAAGCGCAGGATCTTGCTCATGAACGTGCTCCTTGTGCCGCGATTAACGCACTCCGCTCAACCGCAAACAAGAGAAACGTTTCGCTGCCGGCGACCGGATCTCACGCGACTCGTTCGCCGCAGCCTTGGCGAAGGCGGAAGCCGGGAAGTCGAGAAGACTCGTTCAAGCCAGTAAAGGAAAAATCGACCTGCGCTCCCTATCGTCGTCATGGCCGGCCTTGAGCCGGCCACCCAGGGTTATCGCGCAAACCGTTCCACCGTTCCTATTCTTCGACCCCTGGGTGGCCGGGTCGCGCTCCGCGTGCCCGGCCATGACGAAATTTTTGATAGCGGCGCGGACTTTTCAGGGTCTCGTATGAGCTGTCCCTTTTCGTGTCTTCGCGTGAGGCAATTAACCCAAAACTAAGCGTACTCCGTAACCGGCCTGAAGCCGCCGTCACATAGTCTGCAAACGAACTCGATCGGGGACGCTTCGTGGCCGACACACGCGATATGTACGGGCAGCAACTGCGGCGCAAACCTTTGGCACGCGCACTCGCCGTCGCGTTCGTCGCTGGCGTGTCGCTCACGACCGCGGGTTGTGCACACATCGACGCGATGTTCACATCGGATAAGGCCGAGCCGAAACCGGCCGTCGCAAAACCCGCACCGGCGAAAGCCGTGGTGAGCGTCTCGCCCGAACGCCGCGCGGAGGCGAAAGCGCTGCACGCAACTGCGCTCGACCAAATGGGCCGCGGCGCGTTCGGCCCGGCGACCACGAACCTGACGCAAGCGGCGAAGCTGGATCCGACGAACGACCAGATCCGTCGCGATCTCGCGCGCGCGAATCGCATCCGCACCGCCATCGGCGCGGGCGAAGCGCCGCAACGGCGAACGGCCGTCGACTAGAGCGATCCCCGCGTCCAGCACCTGCGACGCGAAACCTGCGCGGCGATGCGTCGCGTGACGGCACGCACCGCAATCCGATGATGAAATTTTGTTCAACCCATTTCTGCTGATTGCGCGGCGCGCGCTCTTGCGTGCGGCACCCGCGCGCGCGATTCTCGCGCCATGCAGAACATCGCGATCTTCGAAAAGCTGCGCGCACTCCTCGGCCGCAAAGAGACGCCGCCGCGCAGCCAAAGCCACGCGGCTGAGCTTATTCCGTTCGCCCGCAAGCGCCCCGCGCGTAAGCTGGCGTTCGCGCTGCAAGGTGGCGGCGCACACGGCGCGTTCACCTGGGGCGTGCTCGACCGCGCGTTGGAAGAAGGCTTCGCTATCGAGGCGATCAGTGGCGCCAGCGCCGGTGCGATCAACGCGGCCGTCTTGGCGACCGCGCATGCGCAAGGCGGCGCGCCGTACGCGCGCACACGCCTTGCTGCGTTCTGGCAAACGCTCGCGCAAGTCGCGCGCCTGAATCCATTGCGCCCCTCCGCGCTCGAGACCTTGGCGTTCGGCCGTGACGTCGAACTCGCGGCCTCGGCGATCATGCGCGACATGCTCTCGCGCGTGATCTCGCCCTATCAGTTCAACCCGCTCGACGTGAACCCGCTACGCCAGATCCTGGGCGAGTTCGTGGACATCGACGCGTTGCGTGCGCCGAACGCGATCCGTCTTCTCATCGCCGCGACGAACGCCGAGACCGGTGCCGCGCGCCTGTTCGCGAACGAAGAGCTGACGCTCGACGTGTTGCTCGCCTCCGCCTGCCTGCCGCAAGTCAGCCAGGCCGTGAAGCTCGACGACGGGCACTATTGGGATGGCGGCTTCTCGTCGAACCCGCCGCTGCTCGCGCTGATCGAGAAAACCACGGCCCGGGACGTCGTGCTCGTGCGCCTGAACCCGCTCAGCGACCGCGGCCTGCCGGTCACCGCGCCGAAGATCCAAACGCGCCTGAACCGCATCGTCTTCGACGCGCCCTTGAAGCGCGAACTCGACGAACTCGACCGCCTGACGCGCGTCACCGTCGAAAGCGGCGCGCAGCGCAGCGGCCTCGGCCGGCGTTTGACCGATCTGCGCCTGCACGAAATCGGCGAAGACGAACTCATGAACGAAGTCGGCGGCGCCAGCCAAAATCACCCCGACGCGCGGCTGATCGACCTCCTCCACCGCGAAGGCCGCGCCTCGTGCGAACGTTGGCTCGGCGCATTGCGGGTGGAGGCGCCGCCAAAGCGCGCGGCGAACTTCCTACTGTAATGGCCCGAACGCATACGCGTTCATCGACAACGATCCGAATTCATAGGACGCATGCAGCCGCGTCGCCGCCTCGCCGCTTGCCGCGCCGCGCGCCACAAAAATCGGATCGAAATGCTCCGTCGACGGGTGATTGATCTCCGCATGCGGCGCCGCGTGCTTCCAATCGAGAAGCGCCGCATCGTCGCCGCCGGCCAAGGTGCCGTCGAGCCAACCGACAAACCGCGTCGCCCACTCCGCCGGCACCGGCGTCGGCCGCGCGCGCAGATTATGCGTCGCGCTGCCGGAACCGATAATCAGCACACCCTCGTCCCGCAACGGCGCCAGCGCGCGCCCGATCTCATAATGCGTCTGCGGCGCCGCACCGCCGACAAGCGAGAGCTGCACCACCGGAACCTGCGCATCCGGCCACGCCAAAATTAGCGGCGCCCAAACACCATGATCGCGCCCGCGCGCCGGATCGGCCGCAACACCCGGCTTCAACAAGTGTGCCACCCGGTCCGCAACATCGCGCGCCAACGGCGCCGGATACTGCAACTCGTAAAGCGGCTTCGGAAATCCATAGAAATCATGGATCGTCTCGAGCCCAAGCCCAACCGTCGGCCGCGCCTCCTCCCAATGCGCCGAAACAACCAAGATTGCCTTCGGCACAGGCAAACGCGCCGCCAGCGACTGCAAGAAGTCGCTCGCCGGCGTCTTCGTCATCACCAACGTCGGCGCGCCATGCGAGAGGAACAGTGTCGGCATGCGCATGAAAGTCTCCACCGCTCAAGCGGTTGACATCAGGAAGTTTCACCGCGAAGCCACAAAGGCACGAAGAAGAATGCCTCACACAATGAAACAATGACACAATGATGGAGATGTCATCTTGTTGGCGCGCAGCGCCCGTTCGATCTCAGATTGCGCGCTGACGCGCGCGGGGTCGCACCCCATTGTTTCATTGTCCCATTGTGTGAGGCATTCTTCTTCGTGCCTTTGTGGCTTCGTGGTTCAATCTTCTTCTCACCACCTCGCCCCCAATCCGAAGGGCGAGGGAACGTTCGATGTTATCGCGCCGGCGCGAAGAACGGCTCCGCCGGCAAGAACGGCAGCCGAAGCGCGAACGCGCCCGGTCCGATCAGCGCCGAGGCGAGCAAGGCCACGGCCCAGAACGCCGGATACTCCCACCCGCCGCCGGTCGCGGTGAACACCCAGCCGTTCGCCGCATGCTGCGCGACGGCGCCGAGCAGGATCGGGATCATCAACAAGGCCGCCGTGCGCGCATAGACACCGGTGATCAGCCCCAGCCCGCCCGCGATCTCGCCGAACATCACGAGATAGGCGAAGTAGCCGGGATAGCCGATCGACTCGAAATAGCCCACCGTCCCGGCAACGCCGAACGTGAACACCTTCAAAACGAGCCCGTGCGCCAAAGCTGCGACGCCGAGTGAGATGCGCAGCAACGCTGCGCCGTAGTCTGCTTGCGTGGTCATGTCAGTCTCCTGTTGTGATTGATCTAGAGCGCCATATCGAAGAGCAGAACTTCCGCATCGGCCGCGCCGTCGAGCGTGAGCGCGCCGGCGCTCTCGATCGCCGCGCCGTCGCCGGCGGTGAGCGCCGTGCCGTTCAGCCGCACGCTGCCGCGCGCGACATGCACCCACGCGCCGCGGCCCGCCTTCACGTCATGCGTCACCGCGTGGCCCGCGTGCAGCAGCGTCGCGTAGACATCGACGTCGCGATGGATCGTCACCGACCCGTCGCGCCCGTCGCGCGAACCGACGAGGCGAAGCTTGCCGGTCTTGTCCGCGGCGCCGAACGTCTTCTGCTCGTAGCTCGGCGTAAGGCCGCGCCGCTCCGGAATGATCCAGATTTGCAGAAAGTGCACGGGCTCTGTCTTCGACGCGTTGAACTCGCTGTGGCGGATGCCGGTGCCGGCCGACATGCGCTGCACCTCGCCGGGCCGGATCACCGACCCGGTGCCGAGGCTGTCCTTGTGCTCCAGCCCGCCATCGAGGACATAGGAGACGATCTCCATGTCCGCGTGTCCGTGCGGCGAGAACCCGCCGCCGGGCGCCACCCGGTCGTCGTTGATGACGCGCAGCGGCCCGAAGCCCATATGCGCTTCGTCATGGTATTGGCCGAACGAAAACGTGTGGCGACTGTCGAGCCAGCCGAAATTGGCCCGGCCGCGATCTTCCGATTTCCGAAGTGCGATGGTCATGGGTCATCTCCTGCGTTGCGTGTTGCAGGAAGAATTGGCCCAAACCGGCGAAGTTACAATTCGGCTTGTGATTGACTTATTGTATACGATTGATTGACAATAACCCATGGACCGCTTTCGCAGCCTCGAAATCTTCGCAACTACGGCCGAACGGCTGAGCTTCGCCGCGGCGGCGCGCGAGCTGAAACTCACCCGGGCCATGGTCTCCAAGCACATCGCCGACTTGGAGGAGCGCCTCGGCGTGCGCCTCTTTCACCGCACGACCCGCCGCGTGAGTTTGACCGAGGCGGGCCGCGCGCTCGCCGAACGCGCCGGCGGCGTCATCGGCGCCTTGAACGAAACCGAAGACGCGGTGCGCGACCTTCAGACGGTGCTGAAGGGCCGCCTGCGCGTCAACGCGCCGGTCTCGTTCGGCTCGCAGCAGCTCGCCCCGTTGATCGCGCGCTTCCTGGGCGACAATCCGGGCGTCGAGATCGACCTCACGCTGAACGACCGCGCGGTGGATTTGGTGGAGGAGGGTTACGACATCGTCATCCGCATCGGCGTGCCGGCAGATTCAAGCCTGATCGCCCGCCGCTTGGCGCCCGCGCGCTTGATGGTTGTGGGCGCGCCCGACTACCTCCGCCGCAACGGCATGCCGAAAACGCCAGCCGACCTGAAGCGCCACAACTGCCTCGGCTACGCCTATTGGTCGTTGCGCGACGAATGGCACCTGACGACGCCCGCGGGGAAGCTCGAGCGCGTGAAGGTGAAGGGTTCTCTGATCGCCAACAACGGCGACGCACTCCGCGCCGCGGCGCTCGAAGGCGTCGGCCTCATTCAACAGCCGACGTTCAGCATCTGCACCGACCTGCGCGACGGGCGCCTCGTGCCGGTGCTCGCCAATCACACGATTCGCGAACTGACCGTGCACGCGCTCTACGCACCGGGCGCCGCGCCGAACGCGAAGGTCCGCGCCTTCATCGATCTGCTCGCGCGGGCCTGGGCCGGCATACCGCCCTGGGACCGCGAAGCCGCAAAACGCCCGGCAAGGCCGCTACGGCGCTAGTGCCGGATCAACGTGTTCATCCAAAGGATGACGAAGATCGCGGCCGTCGCGACAACCGCGGCCCACGGGATGATGGTGGGAAAGCTGAGTGTGGTTTCCAACATGACTGAACCTCCTTGATACCGAGGCCCGTGCAAATGGGTCCGTATCTTCAAGATAGGAAGCACCCGCCGAAATTGCATTGACGTCGATCAAAGCGTGCAACCGGCGGCCCGACCGCCCCGTATATCCCCGGGCAAAGGGAGAAAAGCATGCGCGCCGTTTCGCTCGTTTTGGCCGTCGCGGCCGCCGTTTCGCTTGCGAACGCAAAGCCCGCAGCCCCGCCGGCGCCGCTCTGCGACCCCAAGACGCCACCCCTGACGGGCGCGGCCGCCACCGCGCGAAATCTGAAGACGGTCCAGGGCATCTACGCCGCCTTCGGCCAAGGCAACGTCCCGGCGATCCTGGGCTGCGTCGCACAAAGCGCGCGCTGGGAAGCCTGGGCGGACAACCACGCCCAGCGCGCCGGCGTTCCCTGGCTCAAAGCTCAGTCGGGCCCGAACGGCGTCGCCGCCTTCTTCACCTATATCGGAAAGTGGAAGGTCAACGCCTTCGCGGTCAAAAACGTGTTGGCCGCCGGCGCCAACGTCGCCGCCGAAGTCGAGGTCGATTTCGACGTCACCCAAACCGGCGGCCGCATCAAGGACCAAGAGATCCACTACTGGACGTTCGACGACCGCGGCATGATCACAGGTCTGCGCCACTACAACGACACCGCCAAACACATCGCCGCCGCAAAGGGCAAGCGCGACTAGAACCGCCGGAGCAGCCGGTCGATGTATTCGAGCTCGTTGATCGGCCGGCCGCGTTCGGCCGCGCGGCGCTGCAGCTCTTCCAGAATTTCGCGCGCCTTTTGGATATCGAGCTTGTCCGGCACTTTCACCGAACCGCCGAACGACTGCCCGTAAGACGCTTGCGGCCGCCCGAACGGATCCTCGTTCTCGCCTTGGCCGATGCCTTGGCCCGGCCCGATCGCGCCTTGCGCCTGCATCTGCTGCAACAGCTGCTTCGCCACCGCCTCGCCGCCTTTGCGCAGTTCGTCGATTGCCTTTTGCTGGTCCTCGCCGGCGCTGCCGAGTTCGCCGTTGGCGAGCTTGTCGGCCGCATCATCCATCGCGTCTTGCGCGCGGCGCAGCGCTTGCGCCATCTCGCCGGGCCCCGCCTTCTTCATCAGCGTCGTCAACTCGTCGCTGAGCTTCTCCTGCTCGCCCTTCAGGCCCGACGGCTTCTTCGCCGCGCCCGACTCAAGCGCCTGCTGCTGCTCGCGGAACGTCTTGTCCATCAGCGCACGTTGGCGCGCGATCATCTGCCCGAGCTTCTCAAGCGCCTCGGTCGCCGACTTCTGCTCGCCCGTCATCTGGCCGCCGCCGGCCATCTGCATGTTCTCGAGCATATCCTGCAGCTGCGCCAGCAGCTGCTGCGCCGCCGCGCGCGAACCCTGCTTCGCCAAATCCTGAATCCGGTCGAGCATCGACTGCAGGTCCTGCGCCCGCACGATCTGCCCACCCGCACCTTGCGCGAACGGGCTCTGCCCTTGCGCCTTCTCGGCCATGGCCTTGAGCGCACGCTCCATCGCCGCGCGCAGCTGCGCCATCAACGCCTCGATCTCCGCCTGCGGCGCGCCGCGCGCGAGCGCGTCCATCAGCTTCTGCTGCACCGCGCGAAGTTCTTCCTGCGCGAGCGGCGCGTCGCCTTCTTCAACCTTCAGCGCCATGTCCCACAACAGCTGCTGCGCCGCGCTGAGCTCGTCGCCGCCGCGCGCCCGCGAGATGATGTAGTAGGCCGTCCGCATGCCGAGATAGATGCGCTCATCCGGCGTGAACCGCTCCGGCGCGATCGACAACGCATCGAGCCCCTTCGCCACATAAGGCGCCGTCGACGGCGCGCGTGCGAGGCTGCGGCGCTGCTCGATAAAGGCACGCGCCAGCGGTTCGTTGAAGCGCCGCTCCGGCAGCACGATCGTCACCGGCTTCGACCGCGCGATCTGCCCGCTTTCGTCGCGCGCGATCAGCGTAACCGTAACCGGCAGCCCCGCCCACACATGCGCGGTCAAATCCTTGAAGATCGTGGCGTCGCCGTCGCGCGCCGGCGCCGGTGGTAGCGGCAGCTCGAACGACAGCGGCTTCGGCGGCTTGCGGTCCGACGGCGACGACTGATGAACAAGCGCGATTTCGGCCGAGGCCGCGGTCACGCCGTAATCGTCCTTCACGAAATAGTTGAACCTGAGCGACTGCGCGTTCGTCACCTGCAGCGGCGTCTTGAACGCGATCGTCGGCGGCGTGTCCGTCTTCACCGAAAGCCGCCAAATCGCCGTCTGCGACGCGTTGACGGAAAGGCGCACCGTCATGTCCTGCTCAAGCGCAAGCTTCGCGTCGCGCGCGTCGCCACCCGCCGGCATGAACTCCGGCCGCGTCTGCGGCGGCATCGACGTGCCGAGCGACCCCACGCGCAAGACGGCCGACGCATCGCCATGCGTGCGCACGGTCAGCGTCGATGCTTTGGGCACGGTAATCGCGACCCCGTCCGACTGCGTGTTCGCGGTCAGATGCTGCGGCGGCTCGCCCGTATAGGCGGGCGGCGTGACCCAAGCTTCGAACGTGGCAGGCCCGTTCCCTTGCGCCCAGCCGGGCGAAATCGCGGCGGCCAGACGCGCCGGCACCTCCGACCAGTTCGCAACCGTGAGCGCGAGGATCACGAGCGAAATCAAAATACGCAAAGCCTGCGGATCGCGAGCAGCCAACGACAGCCGCGGCCAAGCGACCCTCAGCCGGTTGATATGATGCAACACCCACTGCCGGTGCGCGTGCCAGAGCCGCTTCGTGTCGTCGTCCGTCCCCGTCGCGGGCTTGTCTTCCAGCGCGGAGAGCGGCCGGTGCTCGAGCCCGCTCGATTGCTCCAAATGCCGCACCGCCTGCGACCGCGACGGCACCGACGTCTGCCGCATCGAATACATCACCGCCCAAACGACGGCGGCGATGAAGAAGAAGAGGCTCAACAGATGCAGCCACTCGGGCAGATAGACGAACACATTGGCGAGCGCGAGAATAACGAACAGCCCGACGATCCCGCCCGCAGGCCAGAGCAGCGGCCAGAACCGCTCCGCCGACAGCGACGCCCACGCAAGCATGATGTGGCGCTGCACGATCTTCGGCAGACCGCCCGCCTTATCTTCGCCTTCGAGATGTAGGCCTTCGCTCAAACGCTTCACCGCACTTGGGGCGCAGGACCTAGAGCCAATCCGGCCAGCGTTCCTGCTTAATCATGTCGTCGACAGTCTGCCGCGGCCTTGTGACCGCAAATTGGCGGCCCTTAACAAGCACTTCCGGGGCCAAGCCGCGGGCATTGTAGCTGGACCCCTGGACGGCGCCATAGGCACCCGCCGAAAGTATGGCAACCAAGTCCCCGGCGGAAACGGCCGGTAATTCACGATCCCGTGCGAAAAGGTCGGTGCTTTCGCACACGGGTCCCACCACGTCGTAAACCTTGGCGGGTGCCGAGCTGTGCCGCACCGGCACGATATCGTGCCAGGCGTCGTAAAGGGCAGGGCGAATCAAGTCGTTCATCCCCGCATCCAGAATGACGAATTCCTTCGCCTCGCCGCGCTTCACATAAAGCACCTGTGAAACAAGCACGCCCGCGTTCGCCGTGATCAGCCTTCCGGGCTCCACAATCAGCTGCGCATCAAGCCCCGCGACCGCCTCGCGCACGACAACGCCGTAATTCTCCGGCAAGGGCGGCGCCATCCGCTCGTCATACGGAACACCCAAGCCCCCGCCGAGATCGACCCGCGAAATCTGATGCCCGCCCGCGCGAAGCTCGCGCACGAGGCCCGCCACCTTCGCGAACGCCTCGCGAAACGGCCCAAGGTCTGTGATCTGGCTCCCGATATGCACGTCGACACCGACGACCTTGATGCCGGGCAGCTTCGCCGCATGCGCATAAGCCGCCTTCGCGCGCCCCCAAGCGATCCCAAACTTGTTCTCGGCCTTGCCCGTCGAAATCTTCGCATGTGTCTTCGCGTCGACGTCGGGATTGACCCGCAGCGCAACCGAAGCCGTCGCCCCCTTCGACGACGCGACCTCGCTCAAAACGTCGAGCTCTTCCTCCCCCTCGACGTTGAACTGATAGATTTGGGCGTCGAGCCCCGCCGCCATCTCGCCGCGCGTCTTGCCGACCCCCGAAAACACGATCTTGTTCGCCGGCACACCGGCCGCGAGCGCCTTCTTGAGTTCCCCACCCGAAACGATGTCCGCTCCCGCCCCTAACCTCGCGAGCGTCTTGATCACGGCCAGGCTCCCATTCGCCTTCACCGCATAAGCAACCAGCGCCCCCTCCGGCATCGCCTCCGAAAACACCCGAAAATGCCGCTCCAGCGTGGCCGTCGAATAACAATAGAACGGCGTGCCCACAGCCGCCGCGATCTCCGAGAGCGGCACGTCCTCGGCGCACAACTGGCCGTCGCGATAGTCGAAATGGTTCATCGGTTCCCATGGAGCATTGCCCTTCTCCCGCCTCGCGGGAGAAGGTGGATCGTCGCGGAACGCGACGAGACGGATGAGGGGAAACTGCGTCAAGCAACTCCGCAGCGTCCCCTCATCAGTCGCGCCTTCGGCGCGCCAGCTTCTCCCAGAGGGAGAAGCGCAACAACAAGAAGACTAACGCGTCAGCGTCACGCTCGGCTTCGGCGGCTCCAGCGGCCCCTTCTTCCCGCAGGCCGAAACACCCAACCCGGCGATCAACGCCGCGACCATCAACACACGCACGATCATTTAAGCTGCTCCTGCCAATAGCGAACCTGTTCGCGGACCCGTTCCGGTGCCGTACCGCCGAAGCTCATGCGGCTGGCGACCGACGCATCCAAACTCAAGACGGACTGTATATCGGCCGTGATGCCGGGCTCAACCGATTGCAGCTCTTTCACCGACAAATCGGCGAGGCCGCAGCCGCGTGCTTCCGCCATCGCGACGATGCGCCCCGTGATGTGATGCGCCTCGCGGAACGGTTTTTTCAGCACCCGGACGATCCAATCGGCGATATCGGTTGCGGTCGAAAACGCCTCGCCGGCGGCGTTGCGCATCGCTATTTCGTTGACCTTCAGGTCCTGCACCATCCCCGTCATCGCGGCGAGCGCAAGCGTGACCGAATCGGCGGCGTCGAACACCGCCTCTTTGTCCTCCTGCATGTCCTTCGCATAGGCGAGCGGCAACGCCTTCATCACGCCGAGCAAGGTCACGAGCGATCCCGTCACCCGGGCGCATTTCGCGCGCACGAGTTCGGCCGCATCGGGATTGCGCTTTTGCGGCATGATCGACGAACCGGTCGAGAACGCATCCGACAGCGTGATGAACTTGAACGCGGGCGAACTCCAGAGCACGATCTCTTCCGCGAGCCTGGACAGATGTGTCGCCATGATCGCACACGCGCTCAAGAACTCGAGCGCGAAGTCCCGCGCCGAAACCCCGTCGAGCGAATTGCGCATCGGCCGCATGAAGCCGAGGCCGTGTGCCGTGGCCTCCCTGTCGAGCGGAAACGACGTCCCCGCGAGCGCCGCCGAGCCCAACGGCGATTCGTTCGTGCACGCCCGGGCCGACGCAAACCGCGCCCGATCCCGGCTCGCCATCTCTACATAGGCAAGCAAATGGTGCCCGAACGTGATCGGCTGCGCCGTCTGCAGATGTGTGAACCCCGGCATCACCGTCGCCGCATGTGTCCCCGCTTTTGCCACCAGCGCCCGCTGGAAAGCCACCAACCGCGCGTCCAGACTGTCGATAGCGTCACGTACCCACAGGCGAAAATCGGTGGCCACCTGATCGTTCCGCGAGCGGGCGGTGTGCAGCCGCCCGGCTGCGTCCCCGATCAAGTCCTTCAGCCGCGCCTCGACATTCATATGGATGTCTTCGAGCTTGCGCGAAAACGCGAATTTCCCTTGATCGATCTCGGCTTTGATCTTGTCGAGCCCGTCTTGAATGGCACTTGCATCCGCCTGCGAGATAATGCCGCGTTGGGCCAGCATCGCCGCATGGACTTTCGACGCGGCAATATCTTGGGCATAAAGGCGGCGGTCGAAGTCGATGGAAGCGTTGATCTCCTCCATGATGGCGGCCGGTCCTTGGGCGAAACGCCCGCCCCACATTTCGTTCGTCGTCATCGTGTCTCGCGAAAGGCGTTGAATGTCACTACAGCGAATTCTGATCGTCGTGCTCGTGACGGCCATTGTGGCGGCGGCGGGCGTCGCCGTCTACCTGCTCGCGGGTCTTAACGATACGCCGACGCGGTCGAAACTGGGCGGCATCGACAACTTCATCCAGGCCCGCGAAGTCCTACCCGCCCCCGCGACGATGTTCATGGACGAACACGGCGCGGCGGCAAGCTTGGAGCGCTTCCGCGGCAAGGTCGTGGTGCTGAACCTGTGGGCGACGTGGTGCACGCCGTGCGTCGCCGAAATGCCCATGCTCGACCGCCTGCAGCAGCAGCTGGAAAGCGT
The DNA here is from genome assembly GCA_964638635.1 of uncultured Flavobacteriaceae bacterium. GTDB lineage: Bacteria > Pseudomonadota > Alphaproteobacteria > Micropepsales > Micropepsaceae > SZUA-430. Next base: position 59,213 of record CAZXAQ010000015.1, read on the forward strand.
CGGCGTCGTCGTCGTGGCGCTGTCACTCGACCGCGGCGGCCCGAACGTGGTCAAAGCCTTCTACCAGGAACACGGCATCAAGCATCTCGGCGTCTATGTCGACCCCACGATGCGCGCGCAAAGCGACTTCAAGGTGATCGGCTTGCCCACGACGATCCTGATCGACCGCGAAGGCCGCGACCGCGGTCGCATCGTCGGCCCGGCCGAATGGGACGACGCCAAAGCCGCCGACCTTGTGTTGAGCGCAGGCGTGCCCCTACGATGACCCGATGGCCGCAAATGTCACCCAATCCATCTTCGACGTGACCAGCGCAGCCGGCGCCCAGTTCCTGGCCATGCTCATCGGCGCCTTCTTGGCCAGCGCCGGCGGCTTCCTCGTCGCTTGGCTGTTGGACCGCATGGAGCGCAAACGCCAGGAACGGTCGATCGCGCTCGTCTGCCTCGATCTCCTCTCCTCGCTCAGCGTGCTCACGAACCTCGCAAAGGACGCCCGTGGCCGCGGTGCGCCCTATGGGCCTTACACAATCCGTCTCGTTCGCAGCTGCATGCGCGACCTCGACGTCTACGAACGCAACCGCGAGCGCATCGCCGACATCGCCGACCCGAACGTGCGTGCGGAACTCTATCAGTGCATGGCCCGCATGACGCTCGCCGTCGACGGGGTCTTGGGCGAAACCGACGTAATCGCCCGGACAAACGACGAGTTCGAAGCCGCGCGCGCCAAGGGCGACACGGCAAGGGTCGATGAGCTCGCGCAGGACCGTCGCGAGCGTGAAACCCGGCGCGACATCTCGTTCGATTTCATGCTGGAAACGACAGAAGAACTCTGCGGCCCGCTTTCCATCAAACTGCGCGCCATCGCCAAGTCGGACCCGCAAAACCTCGCCCAAATCGTCGCCGCCAATCGGCAGTCCGCTGCGGCCGTCCCGCCGAAGCTCGACGACTGACGGCTCACGCCACCTTCATCGCTGTGTCGAGCGTATCCCAGATCGCCGTGCAGTCGACGATCTGGCCCATGGCCTGCGCCTTGTCGATCGCCATGACGGTGAGCCCCGCCTCGATCGCCTGAAACGGCGACACCGGAAACTCGGTCTCGTCCTTGAGCGCCGCGATCAGATCGCGCGCCATCGCGACGTCCGCACCGTTGTGGTCGTGGTCGGAGATCGGAAACTGCCGGCGGAACGGCGCCGTGCGCTCCAGATGCCGCCGCCACATGATCGTGTTGCGGTCGATGTCGGCGATCAGCGTGCCCTCGGTGCCCGCGACATACCACCGCCGCTCGCGCAGCGCGCTGCAGCTGTTGGCATGAAACGCGAGCTGCACGCCGTTCACGTATTCGACGAGCGCCGTCTGATGGTCCGTCACGTCCATATCGCTAGCGAACGCATCGTCTTGCGCACTCCACCCGCCGGGCCAGCTTTCGAACGCTTTCGAGCTGTCGGAATAGGCGCGGGCAGGGGGCTCGCGATCGGGCCGAAAGATGCCCCGCCCGCCGAAGCTCACGATCCGCTGCGGCCGGGCGCCCGCGATCTCGCCGAAAATGTCGAAGTCGTGACACACCTTGTCGAGCAGGAACGAGCCGCCCCACTCGCGCTTGCGTCGCCAATTGCGCGCGAGATAGGCGCCGTGCTCCGGCGGCAAATGCTCGGTTGCGTCGATCGACACGATCTGCCCCAAATGCCCCTCGCGCACGATCGACAAAATCTCGCGCGTGATCGGCGCCGAACGCAGCACGAGCCCGACGAACAGCGGCGGCGTCTCTTCCGTCGAGAGGCGCTGAGCCAGCGCGTACGACTCGTTCTCCGTCCGCACGACCGGCTTTTCGGCAAATACCGGCTTCGATCCATAGAGCGCGAGCATCAGATGCTCGGCATGCAGATGATTGGGCGAGCCGATCATGACGAGATCGTGTTCGCCCTTGGTCAGCAACTCCTCGGCACTCTTGAACGCTTCGCCGACGGCAATGCCCTCATCCTTGAGCCGGTCGAGGCCCACGGGCGCGGGGTCTGCATACGACGCAACCTCAACCGGCGCTCCGGCCGCTTTCAGCGCCGAAACGACGGCGGAGATGCGCTGCCCGAGACCGATGACCGCGACCTTCATTTGCGGATCACATTTCCATACGCGGGCAGCCCACCCGCAGCATGTTCCCGTTGACGTCGATCATCACGAATTCCGGCACGCCCCACGGCTTCTGCTCGATCGGCATCAACTTGCCCACCTTCGCGGCCGCGAACGCCTTGTACGTGGCGTCGAGATCGTCGACGTAGATGTAGCAGGTATGATCGCGGATCGTGCCGTCGATGCCCGGCGCCTCGAAGAACTGCAGCTGAATGCCGTTGCGCATCATGAACAGGAACGAGTCCGGCGGCTCCTGCTGGTGCGCGCAGATGAAGCCGAGCTTCTCGTAGAACGCGCGCGTCTCGTTGGAGTCGCGCATCGGCAATGTGGGAACGGCGAAGTCGGCCATGGGAATCAGCACCAGAGCATCGTGGATCGCAATTATAGACGATCCACGACTTCACAACGCAGCGTCAAACACCCAAATTCGTCATGGCCGGGCAAGCGAAGCGCGACCCGGCCACCCAGGGCCACGCGCACCGACGGCCGAGAGTGCGACCCAGGGTGGGCGGGGCGCGCGTCGCGTGGCCGGCCCTGCCGGGGGTGGTTTGGTAGATAACCGCGCCTAGCGCGTCGGCACCGGCTTCTCGCCGCGGTAATCGTAGAACCCGCGCTTCGTCTTTTGGCCGAGCCAGCCGGCCTCGACGTACTTCACCAGAAGCGGGCAGGGGCGGTACTTCGAGTCGGCAAGACCTTCGTACAAGACCTGCATCACCGACAGACACGTGTCGAGCCCGATGAAATCGGCAAGCTGCAGCGGCCCCATCGGATGGTTCGCGCCAAGCCGCATCGCGGTATCGATCGCCTCGACCGTGCCAACGCCTTCATACAGCGTGTACACGGCTTCGTTGATCATCGGCAGCAGGATGCGGTTGACGATGAAGGCCGGAAAATCTTCCGAATTCGCCGACGTCTTGCCGAGCCGCTTCACCAGGCCCTGCACCGTCAGGAACGTCTCTTCTTCCGTTGCGATGCCCCGAATGAGCTCCACGAGCTGCATCAGCGGCACCGGATTCATAAAGTGCAGGCCGATGAAGCGCTCCGGCCGGTCGGTCACGGCGGCGAGCCGCGTGATCGAGATCGACGACGTGTTGGTCGCGATCATCGCGTTCTTCGACAGCTTCGGACAAAGGTCGCGGAAAATCTGCTTCTTGACCTTCTCGTCTTCCGTCGCCGCCTCGATCGCAAGGTCCACCCGCTCGAACTCGTCGAGCGAAGGCGCGGCATGAATTCGCTTCAGTGCCTTGTCCTTGTCGGCATCCGAGATCTTGCCGCGCGCAACCTGCCTGGACAGGTTTCCGTTGATGATTTCGAACGCGGCGTCGAGTCGCTCGCGCTTGACGTCGTTGATCAGGACGTCATAGCCCGCAAGCGCGCACACATGGGCAATCCCATTGCCCATTTGGCCCGCGCCGATGACGCCGATACGTTCAATATTCATGACACCTGCTCAAATGCGGTTGCTTTGCGTATTGCCCCGGCCGTTTGCCTAGTAGCCCTGTTTTTTTAGCTCTTCGTCCAACTCCGGCACCGCCTTGAACAGGTCGGCGACGAGGCCGTAATCGGCCACTTGGAAGATCGGGGCTTCTTCGTCTTTGTTGATGGCGACGATAACCTTCGAATCCTTCATACCAGCCAAATGCTGAATGGCGCCTGAAATGCCGACGGCGATGTAAAGCTCCGGCGCGACCACCTTACCCGTCTGACCGACCTGGTAATCGTTCGGCACGAAGCCCGCGTCGACCGCGGCCCGGCTTGCGCCGACGGCGGCTTTCAACCGGTCGGCGACTTTTTCCAGCAAATGGAAGTTATCGCCCGACTGCATACCGCGTCCGCCGGAAACAACAACCCGCGCAGCCGCCAGCTCCGGCCTTTCCGATTTCGACAGCTCATCCTTCACGAATTCGGAAATGCCGGGGTTCTTGGCCGCGCCGATCGTCTCGACCGGGGCCGACCCTGTCGCTTCCGCCGCTTTGAACGTGGTGGAGCGAACCGTGATCACTTTCTTCGCGCCGGCCGGCGCCTGCACCTGCTGCATCGCGTTGCCGGCATAGATCGGCCGCGTAAATGTGTCCGGCCCATCGACCGACACGATCTCGGAGATCTGCGCGACGTCGAGTGCGGCCGCGACGCGCGGCATAAAATTCTTGCCGCTGGTCGACGCCGGCGAGAGAACCGCGTCGTACTTGCCCGCAAGTTCGACGATCAGCGACGCCATGTTTTCGGCGAGCTGGTTCGCATACTGCGGGTCGTCGGCAAGGAGCACCTTCGACACACCTTTGAGCTTGGCGGCGGCATCCGCGACACCCTTCGCACCCTGACCGGCGACGAGAACGTCCACCGGCCCGCCCAACGCCACGGCGGCGGAGAGCGCCTTTGCCGTCGCGTCCTTGAGCGACTTGTTGTCGTGTTCGGCTACGAGAAGAACGGCCA